>NZ_JONS01000003.1 GCF_000711965.1 Actinomyces israelii DSM 43320
TCCTGTCTACCGCGGTGGACGCAGCGCGTACCGGGCGCCTACCGGGACCCTCTGGGCGAAGGTAAGGAAGCCGCTTTTCTCGGAGCTCGCTTCCCCACTCCTGGCCTCTCGCAGCCAGGCGCGCAGCCTCCTGCTCTCCGCCGACTGCTCCGCACCGACCTCGGAGTCCACAGACTCCGAGTGGTCCTTCCGCCATCTCCTGACCCAGTTCCCCACCGCCCCAAGGAACCAGCCCGCAGGACCTCGCCACCTCCGCGATAGTCCGGTCCTTCTCGACTACCTCAAGGACCACCTGCTCCTTGAGCTCACTACTGAGTCTCTGTGCCGACATAATCAGATTATACCTCATCTCTCAAAACAGTACTCTTTCCACCACTGTCCAAGAAACACCAGGCACCTCACCACACCCTAGACGCCCAGGTGGAACGAGCCCGGGACGTCGTCAACGGCAACAGGCGCGCCAAGACCACCCGGTTCGTCACCATCCGCGCCGGCAACCAGGTCCTGGACGAGGACCGCATCGCCCGGGCCCGGAGCCTGGCCGGTCTCAAGGGCTGTGTCACCAGCATCCCCGCCAGCACCATGCCCGCCCAGGAGGTGATCACCTCCTACCACGAGCTGTGGCACGTCGAGCAGTCATTCCCCACGAGCAAGCACGACCTGGCCGCCCGCCCCGTCCTCCACCACACCCGCGACGCCACCGAGGCCCACCTGACCATCGTCACCGCCGCCCTGGCCGTCGCCCGCCATCTCCAGAACGCCACCGGGATGAGCATCAAAAGAATCATCCAAGAACTACGCGGCCTACAAGAAATCACCATCACCATCAATGGCCATCACTTAACCGCCCACCCTCAACATACAAAAACCGCACGAAAAATTCTCAGCAGCCTAACACCCCCAGGGCACTAAACCGGCACGAGTCAGGTCTGACGGCCGCCGGTTCGTCCTCGCCGCGCCCGAGAGATGGGCGTTGGTGGGTGGCAACGGCGTCGGGAAGACGACGCTGCTGCGGACGCTGCTCGGCATAAGTCAAGCGAACCCTCGCCCAGCGGCGTCCGGACGTCTGCTCACCGACCGCATCGGCTACCTCGACCAGCGGCTCGCCCTCGACGACGCCAAGTCAGCGTTCGAACTGGTCAGCGGGGCGGCACCACAGCGACTCCCCCACGACACCTACGAGGGGCTCGCCCGATTCCTGCTGCGCGGCGACGCGATCCACCGACCCGCCAGGACGCTGTCGGGCGGCGAGCGCTTCCGGGTCGCGCTCGCCCGCGTCCTGCTGGCCGTGCCGCCACCGGAGCTGCTGGTCCTCGACGAGCCGACCAACAACCTCGACCTCGACTCCGTCGACCAGCTCGTGGACGCCCTCGGCTCGTACCGCGGTGCGTTGATCATCGTCAGCCACGACCGTCACCTGCTGTCCCGGCTCGGACTCGACCGGGTCCTCGATCTCTCCCCCGACGGCACGCTGCGCCCCAGCGAAATCGGGGCTTCACCATCGCCGGAATCGCCGCCGATGTATCGGTAGCTCCCAAGCATTTCGCGCACGTCGCTCACGCCGCGACACTGACAAAGGGGTCCGGCGTGGCCGGGCCGCCTTCACGAGACTGAGTACAAGCGGTCACGAAGATCGTCCAGCAACTCCTGCTCGCTCTGGTCGTGGTGGAGGAAGAAGTGGTCGCCCTCGAACACGCGCAATGCGAAGGAGCCGCTGGTCAACCCCTCCCAAGCGCGCATCTCCTCCTCGACCACGAACGTGTCGCGGCGACCGTGGTAGCCAGCGATAGGAATCGTCAGACGCTCCTCGTCGGGGTCGAACTGATACGTGTGCACAAGCCGGAAGTCCGAGTACCCAACGGGTTTGAGTGCATCGCGCATCTCGTCATTGACCTCGATTCCGAAGCTCTCACTGATGTAGTCCTCGTACTCTTGGGACCGATCCTTCGGCATCTGGATCAACTCCTCCACCTCGGGGAGCGTATCGAAACCGAATTCCTGGAAGGATTCGACCACGCGGTCATAGACGGGGTTGGACCCGATCGACGGCGACGAGAATGCCCCCACGAACAAGTGCCGCAGCAACCCGTCGGATCGCTCGGCAAGACGATGGGCCAACCGGAAGGCCACCAAGGCCCCCACACTGTGCCCATAGATCGCGAAGGGCCGATCCATGTAGCCAGCGAGCACCTGCTCGAGCGCACCCACCGCTTCATCCATCTCGGAGATGGGGCGCTCGTTGATTCTGCCCTCCTTCCCGGGGAACTGCACGGGGCACACGTCGATGTCGTCGGGCAACAGGCTCTTCCACGAGGCGTACAGCGATGCGCCCTTGATGCCGTAGGGAATGCAGAAGAGCCGGGCGCGCGGTGCCGCGGTCAGACGCTCATGGGCCAGCCAGTCGCCGGGCTGCGTCGAATACTCGCCGGAGTGCCACGAGACCTGCTCGTCCGCTTCATCTCTGGAACCACTGTCATCGGCGCCGTTGATGATCCTCAGGATCGACGCACCCAGACTCTCGATGCTGGGTCCTTGGATGAGCAGTTCCAGCGAGAGCTGGACGCCAAATTCGTTCTTGACGGATCGGCGCAGTTCAAGCGCGGCAAGCGATTCCAATCCCAATTCCGCCAAGGAGACGTCGAGGGGGACATCGCCGTCCCCGTTGCCGAGGATGTCCTGGACGACCGCGACGAGGTGGCCACGAATCCGCGACTCCAGTTCTTCGTCCGCCTCGGAGCTGAGCCCACCCGCCCTCGCGTCCACGACGGTGCCGTCGTCACCAGGCACCCCCGCGACTTCGCCGGTCAGTTCCTTGGGGATGACACGCAGCCGCATTCCTTGACACCGGGTCATGTAGTTGCCGCTGCCGTCGTACACGTCGAAGTCGACGGAGATGGATCCGGCCTCCTGGTCATCGACGGCCCACAGATGGCACCAGACCTCTTCTCCCCAACGTCGGTCGGGAACCTCGAAGTGGGCGATGTCCACAGTGATGTAAAGGTCGTCGTCGGCCAGTTGGTCCCTGCCTGCGATCATGGCCAGTTGTGCACAGGCATCGAAGAACCCCGGCGACAGGTGCGCGGCCGCCGCACCCTCGGACGCCCGCGTGCGGATCCTGGCCAGCGCTTGCCGCGCGCCGATCCGCACCTCCTTGACCAGCCTCACCGAGGCCCCCACTTCGAATCCACGAGCGGCGTAGTCCCGGTAGAAGTCGCTGCCCTCCAAAGTCTGCGGGCACTGGTCCATGACCTCTTGGCGGCCCTCGCTGGTGACCTTCGGACGCATGGGGACGTGACGCGCATGGACGGTGCCTCGGGCGTGGAGCTCCCACACGTCACCGTTCGCCTCTCGACTGTGGAACTCGAACGGCTGCTTGCCCTGGTCGTCAGGGCTCCCCATCACCATCTGCACGAGGCGGTCGTCCGTCCCGGAGATGTGGAGCGCCTTCACGAACGTGAAATCCTCCACGATCATGTCACCGACCATGCCCAGTTCACGCAGTGCGTGCTCGACCATGCGGGTGTAGTAGCCGATGTGGAACAGGCCACCGGTGTCCGCGATCTCGGGAAGCAGCCAAGTGTTGATGCGAGCCTCGACCTGTCGGGTTGGCAGCGGCGACGCGACGAGGGAACCCGGGACCGTCTCCTGGGTCTGGCCGTCGGCGACCGCCACCGGATCCTCGAGGAAGAGCCGGTACTGGAAGGGGTAGGTCGGCAGATTGAGCATTCGCGCGGGCACGGTCTGGAAGAACCGCTGCCAGTCCATGTCCCACCCCTCCTGGGCCAGGCGCGAGACACCACTGGACAGCAGCTCCCAGGCACCCTCCGCTCCGCTCGCCGATGCGACGACGACCGTGTCCGTCCCAGCTCCGCCCAGTTCGCGGCCGGACACGTAGACCACGGCCCTGTAACCGCGTCCGAGAAGTGCGGTCATCTGCGCTGCGACGTCCAGAGGTGGGCATGGCTGGTTCCACGAGTCTGCGCCGGTCTGGGCACGACCGTCGGCGCAGATGAAACGCACTTGCGCGGGGCGCAACTCAACGTCCACCACAGGCCCCTGGCCATGCCTCTGGGCAAGAATCGCCAGGGCCTCGTCCTCGGTGAGCAGGCCAGCCACCACGGCTGCGGGGATGTCGCCGTCCCCTTCGGCGAGGACGGCTGCGGGTCGAATGCCCCAAGATGTCCACAATCGAGCGACGCCCAACTGAGCGGCAAAGTCCTGCGCCGCCCGCGTCAGCAGCTCGTCGCACGAGCCGTCGACGCCCGCCTGCTGATGGGCGTCCAGCCACTGGGCAACCTGGTTCCAGGTGTCGACAAACACCGACTCAGTGGCGAGCTCGTCGAGGATGGCCGAGGGCGCCTCGAGGTGACCGCCGAAGACCATGGCGATGTTGCCGCCTGCGCCTCGGCTGGAACGCCCCCTGTCGATGGCATCGGTTAGCTGCCGCACGGCGTCGTCGATCGACTTGACGCAGAATCCCCGCCGGACCCTGTGCTGGACGCGCCCTTCGCACATGGTTCGACACAGGCTCGCCAGCGAGGTCTCGGGCTGGGCTTCCACGTATAAGAGGAGCCGGCGCATGCTCTCGGCCAGCGGTTCATCCGCACGAGCCGACATCACCAGAGGATAGGCGGTCCTGTGACCGGGCTCGTCCGCCGCAGCATCATCGTTCTCGTCGGCCTGGGTGATGATTATGTGGGCATTCGTGCCGTTGAACCCAAAGGAACTGATCCCGGCCGCTCGGACAGCCGTGTCCGGCCAGGGCTCCAGGACCGTGGGAAACCTGACCGAGGAGACATCGGCCGTAATCCGGGAGTTCAGTTTCGTGAGGTGCACGTTCGGTGGCACTTGCGCGTGCCGCAACGACAGAACCGCCTTGATCAGTCCGGCGACGCCCGCCGCTGCTTCCAGATGCCCGACGACGGACTTGGCCGACCCCACCAACAGCGGGGCCTTCCTGCGCTCGCTCGCGTAGGACTCCAAGGCCGCACGTACCTCGATCGGGTCACCTAGAGGGGTCCCCGTGCCGTGCGCCTCGAGGTAATCGACCTGCTCGGGCTCCAATTGTGCCGATTCGAGCGCCTCAGAGATGAGTCGACGCTGGGCTGCTCCGTTGGGGACGGTGACGCCGCTGCTGTGCCCATCGTGGTTGATCGCGGTGCCGCGAATGACCGCGAGAATCGGTGATCCGTCCGCCTGGGCGTCGCTGAGTCGGCGCAGGACCACCATGCCGCACCCCTCCGACCTCACGTAGCCGTCAGCCGCCTCGTCGAAGACCTTGCACCGGCCATCCGGGGATAGCGCGTGCATCTTCGAGAGCATCACGAATGGCGCTGGGGAAAGCAGCGCATTGACCCCGCCCACGAGGGCCGCATCGATCTGCGCGCTGCGCAACGCCCCGACCGCCAAGTGGACCGCCACCAGCGACGACGAGCATGCGGTGTCGACGGCCAGCGCCGGACCGCTCAGGCCCAGGGTGTGTGAGATCCGGCCCACGGCGACGCTCATGACTGAGCCCGTGGCCGCATAGGGACCGATGTCCGTGTTGCGGGGCAAGGTGGCGTACTCGGAGGCCGTCGCACCGACGTACACGCCGATGCGATGCCCGGGCAGTCGATCGGAAGGCAGCGCCGCAGACTCCAAGGCCTCCCAGCTGGTCGTCAGCAGGAGTCGATGTTGGGGGTCCATCTCGCGTGTCTCCGCGTCCGAGATCGAGAAGAACGCGGGGTCGAACCGGTAGAGATCATCGGCAAGGAAACCGCCATCGGCGACGTACGTCTTTCCGGGAGCATCCGGATCTGTGTCCAGATACGCTTCGGCGCTCCAGCGATTGGCGGGCACTCGTGAGATGGCATCCCTGCCCGAGGCGACCAGATCCCAGTACTCGTCGGGATTGGAGACCCCACCCGGAAAGTGGCATGCCATCGCTGAGATCGCGATCGGCTCGGTGCCCCGGGACCTCGCCGCTTCGAGTTCATTCCTCAGTTCCTTAATCGTCAGCAGTGCCCGTCGGATCAATGTCTCGTCTTGCACGCTGGTCTCCTTTCGTCGGTGCTCGGCAGGGGTGGGGGTCGGGGATTGCAGGGCTCACCAACCTGAGTCCAACTCATCGAGCAATTTGGCGAGTTCGGACTGTGCTTGGCTCGGTGGCGTCTCTTGGGCCCGCTCGATGGGCAACAGGGCCGACAACTGTTCCATGTCGGCGACCACGACGCCGACCTCGGCCGCATCCCCGGCGAGTGCGACGTCGAAGGTCCTCAGGCCCAATCCGGTGGTGAGCTGAGCGACGCCCAACCGCCTTCGCATCGTTTCGCGGGTTTGCTCGTCCAGCTCCATGCCGCCATCGCGCCATGTCGGCCAAATGAGGGCACGGCTGAGCCCATGGCGTCGACCGTCGATCCGGAGTTCCTCGCGAGCAGCAGCGAATGAACCCAGGAACCGGTTGGCGAAGGCGTAGTCAGTCTGTCCGGGATTTCCACCCACGGACGCCATCGACGAGAAGACCACGAAGAAGTCGAGCCGATCCTCCGACGTGGCCGCGTCGAGGTTGAGTGCACCGGCCAATTTGGGATCGATCACCGTGTGCATCTGCTGTGCGGTCCGCGTCAGGAGCATCCCGTCGTCCAAGACGCCGGCCGCATGGATGACACCGGTGATGGGCCCCCGGTTCCGAACCGACTGCATGAGCGAGGACACCGCCGCTCGGTCGGTCACGTCGATGGACTCGTAGCTGGCCTCGGCTCCCAGCCGCCGCAGTTCCTCGATCTGGGTGACGTGGCGCCCGTCCTGAGCTGACCTGCCGGTCAGGACCAATCGCTTGACGCCAAGGTTGACCAAGTGCCGGGCAACGATCCGCCCCAGGCCACCTGCTCCTCCGGTGATAACGCAGGTGCCGCCCCCATCGAGGCGGATCTCTGGCGACGATGATTCGGCCACGTTCGTCTGCCTGAGCGACCGTGTCCACCGCTGCCCCCAACGGTACCGGACCTCGTGCTCGGCTGAGTCACCACCGAGTTCACGCAGGCAGGCCTCGGCGATGAACGAGACGCGATCGTCCACATGAGCGGTGTCCAGACCCAGCGTGCGAACCACCACGTTGGGACTCTCGTGCCTGACCGCACGACCAAAGCCACCGAACCCCTCATGGACGGGATCAGGCGTGCCATCGAACACGTGGGCGTAGACGATGTCCACAGGGCGAGTGGGGCGAGACCTGACGACGGCCTGCACCAGGTGGAATGCGGGGAACGAACATTCCCCCTCCGCGCCATCGGCGTGGACCGTCCTGGTGGGGCGGAGGTCGAGAATGACGTCGGGCATCGTCCCCAGATCGTCGAAGAGCCGTCGAAGATCGTCCGGCTCGTCGCGCCCGATCCTGAAGGTGGACTGGTCACATCGCGCATATGAGTTCCCGGCAAGGACGAGGACCACCGGCTGACCCGGCCACATCCCACGCGCAAGGATGTACTCTCGCACTGCGTCATCCGCGTCAAGGATGACCAGCGGTCCCGTGGGCAGATCGTGGTTGGGGGCCGCGACCTCCGACGTCACCCAGTTCGCGGTGTAGATGACGCGCTCCAGAGCCGAGTCGTCCACGAGCTCATCCCGCCCCTCCTCCAACGGAGCCGTGGCGCTCGACCACGTCCGGGAGAGCTCCGCTGCCAGCTCCTCGATCGTTGGATGGTCGAACATGGCATTCGCATGCAGGACGATGCCAAGGTCCAGCTCGACCTGGTTCACCAGCCTCGTGGCGAGCACGGAATCCATTCCCATCTCGAAGAAGCCGCTGCGACCATCCACGCGGGAAGGATCCGGCATCTCGAGCAGTTCGGCGACCTTCTCGCCGAGGTACACGGTCAGGATCTGACCGCGCTCGCCCTCGGTGGCGTCCGACAGCTCGCCCTTGAGCCCAGTGCCGATATCGGACGATGCACCGGGGGCGCTCACAGCCTCGGCATGAGGCGCCAGCGGCGCGGGGGCGGTCGGCTCGGAGCCGCTCGGCCGTGACGCATCGAAGGGATCGACGATCCAGTACGACACGCGCTCGAAAGGGTAGGTCGGCAACGGCACCCGCCCGGGCGTTCCGTGGGGGTAGAGCTGACGCCAGTCAGGTTCCTCTCCACGGAGCCACCGCCCGGCCAGGTCGCTCGCGAGGCCCCGCGCCGACTCCCCTCGGTCCGTGTCAGGATCGCGCGGTCCCCCGTCCCCGGCACCTGAGCGGGGGGACCCAACCTCGGTGACCCGAAGATCATTGGACTCCCGGCCCTCCCGGGCGAAGCTCTCCAGAGTCTCGGCGGCTGCCTTGGGGTCGCTCGCCAGGAGGGCGAGCCTGTGCTTCAGCGATCGCCGACCGTCCTGGAGGGTCCAGGCGATCGACGAGAGATCCCCCTCGCTCGGCCCCACGCCCCTGAGATGCTCGGCCAACCTCGATGCTGCACTCCTCAGCGCAGACGGGGTCCTGGCTGACAGGACGAGAACCACGGGGCCGTCGCCCCGCAGCCGTCGGTCCTCCACTGGCTTGGGCGCCCCCTCGACGATCACGTGGACGTTGACGCCGCCGGCCCCGAAGGAGCTCACCCCGGCCCGTCTGCGGCCGCCTCTCCCCGCAATTGGCCATGGTCCCAGTGAGCGCTGCACCGTGAAACCTGCACTGTCGAAGTCGATGTTCGGGTTCAGATTGTCCGAGTGGATCAGCGTCGGAACCATCTGCGCGTGGGTCAACTGCAGGACGACCTTGTGCATCTGAGCGATTCCCGCAGCCGCCTCGGCATGACCGATGTTCGACTTGACGGAACCGATCGCACAGCGGGACGGCCTGTCGTTGGCGTCCCCCAAGGCTCCGACCAGACCCCTGATCTCCAGCGGATCACCAAGGCTGGTCCCCGTGCCGTGCGCCTCCACGTAACTGATGGTGTCGCTGGTCACCGACGCATCAGCCAACGCCGCCGAGATCACCTCGGTCTGAGCGACGGGGTTGGGCACACTGTACCCGAACGTGTGACCATCATGGTTAATGGCACTCCCCAGGATCGTCGCGTATACGTGGTCACCGTCCTCGAGCGCCTGCGAGAGGGGCTTGATCAGTACCGCCCCGACGCCCTCTGCCGGCACGTAGCCATCGCCGCCCTCGCCGAACGAGTGGCAGCGCCCATCGCCCGCGATGAAGCCAGACTCCGCAAGCGTGACGTACTTCGACGGATGCAGGGTGAGGTTCACTCCCCCCGCGATCGCGGCGTCGCATTCCTTCCGCCGGATCGCCGCGCACGCCAGGTGGATGGCGCTGAGCGAGGACGAGCATGCCGTGTCCACGGTGAGGCTGGGCCCCGCGAAGTTCATGAGATACGAAACGCGGTTCGCCAGCGAGAACGTCTGCGAGTTGACGGGGAGCCAGTCGCCGTGCTCCAGCTGGGAGGCGGCGTACATCTGGTAGTTGTTGTACGTCGCCCCGACGAAGACGCCGACGCGCCCCCTGGAATCACCCGCGGCCCCGCGCGTGATCGTCTCTGGTGTGTGGCCCGAATCCTCGATGCACTGCCATGCTGTCTCGATGAACAGGCGCTCCTGGGGATCCAGGAAACGCGCTTCGAGGGGAGAGATGTTGAAGAACTCGGGCTCGAAGGCGTCATACCCATCGATGAAACCGCCCCAGCTGGGGTACGACTCCTCCCCCAGTCTCTGGCGCGCCACCTCCTCGTACTTCTCCCAGCCGGGACGGTCTGCAGGGATGGGGCTGACACAGTCCCTGCCGTCGACCAAGTTCGTCCAGAACTCCGACAGGTCGTCGGCCATCGGATATCGTCCGCTCATCCCCACGATGGCGAGCGGTCGTCGATCCTCGCCCAGCGGTGGGCGCTGGGACATCGTCGCGGCCTCGGACGCCGGGTCACCACTGCCCTTGACGGTGTCTTCACGTACGTCCTCATCGACCTCGGCGTGGACTGGGACCAGATGGCGGTCGACGTAGTCCGCGAGCGCCCCGGCGGTCTTGAACTCGAACAGCACGGTGGCGGGGAGGGCACCGAACTCAGCGGCGAACGCCTCGTTGGCCTCCTTCACGAGGACCGAGGTGAATCCCAGTTCCTCGAAGGTCGCCTCGGGGTGGATCTCGGAGGAATCCCACCCGAGCACGCGCGCAAGCAACCGCTGGACGCGCGCCAACGTGGTCCGGCGAGGGGCCTCCTCTCGGCGATCGGTGACGACGTCCGACGGTGCTGGCTTCGGCGTGGGCGGCTCGGGTTGGGACGCAGTGTGGCTCGCCCCAGGCCGCGCATACTTGCCACGAGGTTCGAGGTCGACCCGGTGGATGGTTGCGTCTAACCAACACCTGCGGGGCTCGAACGGGTAGGTGGGCAGCGACACCCGCAAGGGGCGCGCCCCGTCCCACAGACGGTCCCAGTCGAGGTTGATGCCCCCGACCCAGAGCCGCGCCAGCTTGTCCGGGGTGTGCGATTCCCGCAGTTCGCGCTGATAGGCATCGCCCTCGGCCCCGGTCAACAACAGCCCGGTGAGGTCCTGCACCGCTGAGACGTCCCCCGTCCAGACGCCCGGGAGGGACCTCTCGCCGTCCAGGTGTCTCCCCAAGAGGTCGTGGAGTTCCTCAACGCTGCCGGCCACGATGGCCAGACGGTGCGCGAATGGTTCGCGACCGGTCTGCAGGGTGTAGGCGAGGCCATCGAAGTCGACGGGCGCCCGCGTCAGTTCAGCCAACGCCGAGTCAGCGCCCAGCCCGCTGCCGATGACGTCCACGAACTCGCTCACCGTCCTGCAACGCCCCGCGATCACCAGGTCACCAGGAATCTGGTACTTGTCCGACACTCGGGTGCGCAGGGTCGCCATGTCCACCGGATCCAGACCGATCTCGCCAAGATCCTCGTGGGTGTCGATGTCGGACGGATCGACCTGCGCGATGTCGGCCACCAGTCGCGAGACCTCCTTGAGGCGTGTCTGCGTTTCGACGGGCACACTGCGGCGGTTGCGTTCCAGATGCGCGAGCAGCGCGCGACCTTGACGTTCCAGCGCGTCCATGGTCTTGGCGCTGAGCGTCACGACCTGGGGACGGCCGGACGAGACCGCCGGAACGGGCTGCCGGTGCTCCTCGAGAACGATGTGGGCGTTGATGCCGCCGTACCCGAAGGAACTGATGCCCGCTCGTCGAGGCAATCCATCGGCGTGGGTGGGCCAAGGTCGGATCTCGCTCGAGATCGAGAACGGGGTCGGACCCAGGTTCAGAAGTGGCGACACGGCACGAAGGTTGGACTGCGGTGCGATGACCCCGTCCCTCAACGACAGGAGCACCTTCGTGAGGGACGCCATGCCGGCGGCCGTCTCAAGGTGACCCACATTGGCCTTCACCGAACCGAGGGCACAACCTGTCCCTGGCGCCGCGTGATGCCGATTGAAGGCCTCAACCAGACCTTTGATCTCGACAGGATCGCCAAGCCGGGTGCCAGTGCCGTGAGTCTCGATGTAGTCGGCGCCGGTGATGGAGACATCGGCTTGGTCCCACGCGGCCTCGATGATGTCGGCCTGGGACTGCGCCGATGGAGCGGTCAGTGAGACGCCCCGTCCCCCATGGCCGATCGCCGAGCCCCGGATCAGAGCGTAGATGTGGTCGTGATCCGCTTCGGCGTCGGACAAACGCTTGAGGACGACGGCCCCGACCCCCTCCCCTCGGACGTACCCGTCAGCGTCGGCGCTGAAGGGCTTGCAGACGCCGTCGGACGCGAGCATGCCGGCCTGCGAGAACGCGATGAACCCGGTGGGAGAGCACAAGGCATTGACGCCGCCGGCAATGGCAGCGTCCGACTCATGAGCACGCAGCGCTTGGACGGCACGGTGCATGGCCACCAGGGACGCCGAGCAGGCGGTGTCGATGGGCTCGGAGGTGCCACGCAGGTCATAGAGGAACGAGATGCGATTGGCGAGCAGCGAGTGCGCAGACCCGGTGGCGGTGTGTGCCCCCACACCCGCCCCAGAGGCCCGCAACAGCTCGGAGTAGTCGGAGCCGCCCACGCCCACAAACAGACACATGTTGGTCCGGGCGAATTCACTCATTCGGTGTCCAGAGTCCTCGACCGCAGCCCACACGGTCTGCATGAAGATACGCTGCTGGGGATCCATCAGCTCGGCCTCACCCGGCGAGACCCCAAAGAATTGGCAGTCGAAGTTCTCGACCCCCGGCGCGAAGCCACCGAACCTCACACCATTGGCTTCGTCGTCGCCGGAGCTCTGCCATTCGCGCCAGTCCCAACGCCACGCTGGCACCTCTCCGGTCATGACCTCACCGGCGCGCACGCGTCGCCAGAACTCCTCGGTGTCCCCACCCGGGAAGAGACCAGCCATACCCACGATCGCGATGGGTTCGGGGGCATCGTCACTCTCGTCGGTCCGAATCGTGGCCGCCACCTGCGGGGTAGCGGTGGCCAATGGGTGTGCGTCATCGCGATCCGACGTCCGCTGTGAACCCTTCTCAGCAGGGTCCGGGTCCGTGGGCTCGGCAGGCACGCTGGGAGCGTCCGGCTTGGTCCCAGGCGTCTCGGGGACGGAGACGGCCCAGCCGCGCTGCGTCGCGACCTCACTGCCGAACTCGTCCGCGACGAAGTCCACGAGCGATCTCAGCGTGGTGTGGTCGTAGAAGACCGACGGCAGCAGCTCGAGGCCCCACAGGTTATTGAGCCAGGAGGCCAACTCGGTGAACGTGATCGAATCGAAGCCGAACTCGACCAGTTCTGCCCCCAGGTCGACGTCTTGGTCCGCCAGACCCAGGGTGGTGGCCACACCGCGCGCGAGGTCGCTTCCCAGCAGGTACCTGACGCGGTCCGTCTCCGCGTCGTGCGCCGGCTGCGCCACCTGATCGACGTTGCCCGGTCGGTCGGCAGGGTGGCCCTTCCGAACCGTGCCGCCGGGTCCGTCCTGGGTTCGGACGTCCCCGTCCGGCAACCTGGCGGTCTGGTCGGCGAAGAACCGTCCGGCGATCTTGGAGTGATCTCCCTTGACGATCGAGATCACCGGGTGAGGCACGTCGTGGATGAGGTTGGCGAGGATGGTGAGGCCCTCCCCCGTTCCCAGCGGGCTCAGACCACCGGTCTGGCGCATGAATCGCTCAGTGGCAGGGTCGATCCGCATTCCGCCGTCCTTCCACAGCGGCCACTCGATCGATAATGAAGTCCCGGGGCGGCCCGCGTGCCGCGACCGCCAGACCATGAGTTCGTCGACGGCCCGGTTGGCATATGCGTAGTCCGACTGACCAAGGTTGCCCCTGAGCCCCGCCACTGACGAGAACACCACGAAGAAGTCCAGAGGATCGTCGGACGTCAGTTCGTCGAGGCAGGCAGCCCCAACCGCCTTGGCGGCGACCACGTCCTCGACATCCCCGGGCGACTTCTCCCAGGTCAGCGAGTCGTTCAGGACGCCCGCCGCGTGCAACACTCCTCGGATTGGCCCCAGGGTCCGGGCGTGCGCGAGGGCCTCGGCCAAGGCACCGCGATCCGTGACGTCGACCTTGATCGAGGTCACCGGCCCAGCGAACCGGGCCAGCCATTCGGGGGAGGCACCGGAGCGCGAGAGAACCACGGCGTGCCCGCCGGCGGCGACAATCCAGTCGACAAGGTGCCGACCGATGCCACCTGTTCCACCGGAGACCAAATACACCTTCCCAGCCAGGATCGGAGTCTCGTGGAGCGTCCAATCAAGCGGAATCTCGCGAATCCTCGGTGATCGGCACCCCTCGGGGCCCACACGAACTTCCTGGACGCCGGACGTGGTCACCGCGGCGGCCAGCTCCCCGGCCAATGCCGCGACCGGATCGGTCGCCATGACCACTCGAGCGGAGAAGCCCGACCATTCCAGCGCGACACTGTGCGCCCAGGCGCCGACGGGCTTGTCCCACATGCTCATGATGGACTGCTCCTGCGCACCCAGGAACACGAGTCTGAGCGTGCCGGCGGCCCTGTGAACGGCGCCAACCAACGCGGTCAGATCCATCACGCAACGGCGGTTGGATCCACCCATCCACAGCACCAAGTCTGGCTCCTGCGATGCTCGGGCTGAAGCGGCGTAGGCGTCAGCAGCCGCGTCCGGGAGCACCACCTGCGCCACCTCGCCCCCGGCGCTGGTCACCCGCCGTACCACCTCGTCCTGGCGCCCCTCGCCGACGACGAGGACCGTCTGCCCCGCCAAGTGCCCTGCGACAGGGCTGGCGCAGTCCACCCAGTCCTCGACCAACCCCACGACTCCAACGCCCACCCGCCTCAGCTCGAAGTCCCGAATGACAATGAGGACGCGACCTTGGTCGTCCGCGATGTCGAGGTCGAACCGAATCTGATCGGAGCGGGCGGCGGACGTGGACCGCTGGGCGCGCACCCACATCCGGTCGTCCAACGCTGCGTACCGCTCGATCCGGCCGATCCGGAACGGTAGGTAGAGCGGACGCACGGTCTCCTCGACCGGCGCTTCCGAACCGACCACCACACCGCTGATCGTCTGCAGCGCGGCGTCCAGCAAGGACGGGTGGAGCAGCCAGTCATGCACGCTGTCACGAAGGTCATCGGAGAGTTCGAGACGGGCCAAGGCCTGACCATCACCACCGTGGAGACGGGTGATCGAGCGGAACGATGGGCCATAGGCCAGTCCGGTCCGGCTGAACTCGTCGTAGCATTCCTCACCAAGTCGGAGGTCGGGGCAGTGCTGTATGACCGACGAGACGTCGAGGAATTCCTGCGTCCCGCGCCCTGAGCCATACTCGAGACGCCCGCTCGAACACACCTTCTCGTTGTCTCCTTCGAGGCATCCGATGGTGAACGAGGCACGGGTGTCCGACTCCTTGCGGACGACCACGTGCACCTCAGCACCCTCGGATGCCATGATCGGCGCCGCCCAGGTCACGTCCGATATGGTGTCGGCCCGCAGCTCGGGGAAGCCGGCCTCGCTGGCGCGCAGCGCAAGGTCCAGGTGTGCCGCGCCCGGAACGACGTTGTCTCCCTTGACCACGTGGTCACGCACGACGAAGTCTTGGCGCGTCAGATGGATGCGGTAGTGGACCTCGTCGTCCTCACGAACGACGCTGGCGCGGGACGTGGCTGTGGCCGACCGCGTCGAGTCCCCCAGGACATCTGTGAACCAGTAACGATCACGAGCGAACGGGTAGGGGGGCAGGCTGGTGACCCCGCCGGAGGGGCCCAGGGCGTTCCATTCGACGGACTCCCCCTCCTCAAACCGACGCGCCGCATCGTGCCTCGGGTCGGCCCCGGCCGCGTGGGCAGGAAACTGACCGCCGCGTGCAAATGCCTCGAGTTGCGTCACCGCATCGTTGACGTCCACGACCACGAACGCCGCCCTCGACGCCATGGTCGCCCGACCCGTCTGGAGGGTGTGGGCGGTGTCGGAAACGGTCGACCGCCGCTTGGCCAGGTGATCGGCCAAGAGACCAGCCATCTCGCGCAGTTGCGGCTCGGTCCTGGCGGAGAGCGGCAGGATGAGGGCTCCCGCCCGATCGACCTCTCCGGGATGGCTGTACTCCTCCACGACGATGTGCGTGTTGCTGCCCGACATGCCGAAAGAGCTGACCCCCGCGCGTCGAGGCGTGCCGGTCCGACGCGGCCATTCCTCCAGATGGTCGTTGATCCGGAAGCCGGAGCCCTCGATCTCGAGATAGGGGTTCTGCGTCGAATGGTTCGGCATGGCAGGAATCTCACCGTGTTGCATAGAGAGGATCACCTTGATCAGCCCGGCGAGACCCGCGCACGCCTCGAGGTGACCGACATGCGACTTGACCGAGCCGATCACGCAGTCGAATGATGAGTCTTCGCCTGCGACCTCGCGGCGTGCCGTCACGAGCGACTTGGTCTCGATGGGGTCCCCTAGGAGGGTTCCCGTCCCGTGCGCCTCGACATACCCGAGAGTGCTCGGGTCGACACCGGCATCGGCCCACGCTTCGCGGAGCACGGCCACCTGGGCTTCCGGGGACGGTGCAGTCGGGCTGTTCGCCCTTCCGTTGTGATTCGTGGCCGTCCCCTTGATCACCGCATGGATCCTGTCACCGTCCGCGAGCGCCAGATCGAGGGGCTTGAGCAGGACTGAGGCGACCCCCTCGCCGGGGACGTAGCCGTCGGCGGCGGCGTCGAAGGAACGGCAACGGCCCGTCGGTGACAGTGCCCCGACCCTGCTGGTGTACACGTAGTGCAGGGGGCTGATGAGCAGGTTCGTCCCCGCCACCACCGCCTGCCGACACTCTCCGGCGCGGAGGGAGGCCACCGCGAGATGCAAGGCGGTCAGGGAAGAGGCACACGCGTTGTCGACCGGGACGCTTGGCCCCCGGAAGTCGAAGATGTACGACAGACGCCCCGACAGCGCCGACGGCACGCACGACACCGCTTGGTAGTCCGTGAACTCCACGCCCGATCTGAGGATCTCGTCCCAGTACTCGTGGAAGGCGACCCCAAGGTAGAAACCGGTGGTGGTCCCCCGCAACAGGTCGGCGCATCCGGCGTCCTGAAGGGTGCCATGGACGACTTCCAGCAGGACACGCAGCTGCGGGTCCAGCCACAACGCCTCGCGAGGCGCGACTCCGAAGAACCCCGCGTCGAACTTGTCCGCCTCGATGAAGCCGCCCCATCGCGACCGGGACCGGTTCGGGGCCCCCGGCTCGGGGCTGTACCAGTCGCGCCAGTTCCACCGTTCGGCCGGAACCTCGGTGATCAGGTCGTCGCTGGCACGCAGGTGCTCCCAGAAGGTCCACAAGTCGGGCGAACCGGGGAAGCGTCCATCCATCCCGACGATCGCAATGTCCCTGTTGCGCTCGGGCACGACGGCCGGGGCGGGCCCCGACGGAGCCGGAGCCGGCTCGTCGCGGGTCGCGTCCGTTGAGGCTCCGAGACGAGCGGATAGGGCCTCTCCGTGCTGGGCCACCAGGGCCGCGCTGAGCTCTGCGATGGTGGGATACTCGAAGAACAAGGTGGGGTACAACTCGAGACCCAGGTCGTCCTCCAGAACACCCGTCATGGCAATCATCTGGGCGGAGTCCGCCCCCAGCTCCATGAAGCTGACCTGGTCGTCCAGAACCTCGCCCGTGCCGAGCGTCCGTTGCACGACCCCGGTCACGTAGCAACGCACGGTCGCGTCCGACGCATCCGACACCCTGGAGGGCGGCTCGGGGGCCGCCCCAGTGGCCCCGGTGGGCTGCGCCGACGTCGGCGCACCGCCGATGCGGCGCAGCGTCATGCCGTCAACCTCGAGGACGCACCGTCCCTCGTCGTCATGGAAGCGAAGATCCATGGTGATCAACTGGTCCGTCACCCGCACGGAGCTGGCGCGGCACCAGCAGGCGTTCGGAAGGGTGCTTCCCGTTCCCCGCATGGCCCGCACCGCCATGGTCACCCAGGTCGCCCCATCCGATGGCGTCAGGACGGCGGGATCAACGAGCGTGCCGCCGACCACGAAACCACCGTCGAGGAGTGCAGGGTGGACCGCGAGCTCCCCCTCCGCCGCGATGGCTTCGGGGCGCAGTTGCAGCCGCCCCAAGGCCTCGTCGCCTCGGATCCAGACCCGGCTGACGCAGTCGAGAACCGGGGCGCGAGACAGCAGCGGGACCGCCCGGATCTCGTCTGCGGACAGCGTTCGGTCGGACGTCCCCGTGAACGTATCAACCACCATCGGCTCCGTTGCGCGGCCACCGTCATCCATGTCCCCCAGCTCAGCCGTCATAGTCACGCGCTGCGCTCCCCCGCTGATCGAGAAGCGACCGACCAACTTGCTCACATCCGCGTCGTCGCGCTGGACGACCACGTCCACGCTCGCCCCCGGGGGAACCACGACGGGCTCGACAAGCACGAGATTGCGCACACCGAATTCCTCGGACGCAAGCTGGGCCGCCATGGAGCAAAGCGTGGTGCCCAGCAGCACCTGCTGCCCTTGGACGACGTGTGCGGCCAAGTACGGTTCATCATGAACCCATCGCCGCTGGACGGACTCCCCCCGGGGACGGCTCCGACGCCTCACCAGCTCCCCCACCTGGTCCCTGGTCAGCTGCCCGCGGGCGAACATCTCCAAGGCCGCCGTGATCGAGTGCTCGTGGCGGGGCTCGGCAGGGTCGGACTGACGGTTGTCCGGAGTGTCGCTCATGCTCGCGGATTCCTCTCCCATGGTTCTGCGGACGCGGGATTCGCTCCCAACAACACTGCGGCCGCCTCCGGGGACAGCTGGCCGGCTTCGATCTTGTCGAGCACCGCCTCGAGGTCGCCCACCGCCAGGTCCGATGGCTTGGCCGCGCCGACGGGGTCACCCACCTTGAGGTGCCTCCGGTTGAAGCGAGGGGGCGCCAACGGCTGGCGGGTCGGAAGATCCGGGTCGGCCGCCTCAAGCACGACGTGGGCGTTGGTGCCCCCGAACCCGAAGGCCGACACTCCCGCTCGACGCGGATGGGCGGCATCCCCTGGCCACGGCACCAGTTCGCTGACCGGGTAGAAGGGCGACTCCGAGAAGCGGAATCGGGGGTGCGGATTCGGACAGTTGAGGGTGGGGGGGATCTGCCCATGTCGAAGAGCAAGGATCACCTTGATGAGGCCGGCAATCCCAGCCGCCCTCAGCAAGTGGCCGATGTTCGACTTCACCGACCCCACACCGCACTGTTGACGCTCCGCGCCGTCCGCGGTGAAGACACACGAGGCGGCCTGAATCTCGATCGGATCGCCGAGCGAGGTCCCGGTCCCATGGGCCTCCAGGTACGAGATGTCGCTGGCCCGGACGCCAGCCGCGGCAAGCGCGCTCGCCACGACGTCCTGCTGGCCGTGGGGGTCGGGGACCGTCAGCCCGATGGTGTGGCCGTCGTTGTTCACGGCACTGCCCAGTATGACCGCGTGGATGGTGTCCCCATCCCTGACGGCCGCCCGGTAGGGCTTGAGAAGCACCAGACCAGCCCCCTCGCCGGGCACCATCCCGTCAGCGTCCGCGTCGAAGACCCGGCAGACGCCGTCCGCAGCCAGGGCACCCGCCTTGCTGAAGCCAATGTGCACCTGCCCGTCGGTCAGGAGCTCGACGCCGCCCACGATCGCGGTGTCGCAGTCCCCCGCCCGCAGGCCGGCACACGCCTGGTGGAGTGCCACCAGCGCCGACGAGCAGGCAGTGTCGATCATCTGCGACGGGCCCCTGAGATCAAGGAAGTCCGAGACTCGAGCAGCGGCCATGTTCGGGATCGTGTTGACCACAGCGCGCCGCATCATCGCACTGGACAGCTGCGAGAGCCGACCCTTGAGGTAGTTGCTCTCGCCGCCCCCCAGGTAGACGCCGGTCTTCGAGCCGGCAAACTCCTCGGGCCGGTACCCGGCTTCGTGCAGCAATTCCACCGACAGCTCCAGCACGAGCCGGTGGTGGGGATCCATGACCATGGCGTCCTCCTCACCGATTCCGAACCAGTCCGGGTCGAAGGCGAAGATGTCATCGTCCAGGAAGCCACCGTGCTTGGAGTACGTGCGACCCGCCGCGGACCGGTCGGCGCTGTAGAGCTGGTTCACGTCGAAACGATCTCGGGGCATCTGGCGCACCAGACAGTCCCCCGACTGCAAGTGACGCCAGTGCTCCTCGACCGTCCGGGATCCCGGCAGTCGCGCGGCCATGCCGATGACTGCTACCCGATCAACGTCGCGGGGAACCTCCGGGGTCTGCGCGACGTCCCTCCCCGGGTCCACCGACGGCCGTGGGGCTGCCGAGGGTCGATCGGGCACCACAGGGCGACCAGCTCCCCGGTCCTCCAGGTGGCGGGCCATCATGGCCAGAGTCGTGAGCTGTGAGAACTCGCCCGGGTCGACCGTGGTCGAGAAGGCCTCCTCCACACGGTTCATCAGCGTCATCAGCCCGATGGAATCGAGGCCGTAGTCGTGGATGTCCTCGGTCGGATCGATCTCGCTGGGCGGGTACTTGAGGATGTCCGCGCAGATGTCGACCAACCGGGCCTCCACGTCGCGATGGGAGGGCGCCGCCGCGTCGTCCGTCTCGACCGCGCGGCCAGACAGGCCCATGACTTCGGTGACGCGCTCGCGATGACCATTCAGGACGCCCACCCAGGGTCGTCCAGCGGCGAGAAGCGGTCCGAAGAGGCGCTGTCCGACCTCGGTGGCCATCGGGACCGTTCCGACCGTGCGCTCGAGTCGTGCGACGGCCTCGTCGTCCAGACCCATGCCCCCGTCCGACCACAAGGGCCAGCCGATCGACAGGCTCCTCCCAGACCGTTGCCCGGACGCGCGCAGCCACTCCCGATCGGACATGTAGGCGTCCATGAAGCGGTTCGCATACGCGTACTCGCACTGGCCGGGGTTGCCGACCGCCCCTGCCAGCGACGAGAAGCAACCGAACCAGTCCAGGTCCATGTCGGCGGTCTCCTCGTCCAGGACCACCGTGCCGGTGACCTTCGGGGCACACACCTCGTCCCATGCTCCGGAGTCCTTGATGGCGAGCAAGCCATCACGAAGCACGCCCGCCGCATGGAGGATCCCCCTCAGTGGTGGACGCTCGGAGCCTCGAAGCGTCTGAACGAGCTCGCGAACCGATGCTCGATCGGAGACGTCGAGCGCTCGGTACTCTGCCGCGCACCCCAGCGAGTCCAACCAGGCGGCGGCCTGCGGGTCCAATGCTCTGCGACCGGTGAGCACGACGCGTCCCGCCCCCCGCGCGGCCAAGAACTCCGCGAACCGACGGCCCAGGACGCCCAGGCCGCCGGTGATCAGGTAGGAGGCGTCGTGGCGCGCGCGAAAATCGGTGGACTCGTCCAGGATGAACCCGGCCCAGCCCAGCACCTCGCGATCCGACTGCTGAAGCCGGACCTCGGCATCGTCGCCCCCACCCCGGATCTCGTTCAGGAGCGCGTCCGGGGCCACACCGTCGCCGACCTGGACCGCCGAGGCTCGCAGCCGCGGTTGCTCCGCGCGCACGGTGCGAGCCATGGCCGCCAGGGCCCGGACGTCGGCGGATGCACCGTCGTGCACCATGACGAGGCGTTGGATCCGCCTGTCCGCAACGGCGTCCCTCAGCGCGTGATAGGCGCCGGTGGCATCCACGTTCTGGTACGCAACACCAGATTCGAGAACGAGCCGTTCGAGAGGCGGCGACGCGTCCACCAGGAGGGTGCGCGTCTCGGATGGACCCACCTGGGCCACACCGGACGCCGGCTTCTTCCGCCAGTCAGGCCCGAACACGACGTGACCGACATCCCCCTGCGACACTGAGTTCCCGGGCGCGTGGTCTGGCACCACCGGCGCGGCAATCGCAAACTGGCGGAGCGTGAGGCCATCGATCCGCACGACGGGATTCCCGCCGTCATCGGTGACGACGATGTCGACCTTGCGCACCCGCGCGTCCGGGCAGCGCACGACCTGCACCCAGCCGCTGCCGGGAAGTTTCCCGCTCCACGTGAGTCGAGACAGGGCGAAGGGCACCCAGACGCCCCCGACATCGTCCGAGTCCGACAGGCCCAACACGGTCTGGAAGGCCGCATCGATGATGCTTGGGTCGAGGGTGTCGTTGCCCGTCCCGCCACTAGAGGGAATCTCCCACCTTGAGAGTGCCATCTGGCTGCCACAGTGGATCTCGCGCAGACCCCGGAAGGTGGGGCCGTAGTGCAGACCGGCGTCGTCCAAGGAGCGGTAGCAGTCCCCAGCCGGGAGGGTCCGATGCATCCTGCGCAGGAGGGCATCCGGATCGACGCGTTCGCCCATGTCTTCCGGCTGACGGGACACGTGGACCCGCCCCCGGCAGTACTCGGTGGCTTGATCGGCGCCATGCCCCGTGACCGCGAAACGGATTGCATTGTCCGATGCCGTCAGGGACAGGTCAACGCTGGTCGTCCGATCGGTGGCCTGGATGGGGCGTGCCCACAGGACGTCGGAGATGGCGCGCACGGGCTCCCCCGACGCCAACGTCCCACCCGCCCGCGCCATCTCCAGCACCGCCGCACCGGGCAGCGTCGGGTCCCCCACCACCACGTGGTCCGCCAGGTGGGGCTCGTCAGACCTGAGCACGGTGGTGAATCGGGTGTCCGTCAGGGAAGACGTGTTCGTCCCCAGCAGTGGCGCGAGGCGCCGATCTTCGTCAGCATCATGCACGGCGCTCACCGCAGCGTCGCTCTGGTGGACCACTCCGGTCCGGCTTCGAGGGAATCTGCAGTCGACACGTTCGAAGGGGTAGGTCGGAAGCTCGACGGTCCTGGCTCCCTGCCCCAAGGGCACGCGCCTCCAATCGATGGTGGCCCCCATCACCCACAGACGAGCCAGTTCGGCCCAGTCCTCCTGATCGATCGCCAACTCGACGTCCGCCTCATCGGGACGATCGCCGCGCCGCTGCGTTGGGCGAGTCGACCAAGCGTTCTCACGGTTCGCCACGGCGTCAAGTTCGGTCAGCAGCTCGACCAGCGTCGACACCACGAAGCCGATGCGCTCGCCCATCGGCTCCCTGCCCACTCGCAACGTGTGGGCCACGTCGATCAGCCGGAGGTCGCTTCGGTGGCGGCCACCCAGATCTGCCACGTCCACGAGCTCCAACAGGCTCGAGTCAAGCGATACGTCGGGCAGCGAGCCGGAGCGTGGGGCGCCCACGTCCGTGAGCAGGGTCGTGAGTCCGACGATGTCCAACCCTTGCTCACCGAGAGTCGCCTCGGGGTCGATCGCGTCCTCGCTGACGCCGAGCACGCGAGCGGCAGCCGTCACGAGTCGACCGAGCCGGTTGTCGTCCTCCCGGGCCGACAACGTCCCTCGCCTGGCGCGAAGGTGATCGGCCAGGGTGGCACAGTACCGGCTCAGCTGCTCGGGAGTTCGAGCGGACAACACCACAATCTGGGGGCCAGCGGAGTCTCGAGGAGCATCACTGGTGAATTCCTCGACCACCACGTGCACGTTGGTGCCACCGGCCCCGAACGAGCTGATGCCCGCCCGCCGCGGCCCCTCGACGAGTTCGCCCGCGACCATGCTGGTCGGGGCCTGCCACTCAGATGCAGCCGTCTGCAGCTCGATGCGAGTGTCGTCGAAGTCCAGTCGAGGGTTCACCGGCGTGCAGTTGAGCGTCGGCACGAGCGTTTGGTGCCGGAGCTCGAGGATGACCTTGGTCAAGCCAGCGATACCCGCCGCGCCTTCCAGGTGCCCGATGTTCGACTTGACCGAACCCAGGGAGACCGCACCCAGGTTCCCCGCGGGGACACCCACCACGTTCTTCAGCGCGGCCAGCTCGATCGGATCGCCCAAGACGGTTCCGGTGCCGTGGGCTTCGATGCACCCGATGCTGCCGGGGTCCACACCTCCGGTTTCGAGGGCCGCGCGAATGACGTTCGACTGCGCGGCGGGATTGGGAACGGTGTAGCCATTGGTCCGGCCACCATGGTTGGTCGCGGTCCCCTTGATGACGGCGACCACGTTGTCACCATCCTCGAGTGCGTCCGCCAGCGGCTTGAGCAGGACGGCGCCGACTCCCTCGCCGGGGACGAAGCCATCGGCGTCCTGACCGAAGCTCGAACAGCGCCCGGTGGGAGACAGCATCCGCGCCTGGGCCAGCGTGATGTACTTCGCGGGATGCATGTAGAGGTTGACGCCGCCTGCGAGCGCCATCCGGCAGGATCCCTTGCGCAAGGCCTCGCAGGCGAGGTGGACGGCGCTGAGGGACGCGGCGCAGGCGGTGTCAACCGTCATGCTGGGGCCACGGAGGTCCATGATGAAGGACACCCGATTGGCCAGTGACCACGACGCCGACTGCGGGTTGACGCCGCTCTCGGCGGCCCACTGTTCTGGGGCCCACATCTGGTTGGTGTATGTCGTCACTCCGGCAAAGACGCCCACCTCATCACGGGATGTTCTCAGTCGCGATGGCGGGTAGCCGGCCGCCTCGAAGGTGTGCCAGGACGTCTCGAGGAAGAGGCGCTCCTGCGGGTCGAGGGTTTCCGCGTCGCGCGGGGAGATGCCGAAGAACTTCGGGTCGAACCGTTCGACCCCGTCCAGGAAGCCGCCCCACCGCCCGTACGAGCGACCCCCCCTGGCATTCTCGGGATTCTCGTCGAGGAGCGCATGGGCGTCCCACCGATCCAGGGGGACTTCCCGAATTGCGCTCCTTCCCGCCACCAGCAGGTCCCAGAACTCGTCCAGATCGTCCGCCCCCGGATAGCGCCCGTCCATGCCGATGACGGCAATGTCGCCCGACCGAGCCCGGGCAGGATCTGGGAGCAGTGGCCGACCTGCCGGGACCTCTGGCCGAGGGACGTCATCGTCCGCGGACGACGAGGCACCCTTCGTGGCCGGAGTGATGCCCTCTTGTCCTGGAGCCGGTCGCTCCCTGGCCAGCGCACCCAAGGCGTCCCCATGGAACCTGACCAGGTAGTCGACCATCTGCGCCAACGTGGGATGCTCGTAGGCCAAGGTGCTCGGCACCTGCCCCAGAGCCTGCATCAAACCCCTGTTCAGGCCGCGGACGACCATCGAGTCCATGCCCAGTTCGGCCAAGGGTACGCCCGGTGCGATGTTCTCCGGCGCAAGCCGCATTTCCTGGGAGAGGATGGCCCGGAGCAGCCGCTCGGCGGTGTCGCTCGCGCTCTCGGCGGGCCCCACCCCAGCGGCAATTGCTCCCGAGTTCGCAGGCGGATCCGGTCGAGGGTCCGGGGCCGGCGACTCGATCGGGAGAGGCGGCGTGCTGGTGCCCCCGACCCCGACGCTCGGGGTATCCCGTTGCGTCCACGCGCGGTCTGGCGAGTCGAAGAGGTCCACGAGCGTCGCGTACAAGGTGGGTGTTCCGTACGCACACAGGAGCTCGGGTTCGTCGCTGATGAGGGCCCCCGTGAGCGCGCCGAGACCCGCGGTGACCGGCAGCCGCTCGCCGCCTAGGCGCGCCAGATCCTGCATACGAGCGGCGTCGACTCCCATGCCCCCGCCCGCCCACAACGGCCAATGGACGACCCGCACCGTTCGATCGCCCTCGGCGCGTCGTTGCTGGGCGTAGTGGGCGAGGAAGGCGTTCGCATAGGCGTAGTTGCTTTGTCCCGCATTCCCGACGACGCCCACTGAGGACGAGAACAGCAGTAGGAATTCCCTTCCAGCCCCGCGAGTGGCGAGGTCGATGTTGCGGGTGCCTTCCACCTTCGGGCCCAGCACTGCCTCGATGTCCGCCCGATCGAGGTTGCGAACGAATCCATCGCGCAGCGTTCCGGCGCAGTGGATCACCCCGTCGATGCGTCCATGGCGTGCGATGACCTCCTCCATGAGCGCCGTGACGGCGGACGCTTCGCAGACGTCGCAACTCGCATACTCCACCGTTGCGCCCAGCGCACGAATCGAGTCGAGCAGTCCGTCCTCAGGAAGCGACGACCGTGCCATCAGCACCAGATGGGCCTGAGGCGTCTCGGCAACGTGCCGCGCCACATGGGCGCCAAGGCCCCGCCCCCCACCGGTGATGACGTAGACGCCGCCTCGACGGAACGTTGCCGCGTTGAGACCAGAGCCAGAGCTGGCCACGGACGAGTCCTGGACCAAGCACCTCGTCGACCGACGTTGGCCGTCCCGTCGGACCTCGAAGCCATCCCGCTCACCGAACTCCTCCAGCAGATCAGCGATCTGCCAAGCATCCGACACCTCCACGGTCCTCGCGCGGAACTTCGGTTCCTCCTGCGCGAACGACCGCAGGAATGCGGCGATCGCCGCGTTGGCCGGATCGGCGCCCCCGCCGCGACGCGCGTGGGTGCGGACGAAGCGCAACTCGGAGAGATCCCGTCGGCCACTCAAGGAGACGAAGAACGCGGACAGCTGCACGAGCGTGTCCACTGGGTCCGGCTCTTCGGCAGGGTGCGTCCCATCCAGCGCAGACAGGTCGAGCACGTCGATGGTGCCGCTGCTGGGGATCGACTCGGTGCCGTGTGGCCCGTTCCCGGGGATCCGCACCACGGTGCGCCACTGGTCGGCCTCCACCGGCCACTCCTCACCACCGATGACCACGAGGACGTCGCCTTTGACAGCGATGCGGCCGCTGGCGGCCGGCCTCCACACTGGTCGCAGCCACGAGACCGCGGGCTGCTCCTCGCAAGGCGGAACGGCCAAAGGTCCCGGTAGCCAGTGACGCTCAGCGGCGAAGGGATAGGTGGGCAGCGACACTCGCTGGAAGTCGTGGTCGAGCTGCGCATCGGCCCAGTCGACGTCCAGACCGTGCGTCCAGCACGAGGCGAGGTCATCCCACGCGCCGCTGGCCACGAGGTGGTCGACCAGAACCGTGCTTGATCCGCTCGCCGAGAGCCGCTTGGCCAACGAGTCCTCACGTCCCACGGTGCCACGATGGACGCCTGGGACCAGGTCATCGGCCAGGAAGGAGTCCAGGGCAGTCCCCACCTGCTCGAGGTCGGACGCGACGATCGCCAACCGTTCGGGCATCGGCTCGCGCCCCTCCTGCAGCGTGCGGGCGAGGTCGGTGAGCGAGAGCTCGGGGTGGGCCGCGATGTGCTCACGAACGCTTTGCGCGTAGCGGCGGAGCCGATCGGCATCCTTGGCACTGAGCGTCACGACCTCGGCGTGGGACGACGTGCGGGTGGCGACCCGCGTCGGGGGTTCCTCGACGACGATGTGGGCATTGACACCGCCATATCCGAACGAGTTGATGCCGGCCCGCCGGGGGATCCCATCCTCGTGCGAGGGCCAAGGCTGCAGACGCGTCGGGATCGTGAAGGCAGTCGAGTCGAGCCTCAACAGCGGCGACACCGTCTCGAGAGTGGGGTGTGGGGCGATCGTGTCGTCGCGCAGGGAGAGAAGCACCTTGGCCAAGGACGCGATGCCGGCTGCCGTTTCCAGATGACCAACGTTCGCCTTCACCGATCCGATTGCGCAGTGTTTGGAGAAATCGTGGTCGTGCTGTCGGAAGGCATGGTCGAGGCCTTCGATCTCGACAGGATCGCCGAGGCGTGTGCCAGTCCCGTGGCTCTCGATGTAGTCCGCAGTGGTGATCGGAACTCCAGCATCGCGCCAGGCGGCGTCGATCACCTCGGACTGGGACCGCGCGGAGGGCGCCGTCAGCGAGACGCCGCGGCCACCGTGCCCGACCGCGGTGCCCACCACGAGACCGTAGATGTGGTCGTGGTCAGCGCGCGCCTGGGACAGCCGCTTCAGGACGACGGCCCCCACCCCTTCGCCACGGACGTAGCCATCGGCGTGCTCGTCGAACGCCTTGCACAGCCCGTCCGGTGACAACATCCCCGCCTCGGAGAACGCCACGAATCCCGTTGGGGAGCACAAGACGTTGACCCCGCCCGCGATTGCCACATCCGAGTCACGGTTGCGCAGCGCCTGCACCGCCCGGTGGATCGCCACCAGCGAGGCGGAGCAAGCCGTGTCGATCGGCTCGGAGGCCCCACGAAGATCGAACAGATAGGACACCCGGTTCGCGAGGACGGAATGCGCGGAGCCCGTGGCCGCATGGGCCATCATGCCCACCCCGTCCGCCCGAAGGAGCTCGGCGTAGTCCGATCCTCCGACACCCACGAACAGACTGGCATTCGTGCCCGCGAGCTCGCTGATTCGGTGACCGGAATCCTCCACGGCGGACCACACCGCTTCGAGGAACAGCCGCTGCTGGGGATCCATCAGGTCCGCCTCGGCGGGCGATATACCGAAGAACTGGCAGTCGAAGTTCTCGACTCCTTCGATGAAGCCACCGAAGCGGACGTCGGTCCGATGTCCCGAACCCGTTGCGCCGTGCCAAGCACGCCAGTCCCAGCGCCAAGCCGGGACCTCACTGGTCAGGACTCGCCCAGAGCGCAGCGATTCCCAGAACGACTCTATGTCACCGCCCGGGAATCGTCCCGCCAGACCCACCACGGCGATGGGCTCGTCGGCGGTGGCTGCCTCCGGCGCAGATGGGCGGGCCACGTCCAGCGCTGCCGGGGCGGGCTGGGTGAATGTCTCTCCATTCGTGTGGACCAGGTCGTTCGTCTGGACCGTGTGGACAGGTTCGACACCACGCCAGCCTCGGTGGTCGGCGATCTCGTCACCGAAGCATCCACCGACGAAGTCCACGAAGGATCCGACTGTGGCGTGGTCGTAGAACACGGACGGCAACAGCTCCAGCGCCCAGCGTTCGTTCAGCCAGGACGCCAGTTCGGTGAAGGTGATCGAGTCGAAACCGAACTCCACGAACTCGGAAGAACGGTCGATCTGGTCGAGCGGAACACGCATGGTCGTCACAATCGCCCGAGCCACGTCATGCTCCACCGACTCGGCAATGGCGGCTGACCCAGCGCTCCGTACCGCCGTCGGTCGCTCGGGGGCGTTTTCGCCCGGCAGTTCCATGAAACGATCGGAGATCTTGCGACGATCACCCTTGAGAATGGCGATGGTGGGGTTCGGCGCGGCGTCGAGGAGGCTACCGAGGACGGCCAACCCCTCGCCGGTCTCAAGCGACGAGAGCCCACCCGTACGACGCATGTATCGCTCTGCGGCGGGCCCTGGACGCATCCCGCCATCCGCCCACAGCGGCCAAGCGATCGAGAACGAGGCACCAGGATGGTCCGAATGGTCGGCACGCCATTGGATCAGCGCATCCAACACCCGGTTCGCATAGGCGTAGTCGGACTGGCCCAGGTTGCCGCGCAATCCAGCCACCGCCGAGAAGGCGACGAAGAAGTCGAGGGGGTCGTCGGCCGTCGCCTCGTCGAGCCACAGCCCGGCACACGCCTTCGTCGTCACCACCTCGGTGATGTCGGCGGCGGACTTCTCCCAGACCAACGAATCGTGCAGGACGCCCGCCGCGTGGATCACACCACGCACCGGCCCCAGCTCCCGCGCCTTCGCCAAGGCCCGCACGACGCCGTCACGATCACCGAGGTCGGCGACCACCGACGTCACCGCCCCGCCGAATGTGGACAACCAGTCCGTCGGCGCGCCCGACCTGGACACGACGACGGCGAGACCCCCTGCTCGAGTCACCCACTCGGTGACGTGCCGACCGACTCCCCCGGTTCCACCCGTGATGACGTAGACGCCCCCCGGGACGAGGGGCGGAGTGCGCCCGTTCAGGGTCAGGGGGATCTCGGTCAGCCGAGGCGAGCACCGGCCATCACCGCTCCAACGGCTCTCTTCCACACCCAAGGTGTCCTTCACGAGGGCCAGCTCCGTCGCCATCACTTGCTGCGGATCACCACCGCACGTCACACGGGCATGGAATCCCGACCACTCAAGGGCGACGCTCCGCGCCCATGCCCCGATGGCGCAACCCCAGATGCCTTGGACGGTTGACGCCTCTCCCCCGACGAACACCAATCGGAGCTCGTCCATGGCCTCGTGGGCGGCGCCCACCAAGCTGGTGAGGTCGACCACCGTCTGGGGTCCGTGTGTGCCGAGCCAGACCACGGCATCAGGCGTGCGGGACAGCCTCACCAGCTGGGTCAATTCCTCCGCCGCCTTGCTGGCGCTCGTGAGCGTCGCCTCGCCCACTCGGTCCGACAAGAGCGCATCCGACTGTGGCGCATCGTCGTCGCAAACCAGCAGCACGTGCCAGCCGGTCACGTCCGTGCCCGCGACGGGAGCATCGTCGACCCAGTCCTCCACGAGAGCCATAACCTCCCCGTCCGCCCGGAGGGAGCGGATGAGGCTCGCGCCGTCTGCGGGCGACAGCGAGCCGCTCTCGATGCGGGCGAGAATGTCGTCGACTGGCAGCGGGGTCGTCATGCCATTTCCTCCACTCGTTTGCGGGCGTCCGTCACAGTGATCTCTCTCCTAGACAGTTTGGAGAGCAGATCCTCCAATGGATCCGGCTCCTCGTGCTGCCCGTCGAGGCGGTTCGTGGCCGTGGATTGCTGCCTCATGGTCAAGTCGTGGAAGGCGACCCTCGTGGCCCCCTGATCGTCCACGATGCGCACGTCGAACCGGTGCCCGCCCTGGCCTGCAGGGGTCGAGGACGGTCGAACCAGGGCCCAGCCAGTGGCCGGGGTGGCAGACAGCATGTCAATGCGTCCGACATCGAACGGCACGCTGGGACGCGAGCTGTGGGCCAGTTCGCCCTCGTCGAGAACCCCAATGCCGCCCTGTAGCGCCCCGTCCATCACGGCGGGGTTGAGCACGCAGCCGACAAGGGCTTCGTCCGACGGCGCATGGAGCCGGACCAGCACGCCGCCATCCACGTGGTACAGGGTCTTGATCGCTTGCAGCGCGGGACCATAGTGCAACCCGTGCCGGCCAAACGACTCGTAGATGTCTTGGCCGTCGGTGGGCGGACGCGTTGCAGACGACAGCAGCCGTTCCAGATCGACGCGAGCAGGTTCCGATACCACCGCATCGTCCACAAACACGCGTCCCTGGCTGTGAACCACGCGTCCGTCCTGGCTGGCGAGTGTGAAGTCGAGGGATCCCCCACGGCGCATTGAGATCGTGGTCTCGACAGTGATGCCCCCACGGGGGACGACGATGGGTCGCGACCAGACGATCCCCCCAATCACATGAACTGGCGCGCCGGTCGCGATCTCGCTGGCAGCCCGGACCATCTCGATCTGCGCGACGCCCGGAACGGTGGGGTTGCCAGCAACGATGTGGTCACGCACCACGCCCTCCTCGCGCGTCAGATGCGTCATGAAGGCGCAATGATCGAACGTGGACATGTTCACGTGCAGCAGCGGATGAGGACGCTGCGGGCGCCCGGAGGGGCCCTCCGTTCCCACCACGATGGACACGTTCGTGGGGGCCCAGTAGCTGTCCCCCCCAAAGGGATACGTCGGCAATGACAGTCGCTGGGGTGACTCGTCCCGGAACAGGACCTCCCAATCGACCACGCCGCCCGCCAGGAAGTCGCGCATCGCAGCCTCCACGTCCGTCGAGGCCGCCGAGCTGTCCACCTCGCGATGGTCGTCCTCGGCCCGCGCGAGGACCAGGCTCCTCAGCTCCGCGACGCTCGAGACGACCCATCCAGCCCGGTGCGAGAAGTGCGACCGTCCGACCGCCAAGGTGAACGCGAGGTCGCGCAGGTCGGCGTCCGGATTCTGGTCGATCCACTGGGCCAGCTCGACCAACTTGTGCCGGAGATCGCCCTGCGACCGCGCGGAGACGGGAACTGGGTGGGCGGCACGTCGACACTGACGTTGTTCCTGCGTGCCGGGCGCTTCGCGCACCACCAGGTGCGCGTTGGTCCCGGAGAATCCGAAGGAACTGATCGCGGCCATTCGCTGGCGCCCATTCGGCGTCTCCCACGCGTGCAGGCGCTGGTTTACCCTGAAGGGCGAATTCTCGAAGTCGATGAGGCCGTTCTCACGTGTGACATTCACCGTCGGGACCAGCATGCGATGATCCAGACACATCAGTGTCTTGATGAGCGCCGCAACTCCCGCCGCGGCCAGCGTGTGGCCGATGTTCGACTTGATCGAACCGATCTCGCAGTAGCCGTTGGCCTTGGTGTGCACACGGAAGGCATCCGTCAGCGCGTCCACCTCGATCGGGTCGCCCAGACGCGTGCCCGTACCGTGCGCTTCCACGTAGGTGATGTCGGACGCGTCGATCCCATGCCGCTCGTAGACAGAGAGTTCGAGCTGGGTCTGCGAGGGCCCGCTGGGCGCCATGATCCCGTTGGTCTGGCCGTCCTGATTCGTTCCCGACCCCACGATGACCCCGTAGATGTGGTCACCGTCGGCGACGGCATCCTCCAGCCGCCTGAGCACGACCACACCCACGCCCTCGCCGGGGATGAATCCGTCCGCATCATCGGAGAACGTCCGGCACAACCCCGACGGCGAGATCATCCCGGCGCTGCTGGCGAGATGGTGGAAGAACGGCGTCGTCATGATCATGACCCCGCCGGCCAGGGCCGAATCGATGCTGCCGTCCCTGAGAGCCCGGCATGCCGTGTCAACCGCCACCAGGGACGACGAGCAGGCGGTGTTGACGGTGACGCTCGGACCGCGCAGGTCCAAGCAGTACGACAGCCGCGCAGCGAGGATCGCCTCACTGTTCCCGACGAAGGCGTGCGAATCGGGGTGCTCCACGCCATCGTCGACCAGACGGTAGTAGTCACTGCCGTTGAAACCGACGTAGACGCCACACGAACTTCCACGCAACGAGTCCGGCGAGTGTCCCCAGTCCTCGATCGCGCGCCACGACTCCTGGAGGAGCAGCCGATGCTGGGGGTCCATCACCTCGGCTTCACGCGGTGAGATGTTGAAGAACAGCGGGTCGAACCGATCGACCTTGTCCAGGAAGCCGCCCCTCCTGCTGTACGAGATCCCCGGATGGTGACGGTCGTAGGGGTTGTCGGAACCCCAGTGGGCGCTCTCGCCCACGGAGCAACGCCCCGCGCAGAGGTTGGCCCACAACTCGTCCAGGGCGCGCGCACCGGCGAACTGGCCGGACATGCCGACCACCGCGATGTCCAGCGCCTTCGGACCCGCGGGGGGTAGGGGCCCATCGGCCGTGACTTCACGTTGAGCGGGCGCGGCCGTTCCCTCAGACCGCGGAACCCGCGACGCCAGCGCCGCACCGTGTTCTCGGCAGATGTGGGCCACGAGCTTGCGGGGACTTGGGTAGTTGAACAGGTCGGTCGACCTGATTCGGATCTTCATGGTCTCGTTGATGACGTTCGCGATCTCAATCGCCATCACCGAGTCCACCCCCCGATCGGCATGTGGCTCGTCGAGATCGAGGTCGGCCTCGCCCACATGGAGGATGTCGGCAATGATTCCCACGACGGTCTCCGTGACCCATGACGTGAGCGCCTCATCCCCATCGTCCGGCGGGGGCACCGCCGGAGCCAGGGCGGTCGTCTCCGCCCCCTGCCCGGACGACAGCGATTGCGGCTGCGCCGCGACCAGCTCGGGTTCGCCGGACGCGACCGCCACGATGACGCTTTGCTGGTCCGCTAGCGTCTCGGGCGCATCGGGCCCAAGACCGAGGACTTCGCACGAGGCGAAGCCGGAGGACGCGAGCACCTCGAGCCAGCCATTGCGGTCGATCATCGGGGACGCGGGCAATCGGCGGTGCTGATCCCTGCTGCTCCACCAACCGGGCAAGAGGCCAAAGGTTAGCGTCGCGTAGTCGTGGACGCGCGTTCCCTCGTTGAGGACGAGCCACCCCCCGGGGCGGAGGAATTCCCGCACCCGGCCAACCGATACGGCAACGTCGGATGTCGCATGGAGCACGTTCGTCGCAACCACGAGGTCGAAGTCGCTCCTGTCCCGGCCCTGCTCAGCGAGGTCGCGTTCGATGTCGAGGACGCCGAACTGCATTCGCGGGTACCTGGCGCCCAGCCGCGCCTTGGCCTGGGCCACCAGCTGGGCAGAGATGTCGGTGAACTCGTAGGAGACGTGCGCGAGGTCCTCCCCCAGTCCTCCCAGGATGACCTCGGTGGTCGCACCCGTGCCCGCCCCGACCTCGAGGATCCGGATCGAGCCCCAACCGCGGGCCAATCGGTCGCGTACCGCGGCCCTGATGGTGTGGGACACCAGGCGGTTGAAGTGATGAGTGATCGCGTCTCCGCGATAGATCTCCTCGAGCAGATCCCCTCGCCCGCCTGGGAACATGACCTCCGTGGGGGTGACCTCGTCCTTGAGGAGTTCCGGGTAGCGGTCCATACACGCCTCCAGAAGGCGGACGTGCGCCCGAACCCCCGGATACTCGTCCGCGAGGCGGCGCCCGTCCTCTCGAAGCGTCGTCAGGTGAAGGTCCTCGTCAGGTCTCGGATCCTGGGCGTCCCGGTCCAAGATGGCGGCCATCGCCGCAACCAGCCGATCATGCTCGACTGCCCTGTCTGGCCATTCGCGCAGGCGCGCAGACAACGACCCACCGACATCTCCCGCTGGGGCGCACAAGGACGTGGCCACAACGCGCAGCCAACGGCGCGTAAGGTCCGCCAGGCCCGTCCACGCCGCCTCGGCGTCGCGAAGGGTCTCCCCGTCGAGCCTGGGTGCATCTGCCAGGGCCGCGCGAAGATCGGAGCCGGAGTCGTCGGCTGGCCCTTCCGACTTGCCGTCGGTCAAGCGCACATACTGGCCCAGCTTCTCCGTGTCGACCTGAGCCGCCATGACCTGGTCGACACTGTCGCTGGCCAACAGTCGAGTTACGACCTCCAGCCCAGAACTCGGCTCGATCGGCTGTGCCCCCTGTTCGCCCAGCCGCCGCGCATAGGACGGCGCGGACACTGCGCCCACCGCACCCCAGTACCCCCAGTTCACGACCTTGACCGGCCACGGCGCGCCGACGCGCAGCCACTGAGCGTACCTGTCCTCGAACTGCGATGCGGCAGCATAGTTGCCCTGCCCCGCGGCGCCGATGAAGGTCTGGGCCGAGGACATCAAGAGCAGGAAGTCCAACGACTCCCCCCGAAGGGCGTCGGCCAGCGCCACCAGTCCGGCGACCTTTGGAGCAAAGACGTCACGGAGATCGCCGTCGGTCATCGACCTCAGCGTCCGGTCGCGCAGGACCATGGCCGAGTGGATCACGCCGTCCAGACGGCCGAACTCGTTCTTGGTGGTCTCGATCGCCCGACGCACCTGCTCGCGGTCGGTGACATCGCAACGGATGTAGAGCCCTTCGCCGCCCTCCGCCCGGATGGTGTCCAGCAGCTCACGATGGCTTGCCCCCACGGCGGCGCGGCCGAGCAGCGCGACCTTGGCGCCACAGGCCTTCGCCAGATGGCGCGCCAGAAGCGAGCCGACGCCCCCGGCTCCCCCCACGATGAGGTAGACGCCCTGCGGGCGGAACGGACTGCGGTGAGCGTCCTCGACAGTGACGGGGCGCAAAGCCCTGACGAGCAGCCTGGTCCCTTCGATGCGGACCTCCTCGCCGAACGGAATGGGTTCTCGCAGCAGAAGGTCGACGTTGCGCGGCGAAGGCTGTGCGCCGTCGATGTCGGCGATCACCACTTCCCATGCAGGGTGTTCACGCGCAGCCGATCGGGCGAGTCCCACACAGGTGGCCGCGTAGGGAGCGGCAGGTCCGCCGATGGAGCGGTGGACATCACGGGTGACCACCCAGAGGCGGACGGGCGTCTCGGACAAGCCCGCCGCGTCCATGCCCCTGATCAGCCTGAGCAAGCCCAAAGCCGAATCCAATTCCTCACTGCCGGGGAGTACCTCGTCCGCCTCGTGGACGCCTAGGAACCAGACGTCCTCGGAGGGGCCGGGAGTGTCCTCCGTCAGGTAGTCGCAGAAGGTCGCGGACACATACCGGACGGCGATCTCTTGGGCCAGCGCGGCTCCCTGACCGCTGCTCACAATCCAGGCTCTGTCGGAACGTCGTCGCCCACCTTGCGAGGAACGCGCCGCTTCAACCCAGCACGGCTCGCGCAGGATCGACAACAGCGGGTCAGCAGATACTGGCAACGCCGAGCTGGGAGCGGAAGGGGTGCTCTCGAACCAGTACCGGGTGCGCGCGAACGGATAGCTGGGCAGCGGCACGCGGCGAGGCTCACGCGTGCGATCCAACGAGCCCCAGTCGATGCCAAGGCCCCGCACCCACAGGTCGGCCAGCTCCTCCACGCGCTGCGTCCGCCACAGCGACGCGACCTGCCCACGGCTGACGTCGATTTTGGCAGAGTCCAGTTCCCCGGACGCCGACGAGTTCGTGACGGCCATCGCCGGCATGGTGCCTGCGGCAAACGTTGACAGCTTCTCCGCCGCCTCCCCGAGGGTGGACGCCACGAAGGCCAGCCGCTCGCCCATCTGGTGCCGCCCCACTTGCAGGGTGAAGGCCACGTCCTCGAGGGTGACCCCGGCCGGCCCCCCTCCGTACCTCGCGCTCCTAAGAGCTTCGGACATGCGCGCCGCATAGTCCCGCAGACGATCCGCGGTCCGCGCCGACAACACCACGAGCTGGCGAGAACCGCCTCCGATCGGAACCTCCTGCGGGGGCGCCTCCTCGACGATGACGTGCGCATTGGCACCTCCGAAACCGAACGATGACACACCCGCTCGGAGGGGCAACGCGACGCCGCCGTGGTCGACCGCCGCCCGCCACGGGCCGGTCTCGATCCCCAGACGGAACCGGGACCCGTCCAAGGGCAGGTACGGGTTCTGCACGGTGAAGTGGAGTAGCCCCGGAAGGGTGCGATGCTTCATGGCCAGCACGACCTTGATCAAGCTGGCGACGCCAGCCGCGGGCTCGAGGTGGCCGATCTGATTCTTGACCGAACCCAAGGTGCAACCCGGATCCGCGACGTGGTCGTCCCCATAGCTCTCAAGAGCGGCAGTGAAACCGCGCACCAGCCCCTCCACCTCGATGGGGTCGCCCAGCTCGGTCCCTGTCCCGTGCGCCTCGACGTAGGTGACGCTCGCCGGGTCAACACGGGCGTCCGCCAAGGCACGCTGGACCACCTCGCCCTGCGCGATGGCGTTCGGCGCCGTGGGCGAACTGGCCCTGCCCCCGTGGTTGACGGCGCTGCCGCGCAACACCGCGTACACGTGATCACGGTCCCGGAGCGCGGATTGCAGGGGCTTCAGCAGCAGGACTCCGACCCCCTCGCCCCTGACATAGCCGTCGGCGCTCGAGTCGAAGGTCCTGCAGCGTCCTGTTGGCGACAACACCCCCGCCTGGTTCGACAGCACGTGGTAGTACGGACTCAACACCAAGCTGACGCCACCGGCCAGAGCCGCCTCGCAGTCCCCCGTCCGCAGCGCCCTGATGGCCCGATGGATTGCGACCAAGGAGGACGAGCACCCGGTGTCGACGCTTTCGCTCGGGCCCCTGAGATCGAGGAAGTAGGACACCCGGTTGGGGATCATCGTGTGCGCATTGCCCGTGCCGACCTGGACTCGTTGGATCCCCGCCTTGTCCACGAGGGACTGGTATTCTGAGAATTGGACGCCCGCGAAAACGCCGATCGGGCGTCCTCGCACCGCGTCGGGCAGCCACCCCGCGTCCTCCAGGGCCGCCCACGACGTTTCAAGGAAGAGACGCTGCTGCGGGTCCATCAACTCGGCCTCGCGGGGCGAGATGCCGAAGAAGTCTGCGTCGAACATGTCGTGTCCCTCAAGGAAGGCGCCCCACTTCGACTGCGTCCTGCCCGGCGTCATCCTCTCGGGGCTGTAGATGTCCTCCCAACACCATCGGTTGGTTGGCACCTCCGTCACCAGGTCGTCGCCAGCAACCAGCCGCTGCCAGAACGAGTGCGGATCGTCTGCTCCCGGGAATCGGCCTGCCATGCCGATCACCGCCACGGGGTAGTTCGCTTCCCCACCCAGGTCGACGGCGGCCGACGCGGGCGGGGACGACGGTTCACCGACGGTCTCGAGGACGCGCTCGGCCGCGGGCGGATGGGGGGAGGTTTCCCGTCCCTGACGAGCGACGCCGATGCCATCGGGGTCATCGCGAACGATGAATTCCGCCACCGAGTCCAGCGTCGGGTAGGTGTAGAAGACCGTGGGCGTCACCACCACGCCGAGCTGCTCCTGGACGGCTCGGGTCAGCTCCTTGAGAGTGATGGAATCGAAGCCATATGACCCAAGGTTCTCGTGGGGATCGATGTCTGCCGGCTGGACAGTCAACACCTCGGCGGCCATGGCCGCCAGCCTCTCGCTCACCCACGGGACGAGGACGTCGGCGTCGTTGACGATTTCGGTGTTTTCGGCGTGGTCCGTCACCGGCTCGCCAGCATCCTGCGCTGCCTCGGACATCTCGGCGTTTCCCTCCTGCGGCGTCGTGATACGGACGAGGGCCTCGTGGGTTCCCGACAGGACCACGACGTGGGACAGGTCGGACGCCATGACGGCGTCGAAGGCGGCGAGCGCATCGTCGGTTTCCAGGTAGTCGAGCCCCGAGGCGCCCAAGTAGAGCGACTCGTTCGTCACGTGCATGCCCCCGTCGCGCCACAGTGGCCACGCGATGCTGACGCTGCGGCCTCGCCGCTGTCCAGCAGAACGGCGCAACTCGCGCTCGGTCACGTAGGCGTCCAGGTATCGATTTGCGGCGGCGTAGTCGTCCAGGCCCATTCCGCCCAGCGCCGATGACGCCGATGAGAAGACCACGAACGCGGCGAGGTCGTCGGTGCTCGTCGCCTCGTCGAGAGCGCGGACCCCGAGCACCTTGGGCGCCAGGACGGAGTCGATGTCCGCGTCGGCCTTGTCGAACCATGGCCGACCGTCGGCGACGCCAGCGGCATGGATGACGCCACCGATCCGTCCCAGCCGCGCACGGACGTCGCCCATCAGGGACGCGACTGCCTGGGCGTCGGTGACGTCGAGCTGGCGATACTCGCAGTGTGCGGCCCCGACCGATCGGAACTCGGCCACGACCCGCTCGGATTCCTGCGATGGGGCAGAACGCCCAGTCAGGACAAGCCCTGCGTGGAACCTCTCGGCAAGGTGGCGTGCCAGTAGCCGCCCCAGCGCACCCAGCCCACCGGTCACGATCCACGGACCGTCGACGTCGAACGGCGGACGGTCTGGGCCGACGCCGCCGATCCTGGCCAGCGCGAGCGTCAGTTGTCTCTTCCAACGGTTGCCGGACTCGAGTCGTACCTCGCCTCCCTCACCACTCAGCTCGGTTAAGGCCACCTCCACGAGGGACGCTGGATCGCGGCCGTCGGACACCTCGGCCACGGTGAATGGGCACCGAATTGCTGCTGGAGTCAGCGTCACCGCACCCAAGGCCACCGCTGCGGGCTGGGGCGGCTGAGCAGCCTCGTGCCCGTGGACGATGACGACGCGGCGAGGAGCCCGCCGTCTGAGTTCGGCAAGCAGTCGGAAACCGAAGCGCAGCGACCATGCGGGCCCCCATAGGATGATGACGTCCGCACCATCGACGAGGGAGGGCTCCAAGGTGACGTCCGACCCGGCCAGAGCGATCTCCGCGACGCGAACGTCCTGGCCACGGCGCAGACCTGTCCGGGCTTGCGCCAACGCCTCCTGGTCTCCGAGCAGGACGACGGCGCCTCCCGCCGCACGTTGCGCAGGGCCGACTGCGCGCCATCCGGGCACATACAACTCCGACGTGCGGCGGTCCTTCGTTGACTCCTCGCGGTCTGCGGTGGCGTCGGCCGCGTCGGGTCCGGTCGGAGAGATGGGAAACCAGTGCCGATCCGGACGGAAGGGGCGGGGCGGCAGCAAGATCATCCGCCCGGGGGCACTTCCCGGCATGGGCGCTCCCTCGAGCCAGGCGCGAGCAGCCCGCACGTCCGCGGTCTCGTCGTCGGTTTCCCAGCCGACGGTGCCGGGCGCGGTCTCTCGCAACAAGCCGATGGCGACGTCAAGGCGATCCGCCACGACGGCCATCCGGACTGGGTGGGTCTCCCGTCCGTGCCGCAGGGTGTGGGCCACGTCGCTCAGCGCCGGGCGCTCGAGTTCGATGTGGTGCGCGACCGAGTCGGCCCAGCGGCGCAGTTGATCCTCGCTGGGAGCGCTCAAGAGCAGGACGGAGGCCCCTTCCTGCTCGGGGGCAGGATCGGGACGCATCGGCGCCTCCTCGACAACCACGTGCGTGTTCGTGCCCGAGAGACCGAACGAGCTGATCCCCGCGCGCCGGGGACCACCGTGAGGCGTCGTCCAGGGCTGCGGGTCCACATCGAGTTCGAACGGCGCGTCGTCGAGCGCCAAGTAGGGATTCGGTGCTTCGAATCCGGACATGCCGACGTACGTTCCGTGGTGCATGCACAGCACCACCTTGATGAGGCTGGCCAGCCCCGCCGCCCCTTCCAGGTGGCCGATGGCGGGCTTCACGGAGCCGACCCGGCAGACGGACGACGTGACCTCGGCGCGCGAGAAGGCCTGCTTGATGGCCGAGAGCTCCACGGGATCACCCAGGAGGGTGCCCGTACCGTGCGCCTCCAGGTAGGTGATGGCGTCCGCGTCCGCCCCCGCATCCTTCCACGCCGCCTCCAGCACGGCCACCTGCGCGTCGCCGCTCGGGGCGGTGGGATTGTTCGATCGCCCGTTGTGGTTGGTGGCGCTGCCCTTCAGCACGCCTTGGATGGGGTCGTGGTCGCGGATCGCTGCGTCGAGAGGCTTGAGGAGGACCGCCGCAACGCCCTCACCTGGCACGTATCCGTCCGCGCGGGCGTCGAACGTGTGGCACTGCCCACTCGAAGACAACGCCATGGCCTTGGCAGCCGCGACGTGGTGCAGTGGACTGAGAACCAAGTTGACTCCGGCGACAAGCGCCGTCTCGCTCTCTCCCGACCGCAGCGACGCCATGGCGAGGTGCAGGGCCGTCAGGGAGGAGGCACAAGCAGCGTCAACCGTGACGCTCGGACCATGGAGGTCAAAGGTGTAGGACAAACGACCAGCCAGGGCGGAGAACAGCCCCGAAGCGGCCTGGTAGTCCTGGATGGGAACGCGAGCGCGGACGACCTCGTCCCAGTAGTCCGTGAAACAGCTCCCGACGAAGGTCCCAGTCGTCGTGCCCTTGAGACGTCCCCCCATGCCAGCCGCCTCGGCCGCCTGGTGACAGACCTCGAGCAACAGACGCAGCTGCGGATCCATCCATCGTGCCTCACGGGGCGACACACCGAAATGTTGAGCGTCGAACTGCGCAACGTCGATGAAACTGCCCCAGCGAGAATAGGTGCGGCCTGCCGAGGTTGGGTCCTCGTCGAACCACTCCCGCCAGTCCCACCTGTCGGAGGGAACCTCGCTGATGAGGTTCCTGTTCGCCGACAGGTTCTCCCAGAACGAGTCGAGATCCGGCGATCCGGCGAATCTGCCAGCCATCCCGATGATCGCGATGTCCGCGCTGTGCGCTGCCGGTTCGGGCGCGGGGCGCGGCCCTGCCTCGGCCGGGCGTGAAGTGGCCTGGGGCGCGGGCGCGTCCGAGTCTGCAAGTTGTTCGAACGCGCTCGCATGGTTCTCCGCGAACCATTCGACGAGTTCGGTCAAGGTCTGGTGCTCGAAGAAGAGGGTCGGGTACAGCGCCACACCCAGGTCGTCCTCGATGCTGCGCGCCAGCTCGATCAACCCCATGGACTCCATGCCATTGGACATGAACGTCTCGTCATCCAGGACGTCGACGTGGCCGTTGCGCTGCCACAGCTTGTCGGCCAAGAAGTCGCGGACGCGGTTCCGCAGCGGCATGGTGGCGGCGTCTCGAACGCCGGGCGACGGCGTGTCGACGCTGGGGGCGTCCGCCCCATAGCGCACAAAGCGGTAGGTGAAGCCGACGATCGACAGCAGCACCCGGCCCTCGTCGTCACACAGGGCGATGTCACACGTGTGGACGTCGCCGCGTGAGCGTGCGTTGCGAACCACGCACGTGGAACTGCGACCCACCAAGGCATGCGCCTCAACCCGATCGATCGAGAACGGGATCCAGACCCCCGTGGCCCCGTCGAGGTCGCCACGCTCCCCATCACCATCGACCAGCTCCAGACTGGCCACGTAGCCAGCATCGAGCAGCGAGGGGTCAACGGCGAGGCAGCTGGCGTCCAGTTCGAGCTCGTCGCTCATCTCCAGCTCGGCAACCACCCGTCCCTGTCCGCTCCAGAGCCGACGGATGCACTGGAGGGAAGGGCCTCGCTGACCCTCCACCCGCGTGGCAAGGCGGTGTGCGTCCACCTCCTGGAGGCCGTCGCGGGCCGCCTCAAGGTCCACCGACTCCGCCGCACCGGCGTCGCACTGCCGGGCTGACGCGACGGTCGTCCCCACCGGATCGTTCGGGCCGACGGTTTCGACCGTCACGACGCCAGTGGCGGGTTGCGTTTCGACATGGGCGATGACCTCGGCGTCTTCGCCGTCCAGCAGGACTGGACGATCGAAGCTGACCGAACGCAGCCCCACGGCACCGCCTTGAGCTCGCATGAGCGTCGTGATCGCCATGGCGCACCACGTCAGGCCGAGGACCACCCGGGTGCCGGGCCTGGAGTCGAAGGGATTGAGGCCCCTGTGGTCCCTCACCCGGGGCGCCGCATAACCGATGGTCGCGCTCGGTGAATCGGATCCGAGCTCCAGGATCCGCTTGGCCTCGCGATTCGACATGCGCCCGTCGCGGACCTCCCGCAGGGTCTGTCGAAGAACCTCGGAACGGAAATCACTCGGGCGTGTGTTCATCGGAGTCCCTCCACCTTGTCGAACGCCTCGTCCACTGTGAGCTGACCGTCCCTGACGGCATCAAGCAACCGCTCGAGCTCGTCCTCGCCCACACCGGCGCTCTCGCCATGAGCCCGCAGCCGGAACTGCTTGCGGGAGAACGACGGGGCGGGGTGCGGGCGTCTGCGGAGCACGAACCCCGGTGGCGCATTGAACTCCTCGAGCACGAGGTGCGCGTTGGTCCCGCCGAACCCAAAGGACGAGACGCCCGCCCGCCGGGCTCCTCCGCCCGGGACGTGCCACGGTTCCAGCTCCGTCACCGGACGGAACGGGGATTCGGAGAAGCGGAAACGCGGATGCGGATTCTCACAGTGCAGGGTGGGAGGGATCTGGCGATGCTGCAGCGACAAGACCACCTTCACCACCGACGGCATCGCCGCTGCCCTGAGCAGGTGACCGACATTCGACTTGACCGAACCGACCCCGCAGTGGCCGATTCCACTGCCGTGTTCACCGAGCACCTTGGACGCGGCGCGGATCTCGATCGGGTCACCGAGGAGGGTTCCGCTGCCATGGGCCTCGAGGTAGCTGATACTGGCGGGACTCACGCCCGCCGCCGCGTACGCCCTGCGCAGCACCTCTTCCTGACCTTCGGCGCTCGGAACGGTCAGCCCCATCGTCCGACCATCGTTGTTGACGGCACTGCCCAGGATGACCGCACGAACGTTGTCACCATCGCGAATCGCGGCGTCGTACGGCTTGATGAGCAACAGGCCCGCTCCCTCGCCCAGAACCATGCCCTTGGCACGCTCGTCGAAGACGTAGCAGATGCCGTCGTCGGCGAGCACCTCGGCCTTGCTCAGTGCGACGTGCAGGTACCCGTCGACGAGCAGCTCGATGCCGCCGACGATCGCCTGCTCACAGTCGCCTGCCAGCACCGCGCGGCAGGCATTGTGCACGGCCACCAGCGACGACGAGCAGGCCGTGTCGATCACCTGGGCGGGTCCATGCATGTCGAACGCGTCACACAAACGAGCCGCCATCATGTTCGGGATGGTGTTCACCACCATCTTCCTCTCGAACTCGGGGAGGAGACGGTCGGCAGCGCGATTCACGTAGTTGCTTTCACCGCCGCCGATGAACACCCCAGTGCGGGATCCCGCCAGCTCGGCGGCGTCGTAACCTGCATCGGCCCACAGCTCGTCGGCCAGTTCCATGAGCATTCGATGCGTGGGGTCCATCGCAAGGGCGTCGGCCTCGGTGATTCGATATCGCGCCGCATCGAAGCCATAGATGTCGTCCAGGAACCCGCCCCAGCGTGAGTACGACCGCTGGGCGGCGGTCTTGTCGGCGCTGAAGAACCCGTCCAGCGGCCAGCGATCGGACGGGATCTCGGTGACGACGTCCCGACCATCGACCAGGTTCCGCCAATAGTCGTCCAAAGTGGCGGCCCCGGGGAAACGTCCCGCCATGCCGATCACCGCCAGGCGACCATCATGGCCCCCCACGCCCGCAGGGCGCGGCTCGGATGAACGGGACGGCGCCGACGACAGTGATCCCACCTCTGAAGAGCTGGACGGGTCCGACAGCGAGCGTTCCGTCTCGGGGACAGACACTTCGGGGGCCATGCCGCTGAGCGCCCCAGCCATGTCGCGGATCGTGGCTTGCTCGGCAAGCACGCCCGGTTCGACGATGACGCCCAGTTCCCTCTCGATCGCCTTCATCAGGGAGATCATCATGATCGAGTCCACGCCATAGTTGGTGATGTCCTCGTCGACGTCCAGCTCCGAGACGTCCACCCTCAAGAGGTTCGCGACGACGCGCATCAGGGCGTCCTCATCGGCGGCCGGCGAGGCATCCGGTAGGTCTCGCGGCTGGTCTTCCACCAGGAGTTTTTCCCGAAGGGTCGACACGTCACCGAAGGCCACCCCCACTCGGGTCTGGTTGGACAGGGTCGCCGCGTCGAAGACCTCCAGACCGACGGCGGTGGGCATCGGGGCCATCCCGAGGGCCTGGCGGAGCCGGTCCACCACGTGACCAGGCACCGTCATCCCACCGTCCCGCCACAGCGGCCACGCGATGGACACGGTGTGACCGGAGCGTCGGTGGAGCTCGACCAGTTCCTCCCGTTGGCGTGCGAAGGCGTCGAGACGGCAGTTCGCGTAGGAGTAGTCAGCCTGCCCTGCGTTGCCCAACACCCCGGAGCACGAGGAACACAGGACGAAAAGGTCTAGGTCGTCGCGTGCGGTGAGTTCGTCTAGGACCTCGGCCCCGCGTACCTTCGGCTCGACAACATCAACCCAATCCGCATCGCTCTTTCGAGCCAGTGCCCCATCGCGAACCACGCCAGCCGCATGGACGAGGACATGGAGACCACCAAAACGGTCACGGGCGCGCCCCAGGGCGGCGGCGGTCGCCGCTCGATCCGTCACATTCGCGTCCTCGAGCATCACCGGCACCCCGAGCTGGCGGGCCCAGCGCTCGGTTTCCGCGTCGGCCGGATGGCGGCCGATCAAGACCACACCAGCGACGCCGCGCCCCACCAAGTGCTCGGCCAACAACCGACCGATCCTGCCTCGACCTCCCGTGACCACCGCGATCGCGCCTTCGCGGAAGGGCCGACCGGACGGCGCAGGCAGCTCGATCTCGCGGAGGGACTGACGGAATCGGCCGTCCGCCCCATGCAGGACGACGACATCGTCGTCTCCTCGCGAGACCTCCTGACGGACCCGCTCCACGTCCGGGAGACCGTCCGTCTGGACCACCGAGACTGCCAGCTCCGGGTTCTCGAGTCGGGAGGTGCGGGCAAGTCCGGCCAATCCCTCACCCACCGGGTCGCGCCGATCGGTGACGATCACAAGCCGTCCAGGATTTCTCTGGGCAACCAGGTCACGGCAGGCGTGGAACACGTCCTCGACCGTGGCCGTTCTCACACTCACGTCCGTTTCCAGCGCGTGTCTCAGACGAGAGGCCTCCCCGACGCACAACACCTGGACCGGGCGGTCCTTTTGCGCAGCTTCCCCCAGATCCCCGGGTACCCAACAGGGGGCGAAAGCGAGGACCCCATCGGTGGTCGAGGGATCGCCGATCGCCACCTCGGGGTCCCCGTAGCTGCCGTTGGCCGCGGGTGCCATCTGGCGCAGCGCCAGGTCATGGACGTCAACACACACGGCTCCGTCACCGTCCGTGATCCGAAGGTCGAAGCGGGGAACGTGACCAGCGCCCTGGCCTCTCCTGGTCGCATGGGCCCAGCCATTGGACGGAAGCGGCGCGTGGATCCGGACCTCCCCCATGCTGAAGGGCACGGACGGATTGCCGCTCGACTGGTCGACCAACGCCAGCAGTGTGTGCAGGGCCCCGTCGAAGGTGGCCGGGTCCAGTACCCAGCCTCGCTGCTCGGACGCCGGCTGCGGTGCTCGGGTCCACCGGGCGAGAGCCTCGTCCGCCGAGGACCACACCTCATCAAGACACTGGAATGAGGAACCGTACTCCAGCCCGGATCCCCGGAGCCGTTCGTAGCATTGGACCCCGGAGGCGAATGGCGTCAAACGGTCTCGGATGGCGGCAATCGGCAATGGCTGCTGGGTCTGCGCTGACTCGGACACGAGGCATCTGGCCCGCGCGTGGATCCCTTCGTCCGAAGTGAACTCGATCGACACCGTTCCGCCCGGCCCCGCGGACGCGGCGGACCGCAGCTCCACGGGCGAGGGACCAGCCACCAAGGGCTTGGCCCAGATGAGGTCCTTCACCACGCTGATCGTTCCCCCTATGTGGAGACCCGCCGCGTAGCGGGCCAGTTCGAGGAAGGCGACCCCGGGGAGGGTACGGGAGCCATGAACCACGTGGTCTCGCAGGAAGAGCTCACCTCCTCGCAGGGTGGTTGTGAGGGTCCAGATTCCTTCCCTTTCGTCGACGCTGCCCGCGAAGGGATGCGTTGGTGGTGCGTCCGGAACTGTCCCAGCAACGGGTTCCGGCCCGCTGAACCAGTGGCGGGAGGGCTCGAACGAGTACGTCGGCAGCGACACCTTCCGCCCGGACATGTACGTGGACCAGTCGACGTCCTCGCCACGCAGCCAGTCCCTCGCGGCAGCCTCCTCGTCGCTGTCCCCACTCCCGCCAACCAGGGTCTCTGCTTCCCGCCCGTCGGCAAACTGCTCGAGCCGCTCCACGAGCTCGTCGATGGAACCCACCACGACCGCGTAGCGGCGTGGGTGCGCTGTACGTCCCACCGCCAAGGTGTAGGCGACGTCGCCGAGGTCCACCGTGGCAGGCAAGCCCGCAGCGAGCTCGGCCACCGTGGTGTCAAGGCCCACGACAAGGCCGTGCGGCCTTGCCCCACACTGGGACCGCAGCCGCGACACCACCGACGCGATGGACGCCGCGTCAAGCCCGACGTCGCCCAAGGTGGTGTCCCCGTCCAACTCGGAGAAAGGCACTCCCAGCCACTCGCCCAACACGACCCTGACCCTCTCCAGGTGTCGGTCGAAATCTCGCGACAGGAAGTCCGCCAGGTGCCTCGCGGATCGGCGAAGCTGCGCATCCGTGCGGGCGGAGAGCATGACCACTCGAGGATCCCCGACGCCCCCCGCAGGTTCGCCTGCCGGTGGCTCCTGCCGGTGCTCCTCGACGACCACATGCGCATTCGCCCCGCCGAAGCCAAACGAGCTGACGCCGCCGCGACGTGGTTCGCCGTCGATGACGGGCGCCGGCCATACCGTGGAGCGATCAACCACGGTGAAGGGGCTGCCCTCCAGTTCCAAATAGGGATTTCGCGGCAGGGCATTGAGCGTGCCCGGCATGATGTGGTGGCGCAGCGCGAGGATCAGCTTCACCAGACCCGCGATCCCAGCGGCCGGCTCCAGGTGACCGATCTGTGTCTTGACGGAGCCCAATCCGCAGGCACCGATCGCGGGGGCCCTTCCCGAACGGCGGGCCGACTCGTCGAACGCTGTCGACAGACCCTCGACCTCCACCGGGTCACCGAGCTCCGTTCCCGTACCGTGAGCCTCGATGTAACCGATGTCTGCGGCGTCAACGCTCGCATCATCCCAGGCCGCCAGCAGGAGGTCGGCCTGCGCCCGGGGGTTCGGAGCGCTAAATGAGTGGGCATGACCACCGTGCCCGACTGCGGAGCCTCGTAGCACCCCCCAGACATGGTCGTTGTCCCGTATCGCCTGTGCCAACGGCTTCAGGGTCAGGACGCCGACGCCCTCTCCCCGCACATAGCCGTCCGCATTGGCGCCGAAGGTGCGGCAGCGCCCACTGGGCGACGCCACGCCCATCTGGGTGGTCAGCACGTGGTACCGGGGCGTCAGCATCAGGCTGACCCCACCGACCAGCGCGATCTCCGTCTCACCCGATCGGAGCGACCGCATGGCACGGTGGACCGCCGTCAGCGCGCCGGAACAGGCGGTGTCCACGACCTCGCTCGGCCCATGCGCGTCCAACAGGTACGAAATGCGGTTCGCGAGCATGGAGTGCTCCACTCCGGTGCCGATCTGGGCCTGGCTGAGACCAGCGGAGGCGAGCAACTGTGCATACTCGTGGAACTGTGCCCCCACGAAGACCCCCAGCCGACGGCCCGTGATGGACTCGGGCTTCCATCCCGCGTCCTCGATGGCCGCCCAAGCCGTTTGGAGCAGCAGGCGCTGTTGCGGGTCCATCATCTCCGCCTCCAGCGGCGAGATCTTGAAGAAGCGTGAGTCGAACTCGTCGACTCCACCGATGAACCCGCCCCACTTGCTCACCGACCGCCCTTCCCGATCCCCGTCAGCCGAGTACCAGTCCCGCCAGTCCCACCGATCACGCGGAATCTCGACGATGGAGTCGACTCCCCCGACCAAGTTCCGCCAGTACTCCTCTATGTTCCCGGCGCCCGGGAAGCGGGCTGCCATGCCGACCACCGCGATGGGCATGCTCGCGTCCTCGCGGACGTCCATCACCGGGTTGACGGCAGCCGCGTCGTTCGCCAAGCCGTCGGTGAGATCGCCCGGCCGGAGGAGGTCACTGTGACCGTTTGGCACAGGGGCGGGGGCATCACCGAGCAAGGAGTCGGTCGCGTCAGCGGGGTCCGCATCCCTTTCGGGAGCCCGGCTGGCGGAGGGTACCTCGATCTGGTCGCCGTGCTGGTCCACGAGGAGACGCAGCACCTCGCCCAGCGTTCCGCACGCGAAGAACACGGTCGGCGAGACCGGAATCCCCAGCTCCTCTGTCAGCCGTCGCGCATGGGTCTTGAGCGAGACGGAATCAAAGCCGTAGTCCGCGAGGTCCGCCTCGAGGTCAATACGCTCCACCTCGATCCCGAGCGCCCGAGCAGTCGCATCGAGAACCTGCTCGCGTAGCGACTCGGACCCGGCAGTCTCCGGGCGGGCCGGCTCAGCAGCGCCACCCGTCGTGTCGACAGTGGGCAGGTGGTCGGCATCGGCTCGCGGTGCAGGCGCCGCGCCGTCGTGAACGGCCGGCATCACCACGGCCGTTGAGATGCCGCGGGCGAGGACGGTGTCGAAGATGGCAAGGCCCTCTGCCGTGCCGAGTGGCACGACGCCAGACGCCTGCTGGTGGAGTCGCTGTCCCCCCGCCCGCATGGCGCCGTCCTCCCAGAGAGGCCAGTCGATCGATACGGTCGCGCCCCGTCGGGCGCCTTGGGCGCGCAGGTGATTGCGGTACTCGCAGAACGCGTCGAGGAATCGATTGGCGACACCGTAGCCGCCAAGCCCAAAGTCACCCAAGACCGCCGACGCCGACGAGAACAAGATTACCGCATCGAGGTCCTCGTCACGAGTGACCTCGTCGAGCACCTGGACGCCTTCGACCTTGGCCTTGAGGGCACCCTCGAGTGCCCGTTCATCCATGGCACTGAGGGGGCGGGAGTCGAGGACTCCGGCCGCGTGGACGACGGCATGCACACCCCCGCGTTGCTGTCGGACGGACCGCACCACCTCACGCATGGCCGTCACGTCGCTGACATCGGCCTGCAGGTAGACAGCACTGGCGGCACCGGACGACTTCAGCGATTCCAAGTGTTCGCTTGTCTCCAGCGTGGGAGCCGAACGCCCCACCAGCACCAGGTGAGCCGCGAGGGTGGATGCCAGGTGCCGGCTCACGATCCGGCCGAGGGCCCCCATTCCCCCGGTGACGAGGCACACCGCTCCCCGGCGGATGACGATGGGCTCGTCGGCGGCAGCCGGTGCCGCCAGTTCGGGCACGAAACGGGCGCCATCACGACGCAGGACCTCGGGGTCGGAGGCCGCCCACTCACTGACGGCATGGTCGACGCACTCACCGACAGAGGCGGCGCCATCGACCCGGAGAAGGGTGAAGGTCATTTCGGGCGCCACGAGGGCGGCGGAGTGCCCCACCGCCGCTGCAGCGTCATCGAAGGGCTGGGGAACGCTTCCTCGACGAGTCACACACACCACGCGCCGCACTCGCGCCGAGGTCCGTCCGGCCGCGCCGACGAGGTGGAGCGAGGCCCCGATGGCGGGGTCCACGGATGTGTCGGAACCGGCGTGCAGGGGCCACAGGTTCAGGACATCGATGGGGACGTCTCCGGCCTGCGCGGCCAAAAGCTTGTCGAAGTCGCCCGCGCTGCGGGGGCTGATTCGCCAACTCTCTCCCACGGGCACGAGCTCATCCTCGGAGACCTGACCCACCAGGATGATGGGCGTCGAGGGCCAGTGCCGCCGGACCGCAGCGATGTCGCTTTCATCGCCCATCAGCAACAAGCGTCGAGGGGGCTCGACGGATGATGGAGCGGGTTCTGGCCGCCACGCCGGCACATTCACCTCGAAGTGTCTCGTCGAGTAGACGACGCTCCCGGCGGGCTCGCTTGGCCGTCGCTGGAAGTTGATGTGGTCGAAGCGGTAGGGCGGCAGGCTCACGGGGGGCGCGAGAGGCTCGCCGTGGAGTTCGGCCCACGGCACGTCCAGTCCGTCCACCCAGGCCCACGCCAGCGGCTCGAGGCGTCGACGCCGGGCGAGGTCCGCCAGGAAGTCGTGCCCGGCCCGGTCGCTGAACAGCGAGGCAATCGACGACGGCTGCGCCATGGTCTGACCCTCGAAGACTGCCTCGGACTCGCCGCGTTGCAGATGCTCCCGAAGCCGGGTGACGAGCTCCGAAGTGCTGGACGCCAGCACGGCGACCCTGTGCCCATGCGCGGTGCGGTTGAGCTGGGTCGTACGGGCGATCGCCTCCAGCTGCGGGGCGGCATCGCAATCTCCTCGTTCCACCCATTCGAGAAGCGCCTCCTCATTGCGGCGCAACGCCGTTTCGGTGTGGCCTGACACGACGACGACGTGTTCGAGGCCGCCATCGCGATCGGCGTGTTCTGGAGCCGGGGCCTCTTCGAGTAGGACATGCGCATTGGTGCCGCTCAGCCCGAATGCGCTGACCGTGGCTCGTCGCGGACCCTGTTCGGGCGCCTTCCACGGTGTTGCTTGCTCGGGAAAGTAGAAGGGGGACTCGTCCCAGACCATCAGATCGCTGGGCGTGTTGACATGCCACGTCGGCGGAATGGTTGCATGACGAAGCGCTTGGACGACCTTGATCACGCCAGCCACGCCCGCTGCCGCCGCGGCGTGGCCCATGCCGGCCTTCACCGACCCAAGCGCACAGTAGGTGCGCGCGGCCGTGAATCGCCGATGCGCTGCGGTGAGGGATTCGGCCTCGACGGCGTCTCCGAGCCGCGTTCCCGTCCCATGCGCCTCCGCGTATCCGATGCTCGTGACGTCAATCCCCGCCTGACGGTAGACCTCCTCCGCCAGGTCAGTCTGGGCTCGGGCGCTGGGCGCGGTGAATCCGTTGGACGCCCCGTCGTGGTTGAGCGCGGAACCGCGGATCACCGCGAGAATGCGGTCGCCACTCCGACGAGCCGCGCCGACCGTCTTGAGGACCAGGGCGCCGGCCCCCTCGCCGGGGACGAACCCGTCGGCGCGACTGTCGAAGGGACGGCAGGCACCTGCCGACGAGAGCAGTGACATATTGCTCATGGCCACGTGGAAGCGCGCCGAAGGCATCACGAAGACGCCGCCTGCCAGTGCCATGTCGGTCTCGCCCGAGCGCAGGCTCTGCACTGCCAAGTGGAGCGCGACGAGCGAGGACGAACAGGCCGTGTCGATCGAGATGCTCGGACCATGCAGATCCAGAAGGTAGGAGATCCTGGCCGCCAGCACCGAAGAGTAGGAGCCCATCGTCGCGCCAGGGTCCGCGGAGGCGCCCTCCAGCTCGTTGAGCAGAGGCGTCTCGTTTGCCACGCACCCGACGTAGACGCCGCACTTCGTGCCCCCCAAGGACACCGGAGGATAGCCGGCATCCTCGAGGGCCTTCCACGCATGTTCGAGGAAGACGCGCTGCTGGGGATCTGTGATCTGCGCATCGCGACCCGACATGCGGAAGAAGAGCGGGTCGAAAAGGTCCGCATCGGGGATGAGCCCAGCGACCTTGCAGTAGGTGCGGTCGAGCCGGTCCGGATCCGGGTCATAGACGGCGTCGACATCCCACCGCTCGCGGGGAACCGGCCTCACCGAACAACGACCCTTCACGATGTTGTCCCAATAGGCTTCTGGATCTCGAGCGTCCGGGAACGTGCCCGACATTCCGATGATGGCGATGACGTCATCGTCGGCCGCCGGGGGTTCCAGGTTCGCGTGGACCTGCCTCGCTGGTGTGACCAGTCCCATAGTTGGGGTCGGTGCCTCACGAACTTCCCAACTCCCAGGGTCCCGCTCCACGCCGGAATCGCGAAGATGCTCGATGAGCTGATTGGGCGTCGAATGCTCGAAGAGAACCGAAGCACTCAGCTGGGTCCCCAGCGCCGAGTTCAGGGTCGCAACGAGTTCCGGCGCGATGAGGGAGTCGACACCGAGCTCCACGAAGACAGTGTCCGCATCGACGCCGGCGACGTCCGCCTCAACTGCTTCCACCACGGAGCGCAGAACCGTCGCACGCAGCGCATCGGAACCGGACTGCCCATGGTCCCGACGACTCCGCGCTGCCTCTGGCGAGTCGACGCGATGGCCCGCGTCCTCTCGCCCTGGTGTCCGCCGCAGCTCTTGTCGGATCGACGCCGGTTTGGCGGCGACCATGACGTTCTGGGACACGCCGTACCTGCCCACCGTCGGCCCCAGGACGGTCGTGGGGCCGAACCCCCCGTCCGACAGGACGGAACTCCAGTGGGTGGCGTCCAGCAGGGGGGATTCGGGGATTCGCACCTCCGGGTCGCGGAACAGCCACCAGCCGTCGAGAAGCCCCGCCGCCATCGCATACACGTCGGGACAGCCGGTCAGCTCGTTGAGGACGAGGACTCCCCCTGGCCGCAACAACGAGTGCAGATTGCGCGTCGATTCACGAATGTCAGGCGTGGCATGGATGACGTTGGTGGCGATGACGATGTCGGCGTCGTCGTAGGCGAATCCCTGCTCACCGGGATCGGCCGAGATGTCCAGCCGGGCAAAGTGGACGCGCGGAAACTCCTTTTGGAACTTCTTGGCCCCCCATGTGCTGAAGGCCAACGAGAGATCCGTGTAGGCGTAGTCGATGCGGTCCTTCCACCGGTTCAACGCCTCCAGCACCGGCCGCGTAGTGCCCCCGGTACCCGCCCCCACCTCGATCATCTTGATGGTGCGGCCAGCGGGGACCTTGTCGAGGATGTGCTGAACGCACTGCCAGGCGACCAAGTCATTGCACAGATCCGCCATCTGGTTGCCCGTGTAGAGACGGCTCATCGGCGTGTCACTGACCTTGGGGAACAGCACCTCGACCGAGGTCCGGGTGCCAGCAAGGATGTCCGGATAATGCTCGAAGCACAACGCCAACAACGGCGTGTAGACGGCCGCTTCAGCGAACTCTCTCTCGATGTCCTGCCGGCGCTCGTCCAGGGCGGCCATCGGCTGAGCGCTGGCGGTGATCTGCAGGTGGTCGCCAGCGGCGCGCATGAACCCCTCGCGAACGAACATGCTGACGAGATGCTCGAAGTGCTGTCGATGACGATCGATCACCTGGACGCTGTCTGCCAGGGCGTCCACGGTGTGCGAGCTTCCCCGCGCCCAATCACCGGCCGCGTCCGCCAGGACCGCGAACAACGTTTGCATGGCCCACGCGGTCAACGCGCTGTGGGCACGCTCATGCTCGTCGAGTTCCCGGGCCGACAGCTCCGGCGCGACCGATGATCGCTCGGGCCCCGCATCGTGGGGCGCTGACGAGGCCGATTCCATGTCCGTAGGACCGCCGATCCAGTAGCGATGGTCGTCGAACCGATAACCGGGCAATGACAGTCGTTGCCGGTGGTCGCTGACGTGCAGTCGTTCGAAGTCGACCGTCGCACCACCGCAATAGCCACGGAAGAGGTCGGTCAGCTCGTCCGCCGAGATGTCGGGGCTGCCTGGGTCACTGCCCCCCTGTCGTTCGCCATCCAGCCAGCGGTCACCGCTCGACCAGAATGGCTCCATCCCGCCCTCCTGGGACAACGCCTGCTCGATCTGGAGGCGGAGCGTACGACAGTCGTCCACAACAAAAGCGCGCCGACGAGCATGGTGCTGGCGACCGACCTGCAAAGTATAGGCGACGTCGCCCAGCGCGGCGTCATGGGTCGCGAGCCATTCCGCCAAGGCAGCGAGGTTCCCCCTCAACGCCTCGTCAGTCCTCCCCGAGACAGGGACCAGCTGCGAACGCTCACGACCGATCGAGCGACGAGCTGGTTTGAACTGCTCGAGGATCACATGCACATTCGTGCCATTGAAGGCGTAGGCGTTCACTCCCGCTCGCGTCGGCAACTCGCCGTCGGACGCCAACCGCGTCGGGGTCGCTCCGAGGACGAACGGCGAATCATGCGATGACAGGTGCCGATGATCGGCCTCGCCCCCGACCCATCCAGGGACCTCGCCGCGACGGAAGGAGGCGAGTACCTTGGCCACTGCGGCCATGCCCGAGGCAGCCACCGCATGCCCCAGGACGCTCTTGGTGGACCCGAGAACGCAACTGTGGGGCGCAGCTCCCAGCTCGGTCAATGCCGCCGTGAGGGCAGAGAGCTCCGCGCTGTCGCCCACAGGCGACCCGGTGCCTTGCGCTTCCAGGAGGCGCACGCTATGCACGTCGGTCTCGCTGTCGCAGTACAGCTTGACGATCATGTCACGCATGGATCGGGTGACCGGCGCCATGATGGACGGCGCGCGTCCGTTGTGGCTCATTGCGCTGGCTCGGACGATCGCGTAGACGTGATCGCCGTCGGCCAGCGCTGACGGCAAGGCCTTCAGGACGAGCACTCCCACACCATCGCCGAGCACCATTCCGTCGGCGTCTTCGCGGAAGGGACGACACCGTCCGCTGGTGGACAGCAAACCCGCCTCTGCAGCAAGCGCCTGGAACCGCGGCGAGGTCACGAATACTCCGGCAACGATGGCGAGCTCGCACTCTCCACGCCGAATGCTTTCCGAGGCCATGTGGAGCGCCGCCAAGGACGAGGTGCATGCGTCGTCCACCGTCACGCAGGGGCCCCTCGTGTCGAACCAGTGGGCGAGCCGACCGGACAAGACGGACATCTCGTTGCCGAGCAACGCCTGGGAAGAAGGCCCGTCCACCCCAACGACCTGATCCTCGTAGCCGCCGACCTTCGCTCCGACGAAGACCCCCACACGGTCACCTGCCAAGGAGGCCGGGTCATGCCCGTAGTCCTCGATTGCGTGATAGGCCTCTTCGAGCAGCAGACGCTGCTGGGGATCCATCCTGCGCGCCTCACGAGCGCTGATGCCGAAGAACGGCGCGTCGAACCGGTCTGGGGTGGGGATGAGCCCGGACGGAGCCTGGTCGCAACGCCAGGTGATCGAGCCCTCATTCCTGGCGTCGGCCCCCCACAAGGCCGCCTCGAGCGCGTCGACGTTGTCGAGATCCGCGAATCTCATGGACTGACCGACGATCGCCACGGGCACCGTGGCTTCCTCTGCTGGCGTCGAATCCGATGTGAAGTCGACGAGCCGGTCGTCGGGCGCGGGCGTGGAGAGCAGCGACTCGATGTGCCCCGCGAGTTGCCCGGGAGTGACGAAGTCAGAGATTGCCTCGGCGCCGAGGCTGATCCCCAACTCGTCGTTGAGCGCATCGACCAAGTCGGCGGAGTCCACCGAATTTAGCCCCAAGTCCGCCCATGTTCGGGCCGGGTCCCAAGGGCCGACATCCTGCCTCAAATGCACCTTGGCCAGTCGTTCGACGACGTCAGACAGGGAATCACGGACGGGGGACATCGTCATGCGGTCAGCCGAAAGCAGCTCCTCGGCGGCCGTGGACAGCCCAGCCAGGGTCGGATGGTCGTAGATCGCCTCGGCACCGAGGGTGAGGCCGTACTCGGCGTTGATCTCGTCGACGAGATCGACACCGAGGACCGACGTCAACCCCTGCTCCGCCATGGGTAGCGACGGGTCGATCTCCGCCTCGTCGCCGTTGGTGATGTCAGCAAAGAGGGAAAGCAATCGAACAAGGACGGGGGTGGGAGTCACTTGTCAATCTCCTGTCAGATTGTCGGTCGTCTGGCGGCGCTCACATGAAGTTGTCGGATCTGGGCATGTCGGGGACTTCGCACAACGTCACGCCAGCGTCGTGAAAGGTGGCCCATGGTCGAACTGCTCAGGTAGCCGTCCTGAACGAGTCGCGACGGGATGCTGATGCCCTCGGAGCGCGAGAAGATCTCGTCACCCAGCACCGCACTGTGCGCCGCGACGATGTCGTAGTCAACGTCGACGAACCCGGTCGCGCGCAGGAGCAGCGGAAGGTCTCGGCCGATCAGTGGGTTGCCGCCCTCGTCCTCGCGCGCCCTGCAATAGGCCGAGTACACCTCGCGCAACTCCGGCACTGGCGGGCTCGCCATGAGATGCATCTCGAAGTCGTTGTCCACTACGACCGCACGTCCGCCAGGTTTAGTGATCCGAAGGATCTCGTGCAGCGCCCTCTCGGGATCGGGCAGGTGCTCGAGGACGAGTCGCACGAGCACGAAGTCGAATGCCCCTTCTTCGTAGCCAGTGTCCAGAATGCTCGCCTCTCGAACGGTCACGTCCAACGACTCCTCGGCGAACATTTCGCGAGCGCGCACCACCAGGTCGGGATCGAGTTCAAGCCCGTGCAGTTCGAGACCGGGAAACTCGTGGGCCATGTGGCGCAGAACGAAGCCGGGACCACACCCCAACTCGACGACCCGACGGGCGGCGCCGAGCCCGTAGGACTCGTAGAGCCTTCTCTCCTTCTCCCAGAAGAGGTCGACCTGGGCCGAGAGCCGCGCCGTCTCGGCGTCAATGCCGGCGCCGATTGAGCAGACATCATACGAACTGGCACGGGTGCGGGACGCGACGACAGGAGCTCCTTGCTGCGGCATCAGCGCTCCTCCAACGATTCGAGGAAGTCGATCAGTCGGTCCGCGACCGCAACCCAGTTCGAATCGAGCATGGCCGCGTGGCCAACGCCGGGCACGATGGTGGCGTCCACGCCATAGGCATCGGCAGTCGCGTGATTCACCTGCGGGGCGAAGAACAGGTCCTCTTCTCCCCCGATGACCGCCACCGGCACGCCCACCGACTTGGGGTCCCGCAGAACCGTCCGTGACAGTTGCTTTCCGGCACGCTGTGATTCTCCCTGCATCCGGCTGCCGTACGAGACGAGCGTGTCCTTGTCGAGATCGCCGGCGAAGAACATCCCGTAGGGGAAGGCCGCCCGATCAGCAGCGTCCTCGGGGCCGAGCTTGCCGCTGTGCAGCTTCCACAACTTGACCATGGCCCCCATGCCGAGCTTCATCCACGCCAGCGCCTCCTTCCCCCCGACGCCGGACGGGGGCATCGAGGACAACAGCACGACGCCGGACACAAGGTCCTCGTCAGCGCCGAGGACCTTCTGAACGATGCCACCACCCATCGAGTGACCGACAACGACCGGTCTCGTCGGCATGGCCTTCAACGTCTCGACGACGTCCTCGACGTACTGCTCGAGCCTCAGCGATCTGAGCGGCTGCGTCGTGCGGCTTGCGCCATGTCCCCGCAGACTGACCGCCCACGAGCCGTAGCCCCGGTCCGCCAGATACGGCTGGAACTTCTCCCAGCACCATGCCGCGAAGTATCCGCCGTGGACGAAAAGGACGGTGGTGCCACGCCCCTCCCCCGTCGGTTTCACCCGAATCGTCTCCAAGTCCAGCATCACGTTTCTCTATCGGTCTGCATCATCGGTTTCGAGTAAGTCATCCAGTCCGTCTGCGTCATCCAGGCGCGTGACCGATCGGATGCCATGCGTCAACGTGGTCAGTCAGCTTGCGAAATCTGCGAAGCCCCGTGCCCTCGAATCCAACAACCGGCCCATTTCGGTCATCAGCCTGATCCCGATGTCATCGACGCGACGGTTCCGCCAGTTCTCGAACTCGGTGCCCTTGACCCACTGGTTGAACGCCCCCAGCGCCGGTCCGCAGTGGACTTGGAAGTCGACCACTTGGGTCTTGTCTCCGGCTAGGGCGAGCTGCGTCGAATGGGCGAGGTACCACTTGAAGACCGCCAGCATCTTCTGCCGATCGGTGGGCGCTTCCCCGCAGTTGGTGCTGACCCGCGACTTCACCTCGTCCCAGATGCTGTCGAAGGAGCGACGGAAGTACCGCTGCTCGAGCTGGTGGCGCGTGTCCACATCGATCGCCTCCCAGGAGTCGAACTGGCGGTACAGGGAGTAGAGCTTGTTCGCGCGAGCCGGGAAGAACACTCCTCGTCGCAACACCTGCACACGGCTTCCCAGCTCGAACATGTCCCCCGCCGGCGCGTAGTCGGTGTCCTGGACGTTGATGTCCTGAAGAAGGTCCTTCACCACGTCGCTGGCCCCGGACTCGACGGTGCACTGGTTGATCGAACCGGTGACGATGTACTCAGCGCCGAGCAGGTAGGCGGCGGCCGCAGACTCAGGAGTTCCGATACCACCGGCGCCCCCGACTCGCACCCGAGGCAACTGCGGCGACTCCTCCTGCATGCGGTCCCGCAGACGGGCAATGGTGGGGATCAGGGTGAGGGCGACCGCAGCGTCCGTGTGCCCACCCGAATCAGCCTCGGCCGTGACATCGTCTGCCATGCGCACGTCACGCGCGAGGCTCGCCTCCTCGGCCGTGATGACCGCCGCATCCTTGAGCTGCGAGACGATCGATTCCGGCGGCGGGCTCATGAACGCGGCAGCGACCTCGGGGCGGGAGAGTTTGGCCATGACCCGGTGCGGTGTGATGACCCGCCCGTCCGCACCCCTGTGCGCGCCGTTGAGTCGGAACCGGACCAGGGCCGGACTCACATCAATGAAGGCGGATGCCTCGATCACGTTCACGCCTCGCGAGAGCAGCAGATCGACCAGCTCGTCCTCGCGTCGAGGATCACCGTGACTGTGCAGAAGGTTGAACCCAAACGGCGTCCCCGCCGGAAGCCGCCGCTGGAGATAGTCGATCGAAACGCCGACCTCGGACAGTGGCATTCCCCCAGTGCCGACGAACCCGAGCATGCCGGCCAGCGCGATACGCTCAACGAGTTCCTTGGACGCAATCCCGCGATACATCGAGCCGGTGACATAGGGATGCTTGAGCCCGTATGCCGAGCAGAGCGTCTCATTTCCGGGCGCTGGCACGGGGGCGGACTCAACGCGCGGCTCTGGTTGTCCCGAAATGACCGATCGACGTACCTCCTCGGCGCGGGTCGTCTTCTCGTTCTGAGCCTTCGCGTCGCTGCGCACAATCGCGCGTGTCAGGCCGGTCAGCACGTTGCCGGGACCGACTTGCTCAAGGGTCGCTCCGGCGCGCAACAGGTAGCGCACCGTATCAACCCACTGCACGGGAGAGGTGATCTGCTCGGCAAGAAGGCGCGCCGTGTCCGCGTCATAGGGGCGAGCGGTGACGTTTGAGATGACTGGGCAACAAGGCCTCCCAAAGGAAATACCCTTCAGCTGTTGCTCGAACTGCTCCCGCGCATCGCGCATGTAGCGGGAGTGGAACGCACCGCTGACGTTGAGCGGCACGAAGCGTGCCCCCGCCGCCGTGAAGAGCTGCTCGCAACCCAGCACATCTTCACGCATTCCGGAGATGACGACTTGCTCGGGCGAGTTGAGGTTGGCGATGTCGACGGCCTCCTGGCCGCCCTTGGCGAGGACTGCGGCCACAGCGTCTTCGCCAAGTCCCAGGATCACGGCCATTCCTCCACCCCGGGTCCGAGCCATCAACTGACCTCGGATCTTCACGAGGGACAGCCCCGTGGCGAAGTCGACAATCCCTGCCGCATGGAGCGCGTTGTACTCACCCAAGCTGTGTCCCGCGACGAAGTCGGGAAGAGGCGCACCGTTCGCTGTCTTGCTGAGATAGCTCAACGCATTGACGACGTAGAGGGCTGGCTGCGTGAACTCCGTGTTGTCCAGGCGATCCTTCGGACCGGCGAGGCACAACTCCTTCACCGACCAGCCGAGGATCCGATCGGCCTGGGCGAGCTCTTCCGAGTGCTGATCAAAGAGCTCATGGCCCATACCGATGGACTGTGAACCCTGACCTGGGAAGACGTAGGCGAGCAACTCGTTGCCATCGGGTCTCCCGGACGGTTGTGGTGACATGAGACGGAGCTCCTCCGTAGTGGTGTCGACGGATTGGGGGGTGGTTGAGGCGCATCGGCCCCTCCCCGTGGGGTCTTGGTCGGACAACGTGGACAACTTCTCGACCATGTGGCTGCTGCTCATGAATGGCGTCACCAGGGCGTGACTGGACTCGGCGGGAATGGAGTGCTGGCGCAGGATCGCGGACATCGAGGTTCCCGGTCCGATCTCGACACAGCGATAACGCCCCGACTGGGCCATTGCCCGTAGGGCGGTCGCTGCCCTGATCGGTTCTCGGAAGACGCGCCACCAGTGGCCGGGCTCGAGCGAGTCCACTCGTCCACCAGCAGCACACGAATAGAAGGGCACTCGCAGTGATGCTCCCGCACCCGCTTCCGTGCGGGCTGGAGGCTTCAGGGAGTCAAGCCGCCTTGAGTGGAACGGATACCTCACCGGCAGCGCGACGTAGTTGACGGCGGCGGCATCCAGTTCGGCCTGCAACGACTCGAGGTTGTCCAGCCCTCCCGTCACGACGAAGTGCTCCGGCCCGTTCACCGACACGAGGTCGCACTCGTGTCGGGCGGCGATGCCATCGTGCCATACCTCCGGACGGGCAAACACGGCCACCATTCCGCCCGGAGAACACTGCTCGACAATTCGATCGGATTGTTCACAGATCATTCTGACCGCCATCTCGGCCCCGAACCCGCCAGCGAACGTGGCCGCTGCCACCTCTCCCAGGCTGGCCCCCACCAAGCAGGTCGGCTGCACCCCGCGTCGGATCAGGAGCTGCGATACGGAGTACTGGAGCGAGAAGATCGCCGGATGGCTCACGCGAAGGTCCGTCACGGCGTTGGCCCACTCATCACCATACAGCGCGTCCAAGAACCCGTCGCCGCGGTGATCCCGCACCACGGTGTCGATCTGCTGCATGTCCCTTCTGAACTCGGGAAACCGCAGCCAGAGGTCGTGCCCCATGCCGGGGAACTGGGAACCCTGCCCGGGAAAGATGAATGCCCAGTCACGCATGGGCCACCCCCGCGACGAGTGCCTTCGTTGAGCCGAATCCTTCGAGCTCCGTGTCGCGCGGATGCCCCAGAGCCACCGCGTAGTTTCCGATTCGAACCGCCCTGGCCCCGTACTGGATGAGATTCCGGAACCGGATGCGGTACCCATCATGATCTGCGACCACGGACGACACCTCGAGCAGCGAGGACGGCACGGTCAGTCCCGTGAGCATCGCCTTACCCACCGCCTCCTTGGCGCACCACAGATAGGTACTCATCTCGAGCGTCGGCACCCGGTGTGCGAGACACAAACTGACCTCGCTGTCGACCACTTGGGATCGCAGGGCGGCCTCCCGCTTCCGATCGATCAGCTCGATGTCGATTCCCATGGGATGCCCGACGTCGAAGGCGACCGCCACGGCGCATCCGCCGCTGTGAGCGATGCTGACCCCGACCCTCGCCGACTCAGGGCAGCGGACGATCGGCTGTCCGAACACACCAGGCTCGATGAGGATCGAGGAAGGACGAAGCCACGTCGCGAGCTGCGCGCAGATCGCCAATTTCGCTGCATGGTGCCCAGCCACGAAGTCCGACCGCCTCTTGTCGGACCTCGCGCGCCCCAGCTGCTCCCACTCGTGGGGGTGCAACGACTCCACGAAAGACGACCAGTCGCCGACGGGAACGCAGCTGATGACCGCTTCCGACTGACGGTCCGAGCGCGACAAACGCAACCGCCTCGTGCTCTCGAACACAGTCGTGCCTCACCTCCGGTCCGTGTACAGGTCCCAAGAAAGTCGCGCAGATAACGCGCAGCGGTTGACCGCAGCGCTGTCGGTGCGCTCCACTGCCCCGCCGGCGGATGATGCCCGGGGCTCTTTCGCCAGTTAGGCCGAGATGTCCTTGCGCCGATACACGAATACTGCGGCGGCAAAACATCCGACGATCACGAACAATGATACCAGTAGATGGGCAAGATCCATCGCGGCGCTCCCCTTGGTCGCTTCGCCGACTCGGACGTAGGAGAAGAACGAGAACCACGACAACCACTGGGCCGAATCGCTGGAGTTCGCAAGCAACTGAAGGAAATAAGCGCCGAGAGAAATTCCGATAGCGAGCGGGTAAATGACCCGGGAACGCACTACGAAGACCGACAGAAGGAATCCGATCGCAGCAAACATCAAGTGCACGAGAAACGACCCGAGAGCCAACTGGGCAAGCGCCTGCAGGGAATACCCGTCCTGCTGGAAAGCGGCACACATCGCCCAGGACGCGAGAAACAGAACGATGTTGAGGGCGACAGCATAGAAAATGACCACTGCGATCTTCGTCACCACGATCGCGGTACGACTCAGCGGCTGCACCAACAGGTACTCGATCGTGTTGTCGTCTTCTTCCTTGGACAAGATCGTTGCGCCCAGCATGATCAAGTAAACCGCGCCCAAGAGTACTAGGACCGAGAAGACACGAGCCCCATAGTACCCGGTGATGGTGGTCATGTCGACGTCGGCAAGGCCGAACATTGCCACTTCCGCCGGCGAAAACTCTTGCAGAGCCTCCTTGGCAAAACCGTACTTTTCGTAGAACTCAGGGTATCCCGCCATGCGGAAGATACTCATGAGTGGCAAGATTAACACCCAGACGATGAACAAGGTGCGGTGACGACGAACATCCGTGCGAAAAAGGACCCCATTCACGTCAGGCCCCCCTCTCTTGAGTCTTGTCATCGCCCGAATAGAAGTTCAAGAAGACTTCCTCGAGAGGCGGGTCTTCGATTGTCAGTTCCTCGACCTCATGCCCGGCGAGCCAGCCGAGCAGCCGATTGACATCGCCCTGGATCATGAACTTGCACCCAAGTTCCGTCTTCTCCATGGAATTGGCCCCCGCGAACTCCGGCGTCACGTCAGGGTCGCGGAACCGGACTCGAACCGACTTGTACTGGGCCGCACCGGGCTCGGACAACTCCTCGACCGCGACAAGCTTGCCCTCCCTGATGATCGCGACCCTGTTGCAGAGTCGCTGCACCTCGCTGAGGACGTGGGACGAGAAGAAGACGGTCTTGCCAGCGTCCTGTTCGTTGCGAAGAATCTCGTAGAAGGTGTTCTGCACCAAAGGATCCAGGCCGCTGGTGGGTTCGTCGAAGATGAGCAAGTCGGGATCGTGAAGAATGGTCTGGATGATCCCGACCTTCTTCTTGTTTCCCGTCGACAGCGAACGGAACTTCTTCGACAGGTTGAGATCCAGCCGTGAACTGAGTTCCTTGATCTTGTCAGACCCATCGACATCGTGAAACTTCGCGGACAAATCAAGCAACTCACCCGCCGTCATGTCATCGTAGAGGCTGACGTCTGCGGGGAGATAGCCGATTCTCTTGTGGATCTCGCGGGACTCCTCGACCACGTCGTAGCCCAAGACCTTCGCGCTCCCACTCGTGGGCTTCAGGAAGCCGAGAAGTGTTCGGATCGTCGTGCTCTTTCCCGCGCCATTTGGGCCGATGAAGCCAAAGACCTCGCCCTTCTCGACGGCGAGATTGACGTCCTCGATACCACGGGATTTTCCGTAACTCTTGGTTAGTGAATGCGTCTCAATGACCGGCGACATGAGTCACCCCCCACACCGAATGGGGGACGTGGCCGTGCGACGGATTGTGGCGGTCTGACACATAGTCATGGTCATGCGTATACCTTGACCCATCCGACGGGACACCACGCCGCGAGTGTGCAAGACGAGCGGACGATGGCAAGACCGACGGATGTGCTCTCAACTTGTAGGGATAGACGAGGGCATCAATCCAAGGATTGTTGCCCGGCTCAGGAGCGCATCTCGACAGTAACAGCGCCTCCACTGGGGTGTCAATGGCTGGTCCCGCCAAGCTTCGACGGACTAGTGGACCCGGCCGGACTCGAACCGACGACCTCCGCGGTGTAAACGCGCTGCTCTACCAGCTGAGCTACAGGTCCGCAGCCCATGGAGGGCCGTGTGGGCGACGTTATCAGGTGCGGTTCTCCGCTTCAGGGCAGCCGGCATCGCGTGCGCGGCAGGACGTGCTCGCACTCGGCGGCGCGTCCCGCACGCGGGGCGGCTGCCAACGCCCCGGTCAGCGCCGGCGGCTGGAGATGCGGATGCCGCTCCAGTGCTCCCCCATCGAGGCCGCTGACGTCGCGTGCATGCCGGCGGTCCCGGCCGCCTCCTCGATCTCGGAGGCGGGAACCGCACCCGTGGTGCGCGCCTTGGGCGTCAGCAGCCACAACAGGCCATCGCCGTCGAGATTGGCCTGCGCATCCACGAGCAGGTCAGTCAGGTCATCCACGTCGCCGTCGTCGTGGCGCCACCAGATGAGCGCGGAGTCGGCTACATCCTCGTAGTCCTCGCCCACGAGCCCGGTTCCAGTCTCGGCCTCCGCAGCCCGCCGGAGAGCTTCGTCAACATCGTCGTCGTACCCGAACTCCTGGACGATGAGGCCCGAGGCGAAGCCGAAGGCCCCACCTGCTGTGCTCGTCACTATGGTCTGCTCCCTTCCTGGGCGTTGCGCCCCTTTGCCGGCCCCGCCGTCGAGGCCGTGGGTACTACCCCACCGTACAAGGGCGGGGACGCGCAAGCGAACACGCATACGCAACTCTGCCGAATGCCTGCGCAATGGGGCGGCGCCACGCCCTTCGCCGGCGCCAACATGCTGCACATCACACGTGACCTGGGACTTTCTTCCCTCCGAGGAACGGCTGCGGCCGCTCAAAGGCCCTAGGTTTAGGATCGTACGAACTCAGGCGGACCCGGCGCGTGCCCACCGGCTCGATCGACCACCAGGCGTCCAAGAGCCGTCCGGAGCCACCTCCGTCGGCCCGCCACCGACCGCACAGACGCGAGGAAAGAAGATTCCGTGAGCCCCACCAGTGACGCCACGCCGCTGATCGACGGCCTCCTGACCAAGGTCGCCGACAACGACCCCGAGGAGACCAGGGAGTGGCTCGAGTCCCTCGAGGCCCTCATCCAGGACAAGGGCGGCCCACGCGCCCGCTACATCCTGCTGTCGATGCTGGCCGAGGCCCGCAAGAAGAACGTCAGCCTCCCGGCCCAGACCACCACCCCCTACGTCAACACCATCGCGGTCGAGGACGAGCCCTACTTCCCCGGCGACGAGGACGCTGAGCGCACCTACCGCCGCTGGCTGCGCTGGAACGCCGCCGTCATGGTCACCCGCGCCCAGCGCCCCGGCGTCGGCGTGGGCGGGCACATCTCCTCCTACGCCTCCACCGCCACCCTCTACGAGGTGGGCTTCAACCACTTCTTCCGCGGCAAGGACCACCCCGGCGGCGGCGACCACGTCTTCTTCCAGGGCCACGCCTCGCCGGGCAACTACGCCCGCGCCTTCCTCGAGGGCCGCCTGAGCGAGGCCGACCTGGACGGCTTCCGCCAGGAGTACTCCCACCCCGCCGCCACCGGCGGGCGCGGCCTGCCCTCCTACCCGCACCCGCGCCGCATGGAGGACTTCTGGGAGTTCCCCACCGTCTCCATGGGGCTGGGGCCGGCCGAGGCCATCTACCAGGCCTGGTTCGACAGGTACCTCTCCGGCGCCGGCATCAAGGACACCTCCGCCCAGCGCACCTGGGCGTTCCTGGGCGACGGCGAGATGGACGAGCCGGAGTCCCGCGGCATGCTCCAGCTGGCCGCCTCCCAGCAGCTGGACAACCTCACCTTCGTCATCAACTGCAACCTGCAGCGCCTCGACGGGCCCGTGCGCGGCAACGGCAAGATCATCCAGGAGCTCGAGGCCTTCTTCAAGGGCGCCGGGTGGAACGTCATCAAGGTGATCTGGGGCCGCGGCTGGGACCAGCTGCTGGCCGCCGACAAGGACCGCGCCCTGGAGCACCTCATGATGGAGACGCTCGACGGCGACTACCAGACCTTCAAGGCCAACGACGGGGCCTACGTGCGCGAGCACTTCTTCGGCCGTGACCCGCGCACCGCCGAGCTGGTCAAGGACTGGACCGACGAGGAGATCTGGGCGCTCCAGCGCGGCGGCAACGACTACCGCAAGATGTACGCCGCCTACAAGGCGGCCACCGAGCACAGGGGCCAGCCCACCGTCGTCCTCGCCCACACGGTCAAGGGCTACCTGCTGGGCTCCCACTTCGCGGGCCGCAACGCCACCCACCAGATGAAGAAGCTCAAGGTCGACGACCTCAAGGGCCTGCGGGACCGCCTCCACATCCCGGTCACCGACGCCCAGCTCGAGGCGGACCCCTACATGCCGCCCTACTACCGGCCCGAGCCCGAAGACCCGGCGCTGCTCTACATGCTCGAGCGCCGCAAGCAGCTCGGCGGCTTCCTGCCCGAGCGGCGCGACGACGGCGGCCGGCTCGAGCTGCCCGGGGACAGGGCCTACAACCTCCTCAAGGGCGGGTCCGGCAAGCAGGAGGTCGCCTCCACCATGGCCTTCGTGCGCCTGCTCAAGGAGCTCATCAAGGACAAGGGCATCGGGCGCCGCATTGTGCCGATCATCCCCGACGAGTCGCGCACCTTCGGCCTGGAGTCCCTCTTCCCCACCAAGAAGATCTTCAACACCCAGGGCCAGAGCTACACGCCGGTGGACGCGAGCATGATGCTGTCCTACCGCGAGTCCGACTCCGGGCAGATCATGCACACCGGCATCAACGAGGCCGGCTCAGCCGCACTGTTCCAGGTCGCGGGCACGAGCTACGCCACCCACGGCCAGCCCATGATCCCGGTCTACATCTTCTACTCGATGTTCGGTTTCCAGCGCACCGGCGACCAGTTCTGGGCGGCCGGCGACCAGCTCGCGCGCGGCTTCGTCGTCGGCGCCACCGCCGGGCGCACGACGCTGACCGGCGAGGGCACCCAGCACATGGACGGCCACTCCCCGCTCATCTCCTGGACCAATGAGGCCTTCGCCTCCTACGACCCGGCCTACGCCTATGAGATCCGCCACATCGTGCGCGACGCCCTGGAGCGCTGGTACGGGCCGGACTCGGGCCGCGACCGCAACGTCATGTACTACCTCACCGTGTACAACGAGCCCATGGTCCAGCCGGCCGAGCCGGCCGACGTCGATGTCGAGGGCATTATCAGGGGCATCCACAAGATCGCCGACGCTCCCGAGAGCGACGGGCCCGAGGTCCAGCTGCTGGCCTCCGGCGTCGGCGTGCCCTGGGTCCTGGAGGCGCGCCGCATCCTGGTGCGGGACTGGGGAGTGCGCGCCTCGGTGTGGTCGGTGACCTCCTGGGGCGAGCTGCGCCGCGAGGCGCTCGCCGTCGACGAGGAGAACTTCCTCCACCCCTCGGCCCCCCAGCGCGTCCCCTACCTGGCCGGCAAGCTCGCCGGCGCGCAGGGGCCCTTCGTCGCCACCAGCGACTACGACCACGCGGTACCCGACCTCATCAGGCCCTGGGTCCCCGGCAGCTACCACGTGCTCGGCGCCGACGGCTTCGGCTTCTCCGACACGCGCGCCGCGGCCCGCCGCCACTACCTCATCGACGCTGACTCCGTCGTCGTCAAGGCTCTCCAGGCCCTCGCCGACGACGGCAGGCTCAGCCGCGCGGTGCTGCAGCACGCCGTGGACCGCTACGACCTGAGCAATGTGAGCGCCGGACGCTCCGGCGCTCAGGGCGGGGAGTCCTGATCGACTGATCACGCGCCCCTGAGCACCTTCAGCGGGCGGGGACCGGAGGCTCGTCCCTCCGGTCCCCGCCCGCCTCGTGCGCCCCCGGTTCCCGGCTCGGGCTCGACGACGGCGCCGCCTCTCCGGTGAGAAGATCGGCGTGCAGGACTTGAGTCCCTCGACTCGGCCGTCACACTCCCATATCTTTGTACTACCTGGTTAGTTCATGGCTTGCCGGACATCGCCGTCCGAGCACCACCACTGTGCGGACCACCACCGTCAAAGGAGAAGGTAGATGATCACAGAGAAGCCGAAGAACGAAGAGGAGTTCCAGCAGTACCTCATGGAGATCCGTGAGCTCGCGCAGGGCCCCTTCGACGAGCTGCAGACCGAGATCGAGGTGACCAACAAGTTCCCCGACGAGTTCTACGAGCTCGCCAAGGAGCACAACCTCTACCGCTTCTACATGCCCGAGCGGTACGGCGGCTGGGGACTGTCGACCCTCGAGATCATGAAGGTGCAGGAGGAGTTCTCGCGCGGCCCGGGCGGCATGCGGATGCACCTCCACCACGCCGCCGGCCTGAACTGGCGCATTATGGACGACTTCGCCCAGCCGGAGCTCAAGGAGTGGGCGATGCCCCGCTTCCAGGACAAGACACTCTTCGTGAACTTCGCCCTGACCGAGAAGGAGGCCGGCTCCGGCGCCGACATCAAGACCTCGGCGGTTCGCGACGGCGAGGAGTGGGTGATCAACGGCGAGAAGACCCTGATCTCCCACACGGACTGCTCCGACGGCACCTACCTCATCACGCTGACCGATCCGGATGCGGACAAGGACAAGCGCCTGACCGCGTTCTTCGTCCCGACGGACACCCCCGGGTACGAGATCGTCGACATGCCCCACATGATGGGATGCCGCGGCGCCGGCCACGCGGGCCTGCGCTTCACCGACTGCCGCGTTCCCGACAGGTACCGCCTCGGCGAGGTCGGCGAGGGCCTGCACGTCGCGATGTACTCCCTGGGCCTGTCCCGCCTCCACATCGCCGACTCGAACCTGGGCATGGCCCAGCGGATGCTCGAGATGTCGATCGCCCGCGCCAAGGAGCGCATCACCTTCGGCAAGCCGCTGGTCAGGCGTCAGGCGATCCAGTCGATGATCGCGGAGTCCGGCAAGTGGATCTACCTGCTGCGCTCGGCCATCCACGACGCCGCCCGCCGCTACGACGCCGGTGAGGACCCGATGACCCAGGCCTCGCTGTGCAAGCTCGCATCGATCGACACCGTCAAGATCGTCTCGGACAACATGCTCGAGATCCTCGGCGGCATCGGCTACTTCGAGGAGTGCGAGTACGGCCCCGCAGAGCGCCTGTACCGCGACTGCAGGGCCATGTGGCTGGAGGAGGGCCCGCCCACCGTCCAGCGCACCACCGCCGCCCGCGGCCTGATCACCACCGGCGGCGACCTCTGGAGCTCCTGACCCACCCGCGGAGCTCCACGCCCGGGGGACGACAAGGGCGTCGTCCCCCGGGCCCCGTCCCTCAACCACACATCCAGCGCACTCGAGGAAGAGATGAACCCCCTTAGCGGAATCAAGGTCGTCGATATGACGGCGTTCCTGGCAGCCCCCACCGTCGCACGAATCCTCGGCGAGTGGGGCGCCGATGTCATCAAGGTCGAGGCCCCGAAAGGGGACCCCGGACGCACCCAGGGCGCGGTGTTCGGCACGCCGTACACCGACGACGAGAACCTCGGCTTCGACATGTCGAACATGAACAAGCGGTTCGTCACCCTGGACCTGCGGCAGGAGCCCGGCCGCGAGGTCATGGACCGGCTGCTCGCCGACGCCGACGTCTTCCTGACCTCGACCCGGGTCAAGTCCCTGGTCAAGCTCGGCTACGACTTCGACACCCTTCACGAGCGCTTCCCCAAGCTCGTGATGGCGCAGGTCCTCGGCTTCGGCGCCAAGGGGCCGCTGAAGGACGCCGCCGGCTTCGACATGACAGCCTGCATGTCGAGAGGCGGGGTGCTCGGCACCACCGTCAACCGCGGCAGCCGCCCGATGATCCCGCCGAACGGCTACGGCGACTTCCAGATCTCCTTCGTCCTGGCGGCCGGCATCCTCGCCGCGCTCATGGGCCGGGAGAGGACCGGACGCGGCGACTACGTGACGACGTCCCTCTTCCACTCCGGCGTCTTCATGCTCAACACGGCCATGATCTCGGCGCAGTACGGCAGCGAGTACCCGAAGGACCGCCGCGAAGTCATCAACCCGTTCAACAACACCTACGTCGCACGCGACGGGCTCATTATGACCCTGTGCGCGCCGGAGTACGACCGGGACTTCGACAAGGTCATGACCCTTCTGGGCCGCGAGGACCTCGCCGGAAACACGCGGTACAACATCTGCGACGTCATCAACGCGAACAAGCTCAATGGGGAGGTCGTCGACATCCTCGACGAGGCCTTCGCCACCCGGGACCGCCAGTACTGGCTCGACCTCCTCCTCGCCAACGACGTGCCGATCGAGGCCTGCCAGCTGCCGACCGACATCTACGAGGACGAGCAGACCTGGGCCAACGACGTGCTGCGCACCGTCACGTGCCCGTCCGGGGCGCAGCGAATGATTCCGACCAACCCGGTGCGCTTCCAGTCGCAGGGCGATCCCGAGCTGCGTCTGACCCGCGCCCAGGGATCGGACACCGAGGAGGTCCTGGCCGAGCTGGGCTACTCCCCCGAGCAGATCGCCGCCCACCTCGCCTCCGGCGCCGTCATCGCCACCAGCCCTCGCAGCTGAGGGCCCCGATCATCCACCACCGCGGGGCGCGCCCGGCGCGCCCCGCCCGATCACAGAAGGCTTGTCATGCCAGAGACCCAGGTGGCGGGTACGTCGAACCGCAAGTACTGGTTCACCGCCGCGCTCCTCTACCTGTCCTACTTCGTCCTCGGTTTCTCCCTCTTCGCCCAGGCCCAGTTCAAGCCTGCGCTGGCCATCCAGTGGTCCACCACCATCGAGGGCGTCTTCTCCGCCATCGCCTGGATGATGGTCGGGCGCCTCGTCGCCTACCCCCTGGCCGGCCCCGTCGCCGACCGCGTCTCCCGCCGCCTGGGCGCCATTATCGGGGCCGTGCTCCTGGCCGTCTCGTTCCTGGGGATCATCCTCGTCGGCAGCCCGACCCTGGGCCTGGTCATGTGCGTCGTCGCCGGCATGGGCAACGGCTTCCTCGACCCCGCGGTCTACCCCGCGCTCTCGGAGATCTTCCCGGCCAAGGCGCACACCGCGAACCTCTTCCTCAAGTTCGCGATCCTGGTCGCCCAGTTCCTTCTGCCCCTCCTCATCGGCTGGACGGGGGGATCGGAGCACGACGGCGGGTTCCGGCTCATCTACATCGGCGCCACCGTGCTCCTCGCCCTGGTCATCGTCGGCCTGGCGATCGCCCCCTTCCCGCCGAACGCGTCCAAGGCCGCCGAGTCCGCGGACAGCGGCGCCTCGGGCGGAGCCCGCATCAGCGCGACCATGGTCATGATGATGATCCTGGGCGCCACCACGATCACCACCTTCACCCTGTGGGGCAACACGAACCAGGAGCTGGGCAAGGCCTACGGGATGACGGAGCCCGCCATCACCCAGAGCTGGTACGCGGCCGGCGCCATGGTGGCGATCCTGGTGTCCACCGCGCTGCTGACAAAGGTCCGGGTCACCCAGATCATCGTGTTCTACCCGCTGGTCTCCGCCATCACACTGCTCGCCGTCTACTTCGTCCGCACCGTGTGGATCGTCCCGGTCGCCGGCTTCCTCATCGGGTGGACCGCCGCAGGCGGCGTACTCCAGCTGGTCACCTCCTTGGCGAACTCGTTGTTCCCGCAGTCGCGCGGCCTGATGACCTCCCTGGTCATGATCGCCTCCGCCGTCGGCGCCTTCGGCTTCCAGCAGCTGGCCAAGGGCTGGGTCGCGAACGCCCCGGGCAACGTCGTGCTGCTCAATGCCGCCGTCACGGCCGTCGGCGTCGCGGTCGCCGTCGTCGTGGACCGCGGCGAGAAGCGCCGCCTGGCCGAGGGACCGGCAGCGTAGCCGGCGTCGGACGCCCCGGCCCCGAGCCACCGACGGCTCTCGGTTCCCTCCGAGATCCGCCGGGGCCGGCGGCGAGTCCGAACCACCCAGCGAGAAGGACGGAACCGCCATGGAGCAGTCCGCTGAGCCCGGAGCGCCCCCGGTCGAGGGCGATGGGCGCCAGGCGCACGAGATCGGCCGGAGAGCCACCCGGTCCGGGGGCATCGGCTCGATGCTGGAGTTCTACGACTTCTTCATCTACACCCAGGCCTCGGCGCTGGTCTTCCCCTCGGTCTTCTTCCCCTCCGACGACCCGGCCCTGGCCATTATCGCCTCCCTGGGCACCTTCGGCGTGGGGTACCTCGCCCGACCCGTGGGCGCCTTCGTCCTGGGGGCCCTGGCGGACCGGGTCGGGCGCCGCCACACCCTGATCCTCACCATGGCCCTCATGGGGGTCTCCACCGTCGCCCTGGGGGTCCTGCCCGGGTACCGCCAGATCGGCGTCATGGCCCCGGTCATCCTCGTCACGTGCCGGCTGGTCCAGGGATTCGCCGTCGCCGGTGAGATCTCCGGGTCCTCCACCATGATCATGGAGCAGACGCCCATCGGGCTGCGCGGCAGACGGGCCGCCGTCACCCTGCAGGGGGCCCAGCTGGGCCAGATCGTGGCGGCCATGATCTTCATTCCCCTGGCCGCCCTCCTGCCCCACGACTCGTTCTTCTCCTGGGGCTGGAGAATCCCGTTCCTGCTGTCGGCGCTGGTGACCATCGCGGGGTTCCGCATCCGGCTCGCCACGGTCGAGTCCAAGCCGCCCCAGAAGGAGGCGGTCCCCCCGATCCGCAAGGTCTTCCGGGAGACGCCTGCAACGGTGCTCAGGATCTTCGTCATGTCCCTGACCAACATCATCCCCGTCACGGCGACGGTGTTCGGCGCGTCGCTCGCCACCCAGAAGGCCTATGGGATCGAGTGGCCGCCCGAGGTGTTCCTGTGGATCCCCGTCCTGGGCAACCTGGCCGCCGTGGCCGTCATCCCCGTCGCGGCGACGCTGTCGGACCGGATCGGCCGGCGCCCGATGATCATCGGCGGCGCGCTGAGCTCGGGCGTCCTGTCCTTCGGCTACCTGTGGGCGGTCACCCACGCGAACCTGTGGCTGACGATCCTCATCGGCCTGGCCATGTGGGGCGTCCTGTACCAGGGGTACAACGCGGTGTTCCCCTCCTACTTCCCCGAGCTGCTTCCGGCGTCCACCAGAGTCACCGGAATGGCCATCGGGCAGAACATCGGCACGGCCGCCTCCTCCCTCATGGCCATGGTCTTCGCCGGCCTGTGCCCTCCCGGCACACGGGGGTCGACCATTGTGATCGTCGTGGGGGCCATCACCCTCGCGGTGACCTGCGCGGTCGCCGTCGCGGCGTGGGCCTCCCCCGAGACGCACCGCCTGCGGGCCGACGACCTGGGCGTCCCCGGCGCGGCCCCGCTGCCGCCCGAGGAGTACGCCGCCATGCGCTCGGCGGCCATCACGGCCGCGGCCGTCTACTCCAGGAGACCGCCGTCGAGATGACCCGGGCCCCTGCCCCGCGGGCGGGGCCCCGAGAGCGCCCCGCCCACCACTCAACGAGACACCCAACAAGAAAGGTCCTGATTCATGAGCACACAGCTGACAGACGAGCAGCAGCTCCTCCTCGACTCGGTCAAGGAGTTCGTGTGGAGCGAGGTCGCGCCCCACGTGGCCCAGCGCGACCGCGACAGCCAGTGCGAGCGGTCCGACTTCGCCTCCGCCTTCGAGCTCGGGCTCCACCTGCTCGAGCTGCCCGAGGAGTACGGCGGGTCGGGCCTGGACTACGAGACCGGCGCCATGCTCTTCGAGGAGCTCGGGAAGGTCGATGCGGGCTACGCGATCACGCTCGTGTCCACCTTCGTCGCCTTCCGCAACGTCCTGATCGCGGGCACCCCCGAGCAGGCCCGTCTGTTCGCCGACACCATCGCCGACGGCGGCCTGGGCTGCTTCGCCATCACCGAGCCGGGGGCGGGCTCCGACGCGGCGTCGATCCGCACGACCGCCGTCCGCGACGGCGACGACTACGTCCTCAACGGGCAGAAGTGCTGGATCACCAACGGCGGCATCGCCGACATCTACCTCATCTCGGCCAAGACCGATCCCGACGCCGGCGCCCACGGGATCTCGACCTTCCTCGTCGAGGCGGACCGCGAGGGGCTCTCGCACGGCCGGCACGAGGACAAGATGGGCCTGCGCACCTCCAACACCTGCGACCTGACCCTCAACGACGTGCGCGTGCCCGCCGACCACCTCGTGGGCGAGGAGGGCAACGGCTTCCGCATCGCCATGTCAGGGCTGGACATCTCCCGCCCCTTCATGGCCACCATCGCAGTCGGCATGATGCAGCGCGCGCTCGACGAGGCCGCCCTCTACGCGCTCCAGCGCGAGCAGTTCGGCCGCCCCATCTTCGAGTTCCAGATGGTCCAGGACATGCTCGCGCGCATGTCCGCGAAGGTCGTGGCGTGCCGCTGCCTGGTCCAGCACACGATGAAGCTGGTCGACGAGGAGCAGGACGTCCAGAAGGACGGGGCGATCACCAAGCAATTCGTCACCGACATGCTCCAGGACGTCGTCTCCGACGCCGTCCAGGTCATGGGCGGCAACGGCTACACCAAGGAGTACCCCGTCGAGAAGATCATGCGCGATGCCAAGGTGTTCCAGATCATGGAGGGCACCAACCAGATCCAGTCGATCGTCATCGCGCGGCGGCTCAAGAAGGAGTACTCGGCCAGGCTCTGAGTGCCTTGAGGACTCAAGGCTCTGAAGGCTTTGAGCCGACGACGCGTGAGGGGACCCACGATGGACGACGTGGACCGGTGGCAGCGGCGGGGCGTGACCGCCGCGCCCGCCGAGATGAGGAGCGCCTGGCGCGCGAGCGGATGGTGGGGCGACCACTGCCTCCTCGACTGGTGGTCGCTCGCCGTCGCCGCGTGCCCGGACGCGCTGGCCGTGGTCGACCGGGCGGGCACGGCCTACACCTACGCGCAGGCGGACGAGGTCTCGTCCAGGCTCGCGTCCTGGCTGGCGGACCGTGGAACGGGCCCCGGGGACATTGTGCCGGTCCAGCTGCCGAGCTGGTCGCCGTTCCTCCCCGTGCTCATCGCCGTGATGAAGACCGGCGCGGCGATCACCCCGTTGTCGCCCAACCTGCGCCACTCGGAGTGGGCGAACGCGCTCGACCTGTGCGCGCCGCGCGTCGCCGTCATGCCCACCCGTTTCCGCCGGACCGTGCACTCCGCCCTGGCCCGCGAGCTGCTCGAGGAGGACAACGCCCTGGAGTCCGTCCTCCTGGTGGGCCCTCGGGAGGACGGCGCCCCGGAGGCCGGCCTGCCCCGTTTCGACGACGTCGTGCGCACGAGCCCTCCCCTGGCTCGGCGGGCATGGAGGCGATCGCGCGGGGACGACATCGCCGCCGTCCTGTTCACCTCGGGCTCGGAGGCGGCGCCCAAGGGAGTGATGCTGTCGCACAACAACATGATCGCCTCCGAGAACGCCTTCGCCTACGGGCTGCGGCTGGGCGTGGACGACGGCATCTTCATGCCCTCCCCCCTCGGCCACGCCACCGGCTTCCTCCACGGCGTCGTCATGCCCGTTCTCACCCGCGGCACCTCGATCCTGTGCGACTCGACCGACGGCGCCGAGATGTCGCGGATGCTCGTCAGGCACGGCGCGACCTGCGGCATGTCCGTCCCCGCCGTCATCGACACCATCCTGTGCAGCTGTCAGGAGAACGCGGCCGACCTCGCCCGGCTCCGGTTCCTGTGCTGCGGCGGAGCGCCGGTTCCGCGGCGGCTCCTGGAGCGGGCCCGCGGCCTGGGCGTGCGGCTGTACTCGGTGTACGGATCCACCGAGCACGCGCCCCACACCATGACCACGTCCCAGGACTCCGACGAGAGGGTCCTGAGCACCGACGGCTGCGCCTGCGCCGGAGCCGAGGTGAGGATCGTCGATCCCGTCACCCGCGCGGTCCTGCCCGCGGGGGTCGAGGGCGAGCAGGCGTCGCGCGGCCCGGCGGTCTTCAGCGGGTACCTGGGTCTCCCCGACCTCACGCGAAAGGTCCTCGACGACGACGGCTGGTACTACAGCGGCGACCTGGCGGTCATGGACGCCGAGGGCTACATCCGCATCTCCGGGCGCCGCAAGGACCTCATTATCAGGGGCGGGGAGAACATCAGCCCCTCCGAGGTCGAGGGCGTGCTCATGGGGCACCCCGCGATCGCCGTGGCGGCGGTGGTCCCGGTGCCGGACCCGGTGCTGGGCGAGAGGACCCTGGCGTACATCGTGCGCAGGCCGGGGGCGACGGCGGTCGATGTGCCGGCGCTGCGCGAGTGGTTCATCGCCCAGGGGGTCGCCAAGTTCAAGATCCCCGAGTACGTCGAGCACCTGGAGGAGATGCCGACCACCAGCGCCGGCAAGGTCGACAAGGTCACGCTCAAACGGCGGGCGGGATCCTTCCGGCCGCCCGCGTCATCGTGCCGCTGACCGCGGGGGCCCGGTCCCCCCCCGGAGGGCCCCCGGACACCAGGCGCATGACGGCCTCCTCAATGAGGTCCCGCACGTGCGCGGAGTCGTCGCCGAGCATGTCCCGCCCGAAAGCGAGGCTGAAGGTCCACTGGTGCTCGATCCTGTTGAGGACCAGCGCGGACAGGACCTGGTGCACGTCGAGGGCGCTGGGGGCGCCCGGGCCCTCCTGGAAGATGCCGAGGCAGCGGCCGCGCTCGAGGATCCCCGCGATCGTCTCCACCGCCGACGCGTTCATCGCAGAGAACTCGTCGATCTGGGCGGCGACGCCGCCGTGCATAATGAGGTTCTCCATGGCGACGATCCTGGCGAGATCCGGGTTGCGCTCGTAGTGCTCGAGAGACGCCCGGATCAGCTCGCGCAGCGCCGCCGCGGGCTCGAGGTGGTCGAGCCTGAGCGAGGACTCCAGAGCCCGGATCCGGCGGTAGTTCTCCTCGAGCACCGCCCGGTAGAGTCCCTCCTTGGACCCGAAGTAGTAGAAGATCATCCGCTTGGAGGTGTTCGTCCGATGAGCGATGTCCTCGGTGCGGGCGCCCCTGGGGCCGTGAGTGGCGAACTCCTGGACGGCGGCCTCCAGGATCTCCCAGCGAGTCAGCTCAGGATCGCGTCGGGAGTTCCTCGTCCGCCTGCGGGCGGCATGATTCTCATCCAACACTCGCCACTCCTCTGCTCGATCTTCAGGGGGCCCGGTGTTCATGCATGAGCGAGACGTTCTCGAGTTTGGTGCGCGGACGACGCAGGGCCCCACGGGACCCGCACAGGATACAACGGTTTGCCTCTTTGATTGTCGCAGCCTTCAATGAGCCCGGCGGAGCCGGCAGGGCCGCCGACGGCGCTGCCGCGGCCGTCGTCGCGCCGGAGTCGAGACCCGAGGGGGCGCTGCCGAGCAGGTGGTCGCTCAGTGCCTCGGCCGCCCGGGCCCCACGGCCGATCGACAGCGTGGCCGTGCGCCTGGCGCTTCGATCCGTGTGGATCGGCTGCCTCCAGATCGTTCTTCCCTCGACCACTGCCATGCACCGGGAGGCTCCCGCGGCCCAGATCACGCCGTCGCACTTCGAGAGGACCTCCCCGATGCGGCGCACGGCGCGCGAGGTCTGAACGCGGGCGCGTCCCGAGACGATGCGCTGGATCTCCGCGTCCAGGATGCGCTTGGGCAGACGCCGCTCGGTGATGCCCCTGCGCAGCATCCCGCCGAGGCAGTGGTGGGCGTCGAGCAGCGTCACCTCGTGGCCGGCCAGGACGAGCTGGTGGGTGGCGGACAGGCCGCACGGGCCGGAGCCGACGACCACGACCCGCACGCCCGTCGACTCCCGAGGCTCGTCGAGCCTCCAGCCCTCGCGCAGGGCCAGCTCTCCCACGGCCGCCTCCAGGGCGCGGATGCCGACCGCTCCCGCCCGCGCGCCCAGCACGCACCTCTGCTCGCACGGCGCGTAGCAGATCCTGCCCATGCACGCCGGGAGCGGGTTCATCCGCGTGATCATCCTCCAGGCCCGGAGGACATCATCGGCCTGGAGCGCGTGCAGCCAGCCGCGGACGGGCTCGCCCGCGTCGCAGGCGATCTCGCAGGGCGGGGTGAGCATCGCAGCGGCTCCCGCACCGTCCGGCCGGCCGGGCTCCCGGGACCTTCGACCCTGTAACTCCGGTCTCACCATGCCATGATTGTACTCGCCAGTTAATAGTGCTGGCGAGGTGCTCGACGGGCCCGGCCCGTCCGAGGGCGCGATGCAGCGCCCGCAGAGCACGAGAGCACCGTCACCAGGAGGAAGGGCTTCGATGACCATTGCCGTGGCCTACAAGTGGGCAGCAAATCCCCAGGACGCATCCGTCGGCGCAGACGGGACCGTGGACTGGTCCCGCGCCAAACCTGCGGTCAGCGAGTACGACCCAGTCGCCGCGCAGGTCGGGCGGACACTCGCCGACCAGACGGGCGCCGAGCTCGTCGGGGTCTCGGTCGGCACGAGGGCGGTGTCAGGATCGATGGCCAAGAAGGCCGCCATGTCGCGCGGCTTCGACCGCGGGGTCGTCGTGGCCGACGACGCGGTCGCGGGCTGGAACCTCACTGCGGTCGCACGGGCCCTGGCCGACCTGGTCCGGACCATCGGCGATGTCGACCTGCTGCTGACCGGCGACGCGTCCATTGACGAGAACGCGAGAATGACCTCGGCCCTCGTCGCCGGCTACCTCGGCTGGCCCTGCCTCCAGGAGGTCCAGGCGGTCGAGAAGACCGACTCGGGCTGGACGGCCACCCAGTCCGTGTCCGGAGGAACTCGCGCCGTCACGGTGAACGGCCCCGCGGTCATCGCGGTGACCGCTGACGCCGCCAAGACCAAGGTGCCCGGCATGAAGGACATTCTGGCCGCGGGCAAGAAGAAGGTCGCCGTCGCCAAGGCCGGGACCCCGCCCGTGTCCGTCGAGCTGGTCGAGCGCACCCGCCCCGAGACCCGCAGCCGCAAGAACAAGATCGTCGCCGACGCCGATGAGCTCGTCGCCGTCCTGCGCACGGACGGCGTGCTCTGAGCACCAGCCGAGAAGGAACAGTCATGACCAGCACGTGGATCATCACCACTACCCCCCAGATCTCCGCACTCCTGGACCTCGCTCACCGGGCCTCGCCGACAGTCACGGCCGTGGCCGTCGGCGACGTCGCCGTCCGCGGGGCCGACTCCGTCATCTCCGTCCCGCTGCCCGACGGCACGCCCGCCGAGGCGCTCGCCCCGGCGGTCGCCGAGGTCGTCGCCGCCGCCCCCGGCGACCTCGTCCTGGCCGCCGACCGCGCCGCCGAGCGCGTGCTCGCGGGCGCCGTCGCCGCACGCCTCGACGCACCGGTGCTCACCGGCGTGACGGCCGTCGACGGCTCGACCGTGACGGTCGCCCGCTACGGGGGCATCACGGTCGAGACGGTGCGCGCGTCCGGCCCCGCCGTCGTCATTGCCGCCGGAGGCTCCGTGGCCGACGGCGAGACCGTCGCGGCCGAGGCCGCCGCGAGCTCCGAGGCCCACCCGCTGACCGTCAGCGCCGTCTCCGCCGCCGATGTCGCCGAGGTCGACCTCGGCACGGCCAAGAGGATCGTCTCGGGCGGACGCGGCTTCAAGGCCAAGGAGGAGCTCGGGCTCCTCGACGAGCTCGCCTCCGCCCTCGGCGCCGAGGTGGCCTGCTCGCGCCCGCTGGCGGAGACCGTCGACTGGATGCCCAAGTCCAGGTACGTGGGCGTCTCCGGGCAGAAGGTCAAGCCCGACATCTACGTCGCGGTGGGCATCTCCGGCCAGATGCAGCACATGGCGGGCGCCAGGGACGCTCGCACCATCGTCGCAATCAACTCCGACGGCGACGCCCCGATCTTCGCGCAGGCCGACTACGGGATCGTCGGCGACCTCCACGAGGTCCTGCCGGCGCTCACCCGGGCCCTGCGGTGACGGAGCCGGCGATGGAGGAGGACGAGGAGACATTCGACGTCATCGTGGTCGGCGGTGGCGTCGCGGGTGCGGTGTGCGCCTACCGGCTGGCGTCGGCGGGCCACGAGGTGGTCCTCATCGAGCGCGGCGACGAGCCCGGGGCGAAGAACCTCTCCGGCGGGGTCTTCTACTGCCGAATCATGGAGCGGGTGTTCCCGGGCTTCGTCGAGCGCGCACCCGTGGAGAGGCGGATCACCCGCAACATCGTGTCCTTCCTCAACCCCACGTCGTCGGTGGACATCGACTACTGGGACCAGCGCCTGGCGGAGCCGGTCAACGCGGTATCCGTCCTGCGGGCCCACCTCGACCCCTGGCTCTCCCAGCAGTGCGAGGAGGCCGGCGTCATGGTGATGCCCGGGGTCAAGGTCGATGAGCTCATCGTCGACGGCGGCCGGGTCGTGGGCGTCAGGGCCGACGAGGACGAGCTGCGCGCCAGGGTCGTCGTGTGCGCCGACGGCGTGAACTCCTTCCTCGCCAGGGCGGCCGGGATCCGCGCCAAGGAGCCCACGAAGCACCTCGCCGTCGGGGTCAAGTCCGTCTTCCGGATCCCGCGCGAGACCCTGGAGGACCGTTTCCGCCTCACCGGGGACGAGGGCATCGCCTACGCCATTGTCGGAGACGCCACCCAGGGCTGCGCGGGCGGCGGGTTCCTCTACACGAACACGGACTCCGTCTCCGTCGGCGTCGTCCTGAGGCTCGACGACCTGGTCTCGAAGGGCCTGAGGTCCTCCGACGTGCACGACCACTTCCTGCGCCACCCCGCGATCGCCCCGCTCCTGAAGGACGGCGAGCTGCTGGAGTACGGGTGCCACCTCACGATCGAGGACGGACCGGCGATGGTCTCCCACGACATCACTCGGCCCGGTCTCGTCATTATCGGCGACGCCGCCGGCTTCACCCTCAACACGGGGATGACGATCCGCGGAATGGACCTGGCGGCGGGCAGCGCGCTGGCCGCCGCCACGGCCGTCCACCGGGCGCTCGAGGCCGGCGACCTCTCGCAGGAGGCCCTCAGCGCCTACCGGGCCGAGCTCGACGCGTCGTTCGTCGGCAAGGACATGGCGACCTACAGGCGGGCGCCCGCGTTCCTCGAGACGAGCGCGATGTACACCCACGTGGGGCCGCTGGTCGCGGACGTCTTCCACAACGTCTTCAACCACGATCTCAGGCCGCGCCGGCGCCTCGTGCTCGCCGCGCTGGATGCAGTCCGCGCCTCCCCCCTCACGATCCCCCAGCTGATGGTGATCGCGTGGAAGGCGGTGCGATCCCTTTGAACCGCCAAGGAGCCACCACCATGAAACTGGGAACCGTCGTCGAGCGCCTGGGGCGGGACGACTTCACCACCGATGAGGAGCAGAGTCACATCAAGGTCAACCAGGAGATCGCGCGGTCCACCGGCACCGGCAAGCTGCTGGTCGCCGTGTGCCCGGCCCACGTCTACAGCGAGGAGCCGGACGGAACGATCGCGGTCGAGTACGCGGCCTGCCTCGAGTGCGGCACCTGCCTGGCCGTGGCCGCGCCCGGGGCCCTGAGCTGGCGCTATCCGCGCGGCGGCTTCGGCGTCTCCTTCCGGGAGGGCTGAGACGCGCCGGAGTCGAGCCGAGGAGGGGAGCGGCCGTCCGGCCGCTCCCCTCCCCATGCCCGGCGGGCCGCAGGCTAGTCCTCGCCCCCGCGGTCGCGAGGGGCCTTGTCGGGGGGCGCCGACTCGCCGCCCGAGTACAGACTCGCGTCCCGGTAACGCGGTCGCAGCAGGTTCTCGGGGCTGAGGAGCTGGTCGAGGACCTCCTCGTCGAGCAGCCCCATCTCCAGAACCACCTCGCGCACGCTGCGGCCGCTTCGGGCGCACTCGCGCCCGACCAGGTCGCCGTTGTGGTGGCCGATGACCTCGTTGAGGTAGGTGACGATCCCGATGGAGCCCAGCACGTTGTTGCGGCAGACCTCCTCATTGGCCTCGATGCCGATGACGCACAGCTCGCGCAGGGTCTTCATGGCGTGGCGCAGGAGCCGGATCGACTCGAAGGCCGCCTGCCCGATGACCGGCTCCATGACGTTGAGCTGGAGCTGACCGGCCTCGGCCGCGAAGGTCAGGGCCACGTCGTTGCCGATGACCTTGAAGCACACCTGGTTGACGACCTCGGGGATCACGGGGTTGACCTTGGCGGGCATGATCGAGGAGCCCGCCGCCCGCTCAGGCAGGCGGATCTCCCCCAGGCCCGCCCGCGGCCCCGACGACAGCAGCCGCAGGTCGTTGCAGATCTTGGAGAGCTTGACCGCCAGGCGCTTGATCGCCGCGTGCATGGAGACGTAGGCCCCGGTGTCGCTCGTGGCCTCGAGCAGGTTGGCCGCCCCCTTGACATTGACCCCGGTGACCTCACGCAGGTGGCGCACCGCCACCTCCTGGTACCCGGGAGGAGTATTGAGTCCGGTGCCGATGGCGGTGGCCCCGAGGTTGACCTCCAGGAGCAGGTCGGAGTTGTGGATGAGGCGCTCAACCTCCTCGTCCAGGAGCACGGCGAAGGCCTGGAACTCCTGCCCCAGGCTCATGGGCACGGCGTCCTGCAGCTGGGTGCGCCCCATCTTGAGCACGTCGGCGAACTGGCGGGACTTGCTCAGGAGGGCGTCAATGAGCTCGCACAGCTCGGCCTCGAGCCCCTGCACCGCCGCGTACAGGCCCAGGCGGAATCCCGTAGGGTAGGCGTCGTTGGTCGACTGGGACTTGTTGACGTGGTCGTTGGGGTGGACGATGTCGTAGCGGCCCTTGGCGTACCCCAGATGCTCCAGGGCGAGGTTGGCCACCACCTCGTTGGTGTTCATGTTGACGCTCGTCCCCGCCCCGCCCTGGAAGACGTCGATGGGGAACTGGTCGAGGCAGCGGCCGGCCTTCAGGATCTGGTCGCACGCCCACACGATCGCGTCGGCCACCTCCGGCGTGAGGGTGCCCAGCTCGCGGTTGGCCAGGGCGGACGCCTTCTTGACCTGGACCATGCCGCGCACGAAGCTCGGCTCGTCGCCAATGACCGCTCCGGAGAGACGGTAGTTCTCGGTGGCGCGCAGCGTATGGATCCCCCAGTAGGCCTCCAGCGGAACCTCGCGCCGCCCGAGAAGATCTTCCTCGGTACGAGTGGCTTGTGTCATCATCGCTCCTGACTCGGCGGGGTCGCCGTTCATCACCATCGATCATCACTGATCGTTCTTGACACTGCCCGCATCGGCCGGGCCTCGGCGGGGAGGCCACCGCGCGCTCGTGCCGCACCCAACACTACTCGCCCGAGGCCGGGAAGACGGCGCGTCATCGTGCCTGTCGGCACGCCGCCGGTCAGGCGTTCGGCACTCCCCGCTGACGGCTCTCGGCGCGCCGGCCCCGGGGCGACCCGGTTCGGCCCTGGGAGAGCAGTCTCACTTGTGAGGGAGGCGCTCTGTACCATCCCCAGTATGGACAAGCTCAGCACCCCTGCAGTGGCTTCCCTGAGGCAGGCGCAGAACACGATCATCGAGCACTCCCTCGATCGCATCAGCGCCGCTCACCCGTGGTACCGCACACTGCCCGAGGTGCCCAGGCGCCAGATCGAGTCCGTCGCGCGCCTGGGCGTGACCATGTTCGTCGACTCCGTCGAGTCGCCGGGCACGACCACCTCGCCGTCGCGGATCTTCAACGTGGCGCCCGCCGCGCTGACCGGCACCATCACGCTGGAGCAGACCCTGGCCCTGGTGCGCACCGTCCTGGACGTCGTCGTCGACGAGGCCCCCCGGATGGTTCCCGCCAAGGACTACAACGCCGTGCGCATCCTGGTGCTCACCTTCGGCCGTGACGTCGGCTTCGCGGCCGCCGAGGTCTACGCGCACGCCGCCGAGGCCCGCGGCGCCTGGGACGCGCGCCTGGAGTCCGTCGCCGTGGACGCCATGCTCCACGACTCCCCCGCCGACGCCGCCAGCCGTGCCGGCACCGCGGGCTGGCGCGGCACAGGGCCCGTGGTGGCCATCGCCGCCCGCACGAGCCTGGACGCCCTGGCCAGCTCGCACCTGCGGCACACCTGTCGCCAGGCCACCACCGACAGCCTGGTCTCGGTGCGGGGAGACTCCGTCATCGTGATCCTGGGCGGCCCCCCGACGACTCCGGGCGCGCGGCCGCCGAAGGACAAGGTCCAGGACCCCGAGCAGGCCATCGACAAGGTGGCCCTGGAGGTGGCGGGCAGACTCGACGGCGCCGCCGTCGTCGGCCCCGTCGTGGCCGGCATCGCCCAGGCGGGCCGCTCCCTGCGCTCGGCCCTGGCGGGGCTGCGGGCCCTGCCCGGCTGGGCGGAGGCGCCCAACCCGGTCCACGCCGATGAGCTGCTTCCCGAACGGCTTCTCGCCGGTGACGACCTGGCCGCCGAGCAGATCGCCGCCCTCGTGGGCGGGCCCCTGCACGCCATGGGCTCGCCCTTCGAGGAGACGGTGGCCACCTACCTGGCGCTGGGCGGGAGCCTGGAGGCCACCGCCCGCACCCTGTTCGTGCACGCCAACACGGTCCGCTACCGCCTGGGCCGCGTCACCGAGCAGGTCGGGTGGGACGCCACCGACCCCCGCGACGGCCTCATGCTCCACATGGCCGTCATCGTGGGCCGGCTGTCCGGGGGGACCGTCGAGTAGGGCCGACGACGGTGCGCCGGGGTCCGGGATCCTGGCCGGGCGAAAGGGGTGCGCGCCGCGTGGAGGAGGCGAACTCGCTGAGATGCGCACCGGTGGGTGACAATGAGTCCAGTCAGGCGGCGACGCGCCGCCGAACCCGAGCCGAAGGAGGTCCTCATGGCCGAGGAGACCACCGATATTCTCACCGTTATCGCTGAGATCACCGCCAAGGAGGCGGGCGTCGAGGCCTCCGCGATCAGCCGCGAGTCCAGATTTGCCGCCGACCTCGACATCGACTCCCTCGGCCTGCTCACAATCGCGACCGAGGTCGAGGAGCGCCTCGGAGTCATCCTGGACGACTCGGCGATACCTACGCTTCCGACAGTCGGCGCACTGGTTGACCTCGTGGCCGACCAGAAGGGCTGAGATGGGTCTGTCGGCAGCGATCTCCGCGTCCCTGGCCCGCGAGTTCCTCGCCGTCTCCCCCGAGGGCGGCGCCGAGCTCGACCCGCGCATGGCCGTGGTGACCGGGCTGGGCACCACCAATCCCCTGGGCGGCGACGTCGCCTCCACGTGGTCGGCGCTGCGGCGGTCGCGGTGCGCGGTGCGCAGGCTCAACGGCTCGTGGACCCAGGGCTTCGAGCTGCCCGCCATGATCGCGGCGCCGCTGGCCGCCGACCCCGCGCAGCAGCTGAGCCCCAAGGAGCTCCGCCGTCTGGACCGCGCCAGCCAGTGCGCCCTGCTGGCGGCGCGCGAGGCGTGGGTGCAGGCCGGTTCTCCGCGGGTCCGCGGCGAGCGGCTGGCCGTGTCGATCGCTCCGGGGATGGGGCCGGTGCTGTCCGTCATGGAGGCCTGGGACGCCCTGCGGGAGCGCGGCCCGCGGCGGGTCGCCCCCACCGCCGTCCCCGCCCTCATGCCCAACGCGCCCGCCGCGAGCGTCGGCATCGAGCTCGGGGCCCGCGCCGGCATCCACTCCCCGGCGGCGGCCTGCGCGTCCGGGGCGGAGGCCATCGCCCACGGCGCCGATCTCATCGCGCTGGGACGCGCCGACGTCGTCGTGGCCGGCGGCACCGACGCGGCGCTGCACCCCATGACGGTGGCCGCCTTCGCCGCCATGCGGGCGCTGTCGACGCGCAATGACGAGCCCGAGACGGCGTCGCGCCCCTTCGCCGCCGACCGCGACGGCTTCGTGCTCGGCGAGGGCGCCGGCGTGCTCGTCCTGGAGTCCGTGGCGCACGCGACGGCACGGGGGGCCCGTATCCTCGCAGTCCTGGCCGGCGCCGCGGTCACGGCGGACGCCTTCGACACCGCCCGGCCCGAGCCCAGCGGGACCCAGCAGGAGCGGGCGCTGCGCCTGGCCCTGGAGCGGGCCGGCACCCGGGCCGATCAGATCGGGCTCGTCAATGCGCATGCGACGTCCACACCCATCGGGGACCAGGTCGAGGCTGAGGTCCTGGCCCGCACGCTCCCTGGCGCGCCGGTGTCGGCCACCAAGTCGGCCAGCGGCCACCTCCTCGGGGGCGCCGGCGCCCTGGAGGCGGTTCTGACGGTCATGGCCCTGCGCGACGGGTGGATGCCCCCCACGCTCCAGCCGGGAGGGATCGATCCCGCCATCGCCGGGCTCGGGCTGGACGTGGTGGGGCCCCAGGGCCGCCAGGCGCCCGGGCTGGAGACGGCGGTGAGCACCTCCTTCGGCTTCGGCGGTCACAACGTCGCTCTCGTCTTCGCCCGGTGACCCCCGGACCGGCGTCGGGCCCGACGGCCCGCCAGGTGGCCGCCGGGCCCGACATCGTCGAATCCCGCACGATCGGGGGCGTGCTCAGCCCACCCTGTGAAGCCAGCGGATCGGTGCGCCGGCGCCCGCGTAGCGGAAGGGCTCGAGCTCGTCGTCCCAGGCCTGCCCCAGGGCCAGGTCGAGCTGGCGGCGCATGGCGGCGGGCTCGTCGGCGTGGAGAAGAGCGGCGCGAATGCGGTCCTCAGGAATGACGACGTTGCCGTGCACGTCGGTCTGGGCGTGGAAGATCCCGAGGTCGGGAGTGTGCGACCAGCGGCCGCCGTCATTGCCCGGCGAGGCCTCCTCGGTGACCTCGTAGCGGAGGTTCGCCCAGCCGCGCAGGGCGCTTGTCAGCCGCGCGCCGGTGCCGACCGGGCCGACCCAGCTCGTCTCGGCGCGCATCATCCCCGGAGCAGCGGCCTGCTCGGTCCAGTCGAGATGGACGCGGACGCCGAGAACCTCGGCGGCCGCCCACTCAATGTGCGGGCACAGCGCTCGGGGCGCAGAGTGCACGAAAAGTACACCGCGGGTGAAAGCACCGTTCACGATGAATCGCCTCCTGGTCGTTTCGAGATTCGCCTTCCCCAACGGTCTCGACACGTCCCGGAGCACGGCGTGACGCACGCGGCGTGCAGGAACATACTGCCAGACGAAGACGGCTGGGTCCAGGAAGGCGCGCGCCACCCGGCACCGCGAGCCCCACGACGTCGTGGCACCCCCGGGGGCGGCCGGCCCTGCGGACCCGCTCCGAGGGGCAGAGCCCGCCCGGCGTCAGCTCAGCGGCGGAAGATCCTCCCAGGCGCGGCGCGGCGGCACCGCCTCGTCGTCTGGGGCATCCTCCTCGTCATCCAGCTCATCGACGCCCGTGAGAGCGACATGCGGCACGTCCCCGCCGTCCCTGTCGCTCCCGCCGTCCGCCGCACCGGCGCTCACGTCCTCGGCGGCGTCTCCAGCGCCGTCCTCGTCGGCGGCATCATCCCCCTCGCCAGGGTCCGGGTCGCCACCGGGCACAGGATCCGGCGCCATCATGCTCTGCCAAATAGCATCCTCGCCCCGGTCGAGCACACTCTCAGCGGCATCGGGCGCCGGCACGGATCCGACGTCGATCAGGGCGCGAAGCGCCTGAAGGTCGGCAGGCCCCTCGGCGCCCGGGGCCCCCTCGTCGCGACCCGCGCCGTCGGCACCGGGCTCGGCCCCGGCCTCCGAGCCGGCACCGGCGGCATCGGCGGGCTCGTCGGCACCGGCGGCCCGCTCGCCGCCAGCGACCTGCGGCCCGCCGTCCGCGGCGCCATCGGCGCTCGCCGTGGCAGAGGCGTCGTCATCGGGCGCTCCGCCGTCAGCCCTTCCGGCGCCCGCCGTCTCGTCCTCGGCGGCCCCGAACCCGGCGAGCGCGTCCCGGTCGTCCCCCTCGACGGTCTCGCCATCGTTGTCGCCCGCGCTCCCGGCACTCGGCACATCCCGTGACGCGGCCTCGTCGGGCGTGGCGGCGTGCTCGCCGTGGGTCACCGGGTCCTTCTGGACGTCAATGCCCTCGGGGATCACGGCGTCGACCATGCGCCGCACGGCGGCGGCGGTCAGAGGGTACTGCGGGGGCCGGACGTCGAAACCGCGGCTCTGCTCGGCGTCCCACACGCCGACGCCGTCGACGCCTGCGGCCGCGCACGCCTTCTGCAGGCGGGCGATCCAGTCGGCCATCTCGTCGTCGGGTCGCTCCTGGGCGTCACGGCCCGTCTCCTCCAGGATGAGCGGCTTGCCCAGCGCGTGAGCGTAGCGGGTGAGCATCTGCAGCGCGTTGAGGGAGTCCTGGTCGTAGGCGTGGGTCGTGCACACGTCGACCTCGACCAGGCTGTACACGGCCGTGATGTCCAGGCCGGCGTCGGTGCCGTTGCCGTCGGCCGTGTGGTGGACGAAGCCCGCGGCCGCCAGGGGCCGGTCGACGGTGGCGCGCCGCACCAGTCGGGCCAGGCGCTGGTAGAAGGCGATGAGGTCCTCGGCGCTCTCGGCCCTCTCATTGGGATCCTCGCCCCAGTCCACGCGGGGCTCACTGGGCAGCGAGATGTAGACGACGTGCTCGCTGGTACCGTAGGTGTCCCCGGTCGGGAACGGCCGGGTGAGCAGCGACGTGACATAGGGCGCCCAGTCGAAGTCGGTGCGGTAGGGGTTGCGGCCGGCCCGGACCGCCGCGTCCCGGATGAAGGACAGGTCCAGGACGACTCCCATGCCGGCGTCCACGGCGGCGCGCGCTCTGGAGTCCATCTCCTCGTACCTGTCATCGGGGTCGCTCAGGCAGTCCTCGAGACTGGTCTGGACGACGTCGGTCAGGCGCATGACGGTCACGCCCAGGTCCTGGGCGCGGGCGACCCACTCGTCGGCGTCCTGCGTCCCGTGGGCGGAGGCGATGACGAGCTTGCGGCCCTCGAAGCGGTCAGGACCATCCCGCGGGGGGCGGTCAGGACCTGCGTGGGCCGAGTTCTCAGTGATCGGAGCGGCAGGGGCTTCGGGTGTTGGCGTAGCGGTCATCGGAGCGATCGTAACGGTTAGAGCACGCCGATGGCGGGAACATGCCGGATTCCCGCCATGAGCGTGGCGTCACGCCCCGTCTGCGGCCCGGCGGAGCGCGCAGACACACGGAAGCCCGGCCCTCGGGCCGGGCTTCGAGGCGCTCCCGCGATTGGACTCGAACCAATAACCGTCCGATTAACAGTCGGATGCTCTGCCATTGAGCTACGCGGGAATCGCGCTCTGGCGCGAAGTGAACTCTAGCAACCGCGCGCCACCGCGTCGAATCAGCGACTGGTCCGCATTCAGCACGATCGCACGCATAGGTCAGGGTGTGGGCAGCCCCACACCGTCGCGGACGCGGCTCTCCAGGGCGAGGAGGGCGTCGACGTCGTCGGCGTCGAGCGCCTGGTCCTCACGGCCCCCGCCGTCCAGCGGCGGGTCGGTGACCGAGTAGAGAGAGCCGTCGGCGCGGCGGCGGATGCTGGCCGTGGCGCGCCGACCGCTGGGCAGGGTGTCGGTGGCGTGGTGGACGATGGCGGCGTTGACCCGATGCCGCAGGGCGGCGGCGAAGGCCCGCTCATCGACCGCCGGCCCGCTCCCGCGCCCGGCGACGGCGACCTGCTCGGGCACGGTCAGCACCAGCGGCTCGCCGTCGTGGAGGAGCTCGAGGGTGAAGGCCCGCTCCTGGGCGTCCCAGCTCCCGTGGGTCACGCTGTCCCAGCCGTGGCGCGCCTCGACGACGACGCCGTCGAGGACCACCAGGTGCTTGACGGTGGCCACGGCCCAGCGCCGCCCGTCCCCGTCAAGGGGGACGGCGCCCAGCACCTGCTCCCGGCCGGGGACCAGAGCGGCCAGGCGGGAGGGCAGGGCGGCGCTGGTGGAACGACGGCGGAGCAGGCGCATGGCCGCAAGGCTACCGGGCGGCCGGCCCCACGCACGTCCGCGAAGGGTCTCGGCGGGTCCTTCGTGCGAGGATGAGCCCATGGCATACCGTGACATCCGTATTATCGGCGATCCCATCCTGCGCACGCAGTGCGAGTGGATCACGGACATCGACGACTCCGTCAGGGCGCTCGTTGAGGACCTGCTCGAGACCGTCGACGAGGACGGCCGCGCGGGGCTGGCGGCCAACCAGATCGGCGTGGGGATGCGCGCCTTCTCCTGGAACATCGACGGCCGGATCGGCTACATCCTCAACCCGAGGATCGACGAGCTGGACTTCGACGAGCACCAGGACGGTGACGAGGGCTGCCTGTCCGTGCCGGGCCTGTGGTACCCGACCAGGCGCGCGTGGTATGCCCGCGCCGTGGGCATCGACCTGGACGGCAAGGAGGTGGTCGTCGAGGGCGAGGAGCTCATGGGCCGCTGCATCCAGCACGAGTGCGACCACCTTGAAGGGCACCTGTACCTGGACCGCCTCGATCGCAGGAACCGGGCGAGGGCCATGAGGGAGCTGCGCGCCCAGGGGCTGTGAGCGCCTAGGCCTCGGAGCCGGGATCCGGCGCCGCGTCGCCGGTCCGACCGCGGGGCCCTCGGGGCCTGCGGCCGCGGAGGACGGGGCGGGGCGACCGGGCGCTGCGCCGCCCATGGCCTGCATCACCTGCGTCTGCTTCTGCTCGCGCTTGCGGTTGGCTGCACGCTGAGCACTCACGAGCAGCCAGACGATGAGCGCCAGGACGAGAAGCCGTCCGACGACAGCGCCCGTCGTGCGAGCCGGGTCACCGGTGCGGCTCAGCTCCGGGCGATACATCTGCACCGCCAGGCTGTTGAGGAGACCGAGGGCCAGGACTGATGCGAGGATGCGTTTGAACCAGATCATGTGCCTCTTCACTCACTCAGGAATCGCAGGACGGTCAGAGTCGATGGGGCCGTCGCACCCGATGCGCACAGCCTAGGCACCGCCCCGTGATATGTCGAGCCTCACATCCGGGGCCGTCCTCCCCACCGCGACCGAATCATTCGGCAGCACCGGCGTGCGCTTCTACGGCGAGGTGGAAGAGCTTCTGCGGCTGCCCGCACTGAGCCTTCCGGACCCCGGTGCGCGGGCTACGCCCGAGGCGGCGGCCGAGGGGGCTGGGCAGGGCGTGGGGGCTGGGCAGGGCGTGGGGGCTGGGCAGGGCGTGGGGGCTGGGCGAGATGCAGGGAGGCGGACCTCTTCGCCGCCGGGCACCTCATGCCGCGCTCGCTCCTCCGCGCCCCGGTGGGTGCCTCGCCGTCGTTGGACACGGTGCCGGTCTTCAAGGCCGCCACCGGGGTCTCCGCAATAGCGACCGCGCGCGGCCTTCGACGCGGGCCGCCCGTCCGCATCGACCACCCCCGCACTTCCGCAACGGGACCTAGCACCTGACGCCCTGCCGTGCGCCGCGACTCTTCAAAAAGGTGGCTCCCGGGGGGCCCGAAGAGTCCCGGAGGGCTGACGGAGGCCCGGCGGCGGTCCCCGGCCCCTTGGACCGATCTCGACGCGGAATACGACCGATCTCGGCGAAAGGAAGCCGCGGGCCCGCCGAGATCGCGCTCACGAGTCAGCGACCGGAGCCTCGACGCCTCACCCAGGCGAGGACGATGATGACCAGGAAGACGACCAGAGTGACGATCGACGCGGCCGACCACAGAATGTTCGAGGACTTGACATTGAGTGCGAGGATCTCGTGGAACGAGTCGGGGAGGCCCAGGCCCTCGTGGAGGGAGCCCGGGATATCGAAGTGGCCGGAGGCGAACAGCAGCAGGTTGCTGGAGACGATGTAGGACAGCATGCTGCACGCGAACCAGTTCATCGCCACTCCGATCGCGCTGCGGAGCAGGTAGCGCCTGCCGAGCCTGTCGAAGATCCTCAGTAGCGGGGCCTGAGCCAAAAGCGAGAGGAATCCCGCCGAGTACCACACGTAGACGAAGACCACGGCGATCGATCTTTCGACGCCCCCGATGAGGAGGGGGATGATCAGGGCCAGCGGGAGCAGGAGGCACGCGATAAAGGAAAAACTGGTGAGAACGGTCATCAGCTCATCCTTCAGAGCCCCCCTGCGCGTCCTCCTCGGCTGACGATCTCCGCCCTCCTCGTCCTCGTCCCCAGCGCCCTGCGCCTGCACGGGCGGGGACTCCTGCGACGGGGCTGCCCCGGGCGGCTCCGGCTGGAAGGCCCCGCCGCTGTCGCCGGCGGGAGCGGCCGTCTCGGCCTGGGCGCGCTCAGCCGCCTGGCGTGTGATGCTCGTGTGGATCGCGGCCAGCCTCACCAGCAGGTCCTGGGCTGTGGGGCGCTGGTGCGGGTCGGGGTCCAGCATCTCCACGATGAGGTCGCCGAGGTCCCCGGTGCAGGAGGGCGGCGGGTAGTCGCCCTTGGTGATCTCCAGCAGGAGGGCGGCCGCCGTGTCCGCCACGAAAGGCGGCTGCCCGGAGACGCACTCGTACATCACCGCCCCCAGGGCGTAGACGTCGGACGCCGGTGTCGCCCTCTCCCCGCGGACGACCTCCGGCGCCATGTAGGGCAGCGTCCCGATCACGGTCCCGGTCGCGGTCAGCGAGGTGGACTGGTCCAGGGAGGAGGCGATCCCGAAGTCCAGGAGGACCGCCGCCCCGGAGGCGTGGATCATGATGTTGCTGGGCTTGACGTCCCGGTGGCAGATGCCCAGGGAGTGGGCCTCGCTCAGGGAGCTGCTGACTCCCTGGATGATCGACACGACGTCGGCGACGCCCATGCTCCCGCGGCGCAGCCGGTCGCTCAGGGACTCACCCGTGATCACGGGCATGACGATGTAGACGTAGTGGTCGTCGTCGTCCCTGCCGGTATCCAGGATGCGCACGGTGTGCGGGTCGGTCAGGCTCTGAAGGGTCTGGATCTCGCGCGTCGCCCTGCGGGCCTTGCGAGGATCCTCCTCGAAGTCCACCACCTTGACCGCGACCTCGCGCCCCGTGACGAGGTCCTGGCAGCGCCACACGGACGCCTGACCGCCCGAGCCCAGCCTGCGCTCAAGACGGTAGCGTTCGCAGATCGTCATCCCGGTTCTCATCGTTTGGATTCCAACCTCGGTCTCTCGCTGGGTTCAGGTGGGGCGGACCGACATCGGCGCCAGCTCTCTGCGCGATTGTGCCACGTCCGTGATGTGCGACGACGCCTCGGGCGCCGCCTCCCGCAACGGCCATCGCCATGCGCCCGTTTCCGCGGAAACGCCCCGGCGAGTGCCGGACGGGAACACCGTGACAGCGGGATCAGTCCCGGTAGACGACACGGCGGTGGCCGATCTCGACGGCCAGCACGACCAGCTCTGCGTCCCGGATGTCGCACAGGACCCGGTGGTCGCCGATCCGGTACCTCCAGCACCCGCTCTGGCCGCCCGCCAGCCCCTTGCCGCGTGCGCGGGGGGCACTGGTGCCGTCGATGTTCTTGTTCAGCCACGCCACGATGACCCGGGCGGCCCCCGGGTCAAGCCTGGAGAGCTGGTCGTCGGCGCGCCGGGAGTACAGGAGCCGGTAGCTCATAGGTACTTGCGGGCCATCTCGTCCGCAGTGCGCACCTGCGGATCGGCGTCGAGCTCGGTCCTCGCCTCGCACCACGCCTGCAGATCCGTCTCGTCCTCGATGCGCTGGAGGGCGGCGGTCCTCATGAACTCGGAGAGGCTCTGACCGAAGGTAGAGGCGTAGTCCTGGATGATCGCCTTCTCCCGCGCATCCAGGCGCAGCGTGATCGATGCCGTGCCCATGAGACCCCCTTCTGTCGTAAGACATTGTAAGACGCCCTGAGGAGCGGGTCCATCACGCCTCCGTGAGGGTCCGTGTCACGGCGTCAGCCATGAGACGGCCGCGCAGAGTCAGCACCAGGCGACCGTCCAGGGCGGCCTCCGTCTCCAGGAGGCCGCCGGCGACGAGCTCGGTCACCACCGCCAGCAGGCGCTTCAGGGGGCCCGTCGGCCCATCAGGCCCCGCCCGCGGCCCATCAGGCCCCGCCCGCGGCCCATCAGGCCCCGCCCGCGGCGCGTCGGCCCCCGCCCGGGCGAAGGACTCGACCGCCAGCCCCTGGCGCAGCCGGATCCCGAGCATGACCCGCTCCAGCTCGCGGGCCGCAGCGTCGATGACCTCGTGCCCGGCCACCGGCAGCCGTCCGTCGCGCACCCGCCCGGCCCATGCCACCGGGTGCCTGGTGTTCCACATCCGCACATCGCCCAGGTGCGAGTGCGCGCCCGGGCCCGCCCCCCACCAGTCCCAGTCGTGCCAGTAGGCCATGTTGTGGCGGCACTCGAAGCCGGGCCTGGCCCAGTTGGAGATCTCGTACCACCGGTAGCCGGCCCCGGCCAGGGCGGCGTCGGCCATCTCGTACTTCGCGGCCTCATCGTCGTCCTCGGGCATCGGCAGCTCGCCGCGGCGCACCTGCGCCCACATCCTCGTGCCCTCCTCGATCACCAGCGCGTAGGCGCTCAGGTGGTCCGGGCCGATCTCCACCGCCGCATCCAGGCTCCGCCGCCAGTCCTCCATCGACTCCCCCGGCGCCCCGTAGATGAGGTCCAGGCTCGTGGCCAGACCCGCCCGGCGGGCCCAGCGGACCACCAGCGGCACCCGCTCCGGCCGGTGGGTGCGGTCCAGCACCTTCAGCACGTGCGGCACCGCCGACTGCATGCCGAAGGACACCCTCGTGAAGCCGGCCTCCGCCAGCGCCTCCAGGTACCGCTCGTCCACGGTCTCCGGATTGGCCTCCGTCGTCACCTCCGCGTCCTCGGCCAGGCCCCAGGTCCGCCGCACCAGGGCGACCATGCTCGCCAGGTCACCGGCCGGCAGCACGGTCGGGGTCCCCCCGCCCAGGAACACGGTCCGCACCTCCCGCTCGGGCAGACCCGCCCGGTCCATGGCGGCGCGCGCCAGGCGCAGCTCGCCGGCCAGGGTGCTCCTATAGTCCGACGCCGACGCCCCGCTCCCCAAGGACAGGTTCGTGTAGGTGTTGAAGTCGCAGTAGCCGCACCGCACCCGGCAGTACGGCACGTGCAGGTACACCGAGAACGGGCGGGTGCCCGCCTTCCCTGGGCCGGGTGCGGCCTGCGGCGCCCGACGCACCTGCTCCGGCAGCTCCCCCGCGCCCGGCAGGGGCGCCCCATCGGGCTGGGCGGGGCTCACCGGGGGACGGACCCGGCGGAGCCGTTGGACCCGGCGGACTCGGCCTCGAGGAGCCGGTCGACCGCGTTCACGGCGATATCCAGGCGCCGCGCGAAGGAGCCGTTGACCTCCACGACCTCGACGCCATGCTTGGCCAGCAGGGCGCGCAGCCCCGCGTCGGCCTCCTCGCGCTCCTCGCCGAACACACGGGTGCCGTCGTCGACCCACGGCACGTCCGGCGACAGGTAGAGGACCAGGTCGTAGTCCTGCAGGCGGGCGATCTCGTCGATAATGCGCTGGTGGAAGCCCTCGTAGAGCCCGGAGTAGTTCTGGGCGACCAGGGCCTCGGTGTCCACGAACAGCACCTTGCGGGCGCGCGTCCGGGCCTCGTAGACCGCGAGGTACTGGGACATGGCAATGCGCGGGTAGTCCTCCAGGAGGGTGTCGTTGTCCCCGACCTGGTCCAGCAGGGACCGCTTGTACTCGCTGACGTACTCGGTGTTGTAGTACATGGCCAGGTTGCGGGCCAGAACCGTCTTCCCGGTGGACTCCGGGCCCATGAGCACGACCTTCTTGACCATGAAGGCGCGCACGACTGTGGGCATCATCTCCCAGTGGCGCAGGGCGCCCTCGGCGCGGATCCGGGCCGAGGAGACCGGGTGGAGCCGGTGGTCCGGCTCTATCAGCACGCGCTCGGCGCCGGGGTAGAGCTCGTCGGAGGCGGCGTCGTCCTCGGCCCCGGTGGAGAACACGTGCGTGATCGAGGCGCCGACGCCCTGGGTGATCGCGCGCGCTCCCTCGGCCCGGTCGGCGGCCTCGTCACCGGTGCGGGGGTGGTGCACGGCGTGGACCCGTATGTGGGGGTGGTCGCGGAAGATGGCGCGCAGCCACCGCTCCCGGTACCGGGAGGGGAAGAAGTGCAGGCGCGCGTTGCGGTAGAGGTGGTCCCACTCCCAGGCGTCGTCGGTGGCCACGACGACGTGCAGCGCATCGACCATGGTCGATGCGCGCACAATGGCGGCGACGTGACCGCAGTGAAGCGGCGAGAACCTGTCCGCCAGGACGCCGACGCTAGCCACGGGTCGTCTCCCTCGCGGTCGGCCGGGGGATGCGCCCGGCGCCGTCGGTGGTGGTGCTCATCATCGCAGGAAGGTCCTCTCCTCGGCTCCGTCACGTGCGTCCTGCTCGGCGCTCTCGCGCTGAAGGATCTGGAGCAGCGGCTCGCGCAGCTCGGGACGCCACGGCATGTTGGTGCGCACGGCGCACAGATCCCGGACGGTGCGCCCGGCGCGGATGCCCTTGTCCTCGAAGCGGGTCATCGCCCGCCCGGCGAAGCGCTCCGACCAGCCCCCGCGCACGCCCGCCGGGGACCCCGGGTCCGGCCCGTTGCCCAGGCTCCCCTCGACGGCGGTCTCGGCGCCCAGCTCCGGGCGGGCACCGGCGTCGTCGTAGCGGAAGTAGGGCTCGGTCATGTCCGGCTCGATGCCCGCGGGCAGGGCGGAGACGGCCTCGAGGACGTCGCGCATCTGCCAGGCGTAGTCCGCCCAGTCGGTGGCGAGCCGCCACACGCCGCCGGGGCGCAGCACCCGGGCGACGGAGTCGGCGAAGGCCGCGCTGACCAGGCGCCGCTTGCGGTGGCGGGGCTTGCGCCACGGGTCGGGGAAGAAGACCCACGCCTCGCTCACCGAGCTCACCGGCAGGGCGGTGGCGAGCAGCTGGGAGGCGTCGGCGGGCGCGACCCGCAGGTTGTGCAGGCCCAGCTCGGCCGCCCCCCGCACGAGCTTGGCGATCGCGGTCTCCCACACCTCGACGGCCAGGTGGTCGATGCCCGGGTGCGCGGCGGCGTGCGGGAGAATCGCCTCCCCGCCGCCGGAGCCGACCTCGACGATGAGCGGGCGCATCTGGCCGGGGTGGGCGAAGGCCGCCTCGGGATCCAGGCGGAAGGAGCCGGCGACGGTCCGGATGGCGTCGGCCCGCGGGATGTTCAGGACGTAGCGGCCGCCGTACTTCGTCAGGGCGCGCGCCTGGCCGTCTGTCAGGCGTCCGCCGGCCCTGGAGAAGGAGCGCACGCGGGAGTGGATGGCGTGGGACCGGGCGGGGTGCTTCTGGATCATGGTTCGTCCTGCCGGCCCTCAGCCGACCTGCTCGTGGGCGGCCGCCCGGACGTACTTCTTGGTGTAGGGCGCGATGACGCAGTTGCCGAAGATCTCGGAGCTCAGCAGGGCCTGGGCGTCGCGCGGGTCGTGGTGGGCGAACCAGCGCGTGCAGGTCACGCGGTGGCCCGGGGAGGAGACGACCCGGACCTCGTCGCCGGTGCGCACCGCGCCCTCGGACAGGACCGACAGGTAGACGCCCACCCGGGCCCTCGCCGAGAAGACCTCGACCCAGTCGGCGCGGCCCACTCCTCGGGCGAAGGTGGGGCAGGGGTTGCGCACGCCGGTGACGCGCACCCGCACTCCGCCGGCCGCCGGATCGCCGAGGGAGAGGATCGCGCCCAGCTCGACGTCGTCGATGCCACCCAGAGCGCCGGGGACGATGAGGATGTTCTCCCCCAGCCTCCCGGGCTCGATCCCGCCGAGCACCCGGCTCCAGTGCGCCTGCTCGGCGGCGTCCATGACGTAGAGGGCCTTGGACTCCCCGCCGTGGCGGACCCGGTCGCCGTGGGCGTCGCCGACCAGGCCGGTGCGGGTGACCTCGACCGGCCCGTCGGCTCCATCGGCTACAGCCTTGCCGATGGCGGACCGCCCCGCCTCGCCGGCGTCGGGGCGCATGCGCGTCGCCACGCAGACCGCTCCGAGCACCCCGACCAGGTCGCCGTCGTGGAAGGGCGAGGGCTCGTCGGCGTGCCGCCCGTCGGCTCCGGCGTGCGGCAGGCCCAGGTCCCGAGCCAGTGGCAGGTCGCCCAGGCTCGCGCCGTCGTCGTTCATGGCTGCCTCCAGGGTCCCGGAGGTCACCGGGACGCCGTTGATCTGCTGGTCGGTCATGGTTCCTCCACGTAGTCCGCGGGCGCCGTCGGGGCCCGCCGCGGCCGGATCTGCCACTGGTGACCCCATCCACCTCGCCTCCTGCTACCTCTTGTCCCTGCCGGTGGGCTGGTCGGCCCCCAGCGCCGCGACGAAGGCCTCCTGGGGCACGTCCACGCGGCCGATGGCCTTCATGCGCTTCTTGCCCTCCTTCTGCTTCTCCAGCAGCTTGCGCTTGCGGGAGATGTCCCCGCCGTAGCACTTGGCGAGCATGTCCTTGCGCAGGGCGCGGATGGTCTCGCGGGCGATAATGCGCGTGCCGATAGCCGCCTGGACGGGCACCTCGAACTGCTGGCGCGGAATGAGCTCCTTGAGGCGCTTGGTCATCATGACCCCGTAGGAGTAGGCGGCGTCCTTGTGGACAATGGCGCTGAAGGCGTCCACCTTGTCCCCGTTGAGGAGGATGTCGACCTTGACCAGGTTCGCGCTCTGCTCGCCGTCCATCTCGTAGTCCAGGGAGGCGTACCCGCGGGTGCGCGACTTCAGGGCGTCGAAGAAGTCGAAGACGATCTCCGCCAGCGGCAGCGTGTAGTGCATCTCCACGCGGGCCTCGGACAGGTAGTCCATGCCCTTCATGGTGCCACGCCGCGACTGGCACAGCTCCATGACGGTGCCCACGTACTCGGCCGGGGTGAGGATCGTGGCCTGCACGACCGGCTCGCGCACGTCCAGGACCTTGCCCTCGGGGAACTCGCTGGGGTTGGTCACCGTGTGAGAGCCGCGGTCCTCCATGGTGACCTCGTAGACCACGGAGGGGGCGGTGGAGATGATGTCGAGCCCGAACTCGCGCTCCAGGCGCTCGCGGATGATCTCCAGGTGCAGCAGCCCCAGGTAGCCGCAGCGGAAGCCGAAGCCGAGCGCCACCGAGGTCTCCGGCTCGTAGGTCAGGGCGGCGTCGTTGAGCTTGAGCTTGTCCAGGGCGTCGCGCAGGGCCGGGAAGTCGGACCCGTCAACGGGGAACAGGCCGGAGAAGACCATGGGCTTGGGGTCCTGGTAGCCGGCCAGGGGCTCGACGGCGGGGGCGGCGGCCGTGGTGACGGTGTCGCCGACCTTGGACTGGCGCACGTCCTTGACCCCGGTGATGAGGTAGCCGACCTCGCCGGCGCCCAGGCCCCGGGTGGGCGCCGGCTCGGGACTGATGACGCCGATCTCCAGCAGGTCGTGGACGGCCCCGGTGGACAGCATCTCAATGCGCTCGCGGGGGCGCAGGGCGCCGTCGACGACCCGCACGTAGGTGACCACGCCCCGGTAGCTGTCGTAGACGGAGTCGAAGATCATGGCGCGGGCGGCGCCGCCGGTCTCGCCCGCAGGCGCCGGGACGGCCTCGACGATCCGGTCGAGCAGCTCGGGGACGCCCTGGCCGGTCTTGCCGGAGACACGCAGGACCTCCTCCTCGCCGCAGCCGATGAGGGAGGCGATCTCCTCGGCGTGCCGCTCGGGCTCGGCGGCGGGCAGGTCGATCTTGTTCAGCACCGGGATAATGGTCAGGTCCCCTTCGATGGCCATGTAGAGGTTGGCCAGGGTCTGGGCCTGGATGCCCTGGGCGGCGTCAACGAGCAGGACGGCGCCCTCGCAGGCGGCGAGCGACCGGTTGACCTCGTAGGAGAAGTCCACGTGCCCGGGGGTGTCGATCATGTTGAGGGCGTAGGCGCGCACGACGCCGTCGGGGCCGGTGACGGCCCAGGGCATGCGCACGGCCTGGGACTTGATGGTGATGCCGCGCTCGCGCTCAATGTCCATGCGGTCCAGGTACTGGGCGCGCATGTCGCGGGGGGCGACGACGCCGGTGGCCTGGAGCATGCGGTCGGCCAGGGTGGACTTGCCGTGGTCGATGTGCGCGATAATGCAGAAGTTGCGCAGCCGCGCCTGCTCGGTCGCGGCGGGCTGGACGGCGCTCATCTGCTCTGGCGTGGGGATCGGTGACACGTGAATCGGTTCCTGGCTCTTCCTCAAGGGGCGTGGGTCTGGGCACCAGTCTCCCACGAGGGCGCCTCCGGACCCCAGCCCGGTGCAGGGGCGGGCCTGTGAGGTGGATCGGGCGGCTCCGCCCGGCCGCGGCCGCAGTGCCCGGGCCTCCGTCCCCCACGGCATCGGCCTGCCGGACCGGGTCCCCTCCCCCGGGGGCTGCGCCGGCCCACTGCGCGGTGGGCGCCGTCGGCCGGGACGCGACTTGCGCTGGGCGCGGCCCGTCCCTACCGTCCCAGGGGTGACGACAACGCTTCCGGGCTCCGCCCCCACCGCCAGCCGTGCCCCCAGCGGTCCACTGGGACCCGACGCCCCCGGCTACACCGCTCCCGCCCCCGGCGAGGACGTACCGCGCGAGACGATCCTGCCGGCCTTCTTCGGGCGCTTCGGCGGCCAGGAGGTCCCCGACTTCCTCCTGCCCGCCCTCGACGAGCTCGAGGCCGCCTTCGTGGAGGCCGTCGCCGATCCGGCCTTCCGCGCCGAGCTCGACGAGCTGCGCGCCACCTACCTGGGCCGCCCCACCCCCGTCTACGAGTGCCGCAACCTGCCCCTGGGCGGCGGCGCCCGGATCCTGCTCAAGCGCGAGGACCTGGTCCACGGCGGCGCCCACAAGGGGAACAACACCCTGGGGCAGGCCCTCCTGGCCCGCCGCATGGGCAAGAGGCGCCTCATCGCCGAGACCGGCGCCGGCCAGCACGGCACCGCCACCGCCATGGTGGCGGCCCTGCTGGGCATGGAGTGCACCATCTACATGGGCGCCCACGACGTCGCCCGTCAGCGCCCCAACGTGGAGCGCATGGAGCTCCTGGGCGCGTCCGTGGTGCCCGTGACCCAGGGAGCGGCGGGTCTCAAGGACGCCATCGACGTGGCCCTGGGACGGTGGTGCGAGCAGCTGGACGACACCTTCTACGTGCTGGGGTCGGCCACCGGTCCGCACCCCTTCCCCACGATCGTGCGCTACTTCCAGTCCGTCATCTCCGAGGAGTCCCGCCGACAGGTCGCCGAGCGGGCGGGCCGCCTGCCCGACGCCGTCGTGGCCGCCGTGGGAGGCGGGAGCAACGCCATCGGCGCGTTCGCCGCCTACCTGGGAGACGCCGACGTGGCCCTGGTGGGCGTCGAGCCGGCCGGCAGGGGCCTGGACACGCCCTTCCACGGCGCCCCCATCTGCGCGGGGCGCACCGGGGTCCTGCACGGGACCCGCTCCTACGTCATGCTCTCCGACGACGGCGAGGTCCTGCCCTCCCACTCGGTCTCGGCCGGCCTGGACTACCCCTCGGTGGGCCCCGAGCACGCACACCTGGCCGACACGGGCCGGGCGACCTACATGGGGATCACGGACGCGGAGGCGGTCGAGGCCTTCGGACTTCTCAGCCGCCACGAGGGCATCATCCCCGCCATGGAGTCCTCCCACGCCGTCGCCCAGGCCCTGAAGATGGCCCGCGAGCACCGCGAGCGCGCCGGGGCCGACGACGGGCCCCTCATCCTGGTCAACCTCTCGGGCCGCGGGGACAAGGACGTGGACGAGGTGCGCGAGCACCTGGGCTGAGGGTCTGCGGACAGGACTCTGATCCGGCCGGCCGGATCAGGAGACGCGCAGGAGACCACGGGCTTCGGTGCAGCGCCGTTCCCGGTTCTGCAACCGTTCTGCGCCCTCTTGGTCGTCCTGGCCGTCTCGTCCGTCTCATATGCGGACCGCATGATTTGGCCGCGCACGCGCCAGGCGCTACCCTCGGCCTCGTGACAGCGCTCCGCACCTTCCAGTGGTGGTGGCTCCCCGATGGGCGAGCCACCAGCGCCGCGTGAGCGGAACACGAACGACAGAGCTCGCCATCAGGCGGGCTCTTCGCGTATCCGGAGGCGGGTCCTGGTGGCACCGACAGGAAGGCACCCCATGGCCCCCTCCCCACCGACAGCACCGACGGTGCTGACGCGCCCGGTGCGCTACCACGGCGACGGCGGGCTGCTGCTCGCCCGCCTCGCCCGCGCCGGTCTCATCGCCACGACCGACGGCGCCCCCGGCGGGCCCCGCCCCGTGGACGCCGTCCTGCTGGAGAGCGCCGATGTCGCCACCAAGACCTCGCGCACCACCGTCGCCGTCCTGGAGGCCTCCACCCGGCTGACCTGCACCGGGGACGCCGTCGTCGTCGAGGCCCTGCCCCGGGCCGCCGCCGACGGCCGGGCCGCCCTGGCCCGCCTGCGCGAGGAGCTGGGCGAGTACGTCACCTCCGACGCCCCCGCATCCCCGGAGGGCCCGGCGGCCCTCACGCTGACGATCCCCGCCGCGCCCGACGACGGCTCCCTGGAGGAGCGCGCCCGCCTGACCGCCCGCTCCACCATTGAGCCCCTGCGGATCCTGGCGGGCGCCGAGGTGGACCACCCCCACCTGCCGCTGGTGGCCGGCGTCGTCGCCTTCGACTACCTGGCGACCTTCGAGACCCTGCCTGAGGTGGCGATGGGGGACAACACCTGCCCCGACTACCTCTTCTACGACGCCCGCATCATCCTGGTCATCGATCACCCCACGCGCGAGGCGACCCTCGTGGGCTCCTCCGTGGACGCCGCGGGCCTCGCGACCCGCCTGGACGCGATCGCCGCCGCCATCGACGGCCCCGGGGCAGCCGGGAGCGGCAGCCCGGCCGGCTCTTCCGCGAGCGCGCCGGGCGCCGTCGTGCACGCCGTGCCCACCCACTCCGACGCCGACTACGCGGCCGTCGTCGAGAACCTGAAGGGGGCGATCGCCGCCGGAGAGGTCTACCAGGTGGTGCCCGCCCGCGGCTTCACCCTGCCCTGCCCCGACGCCCTGGCCGCCTACCGCCGGCTGCGCGAGACCAACCCCAGCCCCTACATGTTCTATGTCGGCGCCCCGGGCTTCGAGCTGCTGGGCGCCTCCCCCGAGTCGGCCCTGCTGCACTCGGCGGCCACCGGGCGGGTCGCCATCCGCCCCATCGCCGGCACCCGGCCGCGCGGCCTGAACCGCGACGGCAGCCTCGACCACGAACGGGACGTCCGCCTGGAGCTGGAGCTGCGCACCGACGCCAAGGAGGTCGCCGAGCACGTCATGCTGGTGGACCTGGCCCGCAACGACGTCGCCAGGGTGAGCGCGCCCGGCACCCGCCGGGTCGGCGACCTGCTGCGCGTGGACCGCTACAGCCGCGTCATGCACCTGGTCTCCGAGGTCTCCGGGCAGCTCGACCCCGACCTGGACGCGCTGGACGCCTTCCGGGCCTCCATGACCATGGGCACCCTCACCGGCGCCCCCAAGCTGCGCGCGGCCGAGCTCATCCGCGCCGCCGAGGGGGTGCGCCGGGGCTCCTACGGCGGAAGCGTCGGCTACATCCGCGGCGACGGCGAGCTCGACACCTGCATCGTCATCCGCTCCGCCTTCGTGTCGGGCGGCCGGGCCCTCGTGCAGGCGGGGGCCGGCGTCGTCGCGGACTCCGTGCCCGCCATGGAGGCCGCCGAGACCGTTCACAAGGCCGGCGCGGTGCTCGCCGCCGTCGCCGCCGCCCAGGACGCCGCGCTCGTCATCGACTCCGAGGCGGCCGGGGCCGGGGCCGGTGAGGAGGCCTGAGATGCGCGTCATCCTGCTCGACAACCGCGACTCCTTCGTCTACAACCTCGTCGACCAGCTCGCCGTGCTCGGCGCCGGCATCGAGGTCTACCGCAACACGGTGCCCGCCGCCAGGGTGCTGGGCGCCCTGGAGCCCACGCGGGCCGAGGCGGACCGAGGCGAGCGTCCCGTCCTGTGCCTGTCGCCCGGGCCCGGACACCCGCGCGCCAGCGGCTGCCTGATGGAACTGGTGGCGGCGGCGCTGGCCGGCCCCATCCCCGCGCTCGGCATCTGCCTGGGGTTCCAGGCGATCGTCGAGGCCTGCGGGGGCGCCGTGGGCCGGGTAGGCCCGGTCCACGGCCGGTCGGTGCGCGTGGAGGTCACCGCCGCCGGGCGCGCCGACGCCGCCTTCGCCGTCCTGGCCGGCGGTCCCCTGGACGTCGCCCGCTACCACTCCCTGGGCGCCCGCGAGCTGCCGCCGCCGCTGACCTGCCTGGCCCGCACCATCGAGGCCGACGGCGCGGGCGTCGTCATGGCCGCCCGCCACGCCACCGCCCCGGTGGTCGGGCTGCAGTTCCACCCCGAGTCGGTGCTCACCCCCTACGGGCCGGACATCCTGCGCTCGCTCGCCGGCGAGCTCGCCGGCGCCCGGTCTGCCTGAGCCCAGCGGCGCAGGCCCCACCACCTGTCACGGACCACCCACCAGCCACGAGGAGAACAGATATGGCCCCCGCACCCGCCGAGAACAACGCCATGCATACCGGGAGCGCCGCAAGCCCTGCGGGCGCCCCCGTCGCCGACTCCGAGGACGCGCACCGCCTGCTGCGCGCCGTCATCCAGGGCGAGCGGCTGACCCAGGACGAGACCGGCGTCGTCTTCGCCGCCCTGGGCGCCGGAGACCTGTCCGAGGCCGAGACCGCCGCCCTCCTGGCCGCCCTGCACTCGCGCGGGGAGACCGCCGACGAGGTCGCCGGGGCGGCCAGCGCCTTCCGGCGCGCCGCCCGACCCTTCCCCGAGGTGACCTTCCCGCTGGTCGACGTCGTGGGGACCGGCGGCGACGGGGCGGGCACCATCAACATCTCCACCGCCGCCGGGATCGTGGCGGCCTCCATGGGGATCTCGGTGGCCAAGCACGGCAACCGGGCCGTGTCCTCGCGGACGGGGGCCGCCGACGTCGTCGCCGCGCTCGGCCTGCCCCTGAACCTGAGCCCGCAGGAGGCGGTGGAGATCCTGGCCCGCGACCACTTCGTCTTCCTGTTCGCCCAGGCCTACCACCCGGCCATGAGGCATGTGGCGCCGATCCGCAGGGCGCTGGCCACTCCCACGATCTTCAACGTGCTGGGTCCCCTGCTCAACCCCGCCCGCCTGACCTACCAGCTCATGGGCGTGTGGGACCCGGGCATGCTCGACATGATCGCCGAGGCCATGGTGCGCCTGGGGCGCAAGCGGGCCCTCGTCGTGCACGGCTCGGGCACCGACGAGATCGCCGTGCACGGCCCGACCCGGGTGCGCGAGGCGACCCCGCGGGGCGTCAAGGCCTACGAGGTCACCCCCGAGGCGCTGGGGGTGCGCCGCTGGGAGCTGTCCGACGTGCTCGGCGGGGAGCCGGCCGAGAACGCCCGCCTGCTGCGGGAGGTCTTCGCCGGGCGGGGCGAGCCCGCCCACCGCGACGCGATCGCCGTCAACGCCGGCGCCCTGCTGTATCTGGCCGGGCCGGCCGACAACCTGGCCGACGGCGCACACATGGCCCTGGACCAGCTGGCCGTCGGGCGGGTGGCCGAGCACCTGGAGTCCATGATCAAGAGCGGCGCCGCCGGTCCGGCAGCCGCCGACGGCGCCGGGGAGCGGGCCCGATGAGCGGCGCCGTGGCCGCCGTCTCCGACTCCTCCGCGGACGGGCGCCCCGAGCGCCGCAGGATCGACGAGCGCCTCATTGTGTCGGGTACGGTCCTGGACTCCATCGTCCGGGCCCGCCGCGGGCGCATCCCCGAGCTGCGGGAGCGCTTCGGCCGCCTGCGGGAGGCGGACCTGCCCCGCTCCCGGCGCTCCTTCACGGGCGCCCTGCGCACCCGCTCGGGCGCGGGCGCCACCCCCCGACCGGCCCTGGTCATGGAGTGCAAGTCGGCCTCGCCCTCGCGCGGGACGCTGCGCGCCGACTACGACCCGGCGGCGCTGGCGCGCGCCTACGCCCCGTGGGCCTCGGCCGTCTCGGTGCTGACCGAGCCGGACCGCTTCAACGGGTCCTTCGACGACCTGGCCGCGGTGCGCTCCGCGGTGGACGTGCCGGTGCTGTGCAAGGACTTCATCGTGGACCCCGTCCAGGTGCTGGCCGCTCGCTCGCTGGGCGCGGATGCGATCCTGCTCATGCTCTCCGTGGTGCCCGACGACGTCTACGCCGAGCTGGCCGCGCTCGCCCACCGGCTGGGCATGGAGGTCCTCACCGAGGTCTCCGCCCCCGAGGAGATGCACCGGGCCGCGTCCCTGGGCGCCGCCGTCATCGGCATCAACAACCGCGACCTGCGTACGCTGGCCACCGACATCTCCCGCACCGAGGAGTACGCGCCCCTGGCTCCACCCGGGGTGGTCCTGGTGGGGGAGTCGGGCGTGGAGAGGGCCGACGACGTGCGCCGCCTGGCCGGGCTGGTCGATGCGCTGCTGGTCGGCTCAGCCCTGTCCAGCGCCCCGGACCCGACGGCGGCCGCCCGGGCGCTCGCCACCGCCGTGCCGGTGCCCGGCTGCTCCCCCGCCGCCGGGGCCGGGGGCGAGTCGCGCGAGCGCACTGACAGCACTGACAGCACTGACAGCACTGACGGCACTGACGAGGCCGGCGGGGCCGACAGCGGGGGCCGTGCCCACCCGCGCCTGAGCGCCTACTTCGGCCCCTACGGCGGGCAGCTCGTGCCCGAGCTGCTCATTCCGGCCCTCGACCAGCTCGAGGACGCCTTCATCGAGGCGCGGGCCGACCCCGCCTTCGCCGCCGAGCTGGACGAGCTCCTCACCCGCTACCTGGGCCGGCCCACCCCCGTCACCGAGCTGCGCAACCTCCCCCGGCAGGGCAGGGCCCGCATCTTCCTCAAGCGCGAGGACCTGGTCCACGGCGGCGCCCACAAGGGCAACCAGGTGATGGGCCAGGCGCTCCTGGCCCGCCGCATGGGCAAGACCCGCATTATCGCCGAGACCGGCGCCGGCCAGCACGGCACCGCCACCGCCATGGTGTGCGCGCTGCTGGGCCTGGAGTGCACCATCTACATGGGGGCCACCGACGCGGTGCGCCAGGCCCCCAACGTCGAGCGCATGGAGCTCATGGGGGCGAGAGTCGTGCCGGTGGCCTCCGGCGCGGGCACCCTCAAGGACGCAGTCAACGAGGCGCTGCGCGACTGGACGGCCTCCTTCGCCACCACCCACTACCTGCTGGGCACGGCCGCGGGCCCCCACCCCTTCCCGACTATCGTCCACGAGTACCACCGGTGCATCTCCCGGGAGGCCCGCGCCCAGGTGCTCGCCCTGACCGGCCGCCTGCCCGACGAGGTCATCGCCTGCGTGGGCGGGGGCTCCAACGCCATCGGCATGTTCAGCGAGTTCATCGACGACGCCGAGGTGGGGCTGATCGGCGTGGAGCCCGCCGGGGAGGGCCTGGACACGCCCCGCAACGGCGCCCCCATCAGCAACGGCACCGTCGGCATCCTGCACGGGGCGCGCTCCTACCTCATGCGCACCCCCGACGGGCAGGTCGAGGAGTCCTTCTCGGTGTCCGCGGGCCTGGACTACCCGGGTGTGGGCCCGGAGCACGCCTGGCTGGCCGACACCGGGCGGGCCCGCTACGTGGGCGTCACCGATGACGAGGCCGTCGAGGCCTTCCAGCTGCTGAGCCGCTGGGAGGGCATCGTCCCGGCCCTGGAGTCTGCCCACGCCCTGGCCCAGGCCCTCACGATCGCCCGGGCCACCCCGCCGGGCGCGCCCGCGCCGCACCTGCTGGTGTGCCTGTCCGGGCGGGGCGACAAGGACCTGGATCAGGTCCGCATGCGCCTGGGCGGCTCGTTCACCTCCGACTCGGCGGTGGCGCGGGCCGCGGCCATGGTCGAGGAGATGGGCAAGCGCACCGAGTACCTGTCGCTGACCAGGCAGGAGGGCTGAGATGTCCCGCTACCCCGCAATGTTCGAGCGCCTGGCCGCCGCCGGCCGGGGCGCCTTCGTGCCCTTCGTCATGGTGGGCGACCCAACCCCGGCGCTGTCCGAGGCAGTCGTCGAGGCGCTCGTCGACGGCGGCGCCGACGCCCTGGAGCTGGGCATCCCCTTCTCCGACCCGGTCGCCGACGGCCCCACGATCCAGCGCGCCCACATCCGGGCGCTCGCGGCGGGCGCCGGCTTCGCCGCCTGCCTGGACGTGGTCTCCCGGGTCCGCGGGCGCCACCCCGACCTGCCCATCGGCATGCTCATCTACGGCAACGTGCCCTTCTCCGTGGGGCTGGAGGAGTTCTACACCCGGTGCGCGGGCGCGGGCATCGACTCGGTGCTGCTGCCCGACGTGCCGGTGCGCGAGTCGCCGGCCTTCTCTGCCGCGGCCGAGGCGGCCGGGATCGACGCGGTGTACATCGCCCCGCCGTCGGCTTCGGCCCGGACGCTGGACGCGGTGGCGGCCTCCTCGCGCGGCTACGTCTACGCGGTCTCACGCGTCGGCGTGACGGGCACCGAGCAGGTCTCCTCCACCGTCGGCCTGGCCGAGTCGGTGGCCCGCCTGCGCGCCGACGCGGCTGCCCCGGTCATGCTGGGCTTCGGCATCTCGCGGCCCGACCAGGTCGCCGAGGCGATCGCGGCCGGCGCCGACGGGGCGATCAGCGGCTCGGCGACCGTCAAGATCGTCGAGGCGCACGCCCCGGCGCTGCTCGCCGCACCCCCCGGCTCGCCGGTCCGCGACGCCGAGCTGGAGGCGATGACGGCCGGGCTGCGCGAGTTCGTGGCCGCGATGAGGGCTGCCGCCCTGCGCCCGGCCGACCGGTGTGACCCGGCGTCGCACCCGAACCGATCCCGACGCGGAACTGGACCGATCCCGACGCGGAAGTGAACCGCTCTCGGTGTCAGGGGCGGGCGAGGACGTCGTCGAGGGTCACGACGCCGGTGCGCAGGGCCACCAGGACCAGCTGGACGCGGTCGCGCGCGCCGGTCTTGGCCAGCAGGTGCGAGATGTGGGTCTTGACCGTCGGCATGCTCAGCCACAGCCGGTCGCAGATCTCCTGGTTGGTCAGGCCCGCGGCGACCAGCCCCAGCACCTCCCGCTCGCGCCCGGTCAGGTCGGCGGGGAGCCGCTCGGGGGTCGGCTGCGCCTGCGCGGCGCCCGCCTCCCGGCCCCCGTCGGCGCGGCCCGAGCGCACGGCGGTCAGCAGGCGGCGGGTCGGCCCCGGCGAGATGACCGAGTCCCCGGCGTGCACGGTGCGCACCGCCTCGATGAGCCGCTTCGGCGGGGTGTTCTTGAGCAGGAACCCGGCCGCCCCGGCCTCGATGGCGCCCAGCACGTAGCCGTCGGTGTCGAAGGTGGTCAGGATGACGATGCGGCCCTGGGCCCCGGCCTCCACCAGGCGGCGGGTGGTCGCCAGGCCGTCCAGGCCGGGCATCTGGACGTCCAGGAGCAGTACGTCGACGGGGTCGGTCTCCGCCCGGCGCAGGGTCTCGTAGCCGTCGGTGGCCTGCCAGACGACCTCCATGCCCTCCTGGGCGCCCAGCAGCATGGCCAGCCCCGTGGTCAGCAGCGGCTCGTCGTCAGTCAGGCCGATGCGGATCACGTTCATGCGCTCACGCCACCCCTCGGCTCATGCCCACGGCCCGCTCTCGGGCGGCGTCCCGCGCTGCCGGCACGGTCATGCGCACCCGCCAGCCGCCCGCGGGCGCGGGGCCGGCCTCCAGGTGCCCGCCGACGTCGGCGAGCCGCTCCGCCATGGTGGCCAGGCCCGCACCCTCGCGGCGCGATCCCACCGGCTCCTGGCAGCCCGCGGGCCGCCGGGCCCCGCCCGGGGCGCCGGCGTCCGTATTCTCCACAACGACGTCGAGGACCTCGCCCGCCTCCAGCGCCACGGCGGTCGGGGCCCCGGAGGCGTGCCGCATGACATTGGTCAGGGCCTCCTGGACGCAGCGGTAGACGGCCCGGCCGACCGTGGGGTCGACGTCGCCCGCCTGCGACAGCGACAGGCGCACCGGCAGGCCCGCGCGGCGGGCGCGGGCGACCAGGGCGGGCACCTCCTCCAGCCCGGGCGAGTCCGCGGGCTCGCAGGCCGGGACCGGCACGGGCTGACTGTGCGGCCGCGGCGGCTGGGACGGCGCCGCGCCCGGACGGGCCGCAGGCGCGTCCGCGTCGCTGCCGGCAGGCGCGCGGTCCTCGTCGGCCCGCAGGACGTCGACCAGGGCGCGCACCTCGTCAGCGGCCCGACGGCTGGTCTCCCCGATGACCGCGAGCGCGGCGTCGGCCGCATCCGGATCCGAGGCCAGGACGGCCCGGGCCCCGGCGGCCTGCATGCCGGTCACCGACAGGGAGTGACCCAGCAGGTCGTGGACGTCGCGGGCGATGCGCTGGCGCTCCTGCGCCACGGCGAGCCGGCGCTCAGTGTCCTGCTGCGCCTGGAGGATCGCGGCCCGCTCCAGGGCCTGCTCGACCCGCTCGCGCGCCCGGCGCCGCGCGGCGCCGATGAGCGCCGCCACCGAGACCAGCGCCCACCCGGTGACGTTCGGTATGAGCATGCGGTTGACGAAGTCTCCCGCTACCCGGGGATCAATGATCGCGCCGGCACGGCAGGCGGCCGGCACCACGCCGACGTAGACCAGGGCGAGCAGGACAAGGCTCCAGGGTCTGCGCATGCGGCTCTGGGTCGTCTCGGCGGCGATCATGCAGGACACGATCGACAAGAGCGACACCTCGTCGGAGACGACCAGGTGACCGGTCAGTGCCGCCCCGATGGCGCAGACGGAGGCGACGGGGTGCAGGCGCCGCAGCGCGATCGCCGTGCAGCACACTGCGGTGATGCCGTAGAAGACGGCCACCGTCGCGGACCCGCTGAATCTCGATGCGCTGGGCGGATTCGATATGGAGAAGTACGCCAGGAGGGCGGCGAGGAGAAAGTCGGCCACGCCGGGGCGCCCCCGCCCGCCGGGCGACCGCCCGGATCGCTCGGCGGCGCGTGTAATGGTCAGCCTGCTCATGGCAGGACCGTATCGGCGGCCGGTCGGCCAGGGCGTCATACCCGGGTATGAGGGTTGCCCTCTCAAGGGGCGCGAGGTTCAGACCGCGGCCTGACGACCCGGCGCCCGGTCCGGGCGAGGCTTGCGGCCATGAGCACAACACGCCTCTCACCGCCCCAGGCGCCGCCTCCCGCAGTGCCCGCAGGGCCCGCAGAGCCTTCGGCGTTCTCGCCGTCTACGGCGTCCGGCCTCGCCGTCGTCGCCACTCGCGGCCTGACCAGGACCTTCACCGACCGGCGCGGCGCCCGCACCGTCGTCAGCTCGCTCGACCTGGTCGTGCCCCGCGGCGCCGTCTACGGCTTCCTCGGCCCCAACGGCTCCGGCAAGTCGACGACCATGAAGATGCTGCTGGGCCTGCTGGCGCCCACCCGCGGCGACATCGCCCTGTTCGGCACGCCCCTGGACCGCCGCAGCCGCGGCCCCCTCATGGCGCGCATCGGCTCCATGATCGAGCAGCCTCCCGGCTACGGGCACCTCACGGGCGCGGAGAACATGCGGATCGTGCAGAAGATGCTGGGCCTGTCCGACCGGCAGGTCGACCGGGCCCTGGCCCTGGTGCGCCTGAGCGAGCACAAGGACCGCCTCGTGCGCGCCTACTCCCTGGGGATGAAGCAGCGCCTGGGCATCGCCATGGCCCTGGCCCGCCAGCCCGAGCTGCTCGTCCTGGACGAGCCGACCAACGGCCTGGATCCCGCCGGCATCGAGGAGATCCGCCGTCTGCTCGTCGAGCTCGCCTCCCAGGGCGTCACGGTCATGGTCTCCAGCCACCTGCTCGACGAGATCGACCGCATGGCCGGAGTGCTCGGCATCCTGTCCGCCGGGCGCCTGGTCTTCCAGGGCACGCGGACCCAGCTCATGGAGCGCTCCGTGCCCGACATGCTGGTGGTCACCCCCACGCCCCGGGCCGTCCTGAGTGACGAGATCCTGGGCGGCCTCGTGCCCGCGAGCGGGCCCGGCGCGGCCGTGCTCACCCGCCGGGGCGTGCGCGTGCCCGCCCTGAGCCCCGCCGGCGCCGCCGAGCTGGTCCGCCGCCTGGTGAGCGCGGGGGTGGTCGTCCACGAGGTGCGTCGGGAGCCCCAGAGCCTGGAGGACGTCTTCATGGACCTCACCGGCGGGGCGGGGGTGCTGTGATGAGCGCTGCGATGACCGCCGTCGCGCCCCTCGCCCGTCGTCCGCGGCTCACGGCCGTCCGGCTCGAGCTGGCCAAGATGCGGCGCCTGCGCACCGTGCCGGTCGCCGCGGCGCTCGTGGCCGCCACGGTCGCCCTGTCGGGAACGAGCCTGTTCTCCGCCTCTGCGCGCGCGGGCTTCTCCGCACCCGACTCCCACGTCTGGGAGCGGCTGCTCCTGAGCTGCACCATCATGTCCGCGATCACCGGGCCGATCCTGGCCGCAGTCCTCGCCAGCCGCCAGACCGACATCGAGCACTCCGGGGCGGGTTGGACGCTGTTCGCCACCGCCGGGCGCACCCCGGGAGCGCTGTGCCGGGCCAAGGTGGCGGCCCTGAGCCCGGTGATCGCGCCCGCCGTCGCCTGCCAGAGCCTGGCCCTGATCGGCTGGGCGCGCCTGGCGGGAGTCACCGTCCCGCTGGACGCCGGCCCCTGGACCCTGTACACCGCCGAGCTGATCGCCGTCGACCTGGCCATGTGCGCCTTCCACGTGTGGCTGGCCGCCGTCAGGGAGAACCAGCTCATCGGGGTGGGGGTCGGCCTGCTCGGCTCCTTCACCGCCGTCTACATGCTGCTGGCGCCCTCCTGGGTCGCGCGTCTGGTCCCTTGGGGCTACTACGCGACCATCTGCTGCGTCCAGCAGCATGAGACGGATGTCCAGTACACCGCGCCTCCCCTGGGATGGGTGGCCGCCTTCCTGGCCCTGGCCGCCGTCCTGTTCACCGTCGCCACCCGGCGGCTCGACCGGATCGAGAGGTGATCCCCATGACTGACGCCCTGGCTCCCTCTGCTCCCGTGCCCAGGACCCGCGAGACCCGCCCCGCCTTCACCGCGCTCCTGGCGGTCGAGGCGCTCAAGCTGCGGCGCTCATCGGTGTGGGTGGTCGCCCTCATCCTGCCCGTGCTGGCGGTCGTGTCCGGATCGGTCAACTACATGATGAACCGGTCTCAGCTGTCCCACGGGTGGGGCAGCCTGACCTCCCAGGTGCTCGTCTTCTACGGCCTGTTCTTCTGCTCCCTGGGCATCGCCCTGCTGGCCTCGGCGTCGTGGCGCCCCGAGCACCTCGGCACGAGCTGGAACGCGATGCGCACCACCGAGCACAGCCCGGTCGCGGTCTCGGCGGCCAAGACCCTGGTCCTGACGGCGCCCGTAACCGCCATGCAGATCGCCGTCATGCTCCTGACCTGGGTGGTCGGAGCGTGCCTCGGCCTGGGCATCGCCCCGCCGTCGGCCTTCGTGGCGGAGTGCCTGCTCGCCGTCCTCACAGCGCAGCCCCTCATCGCCGTCCAGTCCCTGCTGAGCATGCGGATGCGGTCCTTCGCGGCGCCGGTAGCCGTGTGCTTCGCCGGCCTGGTGGTGGGCATGGCACTGGTGATGAAGGACAACTGGGCGGCCAACGCGTGGCCCCAGGCACTGGTGACCCGGGGCCTGACCCTGGGCAGCGCGGCCGTGAGCACCTCCGGCGACCTGGATGCCGCCGGCGTCGCGACCCTCCTGGTGGGAGCGGCCCTCTCGGCGCTCGTGTGCTGGGGGCTGCTGGTCACCGTGGCGCGGCGCGCCGGCGGGGTCCGATAGCATGGCGCAGTCGGTGGATCGCCGGCGGATCGTCTATGGTCCCCTCATGGTCTCCCTTCTCAGCCGGATCCTCGGCATCGCCGGCACCGCCGCCAAGGGCGCGGCCGACGACGTCGATGAGCTGAGTCGACCGGCTCCGGCCGCCGGTGCGCGGCAGAGCGACGAGCCGACCGGGCGCGCGGCCTCGGCCTCCGAAAAGACCGTGCGCCCCTCACCGCCGCGCGCCCCGGCCCAGAGGCGCGCCCCGGGCCCCGCGGGCTCCGCCGGCGAGCCGCCGTCGGCTCCGGAGCGGACCGGAGTGGGCGTCTACGACGTCGCCTCTCGGGGCCTGCCCGATATCGTCTACTCCCCCGACCCCGACGGCGAGCCCGACCCCGGTGAGGTGGTGTGGACCTGGGTGCCCTACGTGGAGGACGCCTACCGGGGCAAGGACCGGCCGGTGCTCGTGCTCGCGCGCCAAGCCGATCCTGGTGGGCGGCTGGTCGTGGCGCAGATGACGAGCAGGGACCACGACCGCGACGCCGCCCAGGAGGCCCGCTGGGGCCGCTACTGGCACGACGTCGGCACCGGGGACTGGGACTCCCGGGGCCGGCCCAGCGAGGTGCGCCTGGACCGGCTGCTGGTGGTCGAGCCGTCCGCGGTGCGCCGCGAGGGCGCCACCATGCGCCGGGACGTCTTCGACGGAGTCGTCGCAGCCCTGCGCGCCCACTGGGCGCGTTCGGCGCACGGAGATGCGGGCGGCTGCCGCCCGGGGGCCGGGCGAGTCGTCCGCAAGCGCGACGCACCTCACGCCGCCGACGGGGAACGCGCTCGATCCTGCTGACTCCCCGGGTGCTAGAGTCGCATTTCGGACCTCTGGCCCGGCCGGCTGCGGGGTCCCGCGACCGGGCCTCGCCGGGTGCCTTCACCGCGCCCTTGCCGGCCCGTGTGCGCGACCCCTCCTCTCCGGCCGCTGACCGCACTCGAATCAAGAAAGCTTTACCAACCGTGGCGAACATCAAGTCCCAGATCAAGCGCATCAAGACCAACGAGAAGGCCCGTCTGCGCAATCAGTCCGTCAAGTCCGAGCTCAAGACCTATGTGCGTCGCGTCCGGGAGGCCATTGACGCCGGCGACAAGGCCGCTGCCGAGGAGCACCTGCGGAAGGCCGCCCGCAAGCTGGACAAGGCGGCCTCCAAGGGCGTCATCCACAAGAACCAGGCCGCGAACCGCAAGTCCAAGCTCGCCAAGCGCGTCGCCGCCCTCTGAGCCGGGCCCAAGACCGCAACCACCAGGCGCTCGGCCCGCTCTCGCCCGATAGCCGCGCGCCGCTCCGAGACCCTTGCCGCCGCGCCCGCCCCCGGGCGCGTGTGCTCGCGCCAGGGAGTCGGCGCGGCCGGGACCGGACGGCGCTAGGATGCTGCGGGCAGGCGCGATCCGGCTGGGCCCGTTCACCTCGACTCAGGCAGGAGTGCGCATGCGCATAGGCTTCGACCGGGACAAGTACCTGCGCATGCAGTCCGAACGCATCGCCGAGCGCCGCACGCAGTTCGGCGGCAGGCTCTACCTCGAGTTCGGGGGCAAGATCATCGACGACATGCACGCCTCGCGCGTGCTGCCCGGCTTCACCCCGGACAACAAGGTCGTCATGCTCGCCGAGCTCGCCGACGAGGTCGAGATCATTGTCGCCGTCAGCGCCAAGGACCTCGCCCGCAACAAGGTCCGCGCCGATCTGGGCACCGGCTACGAGGACGAGGTCCTGCGCCACATCGACGCATTCCGCTCCTACGGGCTGTACGTGGGCAGCGTCGTCATCACCCGGTGGACCGACGACAACCCCCAGGCCCGCGACTTCAAGCGCAAGCTGGAGAAGCTGGGCATCACGGTCTACCGCCACTACCCGATCCCCGGCTACCCCGGCGACGTCGCCCGCATCGTCTCCGAGCAGGGGTACGGGCGCAACGAGTACATCGGGACCTCCCGCAACCTCGTCGTCGTCACCGCCCCGGGGCCGGGCAGCGGCAAGATGGCGACCTGCCTGTCGCAGATGTACCACGACCACCTTCGGGGGATCTCCTCCGGCTACGCCAAGTTCGAGACCTTCCCGATCTGGAACCTGCCCCTGGACCACCCGGTTAACATCGCCTACGAGGCCGCCACCGCAGACCTCGACGACGTCAACATGATCGACCCCTTCCACCTGGCGGCCCACGGGGTCCAGACCGTCAACTACAACCGCGACGTCGAGGTCTTCCCCGTCCTGAAGCGCCTGTTCGAGGAGATCCTGGGCGCCTCGCCCTACCGGTCCCCCACGGAGATGGGCGTCAATATGGCAGGCAACTGCATCAGCGACGACGAGGTCTGCCGTGCGGCCAGCAGGCAGGAGGTCATCCGCCGCTACTACAGGGCGCTCGTCGCCGAGAAGCGCGACATGACCGACCCGGTCCAGTCGGCGCGCATCTCCCTGCTCATGTCCCGGCTCGGGGTCGAGAAGGCGGACCGGCCGGTCGTGCCCCCCGCGGCGCGCCTGGCGGCCTCCACCGGGGCGCCCGCATCCGCGATCGAGCTGCCCGACGGGACGATCGAGCTCGGCAAGACCTCGCCGCTGCTGGGCTGCTGCTCGGCGATGCTGCTCAACGCCCTCAAGCGCCTGGCGGGCATCGACCGGGACGTCGACCTGCTGGCCAAGAGCTCGATCGAGCCGATCCAGATCCTCAAGACCCGGCACCTGGGGAGCCGCAACCCGCGCCTGCACACCGACGAGGTCCTCATCGCCCTGGCCGTGTCCGCCAACGGGGACCCCAACGCCGCCCGCGCCCTGGCCCAGCTGGAGAACCTGCGCGGCTGCGACGTGCACACCTCGACGATCCTGGGCAGTGTGGACGAGGGCATCTTCCGCTCCCTCGGCATCCAGGTGACCAACGAGCCCGTGTTCGCGACCAAGACGCTGTACCGCAAGCGCTGAGGCGCGCCGTCCCGCACCCGTAGGAGGATCACGGTTGTTCACCGGAATCGTGGAGGAGCTCGGGCGCATCGAGCGCGTGGAGCACGCCGGGTCGTCGGCCAGGCTGACGGTCCGCGCCCCGCGGGTCATGGAGGGCACCCGCCCGGGTGGCTCCATCTGTGTCAGCGGGTTGTGTCAGCGGGTGCTGCCTGACCGTTGCCGAGGCCGCCGAGGGCCCCGGCTCCCCGGGTCGCTGACCGTCTGCCTGATCCCCGAGACGCTGCGCCGCACGACCCTGGGCGGCAGGCGGCCCGGCGACCGCGTCAACCTGGAGGTCGACGTCATGGCCAAGTACATCGAGCGCCTCCTGGGCGCGGGCGCCCGGCCCGCCGGGTAGGCCGCGGGAGCCGCCCCGCCGCCGACGGCCCTCAGGCGCCGCGCGGGCGGGAGGGCAGGCGTCCGCGCCGGGCGCTGCAGATGGTGAGCACGGCCCGCTCGACGGCGTGGACGGGGTCGCGCGACTCCCCCTTGACCTCGGCGTCCGCCCGGGCGACCGCCATGATGGCCGCGGCCAGGGCGTCGTCCGACCAGCCGGACAGCTCGCGGCGGGCCCGGTCCACCTGCCAGGGCGCCATGCCGAGGTCCTTGGGGCTCATGCCCCGCCTGCCTCCCATGGCGGCCACGCGGGCCAGCTGGCGGACCTTCATCGCCAGGGCGGCGACGATCGGCACCGGCTCGGTGCCGGTGGCGACGGCGTGGCGCAGGGCGGTGATGGCCTTGGCGACGTTCCCCGCGGCGGCGGCGTCCGCCACGGTGAAGCCGGTGGCCTCGAAGCGGCCCGCGTAGTAGGTGTTGACGGCCTGGGTGGTGATGGTGCCCCGGGTGTCGGCGATCAGCTGGTCGACGGCCGAGCACAGCTCGCGCAGGTCGGAGCCGAGGGCGTCCACGAGCGCGCCGACGGCCTCCGGCTCTATGCGGCGGCCCGCCCGGCGCACGTCCGCGCCCACGAGCGCGGCCTTGTCCCTGGGCGACCTGACCGCCTCGATGGTCACCACCGGGTAGGGGGACCCGGCCAGGGCGTCGAGGAGCCTGCGGCCGCGCTGGCCGCCGTTGTGCCGCAGCAGGACGACGACGTCGGGCGCGGGGTCGGAGGTGTAGGCCAGCAGGTCCGTCAGCAGCGCGTCGTTCATCTGCTCCAGGGCCGGCACGAGCACGAGCTTGGGCTCCCCGAACAGGGAGGGGGAGGTGAGGGTGTCGAGCCGGTGGGGCTCGTAGGCGGCGGCCTCGATCGTGCTGATCTCGGTGGCGGGGTCCTTCTGGCGCGCCCGGGCCAGGAGCCGGGCCACGGCGCGGTCTGCGAGAAGCTCCTCACCCGCGCGGATCAGGACGACCGGGGCGAGGTCGACCTGGTCCCAGGCGGGTCCTGCTGGTGCGCGCCGGGAGCCTCGGGTGGAGCGTCGGGTCGGTGCCATGGGGCAAGCCTGCCACGCAGCGCCGACTTGATTGCGCATGCCGCCGGCGCCAGGGCCGTGGAGGCCCGGCTCAGGCCCGCGCGCCCCCGCCGCGAGGCGGCCGCCGCGCCGGCGGCCTCGAGCGCCGCCAGGGCGCAGGCGCCGCCCGCCCCGCCGGGCCACTCCAGGCTCGCGGCCGGCAGGTCGGCGAAGAAGCCGGCGACGACCACCAGCCAGGCGCAGCAGGCGGTCGCGGGCCAGGCGATGAGTCTCGCCAGCGCGGGCCACCACGGCGCCACCACGGCGGCGAGCAGGCCGGTCACGGTCGCCACGGGCACGGGCGGGGCCGCCAGCGCGTTGGCGGGCACCGCCCAGGTGCTCACCCGGGGCTGGAGGAGGACCAGGACGGGGGCGCAGGCGGCCTGGGCGACCAGCGGCACGGCCAGGAGAGCGGCCGCCCACCGGGGCAGGCGCCGGGCGAGCGCCTCCTGGGCGGGGGCGGCCCCCAGCAGGATCCCGGCCGTGGCCACGACCGACAGGGCGAAGCCGTAGGAGCGCGCCTGCCAGGGGTCGATGAGCAGCAGGACGATGACCGCGGCCCCCAGTGCGGGCAGGGAGGCGGAGCGCCTGCCCAGGGCCACGCCCGCGAGCAGGACCGCGCCCATGGCCGCCGCACGCAGGACGGACCCGCCGGGACGAACCAGGACGACGAGTCCCGCCAGCACCAGAGCCCCGGCGACGGCCCGCCACCGCCTGGGCAGGAGGCCGAGCCCGCACACGACCAGGCCCAGGACGATGGCGACGTGCTCGCCCGACACGGCGGTGAGGTGGGTCATGGACACGGTGCGCATGTCGGCCCGGACGTCGGCGGGCAGGGCGTGGTCGTCCCCCAGCGCCACCCCGGAGACGAGCTCGCGCGCCCCGTCGGGCCACCGCCACCGGCCCGGTGCCGTCCGCGGCTCCCCGACCGCGTCGGCCAGCCCCGCCCGGACGCCTCCGACCAGGGCCAGGACGCCGGTCGGCCGGGCGGTGAGCCGCACGACGGCGTCGGAGCCCAGGACCGCGGCGTGCTCCTCGCCCGGGTCGGCGGGCCGGGGCGCGGCGTGCACGCGCACGGTGGCGCCCATGGGCAGGCCGTACCAGTCCCGGCCGCCCAGGACCAGGGCGGTCAGGCGGGAGCCGCTGCCGTCAACGGCGGTGACGTCGAGGTCGGCGACCACGGTGGTGCGGCGGGGCCCGGCCACCACGCGCGGCTCGGAGGCCACAGCGCCCACAATGGTGACGGCACGGCCCTCGGCCGCCGCCCGGGTCAGGGGATCCGCGGCCCGGCTCCACGACCCGGCCGCGGTCACGGCGAGCACCGCGAGGGCGGCCAGGACGGCCAGCAGGAGGCTCGCGCACACCGATCCGACGGCGGAGCCGTCCGGGGCGTCCGGCGCACCGGGCCTCGGATCCCGGCGGTGGCGGGGCGGGCGGAACCGGAGCGCTCCGGCTCCCAGCGGGAGGGCGAGGACGGCCAGGACGAGGGCCGCCGCAAGCGTGTGGCGCCAGGCCCCCCGTCCGGACAGGCCGGTGGCCCAGGCGGCGGCGGCCCAGGCGGCCAGGGCCGGCGTGAGCAGGCGCGCGTCCAGGGGCGCGGGGGCGGCCTCGCGCAAGGCGTGGGGCCCGCTGCGGCGCTCCCCGGGGCGGGCGCTCATACGGTCGCCTCCGACCTGAGGGCCTCGAGCTTGGCCCGCCCGATGCCGGGCACGTCCGTCAGGTCGTCCAGGCTCGCGAAGGGGCCGTGGGCCTGCCGGTGGCTGACGATCCGCTCGGCCAGTGCGGGCCCGATCCCGGGCAGCTTCTCCAGCTCGTCGGCGGAGGCGGTGTTGACGTTGATCAGCCCGGAGCCGCCGGCCCCGGCTCCCGCGGAGGGAGTCGTCCCCGTCTCCGAGGCGGGCGCCGCCTCCACCGCCTCGCCGACGACGGGGACCCGCACCTGCTCGCCGTCGGCGACGATCCTGGCGAGGTTGAGCTGATCGGTCTGGGCGTCCTCGCGCACCCCGCCGGCAGCCTCGATGGCGTCCACGACGCGCGCACCGGCCGGGAGCCTGACCACCCCCGGTGACCGGACTGCGCCGACGACGTGCACGAGGACCTCGCCCGTCCCGCCAGGCTCGGCGCCGGAGTGACCCGGGCCGCCGTCCGGCATGGTTGCCGGGCCGGTCGCCGGGCCGGTCGCGGGCTCCCCGCCGGCCGGGGTCTCCCCGGCCCCGGCCGTCGCCGTGGCCGCCGGACCGGCCTGGGGGCGCGAGTCGGGCGCGTTCATCACCGTGCGCAGCGCGAGGAGGAGGGCCAGGGCGATCAGGGCGGCCCCCAGGACCATGGCGGCCCGTGGCGCCACGGCGATGCGCCGGGGCCTGCGAACCGGCTCGTCGGGGTCGGTCGAGCAGGCCAGGCGCACGAGGCCGTCGAGGGACCGCCCGTCCCGCTGCGCCGCCCGCCGACCGCTCATGGTGACGACGGTAGAGCGATGGCGCCGGGCGGCGCTGGCCGCCTGTGGACAGCCGCCCGGCGGGGTGCACGAGGCGCGCCTGTGGGGCCGCGGCGCCGACAGCGCGCTCGGTCACGCCCGCCCGGGGCCCGCCGCCGGGCGCCGCTCACCTGCCGCGGCCCAGCCACGGGGCGACGACGACGCCCAGGGCGCCGGGCCCCAGGTGGACGCGGTGGGCGGCGTCGACCGGCGAGCGCATGATGGACTCCACCACCGCCCCGGCCTGCGCCATGGCCTCGGCCAGGTCGTTCTCGAGCTCTTGGCCCTGCGCCGGGTCCTCCCCGTAGTGGACGGCCAGGCGCACCGGCTCGACCGGGGGCCGCGGCCCGCTCAGCTGCGTCCCGCCGGCGGCGCGCACGGCCTGGGCGATCAGGTGGCGCCGGGCCCGCGCCGAGCCGCGCACGGTCTCGGCGACGGCCACGCCGGAGGCGGACATGGTCAGCACCGGCCGGATCCCGAGGGCGCCGCCCACCAGGCCGGTCGTGCGGTCCACGCGCCCGCTGCGCCGCAGACCGGTCAGGTCATCGACAAGGAAAAATGTGCGGGACCGCGACGCCGACTCCCGGGCGCGGGCGGCCCCCCGGCGCGCGTCGCCGGCCTCGCAGGCGGCCAGGGCGGCCAGTCCGAGCGCCCCGCCCGAGGCGCCGGAGTCCAGGACCAGGACCGAGCGGCCCCCGGCTGCGAGCTCCTGGGCGGCGAGACGGGCGTTGTCCACCGTGCCCGACAGCACCGAGCCGATGTGGATGGCCAGGACCTCGTCGGCGCGCTCCAGGGCGGAGGCGTAGGCGGCCGCCAGCTCGGCGACGCTGGGCCGTGCGGTGGTCGGGGCGGCGCCGTCGTCGATCACGTGGAGCGGCACGACCCCGATGCCACGGCGCTGCGCGAGCGCCGGCGGCAGGCAGGCGGCGGAGTCGGTGACGACGGCGAGGGTCATGGCCTCAGGGTAGTCGCCGCCGTCACCATCGGCTGTGTCCAATGTGTCCAAGCGGCCGCTCCCCTGCGCCCGGCCGGGCTCAGGACTGCTGGGCGATCTGCATGCGCCGGTTCTCCAGGCCCACGATCTGCTCGAAGACCCCCCGGTAGTCCTCGTCGTCCGCACTCATGCGGCGGTGCCTGGCGCGCAGCTCGGCGAGCCGGCGGTTGATCCCGGTGCGGGCCAGGGCCGACAGGACGCCTCGGGCGTAGCGCTCGACGACGTGCGGGTCGGGCCCGTCGGCCTGGCCGCGGGACGGCGCCAGGGGCAGGGGCGCCACCGCCAGCTCGGTGATGGCGGCGCTGACCGGTCCGATGGCCCCGACGCGCACCTGCTCGATCCAGCGGACGGTGGCTCGGTTGACGGCGACGTCATGAGCCAGGCCGGAGGCCTCGGCCCGGGAGATGAGGCCGGGGACCTCCCCGGCCCCGCCCGCCGCCTCGATGGCCTCGAAGACGGCCCGGTGGACCGGCGCGGAGAAGGCGACCGGACTGATGTCGTCCGCGCCGGCGCGCGCGGCGACCACGGGCATCTGCACGATGACCTCCAGGGCCTGGCGCTCGAGCCTGGCCACCGGGTCACTCACCGGCGGCAGCCCGGGCGGGACGGAGACGGTGCCCGGCGCGGCCGCGTCCGGACCGGCGCCCGACGGGCCCGGGCCGCCCGCACCGCGCCGCGCGGCGGCGCGCACCGCCCCCACGGCCTCGGAGTCGGGCATACCGAGCCACCCGGCCAGGCGCCGGGTGTACTCCCGGCGCAGCGCCCGGTCACGGATGCCCGCCACCACCGGCGCGGCCGAGCGCAGCCCCCGCACCCGCCCCTCGGCGGTGTCCAGGTCGAGATCGGCCAGGCAGGCGCGGATGACGAACTCGAACAGGGGCACGCGGCGCTCCAGCAGCCGCGGGATCGCGTCGTTGCCCTCCGCCATGCGCAGGTCGCAGGGGTCGTAGCCGTGCGGGTCGACCGCCACGAAGGTCTGCGCGGCGAAGTGCTGGTCCTCCCCGTAGGCGCGCAGGGCCGCCTTGCGCCCGGCGGCGTCGCCGTCGAAGGTGAAGACGACCTCCCCGCCGCGGGCGCGGTTGCCCGCCATGACGCCGGCCGACGGGTCGGCGGAGTCCCCCAGGAGGCGGCGCACGATGCGCACGTGGTCGGCCCCGAAGGCGGTGCCGCACGTGGCCACGGCGTTGGTGACCCCGGACAGGTGGGCGGCCATGACGTCGGTGTAGCCCTCGACGACGACGACGCGGTGGTCGCGGGCGATGTCCCGCTTGGCCAGGTCCAGGCCGTAGAGCACCTGGCTCTTGTGGTAGATGGCGGTCTCGGGGGTGTTGAGGTACTTGGGGACGGTGGCGTCCTCGTCCGACAGGCGCCTGCCGCCGAATCCGACGGTGGCCCCGGTGACGTCGCGGATGGGCCACATGAGGCGGTCGCGGAAGCGGTCGTAGACGCGCGCGCCGTCGGCACCGCCCTGCCCGCACAGGCCAGAGGCGACCAGCTCGTGCTCGGTGAAGCCCCGCGAGCGCAGCATGTTCGCCAGCGTGTCCCAGCCGGCGGGGGCGTAGCCGACTCCGAAGCGGGCGGCCTCCTCGGGGCCGAAGGCGCGTCCGCCGAGGAAGGCGCGTCCCGCCTGCGCGGCGGGGGCGGCGAGCTGCTCGCGGAACCAGGACTCGGCCAGGCGGTTGGCCTCCAGGAGCCGCCGGCGGGTGCCGGGCTCGACGCCGTGGGTGACCGAGCCGCCGCCCTCCTCGTAGCGCAGCCGGACGCCGACCCGGCCGGCCAGGTACTCCACGGCCTCGGTGAAGGGCAGGTGGTTGATCTTCTGGACGAAGGAGATGACGTCCCCGCCCTCGCCGCAGCCGAAGCAGTGCCACAGGCCCAGCTGGGGGCGGACGTTGAAGGAGGGGGTGCGCTCGTCGTGGAAGGGGCACAGGCCCTTGAGCGATCCCGCCCCGCCGCTCTTGAGGGTGACGTGCTCGCCGACGACGTCCTCGATCTTCGCGCGCTCGCGCACCGCGTCGATGTCCTCGCGCTTGATCAGTCCCGCCATGGCGGCATTCTAGGCGAGGGCGCCGACACGGATGCGCCCGGGGCGGGGCGCCGGACTCGTCTCATACCTCCGAGAGCAGCCCGCACAGGCGCGCGTGCCAGGCGCGCGCCGAGGTGTCGGTCAGGGAGGCGATCTGGTCCACGACCGCCCGGATGCGGCCCGCGTCGTCGTCGGCCCGGCGCCAGGCCGCGGCGAAGATGGGCTCCAGGTGCTCGCCCCCGGAGGAGAGCAGGACGTCGGCCAGGTCGAACAGCTCGGTGCGCTGGCGCAGGTAGACGGGCTCGTGCTCGCGCGGCGCCATGACGTAGTGCACGGCGACGCCCTTGAGGAACAGGATCTCGGCGGCGGTGTCCGCGGGGATGACCAGGTCGGCGTCGTAGCGGGTCAGGGGGCCGGTCCCGAAGACGGCCCGGGTGGCCGCGGCCACGGCGGACACGAAGCGGCCTATGAGCTGGCTGGTGAGGTTCTTCAGCCTGGCGGCGTCCGCCGGCGCCCCGCTGTAGGAGGCGATCCAGCTGGACTGGGCGGCCAGACGCTCCCAGGCCGCGCCGAGCGCGGCGCGGCCCGGCTCGGCCCCGTACCAGGCGCTGGTGTCCTCGATGACGGAGTCGACCTCGGAGTCCTCTCGCAGCCGGGCCGGGTCCATGCGCCCCAGGGCGATGGCGTCCTCGACGTCGTGGACGGAGTAGCCGACGTCGTCGCAGAAGTCCATGAGCTGGGCCTCCAGGCAGCGGCGCCCGGCAGGGGCGCCGGCGCGCATCCAGGCGAAGATCTCCCGGTCGTCGTCGTAGCAGCAGTACTTGCGGGCGCTCTTGCCCTGCGGGCCGCCCGGCCCCTCGCCCCGGGCCCAGGGGTACTTGGCGACGGCGTCGAGGCTGGCGCGCGTGAGATTGAGGCCCACGCTGCGTCCGGAGGCGTCCATGGTCTTGGGCTCCAGGCGGGTCAGGATGCGCAGGGTCTGGGCGTTGCCCTCGAAGCCGCCGATGGACGCCGCGACGACATCGAGCGCCTTCTCCCCGTTGTGCCCGTAGGGCGGGTGGCCCAGATCGTGGGACAGGCAGGCGGTGTCGACGACGTCGGGGTCGCAGCCCAGCGCCTGCCCGAGCGCGCGGCCCACCTGGGCGACCTCCAGGGAGTGGGTGAGGCGGGTCCGCACGAAGTCGTCGCTGGAGGGCCCCAGCACCTGGGTCTTGGCGCCCAGGCGGCGCAGCGCTGAGGAATGGACCACACGCGCCCGGTCGCGCTCGAAGGGCGTGCGCTGGGGGTTCTTCGCAGGCTCTGGCACGAAACGAGCGATGTCGCCGGCCCCGTACCCGGCCAGGTCATCCCGCTCCCCGCCGGCAGGACCGTGGCCGTCACGGGGGCCGGCGGTGTGGAGTGGCACCCCGTTGCTGGACATGGTCACAAGGTAGCGCAGCATGGGGCTACTATGAGATATAAACTTGTGCGCTTATGCTGCTCGCCCGCAAGGCCGCGAGCGGCGGACGCGCGGACTGAATTGTCCGGGCCAGACCCGGAGGAAGGGAGCCGTTTGCTGTGACTACCACCACAACGCTCGTCCACCGCGTCTACAACGGGCCGCTGGAATGGTGGCGTGACGGCCTCGTCTACGAGATCGGTTCCGCCCAGGTCGGCGCCGCCGACCTCGACGCGGCTCACGGCATCCTGGACCACGTCGCCTCGCTCGGCTTCAATGTCGTGCTCGTGCGCCCCTCGCGGGTGCCCACCGACGGCGACCTGTCGTCCTTCCGCTCCTTCGCAGGCCGGGCCCACGAGCTCGGCCTGCGCGTCATCGCCAGGATCTCGGGGGCGCTGGGGCCCGTGACCGGTGCGCACGCCCGCGACGCGAACCCGATCTTCATCGACCAGGAGAGCGGCGAGGAAAAGCTCCTGCAGCGCGCTGCCGCCTTCCTCGCCGAGGGCGCCGACGGCGTCGACCTGGGCACGATCGTCCCGCCCCAGGTCAGCGCCGAGACCGACCTGGACCTGCTCAGCGAGCACCTCACCCTTCTGCAGGCCCTCGTGGCCGAGCACGTCGATGACGGCCTCATCGGGGCCGACGTCTCCGCGGACTATCCCGACGCGCTGCGCCACCACCTGCAGGACGACTGGCTGCACCACCTGCGCGACGACGCGCTCATGCTCACCCGGTGGGAGGCGGACTCCCTGACCCGGCACATCACGCACTCCCTGGACGAGCACGATCGCTTCGGGGCCCCGCCCGTGTGGCGGTACCTGCCCAGCTACCGGCTCGTCAGGTCCACCGACCCCGGCGACGGGTACTGCTGGTTCGAGACCAGCGACGAGGAGCGCGGGCGCCGGTCGCTGGCGCTGCAGGCGCTCGTGCTCGCCCTGCCGGGGGCGGTCTACCTGCGCCAGGGCGACGAGATCAGCCTGCCGGACAAGGACAAGCCGAGCTCGACGCAGGAGCTGGCCAGGCTCATCAACGAGCGCTCGGGCGACCAGGGCGACCAGTTCGGGTCCCCCCTGTCCACCGTGCGGCACGCCACCTACGTGAGGCAGGAGCACGCGCTGGCCACCGGCCCCTTCGCCTTCGTCGTGGGGCTCGACTGGTGCCCGGCGGATGTCCTGACCTTCCTGAACCGCGACATCCTGGTGCTGGTCAACACCTCCGACCGGGGCGTCGCGCTGCCCGAGCAGGCCCAGGTGCTGCTCGCCTCGGCGGCACTGGTCCAGGAGGACCGGCGCCTGCTGGTGCCGCCCACGACGACGGTCTGGCTCCAGGCCTCCACCGTCGCCTGAGGCGGCCGCCGGCTGCGAGTGCCGAGCGCCTTCCGCGGCCGCCCCGCCCCGAAGGCCGGCAGAACAGATCATGTTTGCGTAAGATCTGCCAGATTCTTGCAAATCTTGCACGCTCGCGTTACATTGTGTGTGCTCGCCTACCCGCCCTCCCTTTCAGATTCGAAGGAGAATCACGGTGACCCTCAATCGCCGGTCGTTCCTGTCCATGACCGCCATCGCCACTACTCTCGCCGCAGCAGCAGCCTGCGGCTCCAGTGACTCCAGCGACTCCAGTGGTACCGTCGCCGCCGACACCACCGCTGACCTGGTCATCTGGGCCGACGAGAAGAAGGCCCCCTCGGTCGAGGAGTTCGCCACCCAGTGGGCGGACCAGCAGGGCGGATTGACGGTCGCCGTGCAGGTGGTCGCCGACGACCTCGAGACCAACTTCATCACGGCCGACAGCGCGGGCAACGGCCCCGACATCGTCATCGGCGCCCACGACTGGATCGGCAAGCTCGTCCAGAACAACGCCATCGCCCCGGTCGTGCTCTCCGAGAAGGCGCAGGCCAACTACTCGGACATGGCGCTGAAGGCCGTGACCTACAACGACCAGATCTACGGCGCCCCGTACTCCGTCGAGGCGCTGGCCCTCTACGTGAACAAGGGGCTGACCAGCAAGACCGCGCCGGCCACGGTCGAGGAGCTGGTCGAGGCGGGCAGGGCCGCCGGCACCGATGAGGTCCTCGCGCTGCCCGTCGGCGACGAGGGCAACGGCTACTTCATGCAGCCCTTCTACTCATCCGCGGGCGGATACCTGTTCGGAACCTACTCCGACGGCACGTACGACACCGAGGATCTGGGGATCGGCGCCGAGGGCTCGGTGACCGCCGGCACCAAGATGGCCGCTCTTGCGCGCGAGGGCGTCCTCAAGACCTCCATCAGCACCGACAACGCCACCGACCTGTTCACCACCGGGAGGACCCCCTACCTCATCTCCGGCCCATGGTCCCTGTCCGGTGTCAAGGAAGCGGGCATCGACTACGCCATCGCGAAGATCCCTGGATTCGAGGGGATGAACGAGGCCGTGCCCTTCGCGGGCGTGAATGTCTTCTACGTGGCCCAGAACGGCAGCAACCGCTCGATCGCCGAGAGCTTCATCGCCGATGTCGCCAAGGACTCCACAGTCGCCGAGGCCATGTTCGCCAAGAACGAGCTCCCGCCGGCCCAGGAGGACCTGGCGGAGAAGCTCAAGTCGTCCAACCCCGACATGGTGACCTTCTTCGACATCGCCAGCAGCGCGCCCCCCATGCCCTCCATCCCCGAGATGGCCGAGATCTGGACGCCTCTGGGACGGGCGGAGGCCAACATCATCAATGGCAAGAACGACCCGGAGTCCGCGATGGAGGACGCCGGCGCATCCATCAAGTCCGCACTCGCCATCTGATCCGAATCCCCGAACCCAGTCTGCCGTCCGAAAGGTTTATCCCAGACAATGATGTCAACCGCCCCCGAGAACGCACGTCTTACGAAGCAGGAGAAGACCACCACGATCACCTCGGTGCTCATCCGCGTCCTGGCGCTCGGCGCCACCCTGGCCCTGGCCGCCTATCTCGTACCGCTCCTCGTGCACTACAGGATGTGGGTGTGGCTGGTCATCGTCGGCGCGGCCACCGCGGCCATGTTCCTGCTGTACTCGACCAAGCGCTTCGTCCCCGGAAAGTACCTCTTCCCCGGAACGTTCTTCCTGGCCGTCTTCCTCATCGTCCCCATCGTCCTGACCGTTCAGATCTCCTTCACGAACTACGGCGACTCCAACCGCGGCACCAGGACGAAGGACGAGGCGATCTCGGCCATTATCGCCAACTCCGTCACGAGGGTGCCCGACACCCCGATCTACGACCTGCGCGTGGGCACCACCGGCAGCGCCGCCGACGGCCCCTTCACCCTGTTCCTGGTGGACCCCGGCACCGGCAAGGCCTACACGGCCACGGCCGGGTCGTCGCTCACGCCCGCGGAACCCGGCGCCGTCACCCTGGAGGGCGGCAAGATCACCGCCGCCGAGGGGTACACGCTGCTGAGCCCCAGGGAGGTCAACGCCGCCTCGGCCAGGATCAACGACCTCGACGTGCCCATCGACGACGGGCGCTTCCTCCAGGTCAAGGGCTTCAACCAGGCGGTGGTGGCGACCGCCTCGATGGTCTACGACGAGGCCAGCGACTCCTTCACCAACACGATCACGGGCAAGACGTACACCGTGCAGAAGATCGGCACGTCGGAGTTCTACGCCAGGGACGACGGCAAGGCCCTCGACCAGTCGTGGCAGCAGAACGTCGGCTTCGCCAACTACGTCAGGCTCTTCACCAACTCATCCATCCTCAACCAGTTCGGTCAGGCCTTCGTGTGGACGCTCGTCTTCGCATTCGGCTCGGTGCTGCTCACCTTCATCGTCGGCTTCTTCCTGGCGCTGGTCCTCAATGACGACCGCATCCGCGGCAAGAAGCTCTACCGGTCCTTCCTGCTCCTGCCGTACGCCATCCCCGGTTTCGTCTCCCTGCTGGTATGGGCCAATTTCTACAACAAGGACTTCGGACTGATCAATGAGCTGCTGCGCCTGAACATCGACTGGCTCGGAGACCCCACCATGGCCAAGGCAGCCGTCCTGCTGACCAACCTGTGGATGGGCTTCCCCTACATGTTCATCGTGTGCACCGGAGCCCTCCAGTCGATCCCGGCCGACGTCAAGGAGGCCGCCAAGGTGGACGGGGCGACGGGGATCCAGGCGACCCTGCGCATCACCGCGCCCCTGCTCCTCGTCGCGGTGGCCCCGCTGCTGGTGAGCTCCTTCGCCTTCAACTTCAACAACTTCAACGCGATCGAGCTGCTCACCGGCGGCGGCCCCTTCGAGACGGCCGGCGACGTCAGGGGCGGAACGGACATCCTCATCTCGATGATCTACCGGATGGCCTTCGGCGGCGCCAGGGCCGACTACGGCTTCGCCTCCGCCGTCTCGGTGGTGCTGTTCATCATCACCGGAGTCCTGGCCGCTCTGCAGTTCCGCGCCACCAAGGCGCTCGAAGACGTCAACTGAGTGTGAGAAGAAAGAATCATGACGACTACCAAGCAGCCCGAGACCACCGCCCCCCCCCAGGAGAGGCGGGGCGCCCCCAGTGGCGACGCCGAGACGAATCGCATGTCCTTCGGCCACTGGTGCCGAGACATCGGCTGGCGACACCTCGTCGGCGTCCTCGCGCTCATCTTCGCCGCCATCCCCGTGCTCTACATCCTCTCGGCCTCGCTCAACCCCCAGGGAACGCTGAGCAGCACCACGCTCCTGCCCACCAACGGAATCAGTCTCGTCAACTACAAGTCCCTCCTGTCCGGGGAGCGGGGCCCGTTCCTGCGCTGGTACCTCAACACGCTGATCGTGTGCGCCGTGGTCGGCGCCGCCCAGGTCTTCCTGTCGCTGCTGGCCGCCTACGTGTTCTCCCGGTTCCGTTTCAAGGGGCGCCGCGGCGGGCTCCTGGCTCTCCTGCTGATCATGATGTTCCCCGCCACGCTGTCCATCATCGCGATCTACTCCATGATGAGCGATCTGGGCAAGGTCATCCCCTTCCTCGGTCTCAGCACCCTGAGCGGGTACTGCCTCGCGCTCATGGGCGGGGCGCTGGGACAGGTCTGGCTCATCAAGGGGACATTCGACACGATCCCCAAGGAGCTCGACGAGGCCGCCATCATCGACGGCTGCACCCACTGGCAGGTGTTCCGCATCATCCTGCTGCCCACGCTCAAGCCGATCATCGCCACGACCTTCCTCCTGGCATTCGTCGGAGTGATCTCCGAGTTCATCCTGGGGTCGATCTTCCTGACCGACAACTCCACGAAGACCCTGGCGGTGGGCCTGCGGGCCATGGTCGCCGGCAACAACAACTCCACCAACCTCGGCGTCTTCGCCGCCGGCGCCGTCCTGACGATGGCTCCCGTCATCGCGCTCTTCCAGTTCTTGCAGCGCTACATCGTCGGCGGCTCGATCGCCGGCGCGGTCAAGGGCTGACCCGCCCGGCCGTCGTCCCGGCGAGACGCCCGGCCGTCGTCCCGGCGAGACGCCGGGACGACGGCCGGGCGCAGCACTGTTGAAACGGTGCACTCATTGTGCAGGCCCCGTCCCGGGGCCTGCACCGCGGCGCGTCCGCATCGTGGACACCGCGGGCGGGAACGAGCGGGAAGGAACCGCGCAAGCCGAAGGCCGGAGGTGCCGGATCCGATACCATCCCACTCGTCCGTACCGGGACTGGACGCGCGGGTGCGTGCCGCCCGGATCGACATTAGGAGATGACCACCGTGCACCAGCGCCTCACCCTTGCCGACATCGCAGAGCAGGCAGGGGTCTCCACTGCGACGGTCTCCCGGGTCCTCAACGGGAAGTCGAATGTCGCCGAGGTCACCCGCAGGCAGGTCCTGGTCGCTCTCGACCTGCTCGGCTACGAACGCCCCGAGGCCCTGCGGCAGAGCTCCCGGGGACTGGTCGGCCTGGTCGTCCCCGAGCTCAGCAACCCGATCTTCCCGGCCTACGCCCAGGAGATCGAGCAGCTCCTCGCCTCCAGCGGCCACACCCCCCTGCTGTGCACCCAGACCCCCGGCGGCACCAGCGAGGACGAGTACATCGAGATGCTCGTGGACCGGGGTGTGGCCGGCATCATCTTCGTCTCCGGCCGCCACTCCGACACCAGCGGCGACGTGACCCGCTACCAGCGCCTGCGCGACCGCGGCGTGCCCCTGGTGACCATCAACGGAAACGCCCCGACCATCAGGGCCCCCGGCTTCACCACCGACGACCGCACCGCCGCCCGGATCGCGGTGGACCACCTGGTCAGCCTGGGGCACCGCCGCATCGGGCTGGCCACCGGCCCGCTGCGCATGGTCCCCGCCCAGCGCAAGCGCGCCGGCTACGAGGACGCCCTGCGCGCTGCACTGCCCGACCAGCCGCTGCGGATCGTCGAGACGCTCTACTCCTACGAGGGCGGCACCGCCGCCGCGGGCAGCCTGATCGACCAGGACTGCACGGGCATCATCTGCGGCTCCGACATCATGGCCCTGGGCATCATCGCGGGCGCCCGCAGCCGCGGGCTGTCCGTGCCCCACGACCTGTCCGTCATCGGCTACGACGACTCGGCGCTCATCCCCATGACCGCCCCTCCCCTGACGACCGTGTGCCAGCCCGTGGCCGCGATCTGCCGCGCGGCCGTCACCACGCTCATGTCCATCATCGTGGGCCAGGAGGTCCCCGGCACCGAGATGCTCTTCGCCCCCGACCTCATTGTGCGCGGCTCGACGGCGCCGGCTCCCCGCACGGCGGAGGCCGGCTGACGGCGCCCCCTCCAGCAGGCCGGTGGTGTCAGCGCGACCAGGAGCGGGCCAGCCGCGACCCGAGCTCGGCCAGACGGCTCTTGACGGCCTCCGGCCCGCCCGAGACCCAGTCGGCGGGCGAGCCCCCTCCGGCGTCCTCCAGGGCGTAGGAGCTGACGACGCCAGCCCCGGCGAGCTCGCCGCGCGGGACCATGGACCGCCCCGCCACGAGCACGGTGGGCAGCGCCAGAGCTCCCGCCGCCGTGCCGACCACGGCGACGACGCTGTCGGCGAGCACGTCGTAGACCTCCCCCGCGCTCGTGACCACCAGGTCCTGCCCGCTGATGGCGTCGTCCAGGCCCAGCAGGTGCGCCATCGCCCGCGCTCCCGGCACGGCCCGGGCCCCCAGGGCCCTCAGCACGGCCGCGCCGCCCCCGGCGGCCCCCGTCCCCCAGGACGACACCGACAGCCGCTCGGCGGCGCCGGCCGCGCCGCCCGCCAGGGCCAGCGCCCCGCGACGCGGAGCGCCAATGAGCTCGATGGCCCGCGAGGCCGCCGTGCACGCCAGGCGGTCGCGCTCCTGCGCCTCAGCGGGGCTCAGAGCCGTCAGCGTCGTCAGGGCCTGACCCGCCCCCGCCAGCCCGCCCAGGGCGATGTCGTCGGCAAGCGCCAGCAGCACCTCCCGCTCCTCCAGGAGCGAGCGCGCCGCTGCCGGCCCGCCGAGGCCGTCGAGCAGCCCGCGACCGCCGTCGTGCACCGCCGAGCGCGCCAGGCCGACCACGAGGGTGTCCCCGGCGCCCGTGAGGGCCAGCGCCTGGGCGAGGGCCTCGCCCAGGCCGTCGGTCGTGCCCTCGCGCGCCTCCCGGGCGGCCAGCTCGGCGTCCACGGGCAGGGCCGTCAACCGGGCCGCGTCCAGCAGCCAGGTGCGCCCCGCCCGGCCCCGCGTCCAGGCCGTGGGCGCCCCGCGAAGCTGCAGCAGGTCGACCTCGCGGACCTCCCCGAGCGGGCTGTACGCCTGCAGGGCGCGCCGGGCGGAGACGCTCTCGGCCCCGATGGCCTGGGCGGTGCCCGGACCGCCGTCGGGAATCGGCAGCGCCGTCAGCACGTCGTCGTCGCGCCGCGCCCTCCACCCGGCCGCGAGCGCGGCCGCCACGTCGGCGGCGGCCAGGCCCGCGTGCGGGGCGACGACGGGCACGCCGCCCGGCTCGGGGTACATGGCCCCCGTGGCCAGGAGGACCCTCATGCGCCTGCCGCCCCGCTCACCGGTGCGCCTCGGCGCCTCCAGAGCCCTCAGGGCCCTCAGGGCCCTCGGCCTCGCCGACCGCCCCGCCCAGCCGCGCCAGCAGGAGCGCCTCGCCGGTGACAATGCGCTCCAGGTCGCCCAGGTGCATGGACTCGTCCTCGCTGTGGGCGCGGGTGTCGGGGTCCTCGATGCCGGTGACGAGCACCTGGGCGTCGGGGAAGGTCTTCTGGAGGGTGGAGATGAAGGGGATGGAGCCGCCCTGGCCGATGTCGACGCAGTCGCGGCCGAAGGCGGTGGTCAGGGCCCAGCGGGCGGCGTGCCCGGCCGGGCTGTCCGAGGATCCGTCGAAGGAGGGCCCGGTCTCGCACAGGGTGACGGTCGGGCGGGCCCCGAAGGGGGCGCGGGCCTCCAGGTGGGAGCGCAGCGCCTCCACGGCCGCGGCCGGGTCCTGCCCGGGGGCGATGCGCATGGACAGGCGGGCCGTGCACGAGGGGGCCAGGACGTTGCCGGCCAGCTCCAGCGGGGTGACGTCCATGCCGATGACACTCAGGGCCGGCTTGGTCCACAGGCGCGCGGTGAGGTCGCCGATGCCCACCAGCTCGACGCCGTCCAGGACGCCGGCATCGGCGCGGAACTCGGCCTCGGAGTAGTCGGGGAAGTCCGGAGCCGCCTGGGGGCGGGAGGCCAGGCCGGACACGGCGACGTCGCCGCGCTTGTCGTGGAGGGTGGCCACCAGACGGCACATGGAGGTCACGGCGTCCAGGACCGGGCCGCCGTACTGGCCGGAGTGCAGGGCGTGGTCCAGGACGTCCAGGCGCACATCGACCTGGATGACGCCGCGCAGGGACGTGGTCAGGGCCGGCACGCCGACCTTCCAGTTCGAGGAGTCGGCGACGACGATGACGTCGGCGGCGAGCCGCTCGCGGTGGGCGTTCAGGAAGGCCTCGAAGGAGGGCGAGCCGACCTCCTCCTCGCCTTCGATGAACACGGTCACCGAGCAGGGCAGCTCGCCTCCCCCGAGGTCGGCGAGCGTGCGCAGGGCGTGGACGTGGGTGATGACGCCGGCGCCGTCGTCGGCGGTGCCGCGGCCGAAGAGGCGCTCCCCGCGGCGCTCGGCGGTGAAGGGGTCGGCCTGCGCCCAGGCGCCGGGGTCGCCGACGGGCTGGACGTCGTGGTGGGCGTACAGGAGGACGCGGGGGGACCCGGCGGGGCCCTCGCGGTGGGCCAGGACCGCCGGGCGCCCCATGACGCCGTCGGGCCCCTGGGCGGAGAGGACCTCGGCGTCCAGGCCGGAGTCCCGCAGCAGGCCGGCGACGTGCTCGGCGCTGCGGCGCACCTGGGCCTGGTCGTGGCTGGAGGCGGACACGGAGGGGATGGCGACGAGCTCGATCAGGTCGGAGACGATCGCCTCGAAGGACTGGTGGACGGCGGAGCGCAGGGCGGCAGCGGTAATCATGGTTTGCAGGGTATCGCGGGAGAGCCGCTACCCTGTCGACGTGAAGCTGTTCAAGAAGCGCGCCGCTGCGCCCGAGCCCGAGCCCGCCGTCGAAACTCCCGTCAAATCCGGCGGAAAGGGTCGCGCCACTCCCAAGCGCAGGGACGCCGAGGCGCGTCGCCTCCACCCTGTCGTCCCCACCGACCGCAAGGCCGCCAAGGCGCAGGCCCGGGCGAAGCAGGACGAGGCCTGGAGGCGTCAGCGCGAGGCCATGCGCACCGGCGACGAGCGCTACCTGCCGGCTCGCGACAAGGGCCCGGTCAAGCGCTACATCCGCGACTACGTGGACGCCCGCTTCAGCCTGGGCGAGGCCTTCATGCCGCTGAGCATCCTGCTCATCGTGGTCATGATCGGCATTCAGACGCGGGCGCCCGGGGTCGGGCTGATGCTCATCATGGGCCTGTACGCGGTGTTCCTCCTGTCCATCGTCGATGCCGTGGTGTGCTGGTGGCTGCTGCGCCGCCGGCTGCACGCCAAGTTCGGGGAGGACAGGGTCAAGGCCCAGGGCACGGTCTTCTGGTACATCTTCTCGCGCTGCTTCAACCTGCGCCGCTGGCGCCAGCCCTCCCCGCAGGTGGCGCGCCGTCAGTACCCCTCCTGAGCCGCAGGCGGGCCCGGGGCCCTAGGATGTGAGCATGGTCGCTTATCGTCATCTCGGCAGCTCTGGTCTGAAGGTCACGGAGATCACCTACGGCAACTGGCTCACCCACGGCTCCCAGGTGGAGACCGACACCGCCGTCCGCTGCGTGCACGCCGCTCTCGACCTGGGCATCACCAGCTTCGACACTGCCGACGTCTACGCCAACACGGTCGCCGAGGAGGTCCTCGGCAGGGCTCTGGCGGGCCTGCGCCGCGAGGGCCTGGAGATCTTCACCAAGGTCTACTGGCCCGTCGGCCCCAAGGGCCCCAACGACGTCGGCCTGTCCCGCAAGCACATTATGGAGGGCATCAACGGCTCGCTGCGGCGCCTGGGCACGGACTACGTGGACCTCTACCAGGCGCACCGCTACGACTACGAGACTCCGTTGGAGGAGACCATGCAGGCCTTCGCCGACGTCGTGCGCGCCGGCAAGGCCCTCTACATCGGGGTCTCGGAGTGGACCGCGGAGCAGATCCGCGCCGGCCAGGAGCTCGCCCGCCGGATGGGCTTCCGCCTGGTGTCCAACCAGCCCCAGTACTCGGCGCTGTGGCGGGTCATCGAGGAGCGCGTCGTGCCGGCATCCACCGAGCTGGGCGTGGGGCAGATCGTGTGGTCCCCCATGGCCGAGGGCGTCCTGTCCGGCAAGTACCTGCCCGGCCACCGGCCGCCTGCCGGGTCGCGGGCCACCGATGAGAAGGGCGGCAAGCGCATGATCGCCCGCTGGATGACCGACGAGGTGCTCACCGCCGTCCAGCGGCTCCAGCCGATCGCCGCGGAGGCCGGGCTGACCATGCCGCAGCTGGCGATCGCCTGGGTCCTCCAGCACGACTACGTCTCCGCCGCCCTGGTGGGGGCCTCCCGTCCCGAGCAGCTGGTCGAGAACGTCAAGGCCTCCGGCGTCGAGCTGGGCGGCGACGTCATGGAGGCCGTCGACGCCGCCCTGGGCCAGGTGGTCGCCCGCGACCCGGAGCTGACCCGGTCCCCGGAGAAGCGCCCGGCCTGACGGCGGGCCCACCGGCGGTCGTGGCCGCCGGTGGGCTCCTCCGCTCAGCGCCGGCGCCGCGCACCGGCCTCGATGAGGGCCACCACGATCATGCACGTCCCGGCCACGACGGCCGGCAGGTTGCCCAGGTGCAGGTTGTCCCCGATCACCCCGGTGACCGTGCTTCCCAGGGAGACGCCCAGGACGTTGCCGGTCGAGGCAAGGGTCATGGCGCCGGTAATGCGGTCGGCGGACGTGATCTCCTCCACGCGCGAGTAGCAGGTCACCAGGACCACGCCCACCCCCGCGCCCAGGCACAGGATGACGGCCTCGGCCAGGAGGGTGGACGGCACGCTCATCAGCGCCAGGGAGCACAGGAGGACGACGGCTCCGCCTGTGGCAGTCTTCCGCAGGCGCCCCACGCGCAGGCCCGGGCTCACGAAGCCGACCATGGCCGAGGTGATCCCCATGGAGCCGTACACGGGGCCGGTCAGCCCCGGGGTGCCGTGCGCGGTGTGAACAGCCGTCAGGGCCGTCTGCGTGGTGCCGAAGACGACGCCGACTCCCGTAATGACCAGGAGGACGGGAAGCATGGCGCCCGCAGGCGCGCCGAGCGCGGCGGTGCGCGGCGCGCCCCGCCCACTCGGACGGGTCCGCTCTCCGCTCGGGCGGACGGCGTCCCGGTGGGTCAGCAGCCAGGCGATGAACAGCCCCTCGCCGACCAGGGTCAGCGTCCCGAGCGCCGCGACAGCGCCCTGGGCCCCCAGGAGGGCGACGAGGCCCCCGGCTGCGACGGGCCCGACGACGAAGCTGGTCTCATCGGCGGCCGTCTCCCAGCCCATGCCGATGCGGACGATCCTCAGGGCGCGGGCGGGCTGCTCGCTCGCGCGTGCGATGGAGGACCACACGGCGCGCGCGACCGACCCCGCCTGCGGGTTGGCCGCGCCCATCACGGCGCCGGCCGCCAGGACGATCCAGTCGGCCCAGGCGCGGCCCACCGCGCACCAGATGATGACCAGTGCGGCCGTCTGGACCACGAGCGCGCAGGCTGTGACCCGCCAGGCTCCCAGGCGGTCGTGCAGACGGCCGACCGCCGGGGCCCCGAGCGCGGTCCCCAGGCCGACGGCAGCGACCACGGCGCCGGCCAGGGCCAGGCTCCGGCCCGCGGCGGAGACGACGAGGAGCAGGCCCAGCTGGTTCATGGCGGCCGGGAGGCGCCCCAGGTAGGCGCAGACGAGGAAGCCGAGTCCGGCCGCCTCCAGGAGAGTACGGGCAGAAGAGTCGGAAGTGCTCATAGCGACCAGAGGGGTAGACGGCGTCGGGCTGCCGGCCCGACCCCACGGGCAGCCTCTTCTCCCTCTTAGTTGGGAGCCAGGCTATCAGATGCCGGTGCCGAGCAGCATCCGCCCGCTCTCAGCGGCGGCGAATGGTCGCCAGGGCCCGGTTGATGCGACCGGGCCAGGCCGGGCCGTTGTAGACGAAGGCCGTGTAGGCCTGGAGCAGGTCGGCGCCCGCGTCGAGCATGAGCTCGGCGTCCATAATGGAGGAGATGCCGCCCACCCCGATAATGATGGGCCCCTCCCCCAGGCGGTCGCGCAGGCGGCGCACGACCTCCAGGGAGCGCGGCAGCAGCGGGGCGCCGGACAGGCCGCCCTCGCCGAGGTCGTGGTCGATGGTGGTATTGGTGGCGACCACCCCGTCCAGACCCATGTCGGCGACCAGGTCGGCCACGGCGTCGATGTCCTCGTCTACCAGGTCGGGGGCGATCTTGACCAGGAGCGGCACGTGGCGGTGGGCGGCGGCGTCGCCGGCCTCGCGCACCGCCTCCAGGATGGGGCGCAGCGCGCCGACGTCCTGGAGGCTGCGCAGGCCGGGGGTGTTGGGGCTGGAGACGTTGACGACCAGGTAGTCGGCCCAGCGCGCCACGGCGCCGGCCGAGTAGCGGTAGTCGGCCACGGCGCCGGCCAGCGCGGTGGCCTTGGTCTTGCCGATGTTGGCGCCCACGACGATGGAGCGGCCCCGCACGCTCGAGCGCAGGCGGCGCAGGCGGCGGGCGGCCTCGTCGGCGCCGGAGTTGTTGAAGCCCATGCGGTTGCGGATCGCCCGCGTGCGCGGGTAGCGCCACATGCGGGGCCGGTTGTTGCCGGGCTGGGCGCGGGCGGTGAAGGTGCCGACCTCGATGAAGCCGAAGCCGAGCATGTCCATGCCCTCGACGGCCAGCCCCTCCTTGTCCATGCCGGCGGCCAGGCCCAGCAGGCCGGGCACGGGCCGCACGAGGGGGCCGCCCTGGTTGGCGCTGGGCACGGGGAAGGCGGGGCGGCGCCCCCACACCTGCCTCACCACGTCGCGCAGCAGCGGGACCCTGCTGACGACCTCGATGGCGTCGACGCACGCGTCGTGAATCCGCTCGGGGTCGGTACGCGTCAGGACGGTCTTGTACAGCAGGTCGTAGAGCACGCGACCAGCGTACTCGGACCGCTCACCCGACGACGCTAGGCTGTGTGCACTGTTCCTCTTCCTCCGGGGTGGTCATGAGCTTCAACCGCGATATCAAGGTCGATCCGAACCGCGTCTCCACCGGCGGCGGGGGCCGCGGCGCCGCGATCGGCGGCGGGTCGGTCGTGGTGGTCCTAGCCGTGCTCCTCATCAGCCACCTCACCGGCGTCGACCTGACCGGGCTGCTGGGCGGCGGCCCGGGCGCCACCACGGCGTCGGGCCCGTCGGTCGACATGTCCGTGTGCGGCGACGGCACCACCGCCAATGGCGATGCCGCCAATCAGTATCCCCAGTGCCGCATGGCGGCGACGGCCGAGTCGCTGGACGCCGTGTGGGGCGAGCAGCTGCCCGCGCAGGCCGCCACCTCCTACACCAAACCCGGCTTCCGCCTGTGGGACGGCTCGTCGGTGCGCACGGCCTGCGGCACCGCCTCGTCGTCGGTCGGCCCGTTCTACTGCCCTGGGGACTCGACTGTCTACCTGGACATGAGCTTCTTCTCCGACATGGAGCGCACCGTCGGCGCCCAGGACACGCCCCTGGCCGAGGAGTACATCGTGGCCCACGAGTTCGGCCACCACATCCAGAACCTGCTCGGCACCATGGACCGCACCGACCGCTCGGGCACAGGCGCCACCTCGGACTCGGTGCGCCTGGAGCTGCAGGCCGACTGCTACGCGGGCATATGGGTGCACAACGCCTCGACGACGCCCGACCCCGACACGGGAGTGCCCTTCCTGACCGAGCCGACCCAGGAGGAGATCTCCTCGGCCCTCCAGGCCGCGGAGTCCGTCGGAGACGACCATATCCAGCAGCGCTCGGGCGGCGGGGTCGACGCCGACTCGTGGACGCACGGCTCCTCCGAGCAGCGGGTGCGCTGGTTCACCACCGGCATGGAGTCCGGCTCGATGCAGCAGTGCGACACCTTCCAGGTGCCTGGATCGGATCTCTGACGAGCCCCGGTATTCGAGGCGGGCGGTGAGCGGACTCGCCCCGCCATGATGCAGACTCCTCCCATGCGCGTCGCCCAGATTGCCCGGCTCACGGGCACAACCGTCAGGACCGTGCGCTACTACCACTCTTTGGGCCTGCTGCCCGTGCCCGAGGAGCGCGGCGGGTGGCGGGACTACGAGCTGTCGCACGTCGCCCGGCTCTCTCGCATCCGCTGGCTGACCCGGGCCGGGGTCCCGCTGGAGACGGTCGCCCGGGTCCTGGACGCCGAGCCCGCCGCAGCCGACGCCGACGAGCCGGGCTGCGACGAGACGCCGGCGGGGGCGCGCCCGCGGAGCGCCTCCGAGCGCGACGGCGCGCCCGCGGCGGGCGTCGTCGCGGACCTGCGCGCGGCCCTGGACGCCGTCGAGAACCATCTGAAGGATGTCGCCCGCCAGCGCGACATGCTCGCGGACCTGCTCGGGCGGGCCCGCGAGGGGATCACCGTCTCCCCCATGTCGCCGCGCATGGTGGCGTTCTTCGACCGCATGGAGCGCGCGGCGCCCGATGAGCGCACGCGCGCGGCCGTGCGCCGCGAGCGCGACATCACGGACCTGGCCTGCTACCGCGGGCAGATGCCGCCCGAGGCCGACCTCCTCTTCTTCGAGCCCGATGAGGCCGAGGACGCCGCGGCGCTGGCGAGCTACGGGCGGGAGGCCGCGGGCGCCTCGCACGCCGAGCTGGAGGAGCACGCCGATCGGATCGTCGCCCGGGTCGAGCGCCGGCTCTCCTCTGCCCAGCTGCACCACCTGGCGAGCCAGGTCGATACCGCAGTCGTCGGCTCGTTCTTCCGCCTCATAGCGGGCGTCGACCCGCACTACGCCAGGATCGGGCCGTTCGTCGAGCATCGTTTCATGGAGGCGATCGACCGCTGGCGCAGGACTGGGGCGGCCCCGTTCGACAGGCCTTGAATCCCGCTGACTGGTGAACGACTCGCCGGACCCGGGGACGGCGGCCGGGAACCCGCATCGACGGTGACATGGTTGTGTGCGACGCAGCGTCACACATGAGCCTGGGCTCATGATGTCGCACGCCAACCGCACCACCGCCATTGAGGTGAGCGGCCTGACCAAGATCTTCGGACGACTGCGGGCCGTCGATGGCCTCGACCTGGCGGTCCAGCCGGGACAGGTCCACGGATTCCTCGGCCCCAACGGAGCGGGCAAGTCCACCACCATCCGTGTCCTGCTGGGCATGTACCGCCGTGATGCCGGGACCGTCAGGGTCCTGGGCATGGATCCGCGCCGCGACGCCGCGGCGATCACCCGCACCACGGCCTATGTGCCCGGCGACGTGGCCCTGTGGCCGGGGTTGACCGGCGCCCAGACCCTGGACGCCCTGGCCGGGCTGCGCGGTGCGCGGGATCGACGGCGCGAGGAGGCGTTGGCCGAGGCCTTCAGCCTCGACCCCTCCAAACCGGTGCGCTCCTACTCCAAGGGGAATCGGCAGAAGGTCATGCTCGTGGCCGCGCTGTCCGCCCCCTGCGAGTTGCTCATCCTCGACGAGCCCACCAGCGGCCTGGACCCGCTGCAGTCGGAGGTTTTCATGGAAGCGGTGCGCCGGGCGGCCGACGAGGGCCGCACAGTCCTCATGTCCAGCCACATCATGGCCGAGGTCGATCGCCTCTGCGACGCGGTGACGATCATCAAGGACGGCCGAACCGTGGAGTCCGGGCCGATGGCCGAGCTGCGGCATCTGCGGGCCTCACGCATCACCTGCACGCTGCCGCCGGGAACCGATCTGTCGCTGAGGTCACCGGGCCTCCTGCGCCGCTTGCACGGGCGCATCGGCAGCAGAAGCGGCGTCACTGGTGCCGGCGCTGCTGCGCACTCGCTCGAGGCACTGCCCCAGCCCGACGAGCAGGGGCGCTTGTCCGCCTCGATCCCCGCCGCGCAGGTCTCCATGACCTTGAGGATCCTGGTGGACGCAGGGGCCCGGGAGCTGATCTGCTCCCCGGTGTCCCTGGATGAGGTATTCCTCGAGCACTACGAGGCGGCCGCCCGATGAGTACCGGTCGGATGCTGATCACGGTGGCGCACGCCGCACGGCTCGAGGCGGTCCAGGAGCGGGCATGGCTTGTGGCGCTCCCGGCGACGACGGCGGCTGCAACGGCTTTGTTGTCTCCCTCCTACGCCGATACCTACCGCACGCAGGCGGATCTTGCCAAGGCTGTGGCCTCCGCCCAGAACGCCGAGACCATGCGTTTCCTCTACGGCGACCTGTCCTCTACCGCCGGCGTCGTCCAGATCGCAGTGTGGGAGCTCGGGTCCCTGACCTGCCTCATGCTGGGCATTGTCGTCACGCTGCGCGCGGTGGCCCGGTCCCGGGGCGAGGAGGACCTGGGGCGCGCAGAGCTGCTTCACTCGGCTGGGGCGGGCCCGGGGGCGCGTCTGGCCGCTCAGGTCATGACGCTGGCCCTGGAGTGTCTGCTCCTGGGCGCCGCGGCCGGGGTCGGCCTGCTCGCACTCGACAAGACCGAGGGCGCGGACGCCGCGGCCTACGGGGCCGCGGTGACGGGAACCTGTCTTCTCCTGGCCTGCACCGCCCTGGTGGTGGGGCAGCTCGTCCAGGATGCCGCCGGTACGCGGGTCCTGTCCCTGTCTCTGCTGGGACTGCTGTTCGTCGGCTATGGCCTGCGCGCCTCCCAGGACTGGGACTGGGCGGGCCGGGTCTCACCCTTCCGACTGCGAGCCGCGATCGATCCCGGTGGGGAGAGCTCCTGGACCCCCTGCTTGTGGGCGATCGGCGGTTGCGTCGTCCTGATCGGGGCGGCCATCGCGCTCGCCGTCCATCGCGACCTGGGCCTGGGAGTGCTCCGCCTGCGCAGCCCCTGGTCCGGTCGTCGTCTGCACGTCACCGGACCGCTGAGCCTGACGTTGGAGCTGCGCTCCAGTCAGTGCCTGGCGTGGGCCGCAGCAACCGCTCTGGTCACCGGCATCCTGGTCTCCATGGGCGAGGGCGTGGTCGACCTGGTCCGCCAGGGAGCCGTCTCCGACGACAGCCCGCTCGGTTCGCTCATGGAGGGCAAGGACGCCGGGCAGGCCTTCCTGGCATATGTCGGCGCGATCGTCGGGTCCCTGGCCGCGGGGCAGGCGATCTCACTGGTCTCCTGTTACGGCGCCGATGAGATTGCAGGACGCCTTGAGGCGGCGCATGCGACGGGCATCCGCCCCTGGCGCTTGTTGCTGTCGTGGTGGCTCACCGCGTCCCTGGGAGCAGGGCTCTCCCTGGCCGCAGCGGCGCTGGTGGCATGGTTCCTCGGGGACTCCGCTCTGGACACGGATGCCTGGGATGCGCTGCGTCTGGTGGGCGGCCAGTGGCCCGCCGCGACCGCCGCCGCGGGTCTGACTGCGGGACTGTGCGGATCCGCTCCCCGCTGGCGCGGCCTGCCCTGGGTACTGGTCCTGGCGGGGCTGGGCATCACCCAGCTGGGCGGAGTACTGGGACTGTCCCAGAAGGTGAGAGACGCGGCCCCCTTCGCCCAGGCGGGCGAGAGCGGAAGCCTGTGGCTCATCGCCGTCGCGCTTGTGTGCCTGGGAGCGGGAGCCTTGAGGGTTGAGCAACGTGATATCGAGCTTCCGGCCTCCGGACGTGGCCTGCTGGCCGGCCTCTTGCCTACGACGCGGCGTCGCAGGTGAGGATCGGGACGTGCCCGGCGTCCCGCCAACCGCCCTGGCCATTCCTCCCACCACCATCGTCCGAGAACCGGACGCGATTGAAAGGAGACAGATGTGAAAGCACTGCTGATCGTGGAGTCCTGCTTCGGGAGCACCCGGGCACTCGCCGAGGAGACTGCAACAGGCTTGCGGGAGGGCGGCGCCCAGGCCGACATCGTCCCGGCATCCCAGGCACCACCGGCAGTCCCCGACGATGTTTCTCTCCTCATCCTGGCCGCCCCCACCCACAACCGGGGGCTGCCGACCCCGTCCTCCAGACGCTCGGCCCAGGCCAAGGGCGGATCCCCTGAGGAGCCCGGCATCCGCGAGTGGCTGGAGGCCGCGACCATCCCCGAGGGAGCGCGCGTGCTCGCCATCGACACGGTCACCCAGCGCAGCTGGATCAGCGGCTCCGCCGCCAAGCGGATCGCCAAGATGCTCGGGCGCCGGAACGTGGACACTCGCAGCTTCGTCGTCGCAAGCGGCCAGGGGCCTCTCACCGAGGAGGAGGCACGGGCGGCCCGCACCTGGGCCGCTGGACTCGTCTGACGCGCTGCTTCCCGAGGCCCCCAACGGCCGCCCTCCTCACCCACCACCCCGAATCCGTCACAGGAGTTCTCATGCCAATCACATCGTCCGCACCATCGACGCGATACGAAGCGAACGCGCCGACGTCGACCGGCCCAGCACCGCAAGCCTTCGGCCCGGCCTGGGCGTCAGTGATCGCGGGTGTCATCCTGGCGGCCGCGGCCCTGGTCGACCAGCTGATCGGGCACTGGACGGCCCGCGACAGCGAGGCGCACTACGCCCCCTTCGGCACGCTCCCCGACCCGGCGGTGCTGACGACCTTCTTGGCCGTCAGCGCCCTGGTCTTCGCCGCATGCATGTACCCGGCGGTCCGTCAGGCCCGGCGGGGCCGGCACGTGCGCGCGGCACTCACCTCGGGGGCGTGCGTCCTCGTCTGGGGCGCCGTCGCCGCCGTGGCGAGCCTCGCCTACGAGTACGGCGACTACGTCCTGTCACCCGCGTGGCGGCTCGGGCCCTGGCTGCTCCCCCTGGCGGCCCTGGGCGCCGCGATCCGTTCCGGGAAGGCGGGGCTCAGGCGCTGATGGTCGCCGAGATAATGATGGCGATCGCAATGGCGGTCCCCGCGAAGGCCAGGCCGAGCCCCGGGTTCTGATCCTCGATCAGCTCCCTGCGAAGATCCAGCTTGAAGATCAGGTTGATCAGCCAGGCGAAGAGCATGAGAAGCAGGACGCCCAGGACCGCATAGAGCACGGTGGCGAGAATGACCATTCCGTTGAGCCCAGCCGGCAGTCCCGAGTCATCGGCCGTGCTCACGGCCGTGCTCACGAGCTGGTGCATGGAGCCTCCCCCTTCATCGCTTCCTCAGTACTTCTCAGTATCTCGGTATCTCGGCGCTCGCTGAGCGGATACTCGCGGAACGCATGGACGGACCCTAGCAAGGGCGCTCGAAGGCGGGCAATACACGGTCCGCCCGCCGCCGTGGGGAGATCTCCCCGACCCTGCCGCCGGAACCGGCTCGCCCGAGTACGGCCCGCGGCACCCGGTTCAGACGTTGAAGCCCAGAGCGCGCAGCTGCTCGCGGCCCTCGGGGGTGATCTTGTCCGGGCCCCACGGCGGCAGCCACACCCACTGGATGCGGACCTTGTCGGCGATGAGGCCGAGGGCCTGCTGGGCCTGCTCCTCGATGACGTCGGTCAGCGGGCAGGCCGCGGTCGTCAGCGTCATGTCGAGCACGATCGTGCCGTCGGGCTCGATGGCGACGCCGTAGAGCAGGCCGAGGTCGACGACGTTGATGCCGAGCTCGGGGTCGATGACGTCGCGCAGGGCCTCCTCGATCGCCGCGACGTCGGCATCGCCGCCGACGGCCGGGGTGTGCTGGGCGGCCATGGGGTTGTCCGGGCCGGCGGCACGGGTCTCGCTCATCATGGCTCCTCCTTAGGTTGATGGTGAGGTCGCGTGAGATTCAGGGGCGTCCGGCCGGGCCCGGTCAGGCCCGGCCGGCGGCACCGCGCCGGCCTTGACCAGGGCGTCCTTGAGCGCCATCCACCCCAGGAGGGCGCACTTGACGCGGTTGGGGTACTTCGAGACGCCCTCGAAGGCGGCGCCGTCCTCGAGCTCGTCCAGGACGGCGTCCCCCACGCCGCGTCCGCGGGAGTGCATGAGGACGTCGAAGTCCTTCTCCAGGCGGGCGACCGTGGCCAGGTCGGCGCCGTCGACGAGGTCGTGCATGACGGAGATGGAGGCCTGGGAGATCGAGCAGCCGTCGCCCTCCCAGCCCACGGCGATGACCCTGCCGTCCCGGACGCGCACCCCCAGCTCGATGTCGTCGCCGCAGGTGGGGTTGACCTGGTGGCTGGTCGCGTCGGGATCGGTCAGGGCTCCATGCCCGTGCCGCTCGCGGGAGTGGTCGAGGATCACCTGCTGGTAGAGCTGGTCGAGGTCGTTCATGCTCACCTTCGGAAGTAGCTGCGGACCGAGGCGACGGCCTCGAGGAGGCGATCGGCCTCGGCGGAGGTGCTGGTCGGCCCGAAGGATACCCGCGACGAGGACGCCACGCCGAAGTGCGCGTGGATCGGCTGGGCGCAGTGGTGCCCGGTGCGCACGGCCACGCCGGCGGCGTCGAGGACCTGCCCGACGTCGTGGGGGTGGACGCCGGCGACGGTGAAGGCGACGACGCCGAGGCGCCCGGTCGTGTCGGCCGGGCCCAGCAGGCGCACTCCCTCGATGGCGGCGAGCCCGTCGAGCACCCGCCGGGTGAGCGCCAGCTCCCCCGCGTGGAGGCGGTCCATGCCCAGTCGCGCCAGGTAGCCGACCGCCGTGCCCCAGCCCGCCGCCTGGGCCAGCGGCTGGCTGCCGGCCTCGAACCGGGCGGGGGCGGGCATGTAGGTCGAGGACTCCATGGTGACGACCTCGATTATGGAGCCGCCGGTGAGCACCGGCGGCATGGCGTCGAGCAGCGCCTCGGTGGCCACCAGCGCGCCGACGCCGGTGGGGCCGAGCATCTTGTGGCTGGAGAGGGCCATGGCGTCCACGCCGGCGTCGGACAGGGCGGCGAAGTCGAGCGGCAGGTGGGCCGCCGACTGGCAGGTGTCCAGCACGACGAGCGCGCCGGCCGCGCGGGCCGCCGGCAGGATGTCTGCCAGGGGCGTGATCGCCCCGGTGACGTTCGAGGCGTGGGTCAGGGCGAGCACGCGGGTGCGGTCGGTGACGGCGTCGGCTGTGGCCGGGTCGATGCGCCCGTCCTCGGTCAGGTCGAGCCAGCGCAGGCCCGCCCCGGTGCGGGCGGCGAGCTCCTGCCAGGGCACGAGGTTGGCGTGGTGCTCAGCGCGGGTGACGACGATCTCGTCGCCCGCACCGACCGCCAGACGGCGGGCGGGGTCGGCGTCGTCCGCGGCCGCCCCCCCGCGCGCGGCGGGACGGCCGAGGCTGGCGTGCCCGATCGCCAGGGCCACGAGGTTGATCGCCTCGGTCGCGTTCTTGGTGAAGACGAGCTGGCCGCCCCGGGCGCCGACGAAGGCGGCGACGGCGTCGCGGGCGTCCTCCCAGGACTGGGTGGCCTCGTCGGCGATCTGGTAGGTGGAGCGCCCGGCCGCGCCGTTGCTCAGGGAGAGGAACTCCGCCTCCCGGGCCATGACGCAGGAGGGCTTCTGAGACGTCGCGGCCCAGTCGAGGTAGGCCAGCGGCTCCCCGTTGCGGGCGGGCCGCTCCAGGTAGGGGAAGTCGGCGCGGACGGCGTCGACCTCGGCCGCGGTCAGCGGCCGGACCGCCTCCGGATCGTGCAGTGTCATGGGTATTGCGCCTCCTGGCGAGAATCGGGCAGCGGCTGAGGGCACAGGCGGGCGGGCCGTGCCCCGAGCGCCTCAGGACAGGGAGAGGTAACGGTCGTAGCCCTCCAGCTCGAGGCGCTCGGCCAGGTCGGGGCCGCCCTCCTCGGCGACGTGGCCGGCCACGAAGACGTGGACGTGGCTGGGCGTGATGTAGCGCAGGATGCGCGTGTAGTGGGTGATGAGGAGAAAGCCGGCCTCGGAGGAGTCGTGGAGGCGGTTGACGCCCTCGGAGACGATGCGCAGGGCGTCGATGTCCAGGCCGGAGTCGGTCTCGTCGAGCACGGCGAAGCGGGGCTGCAGCAGCTCCATCTGGAGGATCTCGAAGCGCTTCTTCTCGCCTCCGGAGAATCCGGCGTTGACGTCGCGCTGGGAGAAGGAGGAGTCCATGCGCAGGTTCTTCATGGCCTCGTTGACCTGGCTGACCCACTGGCGGACCTTGGGCGCATGGCCGTCGATGGCGGTCTTGGCGGTGCGCAGGAAGTTGGCGACGGTGACGCCGGGGACCTCGACGGGGTACTGCATGGCCAGGAAGAGGCCGGCGCGGGCGCGCTCGTCCACGCTCATCTCCAGCAGGTCGACGCCGTCGAGGAGGACCTGGCCGTCGGTGACCTCGTAGTCGGGGTGGCCGGCGATGGAGTAGGCCAGGGTCGACTTGCCCGAGCCGTTGGGGCCCATGATGGCGTGGACCTCGCCGGATCCGACCGAGAGGTTGACGCCCTTGAGAATGGGCTTGGGACCGTCGTTGGTGGCGACCTGGACGTGGAGGTTGTTGATCTCGAGAGTGCTCATGTGTGTTCTTCCGGGGGAAAGTCTGTTCAATGTGTCGTGGGGGCGGGTGCCGCCGCTCTCAGGGCTCAGGCCGTGTCGTCAGAGTCGTCAGAGTCGTCAGAGTCGTCGGGCTCGCGGGCGGAGACGAGGCCGGTGAGCTCGAGCTCCTTCTCAATGGCGGCCATGAGCCGCTCCTCGACCTCGGGGACGCCGATCTCGGCGACGATCTCGTTGAAGAAGCCCAGGACGACCAGGCGGCGGGCCTCGATCTCGGGGATGCCGCGGGCGCGCAGGTAGAACAGCTGCTGGTCGTCGAAGCGGCCGGTGGCGCTGGCGTGGCCCGCCCCTTCGATATTGCCGTTCTCGATCTCGAGGTTGGGGATGGAGTCGGCCTTGGCGCCCTCGGTCAGGACGAGGTTGCGGTTGAGCTCGTAGGTGTCGGTGCCGCGGGCGCCGGCGCCGATGAGGCAGTCCCCCACCCACACGGCGTGGGCGCCCCTGCCCTGGAGGGCGCCCTTGTAGGTGATGCGCGAGTAGCAGTGCGGCTCGGTGTGGGCGACGTAGGGGCGGTGCTCCTGGTGCTGGCCGGCGTCGGTGAAGTAGACGCCGAAGGCCTCGATGCGCCCGCCCTCCCCGCAGAAGCCGAGGTCGGAGCAGATGCGCACGTCCCCGCCGAGGCTCACGACGACGTGCCTGAGGACGCCGTGCCCCTCAACGCGCACCCGGTGGTTGGAGGCGTGGACGGCGGCGTCCTCCCAGCCTTGGACGGTCACCAGGGTCAGCTCGGCGCCGTCGGCGACGGCGACCTCCACGCCCTGGGTCAGCGCCGCGGTGCCGGTGTGGTCCAGGAGCACCGTGCCCCTGGCGCCCGGCTGCGCGGCGATGTGGATGTGCTGGGCGGTGGGGAGGTCGAGACCCGGGTCGTGGCCCGCAACGGTCAGGCGGACGGCGCGGTCCAGCTCGGCGCCGGCGGTGAGCGTCAGCACGGTGGCCTCGGTGAAGCCGGCCCAGGCCGTGATGCCGGTGCGGTCCACGGGCGCGCCGACGGAGCCGATGCGGGCGTCGTCGCGGGTGACGGTCTCGACCGTGACGCCCCGGGGGGCGTCCACGGCGGCGTCGAGGGCCCCGCCCCCGCCGGTCGCCGCGCGGACGGCCTCGAGGTCGAACAGGGGGGCGAAGCGCCTCATGGGGGTGAAGCGCCACTCCTCCTCGCGGCCGCCCGGCACCGGGATGTCGGCCGGCTCGAAGGACGTGGGCCGGTCGGCCCGCGAGGAGACGTAACGGGCGGGGCCGTGGGAGTGTGCTCCCTCCAGCGACGCGTGCGAGTGGTCGGTGAGAAGATCGGGCATTGAGCACTCCTGTGCCGGGCGGTGCCCGGCGGCTGGTGGGATCATGATGAGGACGTGGGCGAGGCCGGCGGGAGCCGGTGGTGTCGGCGGCCTCAGCCCACCGAGTTCTCCATCTGCAGCTCGATGAGGCGGTTGAGCTCCAGGGCGTACTCCATGGGCAGCTCGCGGGCGATGGGCTCGACGAAGCCGCGCACGATGGTGGCCATGGCCTCGGTCTCGGTCAGCCCGCGCTGCATGAGGTAGAAGAGCTGGTCGGCGCTCACCTTGGACACGGTCGCCTCGTGGCCCATCTCGACGTCGTCGGTGCGCACGTCCACGTAGGGGTAGGTGTCGGAGCGCGAGATCTCATCGACCAGCAGGGCGTCGCACAGGACGTTGGACTTGGAGTGGCGGGCGTTCTTCAGGATCTGGACCAGCCCCCGGTAGCCGGAGCGGCCCCCGCCCCGGGAGATCGACTTGGAGACGATGTGGCTGGAGGTGTGGGGCGCCATGTGGATCATCTTGGCGCCGGTGTCCTGGTGCTGCCCCTCGCCGGCGAAGGCGATGGACAGGGCCTCGCCGCGGGCGTGGGGCCCCATGAGGAAGACGGCCGGGTACTTCATGTTGCGCTTGGAGCCGATATTGCCGTCGACCCACTCCATGGTGGCGCCCTCGGCGCAGGTGGCCCGCTGAGTGACGAGGTTGTAGACGTTGTTGGACCAGTTCTGGATGGTCGTGTAGCGCACGCGGGCGTTCTTCTTGACGATGATCTCCACGATCGCCGCGTGCAGGGAGTCCGTGGAGTAGATGGGGGCGGTGCAGCCCTCGACGTAGTGCACGTAGGAGTCCTCGTCGGCGATAATGAGCGTGCGCTCGAACTGGCCCATGTTCTCGGTGTTGATGCGGAAGTAGGCCTGGAGGGGGATCTCGACGTGGACGCCGGGCGGCACATAGATGAAGGAGCCGCCGGACCACACGGCCGTGTTGAGCGCGGCGAACTTGTTGTCCCCGGCGGGGATCACGGTGCCGAAGTACTCGCGCACCAGCTCGGGATGCTCCTTGAGGGCGGTGTCGGTGTCGAGGAAGATGACGCCCTGCTGCTCCAGGTCGCCGCGGATCTGGTGGTAGACGACCTCGGACTCGTACTGGGCGGCGACCCCGGACACGAGCCGCTCGCGCTCGGCCTCGGGGATGCCGATACGTTCGTAGGTGGTCTTGATGTCCTCGGGCAGGTCGTCCCAGGACGTGGCGGGCCGGTCGGTGGAGCGCACGAAGTACTTGACCTCGTCCAGGTCGAGGGGCGAGAGGTCGATGCCCCAGGTCGGCATGGGTTTGCGCTCGAAGATCTCGTACGCCTTGAGCCGCTTGGCGAGCATCCACTCCGGTTCGCCCTTGAGCGCCGAGATCTCCCGAACGACCTGCTCGTCGAGACCGCGCCTGGCATTCCGGCCGGCCTCGTCGGAGTCGTGCCAGCCGAAGTCGTAGGTGGTCGAGATCGAGTCGATGATCTCGTCGTCGCTCACGCGAGGCGCATCGGTCGTGGGTAGTGTCATCGGGTTCCTTCCGTTCGCTGGGCCCGGGCCCTGCGGGTGTGCGCCGCCCGCACGGCGCGCCTGCGCAGGGTCGGCATGGCTATGGGAATGTGAGTGGTGCACACGTGCTCGCCCCCGGCCAGAGTGGCCAGGCGCTGTACGGGCACGCCCAGGAGCCGGGAGAAGGCCTGGGTCTCGGCCTCGCACAGCTCGTGGAACTTGCCGGCGACGTCGCGCACGGGGCAGTGCCCCTGGCACAGCTGGACAGCGTAGGTGCCGTCTCCGACATCGCGAATGGTGGCCGCGTAACCGTCCAGGGTCAGGGCGTCGGCCAGCGCGCGGGCCCGGTCGGCCGGGTCCTTGCCGGCCGCCTCGACGACCGACATGTACCGCCGTTCGAGGTCCCGCCCGCGCGAGGCGGCGAAGGAGTCCAGCGCCTTGTCCCCGGCGACCTGCTGGAGGTAGGACAGGGCCCGGTTGGCGATCTCGGAGTAGCCCTCGGCGAAGGTGGTCCGGGCGGCGCGGGTGGCCACATAGTGGCGGGCCGGCCGCCCGCGTCCGCGCTTTCCGGGCGGGGCCGCGGTGTGCACCTGGATCTCGCCGTCCTCCTCCAGGGCCGTGATGTGGCGTCGGACGGCCGCCGGGGTCAGGGAGAGGATCTTGGCGAGCTGCGCGGCGGACACGGGGCCCTTGGCGACAATGAGATCGAGGACGCGGGCACGCGTGGAGTCGTCATCGGCGTGACTCATGCCTGCCCCTCCTTCGCCGCGTCGGTTCCACAAGCGATGGGCCACCGGGTCGGCCGGTGTCTCCATCCAACTTTAACCAAGATCTTCCTTCCCATATTCAACGCTGGCAAGTTCCAGACGCCCTGTCTCGACGTGGAATCGAGCACGCATGACGCACAAAAGCGAATCGCGTTCACGATTATTTCGCCAATGGCGGAAACCGGTCGGGCGGATGCGGAGCGCGCCCGGCGGCGGGGTCGGCCCCGGTGGTGGCGGCCCGGCCCCGCCGCGAGAAGACGCGAGTCAGGCCCGCCGGGACGCGGGCCGCGGCGCCGCGCCTCGGTCCCGCTCGACGAGCCGGACCTCCCGCCAGGGGATCGGGTCGGGCGCGCAGCCGACGAAGACGCCGTCGACCGTGTCGGTGAAGCCCGTGAAGACCCACTCGCCGTCGCGCAGGCGGAGCAGCTGGCCGGCGTAGAGGTGCTCGGGGCGCACGTAGCGGGCGCGGTCGACGTCCCAGGGGCCGAGCGGTCCGCCCCCCTCGGCGACCCAGACGCCGCCGGGCCCCGGCTCGGCCTGCATGTCCTGCCCGCAGGAGAAGACCAGCAGGTGGTGTCCCTGCACCGTCCGGGACTGGCTGACCTCCAGATGGCCGAACACGGACGGCCCGGTCAGCGGGGGCGCCACCTCCCAGTGGTCCAGGTCGTCGGAGACCGCGTGGCCGACGACGCCCGCGTGCTTGACGTCCGCGCCCTTGGCGCGAGCCGTGATCAGCATGTGCCACCGCCCGTCGTCGTGGAGGAACACGAACGGGTCGCGCCAGGCCTCGTCGTAGCCGCAGCCCGGGGCCCACTTCTGGTACCAGCGCCCGTCGGCCACCAGCGGCTCGCTCGTCGCGCGCTCGAACGTGACGCCGTCGGCGCAGTCCGCCCAGCCGATGCGCTGGACCATCCCCGCCTCGGCGCGGGAGATCCCCGTGTAGAACACCCGCAGGGAGCCGTCGGGCCTGACCACGGTGGACCCGGTCCAGACCGCCCTGTCGTCGAAGGCGGGGCCCTCGCGGGCCACCAGCGCGTCCGGGACCAGCTCCCAGCTGCGGGCGTCGTCGGACACCGCGTGCCCCATCGACGCGTTCATGTGGCGGCGCTGGGGGTCGTGCAGCGCCCGCGAGGCGCGCAGGAAGAACAGGTGGTACCGCTCGCCGTCGTCGGCGATCCAGTGGTCCCACAGCCAGTGGTCGGGCAGGCGCAGCGCCACGGCTCAGCCCTTGACCGCGGTGCCGGCCAGCGACTGCACGAAGGAGCGCTGGAACAGGACGAAGACGACCAGCACCGGCAGGGTGATGAGCGTGCCGTAGGCCATGATCTGGCCCCATACGGGGTTGAGCTGGAAGAAGTACTGCATTCCCACGCTCACCGGGCGTATGGACTCCGCCTGGACGACCATGAGCGGCCACAGGTAGGAGTTCCAGGCCGGCAGCATGGTGATGATGGCGACAGTGGCGAAGGTCGGCCCGGACAGGGGCACCACGATCCGCCGGTAGATCGTCCACCAGCCGGCGCCGTCGACCCGGGCGGCCTCGTCGATCTCCTTGGGGATGTCGCCGAAGTGCTGGGCGAAAAGGAAGATCGCCAGCGCGTTGGCCACGAAGGGCAGGATCTGCACCTGGTAGGTGTTGAGCATCCCCTGCTTGAGCAGGAAGCCGTCGCCCGCCCAGGTGACCGAGGGCAGCTTGACCACCCAGTACACCAGGGGGACCGCGATGGTCTCGAAGGGGACCATGAGGGTGGCCAGGACCAGGGAGAGCACGAGGTTCTTGCCCCTCCACCGCATGCGCGAGATGGCGAAGCCGATCATCGAGTTGACCACGAGGCCCAGGCCCACGATGCACGCGGTGACGATGACCGAGTTGAGGATGAACCTGCCCGCGGGGACGCGCTCGAAGACGCCCGTGTAGTTCTCCAGGCTCAGGCGGCCCACCGGCAGGAAGGCCCTGAGGCCGCCCAGGTCGGCGAAGATCTGGTCGTCGGTCTTGAGCGAGGAGAACACCATGAACAGCAGCGGGAAGACGGCCAGGGCGGAGGCGATCACGAGTCCGGCGTAGGTGAGGATCCTGGCGCGGGTCCTGGAGGCCGCCCGGCCGTGCCCCTTCTCGACGGCGGTGCGGCCGGCGGTGCCCGTGTTGCTGGTGGTCATGTCAGTCCTTCTCCCGGGTGAGGCGGCGCTGGATGAGCGAGATGGCGAGCACGGCCAGGAAGAAGATCAGGGAGATCGCGCTCCCGTAGCCCATGTCCTGCTCGCGGTAGCCCTTGCGCACGGCGTGGTAGACGAGGGTGGATGTCGCGTCCTGCGGCCCGCCGGAGGTCATGACGTCGACCTGGACGAACAGGCCCAGGGCCGCGATGGTGATGGTGACCAGGATGAACACCATGGTGGAGCGCAGTCCGGGCCAGGTCACGTAGCGGAAGCGCTGCCAGCCGCCCGCGCCGTCGAGGTCGGCGGCCTCGTAGAGGGCGGGGTCGATGCCCTGCAGGCCCGACAGCCAGATGATCATGTGCAGGCCCACGGCCTGCCAGATGGACAGCACGATGATCGCGGGCATGGCGGTGCCCGGGTTGTTGAGCCAGGCCACGGCGGTCCAGGCGCCGCCGGTGATGGTGTTGAGCGCGGAGTTGAACAGGCCGTCGTCCTCGTAGAAGAAGCTCCACAGGATGGAGACGACGACCATGGAGGTGACCACCGGCATGAAGATCATGGTGCGGAAGGCCGTCACCCCCTTGACCTTGGCGTTGACCAGGATGGCCAGGGCGAGGGCCAGGGCGGACTGGCAGGGCACGACGACCAGGGCGAAGAGCGCCGTGTTGGTCAGGGACCGGATGAAGGACGAGTCGCCGGTGAATGCGCGGATGAAGTTGTTCAGGCCCACGAAGCTCGGCGGGCGGGGCGAGATGAGACGCGCGTTGGTGAAGGACAGGAGGAATGTCAGCAGGATGGGGATGCCCATGAAGAGCAGCAGGAGGATGAGCGCCGGCGAGGACATGAGCCAGGCCTGGCGCGCCTCCCTGCGCAGCGCGGACCGGCGCCCCTTGCGCCTGTCAGTTGACATAGGTGGTCTTCCCTTCCCGGCAAGGCGGCGCCCCGCCGGATCGCATGGATCGGAGCTGGGTGGGGCCGCGGTTACTCGGCCCGGTAGCCGTCGTTGGCCCTGATGTCGGCGTCGATGTCCTTGACGGCCTGGTCGAGCGTCTTGCGGACGTCGGCGCCGGAGACGATGTCGTGGAGGGCCTTGTCGACGACCGAGGAGATGACCTTGTAGCCGGGCGTCGCCGGCCGCAGGAGCGCGTAGGCCTTGCCGATCTCGTAGACGGGCTCCAGGGGCCTGCCCGCCCCGTAGTTCTGGGTGCCGGGGATGGCGGACTCGATCGACGGGTAGGTGCCGATGGCGTCGGAGTACATCACGAGGTAGTCGTCCTGCATGAGGAACTCGATGAACCTGGTCGCCGTCTCCTGGTTCTTCGAGCTCGCCGAGACCGCCCACTGCCACGAGCCGCCTCCGACCCTCGCGCCCTTGCCGAAGTCGACCGGCGGGAGGATGAGGACCTCCTCGGCGCCGAAGGTCTCCTGCGCCTTGAGGACCTTCCAGCCGCCGGCGTAGACCATGGGGACCTTGCCCTGGAGGAAGTCGGTGCCGTCCGTCCCGGGGGTCTGGGAGGCCAGGCCGTCGGCGAACAGGCTGCGGAACCAGGTGCCGAAGGCGACGGCGTCGGAGCCGTTGAGGAACCCGTCGGCGGTGGTGAGGGTGTCGCGGTCGATAATGTCGCCGCCGAAGGACTGGAGCATGGGCGCGTAGGCGTAGGGCCACCACTCGGCGGTGTCCCACACGCTCATGTCAACGGCGAGCTCGTAGTCGGGCAGCTCGGAGAGCCTCTTGAGGGCGGCGTCGAACTCGGCCCTGGTCCAGGGCCTGGCGATGGTCGGGGCGGTGATGCCGGCCGCCTGGAAGGCGGATCTGCGGGCCAGGAAGCACAGCGAGGTGTCGTAGGGGCCGACCGAGTAGAGGGCGCCGTTGAAGTGGCCCTTGGCGGAGTCCACCATCGCGTCCGTCAGCGAGGTCGGGAGGTCCAGCTGCGCCAGGTAGCCGGACCATGCCCAGTTCGGCATGATCGGGCCGTCGAGGTCGAGGATGTCGGGGAGCTCGTGCGCGGCGGCGGCCGTGACGATGGAGTCGTTGTAGACCGCCTGCGGGAACGCCGTGATCTGGATCTTCGTGCCGGGGTTGGCCGCGTTGAAGTCGTTGGCGATCGTCTCGATGACCGCGTACTCGTCGGTGCCGCCGGCGCTGTGGGTCCACAGCGTCAGCGTGCCGGGCCTGGACCCGCCCTGGGATGAGCAGGCGGACAGGGCCGCGCTCGCCGCGGCGGTGGCTCCGAGGCCGAGAAGTGCTCGGCGGCTGGGAAACATGGGCGCTCCTTCGTGTCTACTGTGTCTACCTGGTGGGTGCGGGTCGCCGGTCCACTGGATCCGGCGGTGTGCGGCGGGTGCGCGCCCGGGGGTCAGGCGCCGCCGGGCGGTGCGGTGGAGGCCCGCTCGACGAGCTCGCAGTGAAACCGGATGGTGGCCGGCGGGTCGGGCAGGGTGCGGTCGATCAGGCCCCTGACGAGCCAGTCCGCCATCTCGTAGTGGGGCAGGCGCATGGTGGTCAGTGGCGGGGCCAGGTTGGTGGAGATTAGGGCCAGGTCGTCGAAGCCGACGACGGACAGCTCGGCGGGGATGCGCAGGCCCAGCCGGGCGGCCTGCCTGTAGACGGCGGCGGCGATCTCGTCCTTGAAGCAGAAGACGGCGGTGGGGCGGTCGCTCCGCTCCAGGGCGGCCCGGGCGGCGGCGTCGGCGCCGGCGGGGGTGCTCGGGCCGGAGATGACCAGGCCCGCATCGGTCTCAAGCCCCGCCTCGGCCAGCGCCCGCTCGTAGCCGGCCCGGCGCAGGCCGACGGCGATGGCGCCGGAGTCATCGGTCACGTAGGCGATGCGCCGGTGGCCGAGGCCGATCAGGTGCCGCGCCGCCTCCCAGCCGGCGGTCTCCTCGTCGGGCACCACGCCGACGACGTCGTCGCGGTCGGTGAAGCCGTTGAGGACGGCCACGTTGGCGGCCTCCGGCGGGACGCGCACCTCCTGGTGGTACATCGCGGCGTGGATGATGGCATCGACCCGGCGGGACCGCAGCTCGCGCACGGCTCGGCGGGTCTGCTCCTCCTGACCGCCGGAGTCGGTGAGCAGGACGGACCAGCCGAGCTCGCGGCTGGCGGTCAGGATGGCGTCGATCATGGCGACCGCGTAGGGGGTGGACAGGACCTGCTCCCCCAGGACGCCGACGGTGCGGGTCCTGCGGTTGCGCATGCCCCCCGCGAGGGCGTCGCGCACGTAGGACATGGAGTCCGCGGTGAGGCGGACGCGCTCGGCGGTCTTGCGGGAGACCCGTCCCTTGTCCTTTCCGGACAGGACGAGCGAGGCGGTGGCGGTGGACACGCCCGCCGCGGCGGCCACTTCGACGAGGGTCGTCATCGCCCTCCTTCCCGGGTCGGAAGCGCGCCGGGCCCGCGGCCCGGCTGGAACAATCATGCCTCGTGACAGACGTTACGTCAACCGATTAACGTCCATATAACCGGGCTTTCGTCGCTCCTGCTCGTCGCTGCGGCGGACCGTCCGTCGCCGGTCACCGTGACAGGCGACCCGGCGCGTCCGCGGGTCTGCGCCGACCTACAGGCTCCGCGGGCTCCTGAGCCACTCGGCGTCGGCGGCGCGCAGGCCCGTCCAGCCGCGTGAGCGCGCCTGGGCGGCGGCGAGGACACCCACGACGGTCGAGGGGTTGTGCAGCCGCCCGGACACCACCGCGGCGACCGCGTCGTCAAGGCGGAACCAGGTGGGCACGAACTCGGCCTCCTCGGCCTCGCGCCGCACCCGCTCCTGCGGCGCCAGCATGTGCAGGTCCCGGGCCAGGTAGGAGCGCACGCCCTCGGTGGTGAAGCCGGGCGAGGCGTAGAAGTCGGCCAGCACGTCCCAGCGCGCGGCCGCGAAGTCGGTCTCCTCGGCCAGCTCGCGCCGCGCCGCGAGAAGCGGGGCCTCCCCGGGCACGTCGAGCAGGCCGGCGGGCACCTCCCAGAGCATGGCGCTCACGGGGTGGCGGTACTGGCGCACCATGAGGATCTCCGCGGCGCCGTCGGCCCGGGAGGAGTCCGGCCCCTCCCGCAGCGCCACGATCGACACGGCGTCGTGGTGGGCGACGATCTGCCGGCGCACCGGCTCCTGACCCTCGGCCAGGACGAGCTCCTCGTCGTCGACGGTGAAGATCGGACCGCTCCACACCCGCTCGTGCGCGCCGACCCTGCGGCCGCCGTCCCGGGTGTCCTCGAGCTCGGCGTGGCTCACTGCCTCTTCCCCTCCTCGTTGCTCGCCCCGCTCGGCTCCTGCCGGTGGGAGGCGTAGAGGTCGCGGCGGCGCTCCAGGCCCGCCCTGATCAGGCCGGCGAAGAGCGGGTGAGCCCGGGTCGGCCGGGACCTGAACTCGGGGTGGGCCTGGGTGCCCACGTAGTAGGGGTGCAGGTCGCGGTCGAGCTCGACGAGCTCGACGAGGTGCCCGTCCGGCGAGGTGCCCGTCACGCGCAGGCCGACGGAGGCCAGGCGCTCCCGGTAGGCGTTGTTGACCTCGAAGCGGTGGCGGTGGCGCTCGCAGACCTCGGTGGCGCCGTAGGCCTCCGCCACGATCGAGCCGGGCGTGAGCACCGCGGGACAGGCGCCCAGCCGCATGGTGCCGCCGAGGTCTCCCCCGCCGGTGACGAACTGGCGCTGGGAGTCCATGGTGGTGACCACCGGGTCGGGGGTCTCGGGCTCCATCTCCGTCGATGAGGCGGCCGCCAGGGCGAGCAGGTTGCGGGCGGCCTCGATGACCATGCACTGCAGGCCGAGGCACAGGCCCAGGGTGGGGACCCTGTGCTCGCGGGCCCAGCGCAGCGCGCCGAGCTTGCCCTCGATGCCGCGCACCCCGAAGCCGCCGGGCACGACGACGGCATCGACGCCCGCCAGGGCGCGCTGGGCGCCCTGCGGGGTCTCGCAGGCGTCGGAGGCGACCCAGCGGATGTCGACGCGGGCGTTGCCGGCGAACCCGCCGTGGCGGATGGCCTCCGAGACCGACAGGTAGGCGTCGTGCAGGTCGACGTACTTGCCCACCAGGGCCACCTCGACGCGGTAGCGGGGGTTGTGCACGCGGTCGAGCAGCCCGTTCCACTCGGTCCAGTCCACGTCCCGGAAGGGCAGGGCCAGGCGCTGGACGAGGAACGCGTCCAGCCCCTCGCGGTGCAGGGTGGGCGGCACCTCGTAGATGCTGGCGGCGTCCTTGCACTCGATGACGGCGGGGGCCTCGACGTCGCACATGAGGGCGACCTTGCTCTTGACGCCCTCGGGCAGGGGCCTGTCGGTGCGCAGCACCAGGGCGTCGGGCTGGATGCCGATGCTGCGCAGCGCCGCCACCGAGTGCTGGGTGGGCTTGGTCTTGAGCTCGCCGGCCGCGCTCAGGAAGGGGATGAGGGAGACGTGCACGAAGGCCACGTTCTCCCTTCCCAGGTCGGCGCGCACCTGGCGGGCGGCCTCCAGGAAGGGCTGGGACTCGATATCGCCGACCGTGCCGCCGATCTCGGTGATGATGACGTCGGGCACCCCGCCGCCCGCGCCGGGGGCGGCCTGGGCCCGCATGACGCGCTTGATCTCGTCGGTGATGTGCGGGATGACCTGGACAGTGTCGCCCAGGTACTCCCCGCGCCGCTCCTTGGCGATGACGGCGGAGTAGACCTGGCCGGTGGTGGCGTTGGCGGCGCCGGTGAGGTCGACGTCCAGGAAGCGCTCGTAGTGGCCGATGTCCAGGTCGGTCTCGGCGCCGTCCTCGGTGACGAAGACCTCCCCGTGCTGGAACGGGTTCATGGTGCCGGGGTCGACGTTGATGTAGGGGTCGAGCTTCTGCATGACCACGTCGAGGCCGCGGGCCCGCAGCAGCCGGCCCAGGCTGGAGGCCGTGAGCCCCTTTCCGAGCGAGGAGACGACGCCCCCGGTGACGAAGACGTGCCGGGGTACGTCAGGCAGGTTTCCACTCAGGCGTGCGCGGTTGGAGCTCACGGGCCTTCAACTTAGCAGGTCCGGGGCCCGGCCGCGGTGCACGCGCGGCCCGTGCCCGTCTCACTCCTGTTCCAGGACGTGCCCGGCGAGCTGGTCCGCGAGGTCGTCGGCGGTGGGCAGGCCGCCCGCGGCCAGGCGGGCCCGCCCGCGGGCGGCCTCGCGCGCCGCGTCGTCGGCCAGCAGGGCGGCGACGGCGTCGGCCAGGGCCTGCGCGTCGGGGGCGACCAGGACGGCGCCGCCGCGGGCCGTCAGGGCGGTTCCGCCGACGTCGGTGGCCACGATGGCGGCGCCGGCGCGCAGCGCCTCCTGGACGGCCAGCGGCTGGCCCTCCCACAGGCTCGTCTGGACGACGACGTCGGCCTCCGCGAGAAGAACGGGGACGTCCTGGCGCCCGCCCAGGACCCTGACGGGCAGCTCCTCGGCGGCCGCCCGCTCGCGCGCGGCCCGGGCCGCCGGCCCCTCCCCGGCCAGCGCCCACACGAAGGCGGGCAGCTCGCCGCCGTCCACGCGAGACTGCAGCACCGCCGCGGCGTCCAGCAGCAGGCCGATGCCCTTCTGGGGCGCCAGCCTGGCCACCGTCAGCAGCCGCCGCCCCGGGCCCCGCCAGGCCGGCTCCGCCGAGGGAGCGTGGGGCGCCGCGCCGGTCGGGGTGCGCGGCGGCGCGGGGATGACGGCGATCTCGACCCGTGCCGCCCCCCTGGCGGCGGCGCGCTCGGCCAGGTCGGGGCTCACGGCCAGGACCAGGTCGGCGCGCGCGGCGACGAGCCGCTCCAGGCGCTCGCCGACGGTGCGCGTCAGCCGCCCGCCGACCGTGAGGTTGTGAAGGGTCACGACCAGGCGGGTGCGGCCGGGGCGGCGTCGTCCCAGCGCCAGGGCGGCGAGGGCGCCGGCGCGCAGGCCATGGGCGTGGACGACGTCGGCGCGCCGCCCCAGGCGCCGCAGCCTGGCGACGACGGCGGGGTCGCCCGGGCCTGGCCCGGGACCGATCTCGAGGCCCTCCCCCCGTGCCCCGCCCAGGTCGAGGCCCTCCAGGGCGGCGTCGGGCGCCTCGACGATGACGTCGTGGCCCGCCCGCGCCAGCAGCCGGGCGCAGTCGCCCAGGTGCGCGCGCACTCCCCCCGCGGCCGAGCCGCACGCCTCCAGGACGCGCTGCCGGCGCCCGGCGGCCCGCGGACGCCGATCTGCCTCGGGATCCATGTCCTCTTCTGCCAGAGCTCTCACTGCTCCTCCCGGGTCGTGGGCGGACCGGCTGCGGCGCCCGGCCGCACCGCGTCCAGGAGGCGCGGGCCGGCGCACATGCACGCCCCCATGACGAGGGCGGCCGCGCCCGCCGCGCCCGCCGCGGCGACGGCGATCGCGCCGGGAACCGAGTCGACACGCGCGCTCAGCGCGCGCGCGCCGATCCCGGCGGCCAGCGCGACCGGCGCCCCGACGGCGAGCGTGCGCAGGGTGGGGCCCAGGGCGCGGGCGCCCGCGGTCATGGCCAGCGCCGCGAGCATGCCGAGCCCGGCGACGCTCATGCCGATGGTCGTCCCCATGGCCAGCGCGACGAGGGTGGCCCTCCCGTCGCCCCCGCCCGGCGCCATGAGGCGCACCGCCACGGCCGAGGCCCCGGCGACCGTCGCCCACCCCAGGGCGGTGGCGCGGGCGGCGTACCGGGGACGGCTCGCGGCGAAGAGGATCCGGGTGACCTGGTAGACGAGGGCGTAGCCCACCAGGCCGGGGGAGAGCACCGCCAGGGACAGGCCCATGCCATCGACGTCGGTCAGCAGGGCGAAGAAGCGCTCGGCCCCCGCCGAGGCCGCCATGAGCATGCCGGAGCCGGCGAGCGCGACCGCGGCCACCAGGGCGGTGGATGCGGCGGCGAGCTCGACGGCCCGGGCCGGGTAGCCGCCGTCCCCCCGCCCGGCGTCGCCGTGGCCGCCCGGGTCGAAGGCCGCCGCCAGGCGCGGGTAGACGACCGTGGCGACGGGGACGGCCATGACGGCGTAGGGCAGCATGTAGACCGCCTGGGTGTACTGGTAGACGGCCACGGTCCCGGCCCGCCCGCCGGAGCGCGCCAGGGCCAGGACCGCCAGGACGCTGAGCTGCTGGGCGACCAGGGTCCACACGCCGGCGCCGCCCAGCCGCAGGGCGCGCCAGGCGACCGCCCGGTCCAGGTGCAGGGTGGGGCGCAGCCGGATTCCCAGGCGCACGACCGGATAGAGCAGCGGCAGGCTCAGGGCGGCCACGCCGGCGGTGGTCCCCCACCCCAGGACGCTGAGGGCCGCCGGGCCGGCCTGGTCGCCCGGGCCGGTCGTCATGGCGCCGTAGACGGCGTATGTCGCCATGACGACGAGGCTGGACAGGACGGGGGTGAGCGCCGGCCAGGCGAAGCGCCCCATGGCCTGCAGCACCCCGGTGAGGACCACCCCGACGCCGTACAGGGGGACCTGGGCGGAGAACATGCGCAGGAAGTCGGCGACCAGATCCGTCTGCAGAGCCGGATCCGCGCCCGCCGAGACGGGCAGGAGCCGGGCGATGGGATCGGCCAGGAGGGCCAGGAGCAGCGCCAGCGGCGTCAGGACCGCCAGGACGACGCCGAGCAGGCCCGAGGCGATCCGTGAGGCGTCCCGGCTGCGCGTGGGGATCGCGGCGGCGGCCAGCAGCGGGACGACGGTGGCGGCCAGGGCGCCGCCGACCACGACCTCGTACAGGACGTTGGGCACCTGGTTGGCGGTGGTGTAGGCGCCGGCGACGGTCCCGGCCCCCACGGTGGAGGCCTGCACGATCCACCGCAGGAAGCCGAGCACGCGCGAGACGAGCGTGAGGCCGGCGATGCCGAGCGGGCCGTGGAGGCGCGCGCGCCACGCGCCCGGCGTCCCGGGCGGCCCTCCGGCCGGCGGGTCGGCCCGGGGGCAGGCGGTCATGAGGGGCGGCGGCCCAGGCCGTCGAGGGCGGCCAGCACCGGGGTGCGGGCGATCACCCGGGTGAAGGAGACGCGCTCGCCGGCCAGGACCAGGGCGGTGCCCGCGAGCGCGGCGAGGGCGCGCACCGCCCGGCTGGGGTGCGCGGCCAGGGCGGTGCCGACCAGGGCGCCCACGGCGTTGGCGCCCGTGTCGCCGAGCATGGTGTCCTCCATCAGGTCCTCGGGCAGGGCCGCCGCGACGACGCCCAGGGCGCCGGCCGCCAGCGCCCGGGCCGCCTCGGCGCCCTCGCGGCGGTCCGCGAGCAGGGCGCCGCTCATCAGGGCCGCCGTCTTCAGGGCGCGGCCGGGCCGCAGGTCGAGCAGGTTGTGGACGTCGGCCCAGGCCGCGATGGTCACCGCGCCGGTCGCGGCGTCGGCGGCGACCATGACCGGAGCGCGCCCGCCGGACGCGGAGCCGCGGTAGCGGGCCAGGAGCGCTCCGGAGACCAGGGCGCCGGAGCCGATGACGACGACCTTGAGCGCACCGGTGGTCACGCGCCCGCGGGCCAGGGCGCCCAGGTGCCCGGCAAGGCCCTTGACGGGCGCGTCGCCGTCGTGGGCGCCGGCATCCAGGTCGTCGGCGAGGCCGGCGGCGCCGGCGGCCGTCGTCGCCGTGAGCGCGGCCATCGTGACTCTCCTGGCGCCGCACCCGGCCGGATCGGGAAGGAGCAGGCCGGCCCGGCTGCTGGCGGCCACAGCGCCCACGGCGGCCCCGATGCCGCCGCGCAGGCTCACGGCGCGTCCGCGGAAGCTCGTCCGCTCCAGGCGGGGGCCCAGGCTCTTGATGCTTCCCAGGCCGGTCGACCAGGACACGGTGGCGCCGAGCGCGTGGAGGGCGACGTCGATGGGGCAGGAGCGGTCCGACGCGCCCGCGGGGGCGCCGACGCGCCCGGGGATGCGGTTCATGGGCCCAGCCTATCGGGAGGGCCGCGCTCCGGCCCGGCGCCCGCACGCTACTTCGCCATGGGCGGCATGACCGCGTCCGCGCCCTTGTCGAAGCCGTAGTGGCCCTTCGTGCCCGAGGCCGTCGAGACCAGGGCCAGCGGGGTGGAGACCGCCGCCGCAACCTGGCCGACCGAGTCGATCGTGGTGACGGCGGCCTTGGCGGTACGCAGGGCGGAGACCACATCGGTCTCGTCGTCGGCGCCGCCGACGACGACCGCCGTGGACACCGCGGCCGTCCCGGTCAGGGCCTTGGCCCAGGAGGAGGCCGCCTGTGACAGCGAGTCGGTGGTCGCGGCGTCCCTGGTCTCCGCGGCGTCGGGGCTGCGCGGGCCGACGACGACGATCATGTCGGCGGGGCCGTTGAGCCTGGTGTCCACGGAGACCAGGGGGGTGTCGGTGGCGGTCAGCAGCTCCATCAGCTGCCTCGCGTTGTCCGAGCCGCTGGTCAGCGCCGCGCCCAGGCCCTCCCCGAGCACCCCGTTGCCGTCGGTCGAGACCGTCTTGCCCAGGCGGCCGGCGAGCTGTCCCGAGTAGGACTCGCGGAAGGCCTCGCGGGACGGATCGGTCCAGGCGGTGGTCAGGCTCACGCGTCCGTTGATGGTTCCGCCCGCCGCCTCGACCTGGGTGATGATGGTGTCGATGTCATCGCTCTTGGCCTCGGGGAGGACCGCCAGGGCGATCTTCTTGCCCTCGAGGGTCCCGGGCAGGTAGGCGGTGGCCGCGGCGGCGATGTAGTCGTCGCGGTTGTTGACGGCCGCCTCGGTCTGCTCGAGCTGGGTCTGCATCGCCTTGCGGTTCTCGCGCAGGGAGGTCACCTGGTCGTTCAGGGCGGTTCCCAGGGAGTTCTGCAGCGGCCCCGCGCCGAGCACGACGCCGACGGCGAGCGCCAGGAAGACGGAGATGAGCGAGACCAGGTGGTAGCGGAAGTCGATCATGGGGTTCCTTCCTTGCTCACACGGAGGGCGTGCTCGGGGCCAGCCCCACGAGGGAGCGTAAGAAGTTGACGAGGTCGTCCCATACGGCGCCGGACAGGCCCAGGAAGGTCTGCCCGCCCGGGGTGGAGGCGAGCGCTGCGAACAGGGCGATGAGCCCGGCGAGCGCCAGGAGGGCCAGGTGCCAGCCGGAGATGCGGGTGCGGTACAGGCGCGAGACGCCCTTGGCGTCGATGAGGCGGTTGCCGACCTTGAGGCGGGTCAGGAAGGTCGAGGACATCCCCTCGCGGCCCTTGTCGAGGAACTCCAGGAGGGTGACGTGCGTGCCCACCGCGACTATGAGCTCGGCCCCGTCGCCGTCGGCCATGAGCATGGCGATGTCCTCGCTGGTGCCGGTCGCCGCGAAGACCTTGTGCTCGGCGCCGAGGCCCTTGACACGGGCCAGGCCGGGAGCCCGGCCGTCGCGATAGGCGTGGACGACGATCTCGGCGCCGGACTCCAGGGCCTTGTCGGACACGGAGTCCATGTCTCCGACGATCATGTCCGGCTTGAGGCCCGCCTCCAGCACGGCGTCGGCCCCGCCGTCGACCCCGATGATGACGGGCTTGTAGTCGCGGATGTACGGGCGCAGCGCCATGAGATCCTGCTTGTAGGAGTAGCCGCGCACGACGATGAGGACATGGCGCCCGTTCATCCGGGTGCGGATGTCGGGCATGCCCACGCCGTTGAGCAGGAGGTCGCGCTCGCCGCGCATGTACTCCATGGTGTTGACGGCGAAGGCCTCGAGCTGGACCGACAGGCCCGCCTTCGCGGCCTTCATGGCCTCATCGACCCTCTCGCGGGTCTGGACCACGCCCTCGGCGACCACCTCGTCCCTGCCCGCCGCGCGCACCGTCGCCGGGCCCTCGTCGCCGCCCAGGTCGATGGTGACGCGCTGCCCCTCGCGCAGCCGCATCACGTCGGCGCCCAGGTCGTCGACCAGCGGGATGCCGGCATCGACCAGGATGCCCGGGCCGAGGTTGGGGTAGCGTCCCGACACCGACGGCGCGGCGTTGAGCACCGCGGCGGGGCGGGCCTCGGCGAGGGCCTCGGCGGCCACGCGGTCGAGGTCCGTGTGGTCGATGACGGCGACCTCGCCGGCCCGGAGGCGCTTGGTGAGCCTCTTGGTGCGCGCGTCAACGCGCACGGGCCCACTGAGGCTGTCAGGGTCCGAGGACGCCTGCTTGCGGAACGGGTTCCTCACGTCGGGGATTGTGCCACGGCGGCTTGCGCGGAGGCTTCCTCCAGCAGCTCGGCGGCATGCCTCAGGGCCGCCTCGGAGCGCTCGTGCCCCGACAGCATGCGGGCCAGCTCGGTGACGCGCTCGGAGCCCACGACCTGCACGACCCGGGTGCGGGTTCCGCCCGCCGTCCCGGGATCATCAGGGCCCGCGCCCTCCGGCGCGACTGCGTCCGGGGTCTCCTTGACGACGACGAGCTGGGTGTGGGCCCAGGCCGCGACCTGCGCCAGGTGAGTGACGACCACCACCTGGTGGCGTTGCGCCAGGCGTGCGAGCCTGCGGCCGATCTCACGCGCGGCGCGCCCCCCGACGCCCGCGTCGATCTCGTCGAAGACGAAGGTGCGCTGGTGGGCGGTGGCGGTGCCCTCCGGCGGGGCGCCGGTGGCGTCCGCCAGAACGACCTCGAGGGCGAGCATAATGCGGGACAGCTCGCCGCCCGAGGCCCCCTTGCCCAGGGGCAGCGCGGGCGCGCCCGGGTGGGCGGCCAGCAGCAGGGAGACCGCCTCGGCACCGGTGGGGCCGGGCTCGTCGAGCGGCTCCAGCTCGACGACCAGCCGTGCGCCTGCCATCTGCAGGCCCTCGAGCTCGGCGGTGACGGCCGTCTCGAGCCTGCCGGCGAGGGTGCGGCGCGCCGCGCTCAGCCGGCCGGCGGCCTCGTCCAGGTCGGCCTGGGCGTCGGCCAGCGCCTGCTGCGGGGCCGTGGCGCCCTCGGCCGGGTCCTCGATCTCGGCCAGCCGTGCGGATGCCCGCCGCCCCCAGCCCAGGAGCGCGTTGACGTCGTCGAGCTCGGTGCTCGCGCCGCCGATCTCCCGGCAGGCGCGGGCGAGCTCTCCGCGCCGGTCCTGGATCCGGGCGAGCCGGGCCGGGTCGGCGTCCAGGGACTCCAGGTACTCCCCCAGGTCGGCGGCGGCGTCGGCGACCAGGATGCCCAGCTGGCGGGTGCGGCCGGCGAGCTCGGTCAGGGCCTCGTCGTTGCCGGGGGCGCCGTCCAGGGCCCGCTGCGCGACGGCGAGCAGGGCGGACGCATCCGCCTGGCCGGCGTCGACCGCGTCCTCCTGGCCGACCAGGGCGGCGCGGGCGGTCCCCGCGGCCAGTCGCAGGTCCTCGGCGTGGTCGAGGCGCTCGGCCTCGGCGGTGAGCTCGCGGTCCTCCCCCGGGCGGGGCCCGACAGCGTCGAGCGCCTCCAGCCACCCGCGCAGGCGGTCTGCCTCTTCGCGGCGGGCCTGCGCCCCGGCGCGCCACTGCTCCAGCGCCTCGGCCGCCTCGCGGCGGGCCCGGTACGCCTCCGCGTAGCGGCGGCACAGCCCGGCGTGCTCCGCGCCGCCCAGGCCGTCCAGGGCGGCGCGCTGGGCGGCGGCGCTGCGCAGCCGGAGCTGGTCGGCCTGGCCGTGGACCGACACGAGGTGGGAGCCGACGTCGGCGAGTACGGAGGAGGGGACGGCCCGCCCGCCCAGGTGCGCGCGCGAGCGCCCTGTGGCCGGCACCGTCCGGGAGGCGAGGAGGAGGTCGTCGTCGAGCTCGGCACCGGCCTGCCTGGCGCGGGCGGCGGCCCGGGAGGCCGGATCCAGCGTGAAGGCGCCCTCGACGAGGGCGCGCTCGGCCCCGGCGCGTACCACGGCGGTCCCGGCCCGCTGCCCCAGCAGAAGGCCGAGCGAGGTGAGCACCATGGTCTTGCCCGCGCCGGTCTCCCCGGTCAGCGCGGTCAGGCCGGGGCTCAGAAGCAGGTCGGTCTGCTCGATGACGCCGAGGTCCTCGATGTGGAGCGACTCGATCATGCGGTATCGCCCGGTTCACCCTGATCGCCCGGTTCACCCTGATCGCCCGCATCGTCCGGCGCCTCGGTGGTGGCCCGCCAGCCCTCGACGGGCAGGTCGAACTTGCGCACGAGGCGCGTGGCGAAGGGCGCGTCGTTGAGCCGCGCCAGGCGCACGGGCCGGTCCGCGCGCGTGACGCGGATGCGCGAGCCCGCCGGCGCGTCCAGGCTCCGCCGTCCGTCGCACCAGACCTCGGCGCCCCCCAGGCCAGCGTGCTGGACCACGACCTCCATGCAGGAGCGGGGCCCCAGGACGAGCGGGCGCGTGAACAGGGCGTGGGCGACCAGCGGCACGAGCAGCAGCGCCTCGACCTCCGGCCAGATCACGGGCCCGCCCCCGGAGTAGGCGTAGGCGGTCGAGCCGGTCGGCGTGGCCATCACCAGGCCGTCGCAGCCGAAGGAGGACACCGCCTGCCCGTCGACCCCGATGGCGACCTCGAGCATGCGGGCGCGGTCGCACTTCTCCAGGGCCGCCTCGTTCAGCGCCCAGCCGCAGGTGACGGCGCCGTCGGGGGAGGTGACCTCGACGTCGATGGTCATGCGGGTCTCCACCGTGTAGCGGCCGGCGACAAGGTCGGCCACGACGCTCTCGACCGCGTCCGGGTCGGCCTCCGCCAGGAAGCCGACGTGGCCCGTGTTGACGCCCACCAGGGGGACGTCGCGCCGCCGGGCGATCTCCGAGGCGCGCAGGATCGTGCCGTCGCCGCCCAGCACGAGGACCAGGTCGACGTCGCCGCCGAAGGCCGGGTCGACGGCCCGGACACCGTGGGCGCGCAGGGCCGCCTTGGCGCGCATGACTGCGGTCGCGGTCGGCGCGGCCTTGCGGTGCCGCGGCACCGGGGTGTCGCCGCGGTCCCGCTCGAGCACCATGACACGGCGCAGCACGCGCCTTGCCGCACGGGGCTCCGCCGCCCCTGCCGGCTCGGTCGGACCCGCCGGGCAGGAGGCGCTCATGACGGCATCCTCTCCGCGCGGGAGGCCGCGGGGCCGGCGGCGACGGCGCGGCGGGTCTCGGCGAGCAGGGCCTCGCCGTCGAGGTCGGTCGGGGCACCCGCGCGCGCGGCGTGCAGGTTGACGAAGTACTCCACGTTGCCGGCCGGGCCGGGCAGCGGGGAGGCCTCCACGGCGTCGATCCCGGCCCCGAGCCCGTGGGCCCGGGCGGCCACCGCCAGCACGGTCTCGACGTGCATCTCGGGGTCGCGCACCACCCCTCCGCGCGCCAGCCGGCCCCTGCCGACCTCAAACTGCGGCTTGACCATGAGCAGCAGGTCGGCGTCCTCGGCGGCCGCGGCGAGCAGCGGCGCCAGGACCAGTGTCAGGGAGATGAAGGACAGGTCGCCGACGACGAGCCCCGGGGCCGGCGCGACGGCCTGCGGGTCCAGAGTGCGCACATTGGTGCGGTCCAGGGCCGTGACGCGCTCGTCGGACCGCAGAGACCAGGCGAGCTGCCCGTAGCCGACATCGACCGACACCACGTGCGCGGCCCCGCGCCGCAGCAGCACGTCGGTGAAGCCCCCGGTGGACGCCCCGGCGTCCAGGCACCGGCGGCCCTCCACCCGCGGCGCCAGGCCGCGGGCGCCAAGGGCGTCCAGGGCGCCCGCGAGCTTGCGGGCGCCCCGGGAGACGTAGCTCTCGCCCTGCGGCGCAGCGACCTGGAGCGCCTGCGCCGGGTTGACCTGCCGGGCCGGCTTGAGCGCGACGACCCCGTCGAGTCTGACGTGCCCGTCAGTGATGAGCCGGGCGGCGTGCGTGCGTGAGCGGGCGAGCCCGCGTCGGACGAGCTCGGAGTCGAGGCGGATGAGTCGTGCCATGCAATACCGGTGTCTGTCTAGGTTCCTGGGTGCTGTTGATGCGCCGGGCGGGGAGCGAGAGGCCCCGGCGTCAGCCCTCGGCCTCCCTGAGCTCTGAGACGAGGGTCTCATGGATCGCCGCCAGAGCGGCAGCGCGTTCCTCCAGCGGCGCGTCGCCGGCCCGCCGGAGCCTGTCGGCGGTGTCGGCGAGCCGGTCCGCGCGCACGCCGGCCGGCGGCGGGGCCGGAACGGGGCGGGTCTCGCCGGGGTCCTGGTGCGCCATGGCGGTTGTCGCGACGGCCGGGCTCAGGCCCGCACGCGAAGGTCGGGGATGCTCGGCGCCGGGTCCTCGCCGTGCCGGTCCAGGTGCTCCCAGACGGCGCAGGCCAGGGCGCGATAGCCGTCAAGACTGATCTCGGTCTCCTTCCCGGTCAGGGAGTCCCGGCCGTCCAGGACGGCGACGCCGGCGCGAACGCGGCAGCGCGCCGCGCCCACCACCCACGCGCTCCCCTCCTCGTCCACCTCGCGCACCGGGGCCGGGTGGGGCTCCAGCAGGCCGCGCAGGTCGGTGTGGAGGTAGGCGGGCCGCTCCTCGGGGCGGGCCAGGACGACGTCGCGCGCCGTGCTGACGCCGGTCAGGACATGCAGCCCGGGGATGCCAGCGGCGCGGGCGCCGACATGGTCGGTGTTGAGCCGGTCCCCCACGGCCAGCGGCCTGGAGCCGCCGGCGCGGGCGAGGGCCCGCTCGTAGATCCCGGGGAAGGGCTTGCCGCCCGCCAGGGGCTCGCGGCCGGAGGCGTTGGCGACGGCCGCCACGAGGCTGCCGTTGCCCAGGGCGAAGCCGCGCTCGGTCGGCAGGGTGGCGTCGAGGTTGGTGGCCACGTGGATGGCGCCATCCGTAATGGCGTACAGGCCCTCGGACATCATCTCCCAGTCCACGGCCGGGTCCCAGCCCTGCACGACGGCGGCGGGCCGGTCATCGGCGGAGGCGACGACCTCGAAGCCCTCGGCGGCGAGGGCCTCACGCAGGCCGTCGCCGCCGACGACGAGCACGGGCGATCCGGCGGGAACGTGCTCGCCCAGCAGCGCGGCGGCGTCCATGGCGGCCGAGAAGATCTCACCGGCGGCGGCCTGGATGTCGTTGCGGGCGAGCTTGTCGACGACGGTCTGCGGCGCCCGGGAGGCGTTGTTGGTCACGAAGGACAGCCGCATGCCGCCGGCGCGGGCGCCGTTGACGCCGTCGGCGGCGTGCTCGACCCGGGCGTCGCCGGCGAAGCACACGCCGTCGAGGTCCAGGAGGGCGACGTCATAGGTCTGCGCGAGGGGCAGCTCGCTGCCCAGGAGCGCGGCCCCCCGCGCGGGTGCCGATGCGGTCATATCAGGCCTCCTGGTCCTCGGGCTCGTCGGCGTCCGAGGACGCGGCACCCGTTGTGTCCGACGGCTCGGCCGCGTCAGAGGTGTCTGATTCTGCCGGGACGGACTGCTCCTGGTTGTAGTCGTCCTCGATATCGTAGACCTCGACGTCGTCCTCGGGCTCGTCCCGGGGGCCCTGCCCGATGCGCTCACGGACCGCCGCCGCCTCGGCCGCCCGGCCGAGGTCCTCCAGCCGGTCGGCGCGCACCGAGTGGAGACGGCGGAGCGTCTCACGGTCACCGCGGAACATCATGATGGCCTCCTCGATGACGACCAGCCCGAGATCATCCTGGCCCATCTCGTGACGCACGCCCGAGACGACCATGGCCAGCTCCGCCTCCTCCAGATCGTCGAGCTGGTCGGGGTCGGCCCCCTTGGCGACCTTGAGGGCCTGCTGGTGACGGCCCAGGCCGCGCTCGCAGTCGGCCTCGATGGCGCGGTGCATGTCCAGGCCGGACAGGCGCCGCGCCGCCCGGATCTCGCGGAGCGCGTCGGCGTAGTGCCCGGCCAGGTAGGCGGCGATACCGGCCGACTCGCGCACGACGGCGATCCGGCCCGCGTGCGAGGCCGCGTAGCGGGCGTGCTGGTAGGCGCGCTCGGGATCGGTGTCGAGCAGGCGCTGAACCATTACGAGATGACGCGAGACGTTCTCCGCGTTGGCGCGGCCCAGGGCGCGCAGCTCGCGGCGGGCGGACGCCTCAAGATCTGTGGCCTGGACGTTCTCGGGCACCGAGGGCTCGCAGACGCGCGCCCGCTGCGGGGGACGTGAGCCGCGCCGGTCGCCGTCTCGGCGTCCGCGCCCCGGGGACCGGTCCATGCGGTCGCCCTGGTAGGAGGACCGGCCACCGCCCCGCCCGGCCTGCCTGGAGGCGTCGCCGTGCCCACCGTCCCTCCGCTCGTCGTCCCAGCTGGATGAGCGGCCGCCGCCCCGGAAGAATCTGCGTTGATCGCCATTGTCGCCCCTGCCGCGACCATCACGACTGTCGTGACGCTGGTCGCGCTGCCGCTCATCACGCGAGTAGCCTCGACCGGAAGCGTCCCGGTCGGATGAGGAGCCGCGGCCGCGGTAGGAGCCGGAGTCAGAACGCCGCCCGTCATAATGGTCGTAGGCGTCGTAGGCGTCGTAGGCGGAGTGCCGCCGGTCGCCGTCCCGGCGCCGCCGGAAGCCGTGACGATCCCCGGACCGATCCGAACGGGTGCTGGAGCGCCACTGGTCGTTGCGCCTGTCCTGGGTCATGGTGCCTTAATTCCTCAGCTGGCGGCCCTGATCGCGGGTGAGCCTGGGTGTGGATCGTCCCCCCGTCGCCCCCGGTCTGACCGGGGGCGACGGGGGGACTTTGGTGTGGTCTCGGCGGTGTCCTGCTCTTCCGCGTCTGGTTGGGCGCAGTACCATTGGCGCTGGGGGTCTTAGCTTCCGGGTTCGGGATGGGTCCGGGCGTGTCCTCCCCGCTGTGGCCGCCGAGGGGTCTGTGGTGGGGTGCGTGTGGTTGTTGTGGTGTGGTTGTTGTGGTGTGGTTGTTGTGGTGGTTGTTGTTGTGGTGTTGTGTTGTGTGGTGGTTGTGGTGGGTGGGTTGGTTGTGGGCCGTATAGTGGACGCG
>NZ_JONS01000004.1 GCF_000711965.1 Actinomyces israelii DSM 43320
CGCAGGTGGCGTGGGAGTCAGCTCCAGGGTCAACTGGTCCGGGGCAATGCGGTGCCGGCCGATCTCCATCAGAGCAGCCAGCTCGGCCTCGGTGTGGGCCGATCCCAGGTGCTCGATCACCTTGTCCCGGCGCCCTTCCTTGACCGCGATCTGCACCGCCATCGCCCCTGAGGCTGTCTTGACCTTACGCAGAAACGGGCTCACCACCCCCACCCTACCGGCCCCTTAGTGTGCCAGCACACCCACAACCACCACGGAATACCAACGAAAAACCCACCTCAAAACCCAGACCCCACCAAAGTGTCACGAGTCAGGTCTGAACCTGAGAGTTCCTCGCGGTTCTGTTTATGGATTCCTGGGCCCGAATGGTTCCGGGAAGTCCACGACAATGAAAATGATCTTGTCCCTGGTGAGGCCATCAGCGGGGCAGATTCTCATCGACGGCGAACCAATGACTCGCCGATCGCGGCAACAGCACCTTGCCCATATTGGGTCCCTGATCGAGTCGCCGCCGGGTTACAGTCATCTCACCGGCGCCGAGAACATGCGAATTATTCAAAGACTGCTCGGTCTTGACGAGGAGGATGTGAGCTACGCCGTCTCCGCGGTGCACATGGCTAGTCACATGGACAAGAAGGTGCGCGACTACTCTTTGGGGATGAAGCAGCGCCTGGGTATAGCCATGGCGCTGGTTCGCCGTCCTTCGCTACTGATTCTGGACGAGCCCACTAACGGTCTGGACCCCGCGGGGATCGAGGAGATCCGCAGGCTCATGCGCCGATTGGTATCGGACGGAATCACGGTCATGGTTTCCTCTCATCTTCTCGGCGAAATCGATCGAACTGCCAACGTGCTCGGAATTCTTGTTCGGGGGCGGCTGCTCTTCCAGGGGTCACGGACTGAATTGATGAGCGCCGCCGCTCCGGACACTCTCGTAGAGTGCTCGGACCCTGCCCTGGCCGCCGAGCGCATCGCCGGTTCTGCGCCGCTGGCCCATGAGGGTGATGTACTCCGGGTATCCGGCCTCGACCGGAGGCGCACGGCACGGGTGGTTGCGAGTCTCGTCGATGCGGGTATCGACGTGTACTCTATCTACCAGGAGGAGCAGAGCCTCGAAGCCGTATTTATGGCCCTTACCCGGGGAGGGGGACTGTGAGTACCTTAAAGGTCTTGACCTTCGGTACTCGTATGCTGCGCAACGAATACGCGAAGATGCATCATCTGCGGGTCGGAGTGATTGCCGCCCTCCTGCTGCTCGGAGTTGTCGGACTCACTGTCATAGGCGCCATGAACTCGGGACTGGCTGAACACCGGTTGGACTCCAATGAGCATGCATGGAATCTTCTCCTGATCAGTCTTCACTCATCCGTCGAATTGTCCGGGCCCCTCCTTATCGCAATCCTGGCAAGCCGCCAGGTTGAGATCGAGTACTCCGGCAGCTCGTGGACGTCATCGTCAGCCGCAGGTGCCGGACCCGGACAACTGTGTCGGGCGAAGTTCATCGCCCTGGGACTCATTATACCAAGCATGCCCATATTCTGGGGAGCTTTCGTAGTGGTGTTCGGGACGGCAGCCGGGGTTGCCTATCCGGTTCCTGTCGCTCGACTGTCGGGTCTTGTCATCTCGCTCATCGTGGTGAATCTCGGCGTCTTGGGCGTGCAGTTGCTGATATCGGCGAGGACTGAGAACCAATTGGGGCCAATGGCCGTGGGAATCATCGGAATCCTGTTGGCCACATTTTCCCAGGCCATGCCCATATGGGTGCGTCACCTCACTCCGTGGACGGCTTACGGTCTAGTGATTCCAGGGGACTTCGTTAACTCTGATATCGTTCCGCTCAGCATGCATCCGGCGAGCCTTCTAATCCTCTCCGTCATAGGCGGGGCGCTCTTCATGGGTGCGACTTTGCGCCTGGACCAGATGGAGATGTAATGAAAGAATCAGTTGTCACAGAGCTTCTCAAACTACGACGGTCTACGAGCTGGGCAGTGGTCGGATTCGTTCCAACGGCATCGGTTCTCAGTGCATGCGTCTTCGTGAAACCCGAGAGCTGGCAACTCCTGTGGATCCGATCGGTCGGATTCTACGGCATGGCCCTTCTCCCGGTAAGCCTTGCGGTTCTCTCATCGCTCGTCTGGCGCGTGGAGCATCAGGGCTCTAATTGGAATGCGCTGATGAGCGCGCCTGTACGGGCCTGGCGCATCGTCGTCGGGAAGGGAGCGGCTATCTGGTTGCTCGCAATCGTGATGCAACTGGTCCTCGTTTGTTCTGTCATTGGTGCAGGCATCCTTGTGCTTGACCTCTCCGGGTTTTTCCCCGTGCGGTATCTAATGGCGGGGCTGCTCATTGCGATTTCTTGCGCTCCGGTCTGCGCCCTGCAATCCGCCCTCTCCTCGATGACCCGTTCGTTCGCACTTCCTGTCGCTGTGGGACTTGTTCTCACAGGCATAGGCACCCTCCTCCTGCTCATGCGCGTCCCGGGAGTATGGATACTTCCCCACGCGTTCGCAACTCAAGCCACCCAGATGGGGGCAGTATCAGGGGGAGCCGCAATTTCTTTCGCCGCCCAAGAAATCACAAGAACCAGTGTTTTCTTCACGATAAGTATCTCGACAATTATCACGTTTTGCCTCTTAGCCGCGACATCGTTGATCCTCGAGCGGACAGATGCGCGGATATGAGTTTGGTGCAGGTGTGCAGTGAAAACTATTGATGGCGTCAGGCGGTCTCGTCCTTTGGTCTACTGGTCTTGCGGGAGACGCAGAATTATTTGGCGATTTTGATCGCCGGTGCGGATGGAGAGGAATGTTAATTGCGGTAATGATCGTAAACACAGATAATCAGGCTGGGGCGTCGGAGAAACGCAATGCCGTTTTATATAGGAGAACTTTTGAAGAACAAGCCATAGGATACCTAATGATATGGGCGAGGTCCTGAGAAAGCTTTGCATCGCAAGGCCTCGGCGCGGAAAATCGAAGCATTCAATGGAAAGTATTCCATGCTGGCAGGTCTTGCGTATTCACTGTGTCCTCGAGCTGCAGATTCTGACTTGTTCGTTCGAGTGACCTCCGATATCGATTAACTGCACGAAGGCAGGAAGGTGAAGTATAATGTGGCAGCCGAGCAGTTACGTGCTGGTATTGCCGGATCATGGTAATTCCGAGGCAATTCCTGTCGAATCCGATTATTCGAGTCCTGGGTATGTTCGGTTCGATCATGCATCTGGTAGACCGTGGGTCGTAGGACGCCTTTTGGGGCGTCGCCTTGTCTATGCCAGAGACCGGAACACGCAGATCGTTGTTATCGGATCCAGCAGTGCGGATATTGGACAACTCGAGCAGATTCTTCGCAAGATGAAGACTATTACGGATCTACCGGTGTTGACACATGGCATTGCCGGCAATTTCGTTGTTATCGCCTCCAGAGAGGAGAGCATTATTGCCTTCGGGCCGGTGTTCCAGACATACCGTCTCTTCACGTGTCAGGTCAACGGGATGCCTTTGATCTCTGACAGGGCGGATATGCTCGCGAGCATCTGCCGCTCTAGGATAGATCGATCCGCGCTGGCGTTGAAGCTAATTTCCAGCGTTCCCGACCAGCATCTTGCGGACCGACCGATGTGGGAGCAGATATCTTCTTGTCCTGGTGGCACGTACCTGTTGGTTGATAAGAACGGGTGCCTTCGGAGCGCAAAATGGTGGAATAGACCGGGGGCGCGCCTAAGAAGAGAGGAGGGGGCCGAACTTCTTAGAGATGAATTGGCAAGGGCGGTGGGGGCAAGAAGGGTCGGATTTGATCATATTGCCTGTGACCTGTCCGGAGGTTTGGACTCAACTCCAATTTGCTATCTCTCCTCGACGTTGGGGCGAACGACCGCAGTTACCTATTTCAATGATGACCCCGGAGGCAGAGAAGATCTGAGCTGGGCCCGTAAAGCTATCGTAAGCATGCCGGAGATCGAAGCCCATGTAGTTCAGTCGATTGATGATGCTCCGCAATTCTTTGGCGGATTGCGCGACATGTAAATAGTTTTCGACGAACCGTCGCAGGTTCCCCTCGCCGCGCCACGTATGCAATACACGCTCGAATTTGATGCGGAGAGTCAGATAGGCATGCATCTTAATGGTGCGGGTGGTGATCATTTGTTACGCGGGGTTCCGGTATGGAATCATACACTGGCACGAAATAAGCCTTTATTTGCTTGGCGGAGAATTTGTGCAGACCCTGATCTGAAGGCATACGGACGATGTTCGTTGCTGAGACAGCTACTTAATCGATAATCGTACGGTCAATGGTTGAAAGATCTTGCCTCAGGAGGCCTAAAGGATTTTCATCATGATGGCGAAGCAGGTTTAAGGGTCCGGGTCGACTCTTGGTTTGTTCCGCCGCAGTTTCCCTCTTGGTTGACTTCGGAGGCGCGAGAACTCTTGCGTAATAGTTTTCTGGAGGCAGCAGAAGCGGATTGTCCGCTTGCATCAGATCGAGCTGGGCATTTTGACCGTTTGAGTATTCTTGAGGCGGGGCGCGTGGTCCGCAATACCCAGATTGTTGGAGACTGCTGTGGGGTTTCCTACGAGGCGCCTTTGCTGGATGATCGCGTTGTGGAGGCGGTGCTTGCCGTTCGGTATGAGGAACGAGATGGTCCTCTGGAATGGAAGCCATTGATGAAGCAGGCCATGATGGGATTCCTGCCCGACGACTACCTTCACCGGACTACTAAGGTAGGGGGGTCCCCTCAGGTTATTAGGGGATACTGGGGCAACGCCCGTGAGGTCATGGAGATCTTGGAAGATTCTGGTCTTTTTGGCACGGGGCTTGTGAACAAGGAAATACTTCAGCGAGAAGCGGCTCCCAGCATGACTGACGGCCCGCCGGGTTCTATCATTTCCGCCATCAATATAGGACTTTTTCTGAGAAATCTGCATTCGCATGGTTTGTACTGAGAAATCAACGTATCTCTAAGCGAAGGACTGGCGGTTCATGATGAGATCACGAAATCACGACGACAAGCGAAAGGTGATACGGGTGTCTACAGGCTATGGCGATGTCGCCCTCGATCTGGAAAGTGGGATGTATTGGCGGTTAAATGGGTCGGCATCGCTGGTGCTCGATATTCTTGAGGGTGGCGGCACCGAGAGTGAGGCGGCAAGCGCGTTGGCGTCTGAGTACGATGTGGATGAACAGAAAGCGTTTGAGGATGTCAAATCAGTTTCTCAGACTCTAAAGCAAGGAGGCTTGCTGTGAGCCAGGTTCGACCGGTCTCGGTTGCTAGGTTGAGAGCACTAGATAGATTTGTGATTCTGGTTTTCGTCTCACTGGCGCGGTTGATGGTTCGATCGAGTCCGACAGTACTCCGAACGAGGTTGGCGAGGCTCTGCTCGGGGGTACGGCTTGGCTCATATTTTGAGGTTCAGAAAGTGCGGGATGCGGTTCTGTCTTCCAGTTCTCTATGCCGAGGATCTGATGCGTGTTTGATCCGCTCGGTTACGGTGCTGTTGGTGTGCAGATGGAAGGGGTACGTTCCGGTGTGGTGTGTTGGAGTCGCCGTGGTCCCGCCATTTGCTGCTCATGCCTGGGTGGAAGCAGAAGGGCGCGTGGTAGATGAACCATTCACAGTCGATAGTTTCAAGGCGTTCTTCAAGGTTCCGGAGTCGTCGAGGGTCGATGCTTAGAGGAACTGTATGAGCTCCTTTCTGATTTCAGAGAGGATGATATTGGTTGCACGTTATGTTTAGAGAGGAGGTGATGTGTCGTGATGAAGGAGTACATGGAGCCTTCAGTGGTTGCGCTCGGTAAGTTCAACTCGCTGACCGGTTTCGGACTTGGCGCCGCTCGCGAGGGGTGGTGGCTGATTGCGGATGTGCCTTTCAGGCCTTGGTGATCTCGAAACTCAGGTGTTGGAAAACCGTCTTGTTTTCTTGTTTTCGACGACGATGATTGGCGGAAGGAGGTGTTGGTTATGAAGAAGACCTACGAGAGCCCCGTGATCGAGAGGATTGGAGAGTTCGCCCAGCGGACGGGAGAGTGGTTCGGCCCGTACACCGAGTACGTGCTGTTCTTGCGTGACTGGTCGTACGAGGGCTAGTGGCGATTGCGATTGTCAGTACGTTGCTGACACTCTGGCTTTCTAATTCTCCGACGGAAGGTCAGAATTAGAGGCGCCGGCCTCCGCTGGGGCGGCACATGCTGTAGGCGAGACTCGCTTCAGCGGAGCGGCGTCTTTGATGCGATTTTAAATTATTTTCACTATTTTTAGCGGCGCGGCTCGTTTGAGTCTCTTGCTGCCAGCGTGGGAGACGTGCCCGCCCCGTATACTCGCCTGTATGGAGGGTCCTGAGCGTCTGGTGGTGGGGGTCGGTCCGGGCGTGGGAGGTCGGGTGGGCGGTGGTGGGGGTCCTCCCCGGTGTCTCGGCCAGGAGTACTGGAGTGAGTGGTTTTTCTCGGACACTGGGTCCCCACTGTCCGAGAAAACCACTCACTCCATAATTCCAGCCATAATTCCAACGGGTGTTAGGGATTGTAGGGGGTCAGTGCTACGCTTCCGTTGTCAGCGCCGCCTGACGGACCTGACGAGCGCCAGCCGTTGTCGAAACGGACGGGCTCGAGAAGGATGACAATGAAGGTTATTCAGGGGTTGGTGCAGGTGTAAAGGGCTAGTGTGGTTGTGATGGTTTATTTGAAGGTATGCAGGGGTCGTCGGTAGTCGTGGGCCAGGATCTTCCAGGCCTTGATGTGCGCGATGGCTCTCTCCACGACGTAGCGGATTCTGCCCAGGGCCTTGCTCGCCTGTCTCTGGGCCTGGGTGGGCTCGCCGTTAGGAGATTTCTTACAGGGGTGACAACCCCGGTTCCGATGTGGCCTTTATCGGCGATGCAGCAGGAGGGGGCGATCTGCTCGAGCACGCCGGAGGTGGTGATGGCCTTGGAGTCGCGGGTGGCCCCGGGCGGGGGGTCCGAGGCCCACCGCAGGTGCCCGGTGAGGCTGACCAGCACCTGCAGGCTCATACCGGTGCGCCTGTGCCTGCCCGACCACAGGTCGGGCTGGTCCTTCCAGCTCCAGCACGGCAGGAGGGTCCCATCGATGATGTACGCGCCGGCGTGGGGGATCTCCTCCGCGGTCGCCGGCAGGGGCCCCAGGGCCCCGGCGATGATCCGGGTGATCACCGAGATCGTCCGCGAGATCGTGGGCTGGGACACGCCCATGATATCGGCGATCCCGGCCTGGGAGGCGTTGGTGCGCAGATACATCAAAGTGGCCCGTACGGCTGCCAGTGGGCTGAGGACTCGTGGCGCCAGGGCGATCTCGCTGTCGCCCAGCACCGGCTCCACCAGCCTGCTTATCTGTACCCTGTCCAGGCCTGTGATACCCTTGATCATGATGTCTCGTTCCTGAGAAGGTTCTATGTTTTCCTGAGAAGGTTCTATGTTGCAACTTGATTCTCTCAGGTCAACGAGTCGTCACCTGGCCAACACGCCGAGCCCCATTCTTTATATCCACGCTTGAATAACCTTCATTGTCTTCGGCACTCCGGTCTACTGGCACACGGTCAGCGGTTCGCTGAAAGTGCTGCTGGAGCGGTTGTCACAGAATATGCCGGACCTTTCCGGGAAGCGCCTCGTCTTCTTCTTTCAGGGGAGCGGCCCGACGCCGGAGTCGGTGGCGCAGATGGAGTATATGATGAGGCGGTTCGCCGAGGTGATGGGGATGCGGCTGGTCGGCATCGCCTCGGATGCGGCCTCGATCAGGCAGGTCAATGCCCTGCTGCGCAGTGCCACATAGTTCCCAGGCGATGCCGTCATGGCGCAGTAATAGTAAATCTCATCTCATATGTGGAGCACATTATGTCAGATAATCAGTTCGGCCTGGTCTACCGGGGCGCGATCACCGAGAACCTGCCCGGCCAGGTCAATATTCATCCGGCCGGTTACGCCACCAGCAATGGTGTTGATATCGCGGCCAATGTCTACACCCCGGCGGGCCACAGCGCCAGTAGTGCCACAGCCGGGTATCCGGCGGTGGTGGTGGCCCATCCCAACGGCGGGGTCAAGGAGCAGGTAGCCGGGCTGTTCGCCCAGAAGCTGGCTGAGCACGGCTTCATCACCATTGCCGCTGACGCCGCCTACCAAGGCGCCTCCGGCGGCACGCCGCGCCAGACTGATCGACCGGCCAACCGGGTTGAGGACATCCGGGCGATGGTCGACTTCATCAGCGGCTACCCCGGTGTCGACGCCCAGCGCGTCGGTGCTCTTGGTATCTGCGGGGGTGGCGGCTACACCATCCAGGCGGTCAAGACCGACAAGCGCATCAAGGCGGTGGCCACCGTCAGCATGTTCAACAGCGGCCGCGTCCGCCGCAACGGATTCCTTGACGCCCAGGTGGACACCATCGCCGAGCGCCTGGAGCAGGCGGCGCAGGCCCGCGCCAAGGAGCTGACCGGTCAGGTGGAGTACACCGGCACCCACATCTCGCAGCGGCTGAAGCTGACCCAGGAGCAGCTCGAGGACATCCCCGCCGGTCTGTACCGCGACGGCACGGTCTACTACGGCATGACCCACTTCCACCCCAACGCCACTCCGCGCTACACCACCAGCAGCCTGATGTACCTGATGGCCTTCGACGCTGAGAACCAGGCTGAGCTGATCAGCCAGCCGCTGCTGATGATCGCCGGTAAGGACGCCGACACCCGCTACATGACCGACGCCGTCTTCGACAGGGCCACCGGAGTCAGCCACAAGGAGCGCTTCCTGATCGACGGCGCCACCCACATCGAGACCTACTGGAAAGAGCCTTACGTCACCCAGGAGGCCGACAAGCTGATCGAGTTCTTCGAACGCTACCTGTAGCCCTTGGATGATTGCCTCCGGGGTCGGGCGTGCTATCGGCCTGCATCCGGTTGGCGTTCGCCAGGTGCTCTGCCGGACTCCTCGGACCGACCTCGCCACGGAAGGTGAACCGATCTCGGTAAGAAAAGGCTGCCGGGGGCAGCGCGGCCAGTCGTCCGCCCGGGACGTGGGAGAATGCGGACGTACCTTTCCCGCGTGAACGTACCCTTCTCGCATCTTACTGGGGCTAGAGGTCAGAAGGATGAGAGAAAGGCGCGTTCACGCGATGAACCTCCGTTGACGTTGGGCTCCCGGCCTGCTCACCTCCCCCGGAATCAATCGTCCGGCCTCACTCCTGGGGCGTGCCCTGCAAGCGCGCATCCGCAGGGCGCTCTAGTAAGCCGCGGATGCCGTAGCAGACGGTGAATTCGAGGTAGTGCGGGGCAGACGCTTCGTTCACCGTCGCCCCGGGAGGCGCCTGATTCGGTTGCGGCGGACGGCTTGGCCCGGGCGGCGCAGTCGATGACGCCTCCCTCGTCGCCCTTAGCAGTCAGCGACAGGAGTCCCGCACAGGTCGCACAGATTGCTGCGCAGGCCGGCGGAGACGGCGGCGGCAGGGTGGCAGCTCGGGAGTAGCGAACTCATGCGACGATCCCGCGCAGGAGCTCCTCCGCCGAGCCCGACGAGGAGGCGGCCGGGCAACGGCGATGGAGCGCGTCGGCTACGCTCGCCTTCATGGGAGCATGGGGGACTGGGACCTTCGAGAACGACGGGGCGCTGGACCTCGTGGCGGACCTGCGGTCGGGGACCTTCACCTGGGACTCGCTCGGATGGTCGCACGAGGGGCAGGAGTACGTCGAGGCCGACAGCGGCCAGTACGCCCTGGCGCTGGTGGAGATCGCCGCGGCCCTGCACGGTGGCGACCCCTCCCCGGTAGACGGCCTCGATCTCGCGCCCCTGGCCCCGCTGTTCACGCCTGAGCGGGTGGCCCTCATCGCGGCGCAGGCGCGTCGCGTCCTTTCCGACGCCGACCACTCCGAGCTCTACGAGCTCTGGGAGGAGGCCGGCGAGCTGGAGCCCTGGCTGAGCGGCGCCCGGGCCGCCCTGGAGCGCCTGGGCTGAGGGCTCTGGTGGTCCGCCGCGACCCGGCCCGACGGCGCCCCAGCCGGCCGAGAGCCAGCCGAGGGCCCACCGGCCCCGCCGCTCCGGGACGTCCTGACACGGAGCCGCTCCTTGCCCGCCCACCGCCGGCCTGCGACGCTTGACGCATGGCAATCATCCTGGACGGGGCCCTGAGCGAGACGGCGCTGCTCGACGCCGCCGGCGACGCCGTGTACGAGCGCGGCGAGGACTGCATCGACGACGTCTCCATCACCAGCACCTCCACCGGCGGCACGACCGCAACGGTCACCAGCACCGTCTCCCACGACGTGCGCCTGACCTGGCGCGGCGACGGCATCGACGGCACCTGCACGTGCCCGTACTTCCCCGACCACGGATTCTGCGAGCACATGGTCGCGGTCGGACTGACCGCCCTCAGCCATGCGCGCGACACCATCATCGTCCCCGACCGCCCGGCCGCAACGGCCCTGACGCCCGAGTCCGCCACCGCCGTCGAGACCTACCTGGAGGGCCTGTACGACGAGGAGCTGCGCGACCTTGTCCTCACCCTCGCCTCAGCCAGCCCCGACGCGCTCCGCGCCCTGGAGAACGCGGCCGGTCTCGCCCTGGACGGCGCCGACGCCGCCGATGCCGACGACATTGAGCTCATGGCAACCGCCCGGTCCCTGACCTCCATACACGATGTCCTCGACTACTACGAGGCCGACGCCTACGCCGGTGAGATCAACGACTTCCTCGACGAGCTCGAGCCCCTTCTGGACAACCCCGAGGGAGCCGACAGCGCGGCCCCCGCCCTCCTGCACATCGCGACCCGCCTGCGCGCGCAGCTCGAGAACAGCATCGACGACTCCAGCGGCGCGGTGTCGAACACGTGCCAGAGTGCCATCGACCTCTATGCGCGGGCCTGCTGCGAGGGGAACCCCGACGGCGCCGAGCTCGGCCTCTGGCTCGCCGACTTCCGGCTCACCTCACCGGGATGGCCCAACATCGCCCTGAACGACTTCCTCCCCGCGCTCGGGGAGGAGGGACTGGCCGAGTACCGCCGCATTGTCAACGCCGCCGCAAGGCAGGCCGGCGACGAGGGCCGGGCCCGGGACTACGAGCTGACCGGCATGCTCCTCAAGCTGGCCGACCACGATGACGACGTCGACCGCGCCATCGACCTGCTCTCAGGGGGCGCACGCCCCCGGTACGCGGCCATGATCGAACGGCTCCTGGCCGCCGGCCGGCGCCGCGAGGCCATGGCCTGCCTCGATTGCGCCGTCGCCGACTCCCAGGTCATCGGCGCCAACCTCCGCTACTGGGCCGCAGCCGGCACCTCCTACGAGGTCGACCCCGCTCGCGCCGTCGACCTCTACCTGGAGGACGGGCGCAGCGAGGACGCCCTCGCCCTCGCCCGCGGCCTGTTCCGCTCCAGCCCGACGCCGGAGACCCTCGACTTCCTCCTCGCCACAGCCGAGCGGCTCGACCGCCGGGAGGAGGAGCAGAGGGCCGCCCTCGAGTGGGCCGAGAGCCAGGACTGGCGGACCGGGGACACGGTCATCACCCTCGCCCTGCACATCGACGACGTCGACCGCGCCTGGGCGGCCGCGGACCGCTGGGGCGCGGACTGCACCTGGCAGGCCCTCGCCGACGCCGAGCCCCAGCCCCGCCCCGACGACGCCATCGACCTGTACCGTCACCGCGTCAAAGAGGTCCTGCGGAAGACCGGTCGGCCCTCGGCCCAGCAGGCGGTCGCCATGGCCTCCTGCATGCGGCGGATCGCCGTCACGGCGGACGACCAGCACGCCGGCCGGCACCTGAGAGCCTTCAACGCCTGGGTCGACGACCTGCGGGAGACCTACCGGCACCGCCCGACCGTGCGCGACGAGCTCGACCGCGCGGGTCTGTGAGGACCGGCGGCCCGCCTGCCCCCGGAGCCCGGCACGCGCCGCACATCCCGAACCTGCTGCAGGCCCTCGACGCGGCGGCGCGGCCGGGAGACCCGCCTCAGGCGGACAGGGCGAGGACCCACCGCTCGGCGGTCTCCAGCCGGTAGGGCCCCCGGCCTCCCGGCGCCCGGACCACCTGGTCCTCCTCCCGGATCACCAGGCGCCCACCGAGCCGGTCCACGAGCACGGTCCCCGCCGCGTCCACGGCCATGAGATCATCCGCGTCGTGCCCGTCCACGCCGCCGAGGCGCACGAGGGCGGGAGCCTCGAGCAGGACGGGGCGGGCCTCGCCGTCGTGGATGCGGCGAGCGCTTGCGGTCACCGTGGTCCGGCCCGCGGCCATTGCCTCGAGGAGGGCCTCCGGACTGCACTCCTCGGCCGCGACCCACGTCGTGGGCATCCCCGGGCGCAGGGGAGTCGAGCGGTTGTGGAAGTCCCCGCCGCCTAGGACCACGACACTCCTGCCCAGCATCGCCGCCCAGGCCAGGACCGAGGTGTCCGTGAGGTTCCGGTACCAGGTGCCGTGGAAGAGCTCCGCCCCGGGCGGCATGCGCTCCAGGGGGTGCAGCCACGAGCAGTCGTCTGAGACGGGGTGGTTGATCGACATGAGGCCGCCGCGCCGCTCGACCTCCTCCACCCACGTCCGGGCGTCGTCGCGGAAGTCGATGACGCCGATCTCGCCCCAGGCGTTGGCGTGCCCGCGGTGGGTGGTGATCTCCTGCCCCGGCACCAGGGTGATGCCGTGGCGGCGCGAGACGGAGGCGAGATGGGGGTGGTGGCTGGTGGTGTTGTGGTCGGTGCAGCCCAGGTAGTCCAGCCCGGACCTGACGCCCTCGTTCGCCAGCTCCCACAGCGACAGGTCCCCGTCGGAGTGGAGGCTGTGGTTGTGGAGGTCCCCCGCGTACCAGGTCAGGCCCCCGGGGGCGGGCAGGCCCCGGTCGGAGCCCCGCAGGAGGCGCGGGGCGGGGGCCTCCCGCGGGCCGTGGTCCGGGTGCCCCGGGGCGGGGGAGACCACCGTGACGGTGACGTCCACGCCCTGCGCGGGCACCTGGTGCAGCCCCAGCAGCACCGCCCAGATCCCCTCCTCCAGGCCCGGGCGGTAGCCGGGAGTGGCGTCGTCGCGCTCGACCACGTAGGAGGTCCTCGCCCCTCCGGACCAGCCGCGCAGGCCGTCGGGGCCCAGCAGGCCCAGGTCGATCACGGCGCCCTCGCCGGCCGCGCCCGGCTTCGCGACATCCATGGTCACGCCGATGGACTCGGCGCCGGCCGGCACCTCGAAGGGGAGACGGGGGTAGCGGTCCTCGGCCTGGTCGACCAGACCCAGGTGGGCGGTCATGCGCCGCAGAACTGTCATTGGTCCTCCTTGCCCGTCGGAGCGTCTTTCGGAATGTTGTTCGGGGCCGTCGCCTTCCCCGGGGTGCGCAGGGTGAGGATCGACGACGCCGGGACGGGCAGGTCCCACGGGTCGATCCTCTTCTGGAGGACCGCTCCCGTCAGGTCCGTCCTGTCCCATTCTCCCGCCATCCGGGCCCGCAGCGGCTCGGCGTGGTGGTGGTAGTTGACGAAACGGGCCTCCAGGGCGCCGTCGTCGAGGCGTCGCAGGGACTCCAGCGCGACGCGCCCGAGGGTGGCCACCACGGGCCCGACGGCCTCCGCTGCCTCCTCCCCGTCGCGTGCGGCACCGTGCGCGACGACGGGCTCGAAGCGGAAGATGTCGGAGTGCCGGACGATCTTGGAGTCGTCCCACGCCGGGCACGACAGGTCGACGGCGAGGTCGGTCTCGACCCTCGTTCCCAGGTACTGGGCGCCCGGCACGGGGCACTCGGACCCGGCGGGCTCCTCGCGCAGCGGGTGCACGTTGACGCTCATCAGGTCGACGGCGCGCAGCAGCGTCAGGGCGATCTCGTCGGGCCGCCCCGCGCCGTCCGACTCCGTGGGGCCCGGGCCCGGGGGAGTGACGACCTCGTACTCCATGAGCCGGCGGGTGTGGACCGCGACCCCGCCGGCGTGGACGAAGCGCGTGGCGGGGAAGGTCGGCAGGGGGTACTCCCCCCACCCGCCCTCGCCGGTGCGCCCGCGCCGGGTCGCGCCGTACTGTCCCGCGGACACCGAGCCGTCGAGATCCCGTGCGAGGGTGGGCACATGGAGCCTGAGCCGGTGGTTGCCGACCTCGTTGACCAGGGACGCGCGCACGCGCACGAACCGTTCGCCCTCCCGGACCTCCAGTCGCAGGTCGACCACCTGGTCGCGCAGGGCCCCGGAGCGGGCCGAGCGAGTGGCGTCCAGCCCCTCCGGCAGGCGGTAGGTGCGCCGGACGAGGACGCGCGCCCGCAGGGGCCCCGGCTCATCGACCACCACCCGCGTTCTCACCGGCGCGGCGACCGCCCCGGAGCCGACGGGCCCGAAGTTGTAGGAGTCCCCCCGGTCGCCCTCGTCGACGACGGCCAGGGCCCGGCTGATGGCCCGGCCGCTGGGGACGTCCTCGATGCGCACCAGGCCGTCGTCGTCGACGTCGATGCGCACCAGGCCGTTGGACACGCTCCGCCCGCGCACGCGGACCGGATGGTCGACGGCGGCGCCGTCCCCGCCCAGCACCGTTGCCGCGGTGCCCTCCGCCCGGCCGGCGACCAGCACCCTGCACGATGGGGCGACCAGGGTCCGGACGTGCCAGGGCCGCTGCGGATCGGCGTCGGCCAGCCGGCGGTCGAGCTCCCCGGTGAAGTCGTCGAGGTCGAAGTCCTCGTCGCTGACCCGGCCGACCTCGAAGACGAGCTCGGCGGCCCCGGGGAAGGACCACCCGCGGATGCGCCTGCCGAAGAGCTCTTGGCCGTGGATCCTGCGCAGGACCCGGCGCACGGCCGAGGCCGGCATCCACTCGTCCCCGATGACGGTGGGAAGCTCCTCGAGGAGCTGGGCGCCTCCGGGCAGGGCGTTGGGCGCGCCGTCGAGCACAATCTCGCCCTGGACGCGGCGCGCCCACCCCGACTGGTTGAAGGCCACGAGTTCCCCCTGCCGGGCCGTTGCCGTCAGGCGCGGCAGGGCGATGTCGATGGCGCCCCCGGCCGTGTGGGCGGCGACGTGCAGGCGCGTCTCGACCTCCTCCGCTGTCGCATCGACGCCGCAGCCGGTCACCGAGTCGTGCGCCGAGGACTCCACGACCAGCCTCCAGCCCCGTTCGAGCAGGGCCCGTCGGGAGGGGCCCCCGACGACGGCGTCGAGGCGCTCAGCGGCGGTCAGGGCGCGCTCGGCGCCCGCCATCGCCGCCTTGATATTCGTCCGGATGGACAGGACCCCCGGCAGGATGTTGCCCAGCGCGTGGGAGCGCATCTCGCCGACGACCAGGGGGAGCGCCTCCAGGCTCGCCCGGTCGTGCGCGCGCGAGGCCACGACCTCGCCCAGCGTGGCCACCGTCAGCCGCGCCCCGGGGCGGCGGGCGTTGTGGGCGCGAACGAGGTCGACCAGGTCCTCCCGAGGACTCATGTGGTCCGTCCCGTACATGCCTGCGGGCGGGCGCCCGCGCAGCCGCCCGGCGTTGGCCTCCAGGTAGTCCGAGACGAGCCGGTCGAGCTTCCCCGGAGGATCCAGGAGCTTCAGGGCGGACCCGTAGCCGTCCCACAGGTACTCCACCCGGACCTCGGAGCCGTCCAGGGCTCGCCAGCGGAAGGCGTCGCGGTCCACCCCGGCCGGCGCGCCGCGCCACAGTGCGGCATCGGCCAGGCCGAAGCCCCGCAGCACCTGCGGCATCTGGGCGGCGTGGCCGAACATGTCCGGCAGGTAGCCGACCCGCATCTCCGTCCCCACGGCGCGGCAGGAGCGGATGCCCAGCTCGAGGTTGCGCACCGTGGTCTCCCCGTCGCAGCAGAACTCGTCCAGGAGGATGAGGAAGGGGCCGATACCCAGCTGTCCGCGGGCGACCGCCGCGCGCAGCCGCTCGGCGTTCTCCGGGCGGATGGCGAGATAGTCCTCGAACGCGGCCGCCTGCCCGTCCAGGGTGAAGCGGTAGTCCCCCTCGCGCTCCAGGAGGTCCAGCAGGCCGTCGATCATCCTCACCAGCCTGGCGCGGAAGATGTCGTGGGGCTCGTACCACTCCCGGTCCCAGTGGGTGTGGGGGATGATCCACATGGCGGTGGGGGCGTCGGCTGCACCGGCGCTGCTGTCTCCCGTTGCTTCCGTCGCCCTCACCGGCGCCCTCCCGCAATGAGCTCGCCGCCATCGGACCCGAACACCAGGGTCTTGGCCTTCGGGAACGTGAACCAGCACCGCTGGCCCCGCTCGGGCAGCGGGTCCTCGCCGACGACGGCCTGCAGACGGCCCTCCCCGGAGCGCATGGTGAGCAGGTTCTGGGCCCCGAGGTTCTCCACCGTCTGCACCCGGCCGCCCACGGCGTGCGCGACGGCGTCGGCGGACCACTCGACGTACTCGGGTCGCACGCCCCAGGTCACTCTCATCCCATCGGGTAGCTCGCGCCTCGTGTTCTCGGGCAGGGGGATCCGCGCCTCCATGGACTCGATCGCCCCTTCACGGACGACGCCGCTGTTGAGGTTCATGGGGTGCGACCCGATGAAGGAGGCGACGAACTCGTTGGCGGGCCGGTGGAAGACCTCCTGGGGAGTGCCGACCTGCTGGATCCTGCCGTCCCGCATGACGGCGATGCGGTCGGCCAGGGCGAGGGCCTCCGCCTGATCGTGGGTGACGAAGACCGAGGTGACGCCGAGGTCGCGCTGCAGCTCCTTGAGGAAGGTGCGCGCCTCCAGGCGCAGCCGGGCATCCAGGTTGGACAGGGGCTCGTCGAGAAGGAGCACGTCGGGCCCGGTGGCGATCGCCCGGGCGAGGGCGACGCGCTGCTGCTGCCCGCCGGAGAGCTGGCCCGGCTTGCGCTCCAGCAGCTCGGCCAGGGAGAGCTTGCCCGCCGTGTCGGCGGCGGTCCGCCGGCGCTCGGCCTTGGCGACCCTGCGCACGCGCAGCGGGTAGGCGATATTGTCCAACACATTCATGTGGGGGAAGAGGGCGTAGTCCTGGAACACCATGGCCACACCCCGCCGCCCGGGCTCGGCGCCGGTCATATCGACCCCGCCGATATGAAGGGTCCCCTCGGTGATGCTCTCCAGGCCGGCGATGGACCTCAGGAGCGTCGTCTTGCCGCAGCCCGAGGGGCCCAGCAGCGCGAAGAACTCGCCCTCGGCGATGGACAGGTCCACCCCGTCGACTCCGCGCACCCCGTTGGGGTACTGCTTCACGAGGCCCTCCATGACGATCGTGGCGGTCATGACTTGATACCTCCATAGAAGCGGAAGCCGAACTTCCTGTTGACGACGAAGTAGATGACGAGGACGGGCAGGGCGAAGATGAGGGCGAACACCGAGATCAGCCTGAGATCTGCCTGCCCGGACTCGGTGTAGAAGGTGTACATGAGGACCGCCGCGGGCTGACCGGCCGGGTCGCGCAGCAGCAGGTAGGGGACGAGGAAGTTGCCCCAGACCTGGACGACCGCCCAGATCGCCACGAAGGCGATCCCGGGACGGGCCACGGGGATGACGACGTCGGCGAGGATCCTGCCCGGCCCCGCCCCGTACAGGCGGGCGGACTCCTCGTAGGACCTGGGGACCGAGTCCATGAAGTCCTTGAGGATGAACACCACCGTGGGCAGCAGGCCTCCGGCCAGCACCAGGATCACCCCGGTATGGGTGTTGATCAGGCCGATGAGGTTCATCAGCTGGAAGGTGGGCACCATGGCCGCGGTCCCCGTGACGATCGAGGACAGCAGGAGCATGGCGTACAGGAGCGCGTCGCGCCCGGGGACGCGCACGCGGGAGAGCGCGTAGGAGGCGAGTGTGCCCAGCGCGATGACGACCGCCATCGTGCCCAGGGCGATGATCAGGGAGTTGACGATCGACCCGAGGGCGTAGGGGTTGTCCATCAGGCGGTGGAAGCTCGACAGCGTCCAGCGCGGCCACTTCACCGACATGGTCGGGCTCGCGTCGAAGGGGGCGACCAGCAGCCACGCCAGGGGAAGAGCGAAGACGACCCCGATCACGGCGACCGCGACGGCGAAGACGATCCGCCCGGCGGTCCTGCGCAGCGCGCCCACCAGCGTGCCCGCAGGGCCGCGGCGGGGTGCGGATGAGCTCATCGTCGGCTCCTTCCGACCCTCATGCAGGCCAGGGCGATGACCAGGTTGATGACGAGCATGAGCACGGACAGCGCCGCCCCGCGGCCCAGCTGTCCGCCGGGAATCGCCGTCTTGTAGATGTACACCGACATGATCTCCGTGCGGTGCCCCGGCCCGCCGGCGGTGAGCAGGTAGGGGGTGAACGTGTTGAAGGTCCACAACGTGATCATCAGGGTGTTGGTCAGGATGTGGCCCCTGATCGTGGGCAGGACGACGTCGCGCAGCTGCTGTAAGCCGGAGGCCCCGGCCATGCGCGCGCTCTCCAGCTGAGAGGGCGGCACCGCGGACAGGGCCGAGGAGAACAGCTGCATGGAGAAGGCGGTGCCGCACCAGATGTTGAAGACGATGATGACCGCCAGCGGGTGCTCGATGAGCCATGCCTTGCCCGGAAGGTGGAGCAGCGCGTTGAGCGTTCCCCCGCGCCGGTCGAGCAGGGCGATCCACAGGAAGGAGACGACCGAACCGGGAATCACCCATGCCGAGAGCACCACCGACTCCAGGAGGGTGCGCGCCCACCCGGTGATGCGCCGGGTCGACCACGCCAGGGCGAAGCCCATGACGGACTGCCCGACGACTCCCGACAGGGCCACGAACAGCACCGTCAGGCGCAGGGAGCTCCAGAAGGCGGGGTCGCGCAGGGTCGCCAGGTAGTTGTCGACCCCCACGAAGTCGGTGCTGGAGGCGGCCAGGCCGGTCAGCCTGTAGCTGGTCAGCCCCAGGTAGATCGTCCACACCGCCGGGAAGAGGAGGAACAGCGCGATGACGGTCAGAGCCGGGGCCACGAAGAGCAGCGCCCGCACGCTGCCCAGGCCGGCGACGTCCTCGGCGCGGCTGCGGGCCCGCCTCGGCGCGCCCGGAGCCGCGGTCGCTGTGGAGGCCACCGCGGATCAGCTCCCGCTCTTGACCGCGTCGGAGCCGACAATCCCCTGCAGGCCCGACACATAGGTCTTCACGGCGTCATCGACCGCGGTGCCCATGACGACGTCGAGGGTCGCCTGCTGCAGGAGGGAGGACACCTCCGGGTACTCGGCCAGGCCGGGCCGGTAGGACGTGATGGGCAGGACCTGCTCGGACACGAAGGAGAGCATCGGGTCGGAGGCGAGCAGCTCCGCATTGACGTCGTTTCGCGGCGAGATCGACAGGGTGCCGGCCGCGCGGGCCTCGAAGGCCTCGGCGGAGCTCATGAAGGCGAGCAGCTCCCATGCGAGCCCCGGGTTCGACGAGCCCGGGTTGAGCACCCTGGCGGTGCCGCCGGACATGGAGACGAAGTCCTGCCCGTTGACGCCCGCGCCGGGCTTGACGGCGGGGATCTTCGCGTATCCGACCGCGGTGTCCCGGTCCGTCATCGGGGCGGTTCCCACACCCTCGGCCGGGTTGATCACCGAGCGCCAGAAGTAGTCGCCCTCGAAGAGCATGGCGATGCGTCCGGCCGCGAACTCCTGGAAGGAGGTGTCCCGCCCGGACGCCTCCTGCTGGAGGACCGGGTCCCCGAGCGCCTCGTCGACGTAGATCGTCTTGTAGAGGTCGAGAACCTTCCTCATGCCCTGGGTGTCACCGGCCCAGGCGCCGTCGGACCACAGGGGCTGTCCGGTGCCCATGAGCATGGGCAGGAAGCCCTGCATGGTGGAGGCCTCGGTCATGGCGGTGCCCGCGTTGAGCTGCACGGGGACGACGCCGTCGGCCTTGTCCTTGATGGCGCGGGCCGCGCTGAGGATGTCCTCCCACGACGTCGGCTGCCACGCGGCGGGGAGCCCGGCCCTGGAGAAGATGCTCTTGTTGTAGTAGATCACCCGTCCGTCCGCGCCCTGCGGCACGCCGAAGCGCCTGCCGTCGAAGGAGGCGGCCTTCTGGATGGTCTCGGGGATCTGCGCCCACCCGTCCCAGGAGGACGCCGCCTCCCCGGCGACGTCGTCGAGGGGCTTGATGTACCCGGCCTGGGCGAACTCCCCGATCCAGATGCCGTCCAGGGCGACGATGTCGGCCCCCTTGCCCGACTGGAAGTCGAGAGCGGCTTTCGTCTTGTAGTCCTTGTCGTCGACGCCCTGGGCCTCGAAGACGACGTCGACGTCCTTCCCGGCGCTCTGCTGGGCCTCCTTGAAACCCGGGATGACCCACTCCTCGATCCACGTGGCCTCCGCTGCGTTCTTCCCGCCGGCGATGGCGTTGGTCATAATGGTCAGCGTCTCGGAGCCCGGGCCGGACTGCTTCTTCGAGCCGCACGCCCCCAGCAGGAGCGATGCCGACGCCATTGCCGCGCCCGTGAGCGCGGTGCGCCGTGTCATCGGTGTCATCGGTGTCATCGCTGTCATCGCTGTCATTGTCGTTACCTCCGTAGTGTTGTTGGTCCAGCCGCGGTCCGCCCGCGGCCTGCGAGCGGGCCCGGGCGGGGCGGGTCGTGAACGGGGCCTCAGCTCCAGGCGGCCTCGGAGTCGGGGTCGGGTATGACTCCCGCGCTGGTCGCGCACGCCTTCCACAGCCGCTGGGCGGCCGCCAGGTCGGCGCGGGAGGCGGGCAGCACGGATCCGGCGCGCCCCTCGCCGCGGGCGAGCGCGACCATCTCGTACAGCTCGCGCTCGAACGCCTCCTCCTGGGGCCAGACGGACTGGCTGGTGGCGCTCCCCAGAGGTGAGGCCGCTGAGCGGATCCGCAGGGTTGTGGGGGCGTTGAGCAGGTACGGGGTCGCGAACTCGATCTCGATGGTCCCCTTGTCGTGGTGGACGACGACGCGCTCGCGGTACTCGGGGTAGCCCGCGATGAAGTGCCACCCGAGGTGCCAGGGAACCGCCCTTCCGCAGGGCCCGTCCTCGGTCGTCGAGGGGCGGATCATCCCCTGCGCGACAATGCTCCCGGGGAAGGAGCCCCCTGCGTGCACCGCGGTGAGGACCTCCTCGATGGGGAGTCCGAGCACGCGCGTCAGGGCGATGTCGTGGATGACCGAGCCGAGGATGACGTTCGTGTACAGGCGGCGCATGGTGTCGTCGGAGGCGATGCCGCCGATAGCGTCTCGCACGGCCTCGTCCGTGCGCGCGGCGAGCGCCGCGGTCACCGCAGGCGCCACGTCCTCGTCCGGCGGGTCGAGGCGCGCGAAGCGGAGCTGGCTGGCGTCGGTGGGGTGGAGGACCTCGACGCGGAGGTGGCGGGGACGCACCCCGTCGATGAGGTGGCGGGCCCGGGCCGTCGCGGGGTCGTACTCCTTCATGTACCCGACGCGAATCCACTCGTCGGGATCGGCCCCCAGGCGGGCGAGGCCGGTCTCGAGCCTGTCGAGCTCGGAGTGCGACAGCGCCAGCGGCTTCTCCACCAGAACGCGCACCCCGGCGCCGACCAGGGCCAGGGCGTCATCGACGTGGCTGCCGCTGGTGGCGAGGATCGCGATATCGATGTGGACGCGTCCCTCCTCGATGGCCCCGACCAGGGCCCCGACGTCGCCGAAGCGGTTCTGGGCGGGCACCCCGTTGAGCTCGGCGTGGCGCGCCAGGCGGGCGGGGGAGAGCTCGACGAGGGCCTCGATGGCGACGAGCCGGTGGTTGCGGCGCAGGACGGGCAGGTGCACGGCCTGGGAGATGCAGCCCAGGCCGACCAGCGCGGCGCGTATCGGGGTGGTGCTCACGGGATCCACCTGCGCAGGATGTCGCGGTTGCGCACCTGGTCGGACACGGCTCGCTCGACGTCCCGCCGGTCGAGGAGGACCACGTCCTGCTCGACGACGAGGTACCCGTCGTAGCCGCCTGCGAGGATGCGCTCCATCAGCCCGGCCACGTCGAGGTCGCCGTCTCCCAGGGCCGTGAACGCGCGCCTCTCCCACACCTGGCGCAGGGCGTCCGGCCGTCCCGCGACCCGGGGGAGGACGGCGGTGTCAACGTCCTTGAGGTGGATGTGGTTGATGCGGGCGCGCCACCGGTCGAAGTCGGCCAGAGCATCGCCTCCGGCGAGGAGGAGGTGACCGGAGTCGAAGGTGAGGTCCACCGACGTGTCGTTCAGCAGCCTGTCGATCTCGGCGGGAGTCTCCACGTAGGTCGCCGCGTGGTGGTGGAACGTCGGCGTCAGTCCGAGGCCCCGCGCGAGCGCGCACACGCGCTCGACGCGCTTGACGAGGGCCGCCCACATCCGCGCGTCGGCCTCCAGCGCCGGGCCTCCGCCGGGCCGGGCGCGGCGAAGGGCGTCCCCGGCGTCGGCCAGCGTCGGCCTGGGAGCCGGTCCGTCCTGGGTGCGCGCGACGAGGGCGAGATCCTCCAGCACGGGCAGCGCCAGGGCGAGTGCGGACTCGAACTCGGCGTCGCTCCCGGCGAACGGGAGATCGATCCATCCCCCGCACAGCAGCAGGTCGCGGGCGGCGAGCGCCTCGACCAGGTCGCCTCCCGTGCCGAGCAGGCCGCGGGGCCCCAGGTCGATGCCGTCGTAGCCGGCGGCGCCGACGGCGTCGAGCAGCTCGCCGCCTGTTGGAGGAGGGACGAGGTCCGGCCTGGCGAGGTCGAAGACCCCGTACGACACGGGGGCGTTGGCAACAGTGATCATGACTCTCCCACGGGCGCGAGGGGCGGCACGTCGTCGTGACGCCGTCACGGATTAGTCTGAAGTATGGATTAATTCGTGTCAAGGCTCCTCCCAGGCCGTTACCAGCCGTGGCTCCCTCCGGCGCGAAGCCGGATCCGCGCCCGCGCTCAGTGGTCGGTCGAGTTCGGCGCGCGCGGTACGTAGAGGTTGTCGTGCACGACCGATGCGGCGCCGATGGCGCCGACATGGTCGCCCATCGCCGTGGAGAGCACCGATACAGGATGCGGTCCTCGGGCGGAGGGGCGCCTCACCGCGCGCTTGACGGCGGGGGCGTACCACGGCTCGAGCAGGTGCCAGTACGGACCGCCGAACACCACCGTGTCGGCGTCGAGAAGCTCGGTGGCCATCATGACCAGCTCGGCTATCCGCTCCGCCGCCGTTGTCAGGAGCCGGTCCGCGCGGTCCGCCCCCTGGGCGGCCATGGCGCACAGGCCGGCGAAACGGCGCTCAATGGCCACGAAGTCCGACCGTGCCGGGAGGGGCTCGGGCTGAAGTCCCAGACCGTGGGCGCGCGCGACGAGGACGGCGGGGTCGTTGGCCATGCCCGGGGGCTCTCCGGGCGCGTTCGAGCCGAGGGCCGTCATCATGGTGCCGACCTCGCCGCTGTTGCCCGAGAACCCGCGCACGGCCTCGCCGTTGACGGACAGCCCGAGCCCGGTTCCGGTCCCGATGTAGACGAACACCATGGTCGACTCCAGCGACTCGCCGCCCCGGACCCAGTTCTCCCCGATGACGGCCGCCAGCGTGTCCTTGACCACCGGCACGGGCATCCTCCCCAGGCGCTCTCCCAGGACCTCGCCCAGGGGCACCTTGGCCCAGCCCGGCAGCCATACGGCGCTGCCAGGGGCTCCGGTCGAGGGGTCCACCGGTCCCGGCAGCGCGAGACAGGTGCCCGCCAGCTGCTGGTCGTCGATGGAGCTCTCTTGGATGAGCCGCTGCACCATTGCGGCGACATTCGCCATTGCCGAGCGCGGGTCGTCGGAGTCGACGTCGGTGGAGGAGGCGGATGCCGCCACCTCGCCGTTGAGGTCCAGCGCGACGGCCGTGATCAGGGAGGGGTCGATGTGCACCCCGACGGCGATGCGCGCCGAGCCGACGATGTTGAGGATCGTGTGCGGGCGCCCCGGCCCGCTGATCCTGGTCCCCACCTCCGTCAACAGCCCCTGCCTGACCAGGCCGCGAACGATCGTGGACACCGCCTGCACCGACAGCCCCGTCGAGGCGGCGACGTCCCGCTGGCTGGAGGCGCCCAGGCGGCGGAAAGCGTGGATGACGACGTTCTCGTTGTACTTGCCCAGGTCGACCAGACTGGTGCCCGTCCTCATTGAACCGCCCTTCCGTGGAGCTCGTGCCATCCGGCACACGCTTACCATAGGAGCGCCCCGCTGCGACCGAAAAGCCGCTTCCTTCCGTGTCAAAAGCCGGCGAGATGACAGAACGCCGCATAAAATGAGCCTTGCGCCGCCACTGTGCGGTCATGTTCCGCCGGCCCAGCGGCTCCGGACGCCCTGGCGCGGGGCCGGCGCATGATCATCGGGGCAACCGCTGCCCCGGAGCGGAGGGAGACCGCCCATGATCTGGTTCCACCTACTCGTCGTCCTGCTATTCATTGTCGTCGGCGCCAGGCTCGGCGGCATCGGCATCGGTCTGGCCGGTGCGGCCGGCATCCTGGTCCTCGCCGCGACCGGCGTGCAGATCTCGACCGACGGCGTCCCCTGGGAGGTCATCGGGATCATTATGTCGGTGATCTGCACCGTGGCCGCCCTCCAGGTGGTTGGCGCCATGGACCACCTCGTCCACCTCACCGAGCTCCTGCTGCGCAGGCACCCCCGGCAGGTCGTCTTCCTGGCGCCCTTCGTCACCTTCCTCATGTCCGTCATGTGCGGCACCGGCCACACCGCCTACTCGGTCATCCCCGTCATCGTCGATGTGGCCAAGGAGCACGGGATCCGCCCCTCCCGCCCGCTGTCCATCGCGGTCGTCGCCTCGCAGGTGGGCGTTGCGGCCTCGCCCATCTCGGCGGCCATGGTCGCCCTCGTCGTCGCCCTGGCGCCCCTGGACGTCGGCTACCTGGCCTGCCTCGCCGTCGTCCTGCCCACCACCTTCATCGGCCTGGCGGTCGGCGCCGTCGTCGCCGCGCGCCAGGGATCGGAGCTCGAGGACGACCCGGTCTACCAGGAGCGCAGGGCGAAGGGGCTCCTCAAGACGAGCGCGGCGGGCTCCGACGACTACAGGGCGGCGCCCGGCGCAGTGTCCGGCCTGATCATCTTCCTCGTCTCCCTCGTCCTGGTCGTCGCCTATGCGACGGTGACCTCCAAGGAGCTCGGCATCGTCGACAACCCGCCAATGGACTCGACGGCGGCCATTATGACGATCATGCTGGTCACCGCCATCGTGATCTGCCTCGTGGCCAAGAAGCACACCGCCGCGATCGCGACCCAGGACACCTTCCGCGCCGGTATGACCGCCGCCATCTGCATTATGGGCCTGGCCTGGCTCGGCAACACCTTCGTCAACCACTACACGGACACCATCTCCAACGCGCTGTCGGCGCCCCTGCAGTCCCAGCCGTGGCTGGCCGCGGTGTTCTTCTACTTCACGGCTCCGCTCATGTTCTCCCACGCGGCGACGACGACGGCCTTCATGCCGCTCATGGTGAGCCTCGGCCTGCCCGCAGTGGCGCTGCTGGCGAGCTACCCCGCCGTCGCCAACTACTACCTGCTGCCGAACTACCCGACGACGGTCGCGGCCATGGAGATGGACGACACCGGCTCCACGCGCGTGGGCAGGAACGTCTTCGCCCACCCCTTCGTCCTGCCGGGAACGGTCTCGATCGTCGTCTGCGTCGTACTCGGATTCCTCCTGGCGCAGCTGGTGGTCTGAGAGTCTCCCGCGCGGTGCGCCCGGTCCGCGCCGCGCTCCTCCCCGGCCCTCAGCCCCACACTCCCGACGAGCCGCGGCGGTGGGAGCCGAGCAGGTGGGTGTCGACGATCCCGATGGCCTCCATGAGCGCGAAGCAGGTCGTCGGCCCCACGAAGCGGAAGCCCCGCCGCTTGAGCTCCCCCGCCAGGGCGGCCGACTCGGTCGACCGCATGGGGATGTCGGCCACCCGGCGCGGCTCGGGGGTGCGCTCCGGCCGGTAGGACCACACCAGGCCGGCCAGCCCGCCGACGGCGGTGTCCTCGCGCAGCGCGACGGTGGCGCGCGCGTTGGTCAGCGTCGCCAGGATCTTGGCGCGGTTGCGCACGATGGAGGAGTCGGCCATGAGCCGGGCGACGTCATCGTCGTCGAAGGCGGCGACGGCGTCCGGGCTGAAGCCGGCGAAGGCCTCCCGGAAGGCGGGCCGCCTGCGCAGGATCGTGGCCCACGACAGCCCGGACTGGAAGGCCTCCAGGCTCACGCGCTCGAAGACGCCGCGCTCGTCGCGCACCGGCATGCCCCACTCGGTGTCGTAGTACTCCCGCAGGAGCGGGTCCGAGGCCGCCCAGGCGGGCCGGGCGAGTCCGTCCGCGCCCACGACCAGGTCGGCGGACGCCTGCTTCCGCTCGGCGGGCGCGACCCCAGGGCCGACAGGGCCACCGGGGGAGCGGAGCGTCCTGGGCGAGTCGGCCATGGGTCCAGTGTCTCACCGCACCCGGCGCCGCGCGGCGAGCCGGATCTGGAAGGATCGGGTCATGACCCCTCCCGCTCCGACCCCGCTCAGCGCTCTTCCCGATCCCGTGGACCTCAGGCTGGTGGTCACCGACATGGATGGCTCCCTGCTCGACGGCGAGGGCCGTCTCCCGCCCCGCTTCGACGCCGTCCTGGCGCGCATGCGCGAGCGCGGCGTCGTCCTCGTGCCGGCCTCGGGCCGCCAGCTCGACAACCTCAGGGCGACCTTCGGCGCCGCGATCGCCGACAGCCCGGTGATCGCGGAGAACGGCACGGTCGTCGTCCAGGGCGCCGCCGAGATCCACTGCGAGACGGTCACCCGCGCCCAGGCCGCCGCCGCGGTGCGCACGACACGTGCGCTGGGCGAGCAGGGGCTCGACGTCGGGGTCGTGGTCGCCACCAGGAACCGTGCCTACGTCGACCGCATTGACGAGCGCTTCGTCCGCCAGTGCGCTCTCTACTACACGGCCCTCGACCCGGTTCGGGATCTCCTGGATCTTCCCCTGGGCAATGTCATCAAGATCGCCGTCTACACCTTCGGCGACGCCGAGTCCGAGTGCCGGGGCCCCCTGGCAGCCGCCGTGCCCGAGGTGCAGGCCGTGGTCTCAGGCGCGCACTGGGTCGACATGATGGCCCGCTCGGCCTCCAAGGGCCGGGCGCTCGTCGCCGTGCAGGAGCGCCTGGGCGTCGCTCCGGCCCAGACCGCGGTCTTCGGGGACTACCTCAATGACGCCGAGCTGTACGACCACGCCGACCTGTCCTTCGCGATGGCCAACGCCCACCCGGGCATTATCTCCCGCGCCCGCTACATCGCCCCGGCGAACACCGAGGACGGGGTGCTGCGCACAATCGAGGCCCTTCTGGACCGCCTGCCGTGACGCTGAGGCCCGGCCGCCTCTCCGGTGGCCGCGCCCTCAGCGGTCGCCGTCGAGAATGTGCTCGATGTCGATCTCGCTCGGCGCGGCGCGCAGGGCGTCGAGCCGGCGGCGCTCCTTCTTCGTGGGGCGGCCCGCCCCCCGGTCGCGGATAATGGCGGCCGGCACGTCCATGGGGGAGGGGCGCGGTGCGGAGACATCGGTGTAGGCGGCGCGCGCGATCGGCGCCCCGACGCGCTTGAGCAGGATGCGCTCGACAATGAGGTGCCGGTCGAAGCCGTCGACCCGGTAGCGGACCTCGTCGCCGACTCTCACGTGCTGGGCGGGCTTGGCCGTCTCCCCGTTGACGCGCACGTGCCCGGCGCGGCAGGCCGCCGTCGCCGCCGAGCGCGTCTTGACCTGGCGCACGCTCCACAGCCACACGTCGATCCTCGCCGAGGCGGGCCCGCTGCCGCCGGCCCCGGTCGTGCCGGGCGGCCGTGCGCCTCGTGACTGCCTGGTGCTCATGGCCCGATCCTACCGGCGGCGAGAGCGCCGTCTGCGGCGCCTCCCGGCTCGCCGGCCGGCCCCCAGGACGTGCTTGGAGCGCGCCATGAGGCCGGCTCCGACCAGAGCGGTCCCGATGATCGCCGCCAGCCGGTACGCGGGGGTCGACCTGAGAACCTCGACGGTGCTCTGCGCGGTGCCGGCCGCGCGCTCCAGGGCCGAGGGAGCCCCGTCGCCCCCCGCCGCGCAGTCCGTCAGCGTCGTGCGCAGCGCATCGACATCGGCCTGGGGGAGCCCGAGGTCGTAGGCGGCCGCCACGGAGACGAACCGGGCGGCGTAGGTGCACCTGTAGGAGTCGTTCGGGGGCCACCATCCCCGACCGGACGCGGTCTCCCACGAGCCGGTCTCGGTCGAGCCCGTCGGGCAGGTCGCCGGGCCGCAGGCGGACTTGGCCTGGTTCGCCTTTCCGTCGACGGCCAGCAGGTTGAGGGGGTCGTTGGCCACCAGGAGGCGCGTGCGCTGGTCCCACGCCCAGGCGCCGTGCGCGTAGAGATAGTTCAGGGGCACCACGTGGTCGATCTGGACAGCCTCGGAGGTGCCCTGCCCGCGCTGGAACTCGATGGTGGACCCCGTGTAGGGGTCGTGGAGCGTGCCGGACCACACCGTGGCGTCGGGGCACACGGCCGCCCCCTGCCCGACCCCCTGGTCGCGGCCCTGGATGCCCTTGGCGCGCGAGTAGTCCACATCGGTGAGGTCCCGGGACAGGATCTCGTTGCGTGTGTCGCAGCCGTCGCCGTCGACGTCCTCCCAGGCCTGTCCGAACCAGCCGGTGCGCGACCCTCCCTCGCCCCAGGAGACGGCTGCCGGCGCATCGGCCGGAAGCGAGTCCAGGGCCGTCAGCGCGTCGGCGGCGCTGAGAGCCTGGTCCCCGCGGTCGTCCCACTGCCCGGGCGCGGTGGGGCCCGCGGCGACCAGCGCCGCCGAGAGAGCGACGGCTGCGGCGCGCAGCGCATTCGGTACAGCGAGCATGTCAGCGGTTGACGGGGACGGCCGGGTCGGGCGGCTGGGGGCGCATGCGCCAAGGGTACGCGGCCCGCGCCCGCTGAGCCCGTCCACACGGGCCGGGCCGCGCGCGGCGCCGGACCGGCCCGTCAACCGTCGCGCTCAACCGCCCAGAGCGCCAGCGGCGGCGTCGTCGAGGTACCAGGTCGTGACCAGGCCGCGGGCGCACGACGCCGGGGCGGCCGCCGCATCGGGGGCCCCCAGACCGGCGCGGGCCGCCCCCGCCTTCCCCTTGCCGCCGGCGACCAGCATCAGGCACCGGGAGCGGTGCAGGACGTCGAAGGTCAGCGAGACCCGCTCGGGCGGGGGCTTGGGGGAGGAGCGCACCGCGACGACGTCGGTCCCGGTGGTCCGTGCGGCCGGGTGCCCGGGGAAGAGGGAGCAGACGTGCGCGTCCGGCCCGACCCCCAGGTGCACGACGTCGAAGCGCCCCTGCGCGGGGCCGGCCGCGGCCAGGTCCGCGGCCAGGCGTCCGGCGGCGTCCTCGACGTCGGCGGCCCTCTCGGGGCCGCACAGGCGGTGGACGTTGGTCTCGGGCACGCCCGCCTCCACCAGTCCTGCGGCCAGCAGGTCGTTGCGGTCGGCGTGCCCGGCGGGCACGAAGCGCTCGTCGCCGAACCACAGGTGAATGCTCTCCAGGCCCCGTGAGGGGACGATCCCGGCGGCGGTGAGAGCCGCGGGCAGGGCGCGCGCCAGGGCGGTCCCGGCCGAGCCGCCGGTCAGGGCGAGGTGGCCGGCGCCGCGCGCGGCCGCCGCCTCGGCGAGAAGGCCCGCGGTCCGCCCGGCGGCCAGGGCGCAGGCCTCGTCGAAGGACGGGCGGCGCACAATACTCGCCGCGGGCAGGCCGGCGGCCCTCTGCTCGATCGTGCCGGCGGTGCTCACCGACGGCCCCCTCCGGGCTCGTGGCAGCACTCGGCGGCGAAGGAGGCCAGGACCTCTCCGAAGACGAGGTCGGGGGTGAGCCGGCGCAGCTCCTCGTTCATGGTGGTGATCGGCTCGCGGCGGGGCATGGTGACGAGCTGCGGGGCGCCGCCCCCGGGGCGGGTGATGGTGGCGCGCTCCTGGTCCGTGCGGGCGATCACGATCTCGCCCGCCGGCGTGGTCACGGTGATCGAGGCGATGCCGCTGAAGCCGGGGACGTCGACCTGCTCCACCCCCACCCCGGTGCGCAGCCCCAGCCACTGGATCATGAGGGCGATGGAGGCGTTCTCCGGCTCTCCGGCGACGACCATGCCGCGCACGGTCCCCTCGCGCAGCACCGGGTCAAGAGTCGAGGCGACCATGGCCCGCCACAGGGTGGTCCGGGTCCAGGCCAGGTCGATGTCGCCCGGGGTGAAGGACGGTGCGAGCGCCTTGAGCGCCGTCACCGGGTCGTCGAGCGCCGGGGTGTTGGTGATGCGGGTGGAGGCCAGCTGTCCCAGGGGGCTCGTCGACGGGCAGACGGGCGGAGTCGTCGGCCACCAGGTCACCACCGGGACGTCGGACAGCAGGAAGGGGACGACGAGGGTGTCGGTGTGCTTGGCGGCCTCCCCCCAGGGCCGCAGGACCAGGGTCTCGCCGGCACCGGCGTCGTGCCCCACCCGGATCTCGGCGTCGAGGTGGCCGGGCAGGTCGGAGGGGACGTGCCCGTCGCGCGACCGGGGCCCGGTGGCCGCGTCGTCCTCGGGGTCGGGGCGGACCACCGCGACAATGCGGCACGGGTGGTCCAGGCTCGCGCCGTGCGCTGCGGCCAGGGCGTCCTCCAGCCCGGCGGCGTCGGTGTCGATCATGAGGGTCAGCACGTGGGAGCCGCCGGAGGCGCCCCCCTCCGCCAGGAGGGCGGAGACAATGCGGTCGGTGGTCGTGGCGGTGAGGGTGGTGATCATGAGCGCCTCCAGGTACGGCCGTCGCGGGCAAGGAGCTGGTGGGCCGACGCCGGTCCCCACGAGCCCGGCCGGTATCCGTCGGGCTCGCCTGCGGCGGCCCACCGATCGATGACCGGATCCAGGATCCGCCAGGACAGGTCCACCTCCCGCTGGTGGGGGAACAGCGGGGCGTCGCCGAGGAGGGCGTCGAGAATCAGCCGTTCGTAGGCCTCGGGGGACTCCTCGTTGAAAGTGCCGCCGTAGCCGAAGTCCATGGACACGTCCCGCAGCTCCATGTGGGAGCCGGGGACCTTGGAGGCCAGGCGCATGGTGACGCCCTCGTCGGGCTGGATCCGCAGGACGATCGTGTTGGCGCCCACCCCGGCGGTGGCGGCGCCGTCGAAGGGCAGGAAGGGCGGCCGCTCGAAGACGACGGCGACCTCGGTCACGCGGCGGGCGAGGCGCTTGCCGGTGCGCAGGTAGAAGGGCACACCCGCCCAGCGGCGGTTGGCGATCTCCAGGCGGATGGCCGCGAAGGTCTCGGTGCGCGAGCCGGGGGCGACGCCGTCCTCCTCGAGGTACCCCCTGACGGGGACGCCGCCCTGGAACCCGGCGTCGTAGCGCCCACGGGCGGTCGTGGCGTCCAGGTCCAGCTCGCCGCGGCGCTCCAGGCGCACAGAGGCCAGAACCTTCTCCTTCTCCGCGCGCACGGCCGCAGCGGTCATGGAGGTCGGCTCCTCCATGGCCGTCAGCGCCAGCAGCTGGAGAAGGTGGTTCTGGATGACGTCGCGGGCCGAGCCGATGGTGTCGTAGTAGCCAGCGCGCGTGCCGATGCCGATGTCCTCGGCCATGGTGATCTGGACGTGGTCGACGTAGCGATGGTTCCACAGCGGCTCGAGCATGGTGTTGGCGAAGCGCAGCGCCAGGATGTTCTGGACGGTCTCCTTGCCCAGGTAGTGGTCGACGCGGAAGACGTCGTCGGGCCGCACGATCCGGCCCACGAGGGCGTCGAGCTCGGCCGCGCTGGCCCGGTTGTGGCCGAAGGGCTTCTCGATGACCACGCGCCGCCAGGAGCCCGGCGACTCGTCCACGAGGCCGGAGGCGGCGATGCGCTGGGTGACCGCCGGGAACCAGCCCGGCGGGATCGACAGGTAGAAGGCGCGGTTGCCGTTGGTGCCGTGCGTCGCGTCGAGATCCGCGACGACAGCGGTCAGGCGGGAGTAGGCGCCGTCGTCCTCGAAGGAGGAGAACTCCACGAAGCGCATGCCGGCGGCCAGCTGGTCCCAGATGGCCTGGTGCCAGGGGGTGCGCGCACCTGCGCGCGCCGCCTGCGCGACGTAGGCCCGCAGGTCATCGTCGCTCCAGGATCGCCGGCCCACGCCGACCAGGGAGAAGCTCGGCGAGAGCAGGCCGCGGTTGGCCAGGTCGTAGATGGCCGGAAGCAGCTTGTGGCGCGCCAGATCGCCGGTGATGCCGAACATGACGAGCACGCACGGGTCGGCGATCCGGGGCATGCGCAGATCGCGGGAGTCCAGCAGGGGGTTGAGACCGGTGGCCGGTGCGTTGCGGCCGGGTGTCGGGGCGGGGGAGTCGTCCACGAGTGCCTTCCTGTGGTGGTGTGTGTCCCGGACAGGATACGAGTTCCACCTTAGACGTCGAGCACCCGGGCGGGACAAGAACCGTGCCTGGCCCGGGCGCGCCCTGCTTCCCGTGCTCGCTGTTGCTGTAGGCTCCCCGCAGGCCCTTTGCGCACCATGGTCGCCCGCCGATCTCAGCGCGGGCGGGAGAGGAGCATCATGAGCGATTTTGTCCCGGCCCCGTCGAGCGCGGACATCGGCGTCTACGGGCTGGGGGTGATGGGGGCGAATCTCGCCCGCAACCTGGCCCGTCACGGGCACTCCGTGGCCGTGTTCAACCGCACTCGGGCCCGCACCGAGCGTCTCATGGAGCGCTACTCGACCGAGGGCGACTTCGTGCCGGCGACGCGGCTGGCCGATTTCGCGGCCTCTCTGCGCCGCCCGCGCGTGGCCATCATCATGGTCCAGGCGGGCGCGGCCACCGAGGCGGTGATCGGCCAGCTGCGCGAGCTCTTCGAGCCCGGCGATATCATTGTCGACGCCGGCAACACCTTCTACAAGGACACCCAGCGTCGTGAGGCGGAGCTGAGGAGGGACGGCATCCACTTCGTGGGCGTGGGCGTGTCCGGGGGGGAGGAGGGCGCTCTGCTCGGCCCCTCCATCATGCCCGGGGGCACCAGGGAGTCCTACGACCGGCTCGGCCCCATGCTCGAGTCCATCTCCGCGCACGTGGACGGCGCCCCCTGCTGCGCGCACGTGGGGCCCGACGGCGCCGGCCACTTCGTCAAGATGGTCCACAACGGCATCGAGTACGCCGACATGCAGCTCATCGCCGAGGCCTACGACCTGCTGCGGCGCGTCGCCGGGCTCGACGTGCCCGCCATCGCCGAGGTCTTCCGCTCCTGGAAGGACTCCGAGCTCGACTCCTACCTCATCGACGTCACCGCGGAGGTCCTCGACCGCACGGACCCCGCGACCGACGAGCCGTTCGTCGACGTGATCGTTGATGCAGCCGGTCAGAAGGGCACGGGCGTGTGGGCCACCCAGACCGCGCTGGAGCTCGGGACCGCGGTGCCGGCGATCGCCGAGGCGACCTTCGCGCGCGCCGTGTCCTCCTCGGCCGCGGCCCGCGCCGCCGTGCGCGAGGCCGACCTGGACGCCGGGGCCCGCACGATCGCCTTCGACTCCGATGAGGACACCGCGGCCTTCGTCGAGGCGGTCAAGCAGGCGCTGTACGGCTCGAAGATCGCCGCCTACGCCCAGGGCTTCGACGAGATCGCCACCGCCAGCGCGCGGGACGGCTGGAATGTGGATCTGGGCGCCATGGCGCGCATCTGGCGCGCCGGCTGCATTATCCGCGCCCGCTTCCTGGACGATATCGCCCGCGTCTACGAGGACGGCCGCGAGCCGGCCGGCCTGCTGACGGCGCCTGTTTTCGCCCGGGCCCTGGAGACGGTGCTGCCCGCGTGGCGCGAGGTGGTGGCGACCTCCGCCCTGACGGGCGTGCCCGCCCCGGCCTTCGCGTCCTCGCTGGCCTACGTCGACCAGCTCCGCGCACCGCGTCTGCCCGCCGCTCTCATCCAGGGGCAGCGCGACTTCTTCGGGTCCCACACCTACCACCGGGTCGACGACCCCGCCGGCGTCTACCACGTCCTGTGGGCCCGGGACGGCCGCCCCGAGGAGAAGTGGGACTGACCGGGCGACCGGGCCTGTTTCCTCCTCACCGGCCTGAGACGGCCGCCGGGCCCGGCCCGCACCCGTCCAGGGGTGCGGGCCGGCCGGTGAGTCAGTAGCGGGAGCCGTATGTCGACCTGCAGTCGCCCCCGTACCTCATGGAGTAGCTGCGTCCTCCGCAGCTCTTGCCGAAGGCCTCATCGTCGCTTCCGTAGGAGGAGCTGTAGTAGAGGCTGTCGCAGTCGGCCATGTTCCCGGCGGAGCACGAGCTCCTCAGGCTGCTGTTCGACGACGAGCCGTATGGCGGGCGACTCGGGGAGGAGTACGAGTGGTCCTCCCACTCCAGGTCCTTGAGCTGCTGGGCGACGTCGGCGACCACGAGAATGGGCGTGGCGATCGCGGCGGACTGGGTGACCTCCTCGGCGAAGTCGTCGGCGTCATCGGAGTCCACCCCCCAGTCGGTGAGGGTGTCGGCGAGCTTGTTGAGAGCGCCCTGCGAGGGATGCAGGTTGAAGATGTTGACAATCGTCCCCGAGGAGGACACGTGCCAGGTTCCGTCGCTCTTCTCCACCACCACTCCGAGGTGATCGGGATTGGCGAGCTGACGGGTGAAGTCGACAGATGCGGTGTTGTTCTCGGACGCGGATGTGGTCACGTCCACCTTGCCGTCGTTGAAGGCCAGAGTGACCTTCCGGCTGCTGTCATCGGGGTGGAGGGTCACCGTGGAGCTGCCGGGGTGAACGACGGTCTTGCCGCTGCCGATGCTCGTGGAGGTCAGGTTCCAGTCGATCTGCACCGACTTCGAGGCCCTCTCGGAGAACTCCTGGTCCTCGCCGATCATGGTGGGTCCGTAGACCATGGCCAGGCGGCGCTCGGGCAGAGAGAGCATGCCGACGACGTTGTCGTCGAGCAGGTCGCTGGGACGGCGGGCGTCCAGGACGGCGTCGGTCAGCTTCTCGACCGCGTCCTCGGCCGAGGACGCCCCCTTGGCCGAGGTGAAGTCGGCCTTGTAGCTCGGTGTCTTGATGTTATCGTCATAGCGCGCCCGCTCCCGGTAGGCCCACTGCGCAACGGTCATCGTCGGGGAGACGAACCAGCGCCCGTCCTCCTGGACCATGACGAGCTCGAGCGGGATGTCGTCCGAGAAGCTCTTGGCGACATCGCCGTTGTAGGACGCGTCCGAGAAATCCAGGTCGTTGAAGAAGTCCTTCTCGTCCCCGTCCAGGGGCTCCCCCTTGGCCGACTCGTAGCGGGTGCGCAGCGTCGTGGCCAGGCTCTGGTCGACATTGACCTTGAGCTTCCAGGAGGAGACGGTCGCGATGGCCAGGCTGTCGGACTTCTTGTCGATGGAGTACTCCATGTTGGAAGACGTCACATTGATGGCCTTCAGGTAGCTGTCGAGCGCGTCCTTGGACATGAGCTTGTCGGGATCTGTCTTGGAGGACTTGTCGGTATCGCCGCCGTCGTTCTTCCGTACCGCCTCGGCGGAGTCGGAGACGGTGTCGATCTCGGCGGGCGACACCATTTTGAACAGGGTCATGACGTCCTTGTCCTGCACGGCCTGGGACAGGTAGTCCATGGCGGCCTCGGGGGAGGAGGCCCCGCGCTGGAAGAAGTGGGAGTAGACGGTGTAGGCGCCGCCTCCGAGCACCAGGGCGACGGCGAGCACCGCGGCCGCAATGCCCCGGGTCTTTCTGGTCCATCGCTTGCGGCCGCCCCGGACGGGCGAGACGGGCGGGGGCGGAGCCTGACTGAAGGCGACAGCCGGGGCCGACGCAGCCGACGCCGGCAGCGGCGTGGGGGCGCCCTGGCCTTCGGCGGGCGGAGGCGGCGGGGCAAGGGGCGTGGGCATGGGAGCGGGGGCCGGCTCCGCCTGAGTCTCAGTCTGCTCGGCGCGCATCGAGTCCGCCCGGAGCTCGGAAGCGGCCAGGGCCTCCTTGACCGCCGGGTCATCGACCTGCCCGAGCCACTGCCGCAGATCCGGGTAGAGCGCCGGGTTGGCCGCCAGAGCGGGCCACAGGTCGGGACGCTCAGCGGCGATCCTGGCCATGTCATGGGCACTCGTGCCGGGATCGGAGGCCTGCTCGGGGGAGAAGCCTGGGGGGCTGGGGGGACCGGCGGGATCAGTCATCGTCTACCTCCGTGGGATGACATAGAGAAGCGGGTCGTGCGGACCGCAACACGGCACTCAGGATAGTGAGCCGTGCGCCTCCTCACCAGATACAATTTCTGATACAGCATCCGCGTCGTGCCCGCTGCTCCGGGCGCCGGGGCGATGGGCGTCCCGGCCGGCAGCAGCGGCGGCCTGGAACGCGCTGAGCGTAGAGAACGCGATTATATTGTCAGTGGCACGCGCCGCGACGGTATGGTGTGACCACACCGGCGCGACCCGCGCCGCCCGACCCGAGGGGAACAGATGCCGAGCACTCCGATCGAGCCGGATCCCAGCACGACCCAGTCCTTCGGTGCTATGGATTTCAGTGCTGATTCGGCTGCGTCGCTTATCGGACTGTCGCAGCAGGATCGCGCTGCGATCGCCGCCCTGCCCGCAGGAACGGCTTTGCTGCTGGTCCAGCAGGGCCCGACCACCGGCGCCCGCTTCCTGCTCGACGCGGCCGAGACGACCGTGGGCCGTCACCCGCGCGCGGACATCTTCCTCGACGACGTGACGGTCTCGCGCAAGCACGCGATCTTCTTCGCGCTGCCCGAGGGAGGCTTCGCCGTGCGCGACTCGGGCTCGCTCAACGGCACCTACGTCAACCGCCAGCGTGTCGAGCAGGCCGCTCTGCGTCGAGGCGACGAGGTCCAGATCGGCAAGTACCGAATGACCTACCACCCCGGCCCGGTCGCGGGCGCGGCTGCGCAGTGAGCGCCGTCCCCGCACGCCGTCGTCCCGCTGAGCGCGATGCGGCCGACGCCGAGGTCCCGCCCTGGCCCCGAGACGTCTCCCGCAAGCCGGAGATGAAGATCTCCGAGGTGGTGGACCGGCTCAAGGCGGAGTTCCCGGCCCTTTCCCTGTCGAAGGTCCGCTACCTCGAGGGGGAGGGTCTCATCGCCCCCTTTCGGGTCGGCAACGGATACCGGCGCTACTCCCAGGCCGATGTCGAGCGGCTCCGCTACACGCTGACGGCCCAGCGCGACGAGTATCTGCCGCTGTCGGTCATCCGGCAGCGGCTCGCCGAGCTGGATGCCTCGCCTCAGGCGCCCGAGCCCTCCCCGGTCCCGCGCGTGGTCGCGGCCGGCGGCCATGCGGTGGTGGGCACCAGCCTGGACGCCGCATCGCTGGCCCACCACGCCGGCGCCTCCGTGGCCCAGCTGGAGGAGCTGGTTGCGATCGGCGTCGTGGCGCCCGACGCCCACGGCCGTTTCGACGCGCGCTCCCTGCGGACGGTGTCGCTTGCACTGCGCGCGCACCGGCTCGGCATTCCTCTGCGCAACCTGCGCTCGGTGCGAGCCGCGGCCGAGCGCGAGGCCGACGTCGTCGACCTGGCTGTGCGGTACAAGCGGCTGCGGTCGAGCACGGCCGCCGAGGACGCCGCCTCCGAGCTCGCCGGAGTCCTCGCGGACCTGCACACGGCTCTGCTCCACCAGGCGGTCTCGGCGCTGGGCTGAGAGGCGCCCCCGGGGAGGGACCGAACCGGTCGAGGTTCCGCCTCCGTTCGCCGGACACGGCGCCCGCGCGCCCGTAGATTTGGGTCCGTGAGCACCATGACACTGGTGAGCGTCCGCTCCACAACGTCCCAGAACGGCCTGGTCGCCATCCTCGTTGAGGACGGCGGTCCTGCGATGGTGGCAGTCCCCGTCACCCCTCGTGAGGGCCTGCTGCTCAGCTCTGGTGAGGCCAGCGAGGTAATGCGCACCTTGACCTGGACGACTCTGCTCGGGCAGACGTGCCGGGCGCTGGGCGGCCGCGTCAGTGCTGTCGAGCTCGATGTCGACGCCGATGCGGCGCTGTGCGCCTGCGTGGTGCTCCTTCAGGGCGAGATCGAGCACCGGGTCCCGTGCTCGCCGGCGGAGGCGCTGGTCGCGGCGCAGTCGTTGGGCCGTCCCGTGGTGGCGACCGCAGGGCTCCTGCGGCTGCGGGGGCTGGACCTCGATGCTCAGGGGCTGTGCCTGCGCTTCGCGCAGTGGCGCCGGGAGCTGGAGGCGGTGGCGGTCGATGAGGCGGCGTCGTCAGCCTGATCCGCGACACGCGAGACGGAAGTGACGCATGTGACGAATAATGTGATGTGAATCACATGCTCTGTCGTAGGGGATCCACCCGTTTGCCCTGCAATCAGGCCGCAAATCGCTAACAGAATGCGGCAAAACTTGACCTCGCCCTGAGATTGAGACATCCTCGACAGGCGGACGCGGCGCGCCCTTCATTGAGCACCGCGGGCAGTGGCCCTATCGTGGGTCCTGGTCGGGGACACCCGCCCGACCCCCACCGCCACGGGGCGCGCCCAGCGCGCACGCCCCCATTCCGACAGGAGCAGGTCAGTTGAGCGCGAACGAGGCCAGTCTTCATGCCCCAGCACTTCAGCGCGGCCAGGGGATGCTCTTCGGCGACCCGCTTCCCGAGCTTGATGTCAACACAGGCTACCGCGGACCAATCGCCTGCCGCGCCGCCGGCATCACCTACCGGCAGCTGGACTACTGGGCCCGCACCGGACTGGTCGAGCCCTCCATCCGAGGCGCCAGGGGCTCAGGCTCTCAGCGTCTGTACTCCTTCCGCGACATCCTGCTGCTCAAGATCGTCAAGCGGCTGCTCGACACCGGCGTCTCCCTCCAGCAGATCCGCACCGCGGTCAACGCCCTTCACCAGCACGGCGTGGAGGACCTGACCTCCATAACGCTGATGAGCGACGGCGCCTCCGTCTACGAGTGCACCAGCGCCGATGAGGTCATCGACCTCGTCCAGGGGGGCCAGGGCGTCTTCGGCATCGCCGTGGGGCGCGTATGGCACGAGGTTGAGGGCTCCCTGTCCGAGCTTCCGGTCGACCATGCGAACCGGCCCCCGGTGATTGAGGACGAGCTGGCCAAGCGTCGCGCCGCCAAGTGCCGGCTCGGCTGAGCGAGCGCGTGTCGGCGGCGGGCGGTGCCGATCGCCCCGCGCCCTCACCTCACAGTTCCTACACGACCTGAGCAGAAAGGCTCCGCAATGAAACTTGGCAGCTCGGATCTTGATGTCAGCCGCATGGGACTGGGCGGCAACGTCTTCGGCTGGACGGCCGACGAGGAGGCCTCGCGCCGCGTCCTGGACGCCTACACCGGCGAGGGCGGCAACTTCATCGACACGGCCGACGGCTACTCCGCCTGGGCGGACGGCAACGCCGGGGGAGAGTCCGAGACGATCATCGGCTCGTGGCTGCGCAGGCGCGGACGCCGCGACGACGTCGTCATCGCCACCAAGGTCTCCACCAAGCCGGACCGGGCCGGACTCGCGCCCGACAACGTCCGCACCGCCCTCGGGGAGTCCCTGGCGCGCCTGCGCACCGACTACGTCGACCTCTACTACGCGCACTTCGACGACCCGGACACGCCCCTGGAGGAGACCGTGGCGGTCTTCGAGGAGCTCCGCGCCGCCGGCAAGACCCGCTACGTGGCGCTGTCCAACTACGACCCCCGGCGCATCGAGCAGTGGTGCGCCATCGCCGAGTCCATGGGGGCACAGGCGCCCGTCGCGCTCCAACCGCACTACAACCTCCTCCACCGCGGCGACGTCGAGGGGCCCGGAAACCGAGGGGAGACGGCGGCCGCCCACGACATGGGGCTCGTCCCGTACTTCTCGCTGGCCGCGGGCTTCCTGACCGGGAAGTACCGCCGGGGCGAGGCGGCCACCACCGCGCGCTCCTCGATGGTGGCGGACTACATGCGCCCGGAGTGCTTCGCCGTCGTCGACGCGCTGCGCGAGATCGCAGCGGCCCACGGCACGCAGCCGGCCGCGGTCGCGCTGACCTGGCTGCGCGACCGCCCCGGCGTGGTGGCCCCGCTGGCCTCGGCCCGCACCACCGAACAGCTCGCCCCGATCCTGACGGCGCTCACTCTTCGACTCGCACCGGAGGAGACCGACCGGCTCACCTCGCTGTCGGGCGCCGTCTGAACAGGCCGTCTACGCGGATGAGAGCGGGCCGTGCCCGAGGGCCGGCCCGCCCCCGCCCTCATGACTCCGGGTGCCGGGGTCCTCAGGCGGTGCGGCGCCCGAGGACGTAGGTGCGGCTGTGGCCGTCGCTGAGGTCGGTCAGCGTCACCCGCACCAGGCCGGACTCGTCGGCCTCGTAGCGCTCCTCCATCTGCGGGCCGCCGCCCGTGCGCGTCACAGGTATCGAGGACAGGTCGTCGATATCGCGCAATGAGGCATCGAAGGGGAACAGGACGTCCTCGTAGGGCGCGAGCTCCCCGCGGGGCTCGCCGTCGTCGTCGACCCCCGCGCACTCCACGAAGCGGTAGCGCCCGATGTTGTGGACCGCCTGGTAGCGGCGTGTGGCCACGGTGGCGCTGACCCCGCCGCCCTTCTGGATGGAGTCCTCGGTCAGGATCGCGTCGAAGGAGGTGCGCGTGCCGCCGTCGGCCTCCCGGAAGACGCCGAAGCCGCGCGAGAGCCGGTCCGTCAGCCGGACGTTGGCGTCACGGTCGGCGGCGATCGCCAGGCCGATGGCGGTGGAGGCCCCCGGGTAGGGGGAGCGGTGGACACGGCGTCCGAACCGCTTGCGCAGCATCCTGGGCACCAGCGGCAGGCCCGAGGCGCCGCCGACGAGGTAGATCCCGGCGATGTCGGTCAGGTCCGGGCCGCCGTCCTCCAGCCTGCCGACCAGGGGCGCCATCACGTCCACGCTGCGCTGGATCAGGGGCGTCGTGGCCTCGTAGAGGTCCGCCACGGGCAGCACCACGTCGTTGTCGCGCACGCGGACGACCATGCGCCGCGACTGCGGCGCCAGGGCCTCCTTGACGTCGCGGCACTGGTCGAGCAGGTCGCCGAGCTGGGTGCCGCTCAGGGAGGCCTCGTCCACGGACGCGCGCGCTAGCACCAGCTGGGCCAGGATGAGGTCGACGTCGTCGCCGCCTAGGTCGCCCAGCCCGCGGGAGGCCAGCACCTCGTGCGAGGGCCCGTTGACGTCCACCAGGGAGGTGTCGAAGGTTCCGCCCCCCAGGTCGTAGACCAGGACGCGCGTGCGCCGGGAGGACACGGTGGACGCCTTGCGGTGGGTGTACTCGAAGCCGGCGGCGCTGGGCTCGTTGAGCATGGCGGTCACGTGGAACCCCGCCGCCCGGAAGGCGTCGAGCGTGAGCAGGCGCTGCGCCCCGTAGGCGTGCGCGGGCACGGCGACCACCACGTGCGCGTCCTCGCTGCCGGGGTCGGCGCCGTCGAGCACCCCGGAGGTGGCCATCTGCCGGCGCAGGTCGGTCAGGAAGGACACGAGTACCTCGCCGACGCTCAGCGTGCGGTCGCCGAGGGTCACCGTGCTCGACGCGCTGACCGACGGCGCCGCCAGGGTGCGTTTGAGGCTGCGCAGGAGCGGAGCGCCCTCGCGGGCGGCCTGGCGCGCGCGGAAGCCGTGCACCAGGCCGTCATCGGTCAGCGCCGTCAGGGACGGGTAGTAGTCGTGGGAGTCGCCGTTCGTATCGGTGAAGGACAGAACAGGGTAGTTGCCCCGGTCGGCGCGGGCGACGACCGTTCTGGTCGTGCCCAGGTCGATTCCGAGGTCCAGGTGAGAAGTGGCCGCGGTGCGGCCTTTCCGGGACTTGGAAGAGCGTGTGCTTCCACTTCGGGCTGCCATGGTCCGACCCTATCGTTGCTGTCCCGATATAACGCTCAGGGCGCGCTGGGGAGTCGGCCTCGTCTTGCTTCGCCGACGGCGAGCGGCCGCTCACGCGGGTCGGGCGGCGACGGATGCCGCGGTGCCGTCTCCGGCACCGCCGAGGGACCGGGTGAACAGTTGGTGAACAGTCAGAATCTCGCTGTCGGGCGGGGTCGGCCGCTGGTAACAATGAAGGTGGACCGCGTCCGTGCGGTCCGGATCCCCGGCCCGATCGGCGTCAGCCGCACCCGGGACCCAGATCCGCTCACCCGACCGAGAATAGTATGACTGCAACCTTGTTCATCGTGGTGGTCGTCGTCGCGACCGCGCTGGTCTTCGACTTCACCAACGGATTCCACGACTCGTCCAACGCCATGGCGACATCCGTCGCCACCGGGGCCTTCACTCCCAGGCGCGCTGTCCTGGTCGCGGCCGTGCTGAACGTCATCGGCGCCATGATCTCCACGGAGGTCGCCAAGACGATCTCTCACGGCATGTTCAACGACGCGCTCATCGAGGCGGCGCCCGCAATGGTCTTCGCCGGCCTCGCCGGCGCGATCCTGTGGAACCTGGCCACCTGGCTCTTCGGACTGCCGTCCTCCTCCTCGCACGCGCTCTTCGGCGGGCTGATCGGCGCCGTCATCATGGCCGCGGGCATCCAGGGCGTGCACTGGGGCACGGTGATCTCCAAGATCATCCTGCCCGCGATCATCGCCCCCTGCGTGGCCGGGACGGCGTCGGCGCTGGCCACCTGGATCGCCTACCGCATCGCCCGGCCCACCGACCGCTTCAGTCAGACGATCTTCCGCAACGGGCAGCGGATCTCGGCATCAATGGTGGCACTCGCCCACGGCACCTCCGACGGGCAGAAGACCATGGGCGTCATCACCCTGGTCCTGATCGCCGCCGGCTACCAGGAGACGGGGACCGGCCCCCAGTGGTGGGTGGTCGGCGCGGCCGGGCTGGCCATCGGCCTGGGCACCTACTCGGGGGGCTGGCGCATTATGCGCACGATGGGCAAGGGACTGGTCCACATCGACCCGCCGCAGGGCTTCGCCTCCGAGACCGCCTCAACAGTGGCGATCCTCGCCTCCTCCCACCTGGGCTTCGCCCTGTCCACCACCCACATCTGCACGGGCTCGATCCTGGGCACCGGAGTGGGCAGAGGGGCCAAGGTGTCCTGGGGGACCTTCGGGAAGATGGGCATCGCCTGGCTCGTCACCCTGCCCTGCGCCGCCGTGGTGGGCGCGGTGACGTCCCTGATCGCCGTCAGGGGCGGCGTCCCGGGCACTATCGCCGTCATCGTCCTGCTCCTGGCCGGGGCCTGGATCATTATCCGCCAGGCCGGCCACAACCGGGTCGACTTCTCCAACGTCAACGACGCCGACTCCGTCGTCGTGGCCAAGCAGCCCGACCCCGAGCTCGGCCGCGCCCCCAAGACCCTCAACGAGGTCAAGAAAGAGCTCGTCGGCGCGGCCACGGTCACCACCGCCGCGCCGCAGCAGAGGGAGAGCGTCGCATGAGCATCGACTGGGCGTCCCTCGGGCTGGTCGCGGCGGTGACCGTGCTCGGCACGGGCCTCGTCCTGGCCATCACCTCCTCGGCGGTCCGCATGCTCGGCGAGGCCCGGCTCAAGCGCACGGCCGGGCAGGTCAGGGGCCTGCGCGCCGCCGAGCTGGCGGCCGGCTTCTTCCTGGCGCTGGCCCTGGGCATCGTCCTCTTCGGCCTGTGGCTCATGATCCCCTACTACCACTGAGGTCTCAGCGCGGCCGCCGCGCGCGGGTTTCTGACGGATCCGAGCAGGCGGCCAACGGCCGTCGATTCCGACGGCGGGGCTTGCTACCCTTCGCTCATGGCGGAGGACCTCGCAGCGCTCGCCCGGGAGACGATCGCCTCGTCCCGTGCGAGCCGGGACCCGGACTACCCCCTGATCCACCTGGCTCCGCCCATCGGGCGCCTCAACGACCCCAACGGGCTGCTCGTCGACGGGGACGCCTACCACGTCTTCTACCAGCTCGGTCCCTTTCACCCCGGCCGCAAGCTCGTGTACTGGGGGCACGCCTCCTCGCCCGACCTGCTCACCTGGAGCCAGCACGGTCCCGCGATCGTCCCCGACTCCGCCTACGACCGCTCCGGCGCCTACTCGGGCGGCGCCCTCGTGCTCGACGACGACGAGGCCGCCCGCGCGCCGGCCGGCGCCCGCTTCCAGCTGTTCTACACGGGCAACCTCAAGGACCCGGTGACCGGCGTGCGCACCTCCACCCAGGCGCTGGTGACCAGTCCTGATCTGGCCCGCTTCACCAAGTGGCCCGGCAACCCGATTATCGAGCGCCCCGACGGCTACACGGCCCACTTCCGCGACCCGCAGGTGTGGCGCGACCCCGACGCGCCGGGCGCCTACCGGATGATCGTGGGCGCGCAGCGCCTGGACGCAACGGGGGCGGCCCTGCTGTACCGGTCAACCGATCTGGCCGCATGGCGTTTCGAGGGCGAGCTGCGCTTCCCCGACGCGCACGGCGCCCTCGACTCGCTGGGCTACATGTGGGAGTGCCCGGGCATTGTCCGCCTGCCCGACGAGACGACCGGCGGCGAGCGCGACGTCCTCATCTTCTGCCCCCAGGGCATTCGGCCCCAGGAGGAGGGGTACGAGAACGTCTTCCCCTGCGTCTACGCGGTCGGGCGCCTGGTGGGCAACGAGCTGCGGGACTGCGACGGCCAGATCCGAGAGGTCGATCGGGGCTTCGAGTTCTACGCGCCGCAGGTCTTCGCAAGGCACCCCTCGCGGCCGGGGCCGGCACTCCTCATGGGGTGGGCCGGCAACGCCGACGAGGACGACCAGCCCAGCGTCGACTCCGGGGGCTGGGCCCACGCCATGACGGCTCCCCGCGCGCTCACCCTGCGCGCGGGCCGCCTCATCCAGCGTCTGGCGCTTCCGCCTCCCGACGACGCGGCGGCACCTGGGGTGAGTGGTCTGGGCGGGGTGCCGGTGACGGGGCGGGCCCGGGTCGCCGAGCTCCGGGGGCATCGCTCCTGGCACCTTGAGATGGAGGCAGAGAGTCTCGAGGCGACGGGGGAGGCCGGCCGGTGGGGCCTGCGCATCGGGGAGGAGTCGTGCTGCGTCGATATCGACCTGGTGGCCTCCGCCTCCGGCGCGCAGCTGGTGGTGGACCGGACGACGTCGAGGTACGCCATCCACGGCGCGAGGCGGCGGGTCACGCTGCCCGAGCGGGTTCGCCCGCGCCTGGAGGTGCTCCACGACCGCTCGATCACCGAGGTCCTGGTCGGCGACGGTGATATCGCCTTCACCCTGCGCAGCTTCCTGCCTCCCGACGCCTCGGGCGCCACCGTGAGGACCGACGGCGTCCTGAGGCTGCGGCGGGCCGGGGCGCGGACACTCGACTGAGGACGCCGGACGCCCCTGGGGTCCGGCACCCGCATGAGACTGACTTCTCACTTACGCTTGCAACGAACCACTGTTCAACGATACTATGACGATCGTTTGACACAAGGTCTGGACGCCCGGGTCTCACGGTTGTTTCCCACGCGTCATCTCCCCTCTGAGCTCACCGCCGAGCGCCCAGGCCCCAGAGAAAGGAAACCCGGGTGGCGATGGACCACGCCCGAGTGGCGAAAGACGTCCTGACGTATGTCGGCGGCGCAGAGAACATCAGTGCAGCGGCGCACTGCGCAACCAGGTTGCGCCTTGTCCTGAACGACATGGACAAGGTGGACCAGAAAGCTCTCGACAAGGACCCCGACCTCAAGGGGACCTTCATCGCGGGAGGCATGTTCCAGATTATTGTCGGTCCCGGCGACGTGGACAATGTCTTCTCCGAGATGATCACCAAGGGCGGTGTCAAGGAGGTCTCGAAGGACGAGGCGAAGGAGGCGGCCGCCAAGGGCGGCAACCCAGTCTCCCGGTTCATCAAGACGATCGCGGACATCTTCGTCCCGATCCTGCCGGCCCTGATCGCCGGCGGTCTTATGATGGCGCTCAACAACGTCCTGACAGCCGAGGGCCTGTTCGGCAGCCAGTCGCTGGTTCAGCGCTGGGCCTGGCTGAAGGACTACGCCGACCTGATCAACATGATCTCCTCGGCGGCCTTCGCCTTCCTGCCCGTGCTCGTGGGCTACTCCGCCGCCAAGCGCTTCGGCGGCAATGTCTACCTCGGTGCCGCCATAGGCGCCGCCATGGTCTCCACCTCGCTGCTCCCGGCCGACTCCATGAGCAACAGCACGGCGCGCGCGAACTTCTGGATCTTCAAGGGGACGACGTCCTGCGTGATCGGCTCCGACGGCTGCGATATCACCAGCGCCGTGGACAACTGGAGCCTCTTCGGCCTGCACGTGGACAAGATCGGCTACCAGAACATGGTCATCCCGGTGCTCTGCGTGGCCTGGATCCTGTCGGTCATTGAGAAGTGGCTCCACAAGCGCCTGTCCGGCACGACCGACTTCCTGCTGACCCCGCTCGCCACGCTGCTGGCGACGGGCTTCCTCACCTTCGTCGTCGTCGGCCCCGTCACCCGCGTGCTGTCGGACTGGATCACCGACGGCCTGGCCTGGACCTACAACACCCTGGGCCCGATCGGCGGCTTCCTGTTCGGCATGGTCTACTCGCCGATCGTGGTGACCGGCCTGCACCAGTCCTTCCCCGCCGTCGAGCTGCCGCTCATCGCAGAGATGGGCAACGGCGGCCCCGGCTCCTTCATCTTCCCGATCGCCTCCATGGCCAATGTCGCCCAGGGCGCCGTCACGCTGGCCGTCTTCTTCAAGGCCAGGGACGCCAAGATGAAGGCTCTGGCCGGTGCCGGTGGCGCCTCGGCCGTCATGGGCATCACCGAGCCCGCCATCTTCGGTGTCAACCTCCGCCTGCGCTGGCCCTTCTACATCGGCATGGGCGTCGCCTCCCTCGGCGGGGCCGCGGTCGCCCTGCTCGGCATCCACTCCCAGGCCCTGGGAGCCGCCGGCTTCATGGGCTTCGCCTCCATCGTCCCTGAGGACATCCCCAAGTACCTCCTCCTCGAGGCGATCGTCTTCATCGTCGCCTTCGCCGCCGCCTTCGCCTACGGCTCCACCCGCGGCAGGGCCTCGCTCGCCGGTGAGGCCGACGACGTGGACGAGGCCGCCCTCGAGGCCGAGATCCTGGCCGCGCAGGCCGATATCGAGATCCCGGAGGAGGCCGCGGCGGACTTCTCCGTCACCTCTCCCATCCGGGGCCGCGCCGTCCCCCTGTCCGAGGTCAAGGACCAGACCTTCGCCTCCGGCATGCTCGGCCCGGGCCTCGCCGTCGCCCCCGCCGAGGGGCCGGTCGTCTCCCCGGTCGACGGCGAGGTACTCGTCGCCTTCCCGACCGGTCACGCCTACGGGCTGCGCTCGGCCAGCGGCGTCGAGCTGCTCATCCACGTCGGCATGGACACCGTCGAGCTGGACGGCAAGCACTTCAGCCCCAAGGTCAAGGCCGGCAACAAGGTCCGCCGCGGCCAGGTCCTGGTCGATGTCGACTGGGCCGCGGTCAAGGAGGCCGGCTACGAGACGGTGACGCCCATCGTGGTCTCCAACGGCGCATCCTTCGCCGGCATCGCCGATGAGCGCACCGGCGACGTCGAACGCGGCGACGCGCTCTACGTCGTCGAGGCCGCCGAGAGCGAGGAGAAGACCCCCGAGCCGGCCGGCAGCAGCGCCTCCTGACCTCTCCCGTCCGGCGCCACGGCGGTGGCCCGCCCTGGTCCAGGGCGGGCCACCGCCGTCATCGAGTGGCGGCCGACGGCCTCAGGTCGTGTTGCCCGCCAGGAGCCGGACGGGCAGGGGAGCGGGGGACAGGCTCCTGGGTGCAGGGGGCTCGGCGTCGCCGGCGCTCTCGGCGCGGGCGTCGATCTGCCTGAGCAGGATGTCGACGGCGCACGCGGCCAGGTCGGCGATCGGCTGCTCTATGGTGGTCAGTCCCGGCAGCGCCCGACGCACCGCCGCCGTGGCGTCGAAGCCGATGACCTTGAAGTCCCCAGGCACGCTGCGACCGCGCTTGCGGGCCCACTCCAGGACCGCGGCCGCCGTCAGGTCGTCGGTGGCGAAGACGGCGTCGACATCGGCGGGCATGGAGTCCAAGCCGGCCTCAATGAGTCCAGCCCGTTCGGAGTCCGGCGTGTGGAAGTCGACCGTGCGCACCACCGGCTCGACTCCGGCTCCGAGCAGCACGGCGAGGTAGCCGGCCTCGCGGCGGTTGTGCGGCCCGGTCCGCGAGGTGAGCAGCGCGGGCCTGTGCGCCCCGCGCGCCAGCAGGTGCTCGGTCGCCGCGCGCCCGCCCGCCTCGTTGTCGCAGGCGACGTTGGGGATCGTGGGGGACAGGAGGCGGTCGACGGTCACCAGCGGCATGCGCACCGTGCGGTACTCGGGCAGGGTCTCGTTGTGGGCGCCCGAGATAATGCCGTCGACGCGGTGGGAGACGAGCAGGTCGAGGTACTCGCGCTCACGGTCCGCCCGGCCCATCGAGTTGCACACGAGGATCCGGTAGCCGTGGTCCGCCAGGGCGTTCTCGATCTCGGCCGCCACCTGGCCGAAGAAGGGCAGGGCCACGGTGGGGACGATGACCCCGACGATGTGGGTGGACTTGCCGTGCAGCGCCCGCGCGACCTGGTTGGGCCGGTAGTTGAGCTCGGCGATGGCGTCGGCGACGCGGTCCTTGGTCCCCTGGCTGAGGTAGCCGCGGTTGTTGAGCACGCGGGAGACCGTCGTCAAGGAGACGCCTGCGACCTGAGCGACGTCAGCCAGGGTCGGCTCTCGGCGCGAGCTCATCATGGTCTCCTCGGGTTATCAGACAAATGCCGCCTAAGCCTATGCCAGGGTGCCACCATCTGGTGAAGACCGCGTCACCGTGCGGCAGGATTGCCGAGGTCACGCGTGGCACAGCGCGGGCACAAAGCCCTCATAGTAGCCGATCATGGCACGTGCGATCGCGGCGTGGCCGGCGTTGTCGGGATGGATGCCGTCCATCGAGAGCCTGTCCTGCTCGCCGTTGATCGCAGTGCTCATGGCATCGGTCGAGGTCAGTCCGAGCTCTGTGGCCCGCTCGTGCACCATGCGCCTGACGACGCCGAAGCGCGGTCCGGTGCCGAGCGCCGGGAAGTAGGGGGCGACGACGACGGGCGTGCCGCGCAGGCGCGCGGCGAGGAACGACAGGTCATGGTCGACCGCCTGCCGCACGAGGTCGAGCTGGGAGGGCAGGAAGGCGGCGTCGTTCAGGCCCAGGCTGACGGTGAGGACGTCGGGCTCCGCGCGCAGCGCCGCCTCGAGCCAGATGGCGTCGCGGCAGGACGGGGCGCGGTCGCCTCCGGGCAGGCGCCCTCCGCGGCGGGCGAAGAAGCCCACGCCGTCAGCGGCGAGGTTCGCCTCGCGCCATCTCAGGTGTTCGCAGACCAGGGAGCTCCACCGGTTGCGCGGGTGGGTGACGGCCCGCCACCCGGTGGTGACCGAGTCGCCGAGGAAGACGGCGGTGGGGAAGGACTGCGGACGCGGTACGGAGGACACCCACCGACCATACGGCCACGGAACGTCGCGGGCCGGTGAGGTGCGCCCGCGGCCTCTTCTCGTCCCATCTCGTCCCACACGTCCCAGGTGTCTCAGCAGGTTCACAGGCTATGCGGGGGAGCGATGAAGGTCGGGCTCATACCGTTGCCGCCATGAGCGGGCAGGGCAGGACGCACGGGGTTCCGGTGACCTACATCGACGCCGACGGGAGGCCGATCGAGGCGCCGCGCGGCTTGGACGCCGGCCGGGACGACGCGGGCGAGCGGCCCGCGATGTTCGTGCACATGAGCTGTCGCGTGAGTTCTGTCGAGCTCGGCTCGTCCAGCGTCAGGGCCCTGGAGCCCGTGTGGCGCACCGCGCTGGTGTGGGCGGCGGTCGCCTTCGTCGCTGGAGCGCTCATGGTGGCGCTGAGCAGCGGCCTCGCCGCCGTCGTGCTGTGGCCGCTGGGCGGCTTCACCATGATCGTCGCCGCGAGCGCCCTGTGGGGGGCGTGGACGGCCCGCCGCCTGGCGCGCAGGACGCTCACCTCGTCGCCGGCCCGCGGCTCGTCGGTGAACCGCCCGGCGCCGGGCGACCGCAGGGGCTGAGGGACCGCGGGTCCTCAGGCGCCTCCTCCTGCACTTGTAATGTCATAATGTGCATTATCGGCGATGTAGGATGGTGGCTCCGAGCCCCGGGAGCCGGATCTCCGTGCGCCGTCCGTCCGCGTGGATGACGGTCCGCTCGACCGGCTCGTCGTGCTGCGACAGGACGACGACGAGCTCCCCGCCGTCGTCGTCGACCAGGACGTCGGCCAGGACGCGCGGGTCTTCGACGTGGGCGGGCCGCCGGACGCCGGCCAGCTCGGCGAGCGCGTCGTAGAGCCGCCACGTGTCCTCGGGGTTGACGCGCCCCAGGCGCGCGGCGAAGTACTCCAGCGGATAGGTGCACAGCACCGCGCGTCCCGGGCCGTGGCGCTTGACGACGATCGCCGGACGGCCGTGCGAGTCGTGCGCGACGACGTCGGCGCCGTCGAGGGCGCGCACGGGCAGGAAGGCACGGGCCTCCCGGTTGCCGGCGGCGCGGAACCGCAGGGTGGCGCCCTCGGGCAGCGGCCCGAGCGGCTCGACGAAGGTGATCTCCACCGTCTCGTCCTCGACGGGGTCGTTGAGCCCGTAGGTGAGCTCCTGGGCGACCCCGAACAGGCAGTCGAGACCGGTCCACCAGGGCCCGCGCTGGGCGGTCGTCTCGCCCGCGCAGTAGGACGCGTACACGGTGGCGCCGCCGCGCGCGAGCTCGACCAGACGGGGCCAGGTGGCGGCGGCCAGCTGCTTGGTCGACGGCGCCAGGTACAGGTCGTACCCGCTCTCGATGCCGCCGGCCAGGCCGTCCTCGGGCTCGTGGACGATGCCCGGGGCGAGATCGGCCTCCTTCGCCGCGACATAGGCCTGCTCGCTCGCGTCGACGATGAGCGCGCGCTCCTCCTCGGTCGTAAAGGGGTAACGGGCGGTCAGGCAGGACGGGACGATGATCCCGGTCGCGGTCGGCGCGCGCCGGAGACCGGCCAGGTCGGTCCCGGCCAGCTCCTCGGAGAAGATCCGCAGCTCCTCCAGCGGCGGCTTGGGCGCACCGGCGGCGTCAGTGATGCCGAAGTGCATCTCGAAGGGGTGGTGGCTGTAGGGCCGCTGCTCCCTGAGGTCGTCGAAGTCCGTGTTGTTCCAGGCCACCCAGCCCGAGGCTCCGGCCGCGAGCGTGGAGTGGAGCAGCTGGCGGTAGTAGGACGCGCTCCCCCGCGCGGAGACGAAGTCGCTCGACAGCCCGAACTCCTCCATGATGACCGGCTTGCCCGCGACCTGGGCGAGCTCGCACACGAATGCGGCCTTGAGGTGCTGACGCAACCGGTCGTTCTCCATCCGGTACACGTGGGGGCCGATGAAGTCGACCAGCTCGCCGTAGGTGAGCGAGGAGAATCCCGAGTCGTGCCCCGTGGTCTCGACGCCCCAGGCGCCGTCCCCCAGGCTCACCGGCTGGTGCCCGCCGCCCGCGCGCACGGCACCGACCATGAGCAGGGCCCAGGCGCTTATGACCTCCTCATCGCCCTCTCCCCCGTAGATCGGGATCTCGTTGGAGATGAGCCATCCGATGACGGCCGGGTGGTCGTGAAAACGGCGGGTCAGCTCCGTGATGTACCACGCCTGCCGGGCCACCATCCACACATCCGTGTAGAGGTCCCTGCCGTGACGCCACGACGGGTCCCAGTTCTCCCCCGACATGTGGCCGACAATGAATGTCGGGATCGTCCCCATCCCCACCTCCCGGTGTGCGTCGAGGAAGTCCCGGTACCGGTCGCAGGCCCCCTCGTCGATCGTGTCGGGAGCGGGCATGAAGTCGGGCCAGTAGAAGAATGAGCGCGTCATTGTCAGGCCGTGCTCGTGCAGGACCCGGAGCTCCTCGCGGACGATGCCGGGGTCGTAGCGCGACCACATTCTGGGACCGCCCGTGCGCGACCAGAAGTTGGCTCCGATCCACGGCCGGGACTGGCCGGAGCTGTTGATCATGTGCATGGGGCGGGTGGGCATAGCGGTCCTCGGGTGATAGGCGGGGGCGCGTTCCTGTCGCGCTCTCGGGGGCGGGATTATTTCACGGAGCCGGCTGTCAGGCCTGCCACGAAGCTCTTCTGGAGAATCAGGAAGGCGATGACGACGGGCACGGACACGGCCAGCGAGGCGGCCATGATCTGGTTCCAGTAGACCGCCGTCTGGGTCGAGTACAGCCTCAGCCCCACCGCGAGCGTGCGGTTGGCGTCGGTCGTCATCACCGAGGCGAAGAGGACCTCTCCCCAGGCCGTCATGAAGGAGTAGATGGCCACCGCCACCAGGCCGGGCCGGGCGGCCGGAAGGATCACCCTGATAAGAGCCCCCAGGGGCGAGCAGCCGTCCACCTTGGCGGCGTCGTCGAGCTCGCGGGGAATGCCGTTGAAGTAGCCGGAGAGCATCCAGATGGAGAACGGGAGGGAGAAGGTCAGGTACGTGAGGATCAGCCCACCGCGGGTTCCGACGAGCTGTATCCCGAACGCCGTGTTGATATTGACGAAGATGATGAACAGCGGCAGGAGGAAGAGCACGCCCGGGAACATCTGCGTCGACAGGATCGTCGTCGTGAACAGGGTCCTGCCGTGGAACCGGTAGCGGGAGACGGCGTAGGAGGCGAAGACCGCGATGATCATGCTGAAGAGCGTCGCAATGGTCGACACGATGATCGAGTTGAGGAAGTAGCTCCCCAGCGGCACCGTCTTCCACATGTCCAGGAACGGAGAGACCGTCAGGCTCGTGGGCCACCATGTGAAGTCCCCCTGGACGTCCTGGAGCGGCTTGAGCGAGGAGCTGACCATCACGTAGAGCGGAAGGAGCACGAAAAGGCTCAGCAGGACGACGACCACGAGCCTCAGGGCCTTGAAGGCCGCCGTGTCACGCATCCTCCGACCTCCTGTTCAGGTAGGCGATGTAGAGCCCGCTGACCGCCAGCAGGGCCAGAAGCAGGAGGACCGACATCGCCGAGCCCGCGCCGAAGTTCCAGGTGAGGAAGGAGGCGTTGTAGATGTGGAAGGAGATGAGGTCCCCGGCCGCCGGCTGGGAGGTGCCGAACAGGACGTACGGGGTGTTGAAGTCGTTGAATGTCCACAGGAACATGTTGAGCAGCAGGACGAGGTTGACCGGGCGGAGCATCGGCAGGGTGATGGACCACCACTGGCGGAACCGCCGGGCGCCGTCCAGGGAGGCGGCCTCGTAGACGTCGTCCGGTATGGACTGCAGCCCCGCCATGAGCATGAGGAAGGCGAAGGGCCACCACCGCCAGATGGCGACGACGACCAGGGCGACGAACGCGTTGCCGCCGATGAGCCAGAAGGCGCCCTCGTCGAGGATCCCCAGGTTGTCGACGAGAATGTGGTTGATGGCGCCGTTGTCCTTCTGGAACATGAAGTTCCACGCGATGACACCGGCGTACATCGGCAGGGCGTACGGGATGAGGAAGAGCGTGCGGACGACCGCCCTGCCCCGGAAGGGGCGCTGGAGGACGACGGCGGCGAGCATTCCCAGGCCCCAGGAGATCCCGACCACGAGCACGGTGAAGGCGCAGGTGACGAGGAGGGAGCTGCGGAATCCCTGGCCGGTCGAGCTCGACATGTCCAGGACCTTGCGGAAGTTGTCGAGGCCGGCGTTCGGGGCGGCGGCCCAGTTGCTGATGAAGAACTTGGTCAGCTTCTTGAAGCTCATCCAGATGCCGGTGAGCATCGGGACGACGTGGATGAAGAGCTCGAAGATGACGGCCGGAAGGATGATGAGGTAGGGAAGGTACCAGCCCTGCTTGCGGGCCGGGCGGTCCCGGAGGCGCCCGGCCCGCGCGCCGGCAGCGCGCGTGCTCATGACCGGTCAGCCGATGGCGGCGGAGACGGAGTCCTGGGCGCTCTGAAGAGTGGCGCGGACGTCGTCGGCGGTCAGGACGGAGCCGGTCGCGATCTTCGCGAACATGTCGTTCATGGCCTGCCCGACCGTCGACTCGAACTGGTCCTCCGCGGGCACGAGCGGCAGCGGCTTCGAGCGCTTCTCGTAGACCTCGGTGAAGGTCGTGATCTCCTCCTGGTCCTCGGTGAAAGTCGGGGCCTCGTCCTTGAGGACGGGCAGCGTCGTGAACGCGCTGCCGAGCGTGGCCTGCTGGGCGGGCTCGGTGAGGAACTTGACGAGCTGGAGCGCCCCGTCCCGGTTCTTCGTGCCGGCGAAGACCGAGATGTTGATGCCGGCGACATGGCTGGCGACGTCTGCGGCGGCGGCCTTGGGCGCCGGGTAGGGGACGACGCCGAATGCGTCGGAGGTCATGCCGTTGGCGGCGATGGTCGTGTCGGCGTTGTTCTGGTTGATGATCATCGCCGCCTTCCCGTTGGCGAAGTCCGCGACGGAGTCCGTGCCGTTGTCGTACTGGGCGTTCGAGGTGTTGACCACCTTGTCGGTCTGCATGAGGTCCAGGTAGCGCAGGATGCCGTCGACGACGCCCTGCCCGGTGAAGGTCGGGCTCCCCTGGTCGTCGAAGAGGTCGCTGCCGTTCTGCGCGGCGTTGATGAAGGCGTAGTGGGCGTTCTCGGTGTAGCTGCCCGCGGCCAGGGACAGTCCGTAGACGCCGTTGGCGGCGCTGGTCAGCCTCTTGGCCGCCTCGACCATCTCCTCCCAGGTCCTGGGCGGCTCCAGCCCGGCGTCGGAGAACATCCTGCGGTTGTAGTAGAGGCCGTAGGCCAGGCCGTAGAGCGGCAGCGAGGTGGGCACGGTCTCGGCGGCCCCGCAGGTCTCGAGGGCGGTGGCGACGAACTTGTCGGCCCCGCCCACGGCGGTCATCGCCTCGTCGTCGAGCTCCAGGAACGCGCCCGTGGCCTGGAGCGAGACGGCCCAGGTGTTGCCAATGTTGACCACGTCCGGGGCGTCGCCGGAGGTGACGGCCGTCTGGATGCGGGTCTGCAGGTCGTTCCAGCCGATGACCTCCAGGTTGACGGTGATGCCCGTGTCCTCGGTGAAGGTCTCCAGCAGCGGGGTGAGCGCCTCCTTGTCGGCGTCGATACTGGTGCCCTGGTTCGAGGCCCAGTACGTGAGCGTCTTCGAGTCTCCGCCGGACGACGACGATCCCGAGCAGCCGGAGGAGGCGGTGATGGCGGCAAGGGCGGCGGCCAGGCTCGACGCCTGGACGAAGCCGCGACGGGTGAGGGTGTGAACCATGGTTTCCTCCTTGAAACCTAGGGGCCTTCGGCGATGGGTAGTCAACCGAAGCGCTTCGGTTAGACGGTATGCGATATCGCCTGGCGAGTCAAGGGTCACGGCTATGAGTCGCCCGCGGGTGCGGGTGCGGCCCGCAGCGTTGACTGCCGGGCGATGAGCGGAGAGCCGGCATCGGTCCGCCCGAGGAGACGGGAGTCCTCGCCGCCCGGCGAGTCCCCCGCGGACAGCAGGCTCAGGAGCATGGAGGCGCAGTCGGCCCCGTACCGCTCCGGGTGGCGGTCGAGCGCGGTGATGGTCGGCGTGCTGACCGCGCACAGGACCGAGTCGTCCCACGCCACAATGCGGCACTGGTCCGGCACGCTCACGCCGAGCGCCTCGAGCCTGCGCGCGGCCCCGACGGCGATGAGGTCGTTCGCGGCGATCATGGCGTCGGGTCGGCCTTCGCGGGAGGCGACGAGGGCCTGAGCGGCCCGCTCGCCGTGCTCGATCGTGTAGGTGCCGATCGCCGTCGTGTAGAGGATCCCCAGCTCCGAGCAGCGCTGCGCGACGCACTGGCGGCGGCGGAGCTCGTGGCGGTGCCTCTGCGGGCCGAGCGCGTGAAGGATGTGCCGGCACCCCTGGGAGTGAAGGTGGTCGACGACGGTGACCGCGTCCCTGGCGTCGTCGACCAGTACCGCGGGCGCGCCCGGGTGCATGGTCGGAGCCGTCCCGTGAATGACCGCGGGCAGGTCCAGCTCGCGCAGCAGCGGGACCCGGGGGTCCTCGACGGGCTCGTCGAGGAGGATGACGCCGTCGACGCGTCGCTCCGCGGCCCAGCGCCGGTAGATCGCGAGCTCCTCGTCGATGCCCGCGTCGATGAGCTTGATGGTGAGCTCGACGCTCGTGTCCTGCAGGACCGACTCGACTCCGGCGATGAACCGGAGGTAGTAGGGCTCGGTGCCGATTACGGAGAGCTCGTCGCGCACCACGATCCCGAGGGCCTCGGCGCGCGAGCGGGACAGGGCGCGCGCCGACAGGCTGGGGCGGTACCCGACCCGGGCGGCGTACGCGATGACGCGCCGCCGCGTCTTCTCGCTGACCCCCGGCCGGCCGTTGAGCGCGCAGGAGACTGAGGAGATCGAGAGGCGCAGCTCGCGGGCGAGGTCGGAGATGGTCGGCCGGGCGGGCACGGTTACTTGCCGTTGAGCGATGCGTCAATGGCGCAAGGCTCCGGATCGAAAGGGCCCGAGGCGCTCAGTCCGCCAATCATGGCGGGATCCGGGCTCGGCCGCAGTGGCTCCCAGACGACGGTCGTGACGACTGCTGCTGCCATGTGCGCGCCTCCACCCGATCGATCCATCCTCATGATATCACCGATATCGCAACGGGACTGGCGAGCTCGATTCTCACGCCGGAACCGAGCCGGCTCAGGCCTCCCAGGGCGACGCGGTTGGCGGTGAGGTAGACCAGGTGGAAGCTGATCGGTGCTGCCAGTGCGCCCGACATCGGCAGGCGTCGTGCCCTCTCGTTCCCCAGGAGAGATGCCCAGGAGAGTTGCCCAGACCCGCTGCAGGAGGCCGGTGGGCGCGCTATGGTCAGCGCGCCGAGCAGCGCCCGGCCCAGGCTGGTCGCTCGATGTGCGGGGTTAATTATGGAGTCGCCTCACCCTCTTCGACGGACCGCCCTCCGGCGGCTCTCCGATAGCGCTGACATCCGCCCCGCATCCAGGGACACTACTGACATGAAGCACATTATCTGGGACATGGGCGGAACCCTCATCGACACCTACCCCGAGGTGGTGCGCACCCTGAGCCGGGCGGCCTACGGGGACACCGATCCCTCCCACCTGCGTGAGATCGGCGCCCTGACGCAGCACTCGATCGCGCACGCCATCGAGTCGCTCTCGGTTTCACGTAAAGTGCCGCGCGCCGATCTGGAGCGCGCCTACGAGGAGCTCAAGACGCGGTGGCGCACCCGCCCCGCCCCGGTCATGGACGGCGCCCGCGAGCTCATCGCACGGGTCTGGGAGAAGGGCGGCCTCAACCTCGTGGCCACCCACCGCGATCGCGCCAGCGCCACCATGCTCGTCACCGTCCTGGGGCTCGACCTCGATGACATGGTCTGCGCCCCCGACGGGCCAGCGCGCAAGCCCAGCCCGGAGATGAATCTGCTGCTCGCCCGACGCCACGGCCTGGACCCGACCCAGGTGCTGTGCGTCGGCGACCGGCCCATCGACGCGGTCGCGGCCGCCAACGCGGGGATGAACGCCGCGCTCCTGGTCTCCCCCGGCACCGTGCTCACCCTACGGGACGCGGTGGACGGCACGGCGGTGGTGGCCAGCCTGCGCGACCTCATCCCGTTCTTCTGAGAGGCTCAGTGCGGTCCACGTGCCGGCCGGTCTACTCGCCTTCCCCGGGGTGCTGGAGGACCGCCGTCGACTGGGCGACGGGCCGCTGCGCCGCCGGCACTGGATCGGCACTGGATCGGCCTGCTCGGCCCCGCGTGAGCCGCTTTGGGCCGCCCCGGCGGCGCGCACGGCGTCCAGGACGACCTGCGCCGCCATACGAACCGCCCACTTCCCCGCCAGCGCCGGGCCGGGCGCCCGTCAACCGGAGCCGGAGGCCAGTGAGCAATGCGCGCCAGTGTCAGGACACCTGCGCGCCTGGGCCGCTGAGGGCTCGCCCGGCAGGCAGCCCGCGCGCCAGCGCCAGGACACGGTCGGTGACCTCGCACTGGGTGCGTACCGAGGCGCGCCATGAGGGCACCTGCAGCGAGTGGTCGGCACCAGGGACATCCCAGACCTGCACGTCTGCCGCCACCGGGGTGAGGGCGGGGCCGCCGTCCCAGTGGGGGTCGTCCGTCCCGCCGACGACGAGGCCGGGGGCCGGGTACGTCTCAATGGCCCGCCTGACCCGGACGTCGTCGAGCAGGGGCGTGAGCCACACCCCGGCCACCTCGTGACGGCCCGCCCACGGGGCCAGGCGGGTCCCCAGGGACTTGGCCACCAGGAGCAGGGGGAGGTCAGCCTGCTTCAGAGGCGCCCCGGCCAGCGTACAGGACAGGGCGGCCTCGGCGAGGGCCTCGAGCGCGGCGGAGTCAGTAGGCGGCGTGCCCCACTCCAGGACCGCCACCGCCCACCCGTCCTCCACGAGCGCGGTGGCCGGCCAGAACAGCAGCGGCATGGTGGCCGGGTAGCCCCGGCCCGGGACGACCAGGCACAGACCCGCCGGCTCGTCGGGCACCGGGCCCGGCCAGCGGCGCAGGCGGACCCCGTCGGCAAGGCGGGCCGCCGTCACCTGGGCCCGCCCGGGGGCCGGAGGACCTCGGGGCGGCCGCGGTCGGCGTCGGCCAGGACCGTGCCGCTCCCGGGCCCAGACGTGGCGCCCGTCGCGAACCGGGTGCACGTGGGGCGCCCTCGGGGTGCTCCCAGCCCGGGAGGCATCAGTCGCCCAGGGCGGTGCCCACGGAGCGGGCTGCCCGGATCCACTCGTGGTCCTGCGGGACGAACTTGATCCTCCCGGCGACGTCCTTCAGCGGGACCAGCTCCGTCCCGCGGCCGCGGTCGCCCACCATGACCCCGAACCTGCCGTCGGCGATCGCATTGGCGCCGGCCACTCCCAGGCGAGTGCCGAGCATCCGGTCGGCGGCGTTGGGGGTGCCACCGCGCTGGACGTAGCCCAGGATGGACACGCGCGCCTCCAGGCCCGTGGCCGCCTCGAGCTGCTCGGCCAGGGTGAAGGTGTTGGCGCGGTGCGAGGCCTCCAGGGTCCTGACGTTCCTCTTGGCCAGCGCCTTGAGGTCGGGGGAGGACGCGTCCTTGATCAGCGCCTGCGCGTGCGCCAGCTCCTGGGCGTCCGCGCGGTTGAGCGCGCCCTCGGCGACCGCGACCACGGAGAAGGTCGAGCCGCGGGAGCGGCGGCGCTCGATCTTGCCCGCGATCGCCTCCACGTCGTAGGGGATCTCCGGCAGGAGGATGACGTCCGCTCCCCCGGCGATGCCCGCGCCCAGCGCCAGCCAGCCGGCACGGTGCCCCATGATCTCGGTGAGGATGATGCGGTGGTGGGAGTGCGCGGTGGAGTGAAGGCGGTCCACCGCCTCGGTGGCGATCTCCAGGGCCGTGGCGAAGCCGAAGGACGTGTCGGTCTCGACAATGTCGTTGTCAATGGTCTTGGGCAGGTGCAGGACGTTGAGACCGGCGTCCACGAGCCGTTTGGCGTTCTTGGCGGTCCCGCCGCCGCCCAGGCACACCAGGGCGTCCAGCTCGTCCTTGTCGTAGTTCTCCACGATGGTGGGGACCATGTCGCGGGCCTGGCCGTCCACGACCATGCGGTGGACCTTGTCCCGGCTCGTGCCCAGCATGGTGCCGCCGGTGGTCAGGATGCCGGACAGCGAGGCGCCGTCGAGCTCGGTGAAGCGGTTCTCCGCCAGGCCGCGCATGCCGTCGCGGAACCCGATGAGCCTCCAGCCGTGCTCCTGGATCGCCGCCTTTCCGAAGCCGCGGATCGCGGCGTTGAGTCCAGGGGCGTCTCCGCCGGCGGTCAGGATGCCGATGCGCTTGGTAGCCATGAGGACAGTATGCCGCCTGGAGGGGTGCGCGCGGCTGGCGGCACGGCACGCGCGTCCCGGTAGACTCCTGCCCCGGACGCTCTCAGCGCCGACACCCGCCCCGGGAATGTCAGGGCGCCGATCGGCGTTGAGCCCGGTGTGCCACGGGCCCGGGCGCGCCCGGCACGAGTATCGAGCACGAGAGAGGCAACAGCATGGCAGACCGCGCACTGCGGGGCATGACCATCGGCGCGAAGTCGATGGAGTCCGAGGAGGGCGTCGAGTTCGCCGAGCGGCAGATGATCAGCTACGAGTGCCCGCTCGCGCACGTCGTGGTCGTCCCCATGGCGCTGGAGGCCGAGGTCCCCCAGACCTGGGAGTGCCCGGAGTGCGGCCAGGTGGCCGCGCTGCGCGGCGAGGAGGAGCCCGAGCCCGACGAGCCCAAGAAGGCTCCCCGGACCCACTGGGACATGCTGCTCGAGCGCCGCGAGATCGACGACCTCAAGGTCCTCCTCGGCGAGCGGCTCGAGATGCTGCGCTCGGGCGAGATCTACCGCGAGCGCTTCTGATGCCGGTCGCGGCCGACCGGCTGCGCCTCAGCGCCGACGCCGGTTCGCCGGCCGCCGGCGCCTGCCCGCTCGCGCCCGGCCGATGCGGTCGCCCAGCCTCTGGGCCGCATCGGCCAGCTGTCCGCCCCGCTTGACCAGCCCCCACTTGGTCACCAGGCTCAGCTCCTCGGTGAAGATCCCGCCGGAGAGCTTGGAGTGGCCCGCCTCGCGCTCCAGGAAGGTGATCGGCATCTCGACGATGCGCCCTCCGATGTCGGCGACGAGCTTGGTCATATTGACCTGGAAGCCGTACCCGAGCGCCTCCACCTTGCCCAGGTCCAGGCGGCGCAGGACCGATGCCCGGTAGACGCGGAAGCCGGCCGTGGCGTCCCTGACCCGCAGGCCCAGCATGGCGTTGATGTAGAGGTTGCCCCCGCGGGACAGGGCCACGCGCCTGGCGTCCCAGCCCCGGGTGGCGCCGCCGGAGACCCAGCGCGAGCCGATGACGAGGTCGGGCTCGTCGGCCATCTCCGCGCGCTGGATGAGCAGGGCGAGGTCCTCGGCGCGGTGGGAGCCGTCGGCGTCCATCTCGCAGATCAGCTCGTAGCCCGAGGCGAGCCCCCAGGAGAAGCTGGCCAGGTAGGCGGGCCCCAGGCCGCTCTTCTCCGTGCGGTGCAGGACGTGGATGCGGTCGTCGACCTGGGCCCGCGCATCGGCGAGCTTGCCCGTGCCGTCGGGGGAGCTGTCGTCGACCACCAGGATGTGCGCCTCGGGCACGGCCTCACGTACACGGTCGAGGGCCCCGGGCAGGGAGTCGATCTCGTTGTAGGTGGGTATGACGACGAGGGCCTTCACAGTTCTTCTCCGATCCTGGTGGGCGGGTCTCAGCGCCGGCGGTTTCCGGCAGCGCGACGACGGCGCGTAGCGCTGGACACGATACCGGCTGCCGCCAGCGCAGCCGCGACGGCGCACAGGACGCGCCCCGGCCAGTCGCCCAGGGTGTCGGCCGGCGTGGTCGAGGTGCGCAGGCCGACGTCGGCGACCAGGGCGGCCTGGGTGTAGGGCCGGGTCTGCTGCTCGACGACGCCCCGGGGGCTGATGATCGCGGTGATGCCCACCGTGGAGACCTGGACGACGCTGCGTCCGTGCACGACGGCCTGGACCCGCCCCTGGGCGAGCTGCTGGGCGGCCTCGGAGGAGGACAGGAAGCTCGCGTTGTTGGTGGGGATGACGATCAGCTCGCCCCCCTGGCGCACGCCGTCTCGCAGGATGCTGTCGTAGGCGACCTCGAAGCAGATGCCCATGGCCAGGGTGATGTCGCGGTCCTGGGCGGCAGCGCGGACGGTGAGGGTCTGGGGCCCGGTTCCCGGGGCCATGTCGGTGCTGATGCGGTCGACCTCGGCGGTCAGCCGTCTGATGTGGTCGCGCAGGGGGACGTACTCGGCGAAGGGCACCGGCCGGTGCTTGCGGTAGTAGGCTCCCGCGCCCCGGCCGGGGGTCCACACGACCATGTCGTTGTAGCGGACGTCGTCCTCGAACAGGACGGCGCCCACCATGATCGGGGCGCCCACTGCCTGTGCGGAGGCATCGATCATGGTGGCGGTCGAGCGGTGGGTGCGCGGGTCGAGGTCAGCGGCGTTCTCCGGCCAGATGACGACGTCGAGGTTGCCGCTTCCGACGTCGGCGGCGAGCCGGTCAGTGGCCCGGGCATGGTTGCCGGTGACCTCCAGGGCCCGGTTGAAGGCGTCCTCGAAGTCCTTGGCGACATCGCCCTGGACGGCGCCCACCCGCAGGTTCCCGTCCTCGGCGGCGCTGTGAACGGGCAGGGCCAGCGGGGCGGTCAGGACCAGGCCCGCGCAGGCCGCCGCCACCAGGGCGGGCAGGAGCGCCTGGGCGCGCAGGGCGTGGGCGGCCTCGAACAGGCAGGCTCCGATGAGCGCCACCAGAAGCGTCAGGCCGATGGAGCCGCCGTAGGCGGCGAAGGGGAGCATGGGGGCGTCGGCCATGGCGAAGGCGAGCCTGCCGAAGGGGAAGCCGCCCCACGGCCAGCTCGAGCGCAGCTCCTCCACCCCGCACCACAGCACCGTGAAGGAGGCGGCTCGTGCGACGGCCGCGCGGCCCGCCCCGGGGCCGTCCGCGGCCAGGGCGGGTATGCGGCCCACCAGCGCCCATGCGGCGCCCAGGGCCGTGGTGTAGAGGGCCTGGACGAGGGTGAGCGCCGCCCACCCGATCGGGTTTCCCATGGCGACGGCGGTGAAGTGCAGCAGCGGCGCGAAGAGCGCGATCCCGAAGACCAGCCCCAGTCCGGCGCCCGCTCCTGCGCCCCGCCCCCGGAGGGCACCCATGAGCACGGCAACGCCGACCGGCGCGGCCCACCACAGGCCCGTCGGCGGGAAGGCGGCGGTCACCGCCAGGCCCGCCAGTGCGGCGGCCAGGACGGGCATGAGAGCGCGCACCGCCCGGGGGCGGCCGGGCCCGTCCGAGGCCGAGTCGGCGGTGCCGGCGGTGCGCGGTCTGTCGCTCGTGCGCTTGGGCGGTGTCACAGGTTGAAGCATAGAGGCACCGGGCGCCCCGCCTCAGGCGCGGCTGCGGCGGTGCGCGGCCAGCCGGGTGCCGTGCCATGCCAGGGCGAGCGCGGTGCCGGCCGCCGTCCCGATCAAGCAGGAGACGGCGGTACCCGCGACCCAGGACAGCACTGGGTTGCCACTGAGCTCCTCGGCGCGCTCAATGGTGCGGTGCAGCGGGCCGAACCCGATCTCGGCCAGGTTGGTCGCCAGAATGTGCCCGCCGACCCACAGCATGGCCACGGTGCCGACGATCCCGAGGCCCGTGAAGAGCGCCGGCGCGGCGGAGACCACGGCGCGCCCGAAGGACCGCGAGACCCGGGTGCGGCCCTTGACGGCCAGGTGCGCCCCGGCGTCGTCGAGCTTGATGAGCGCCCCGACCAGCCCGTAGACGGCGAAGGTGATGAGCAGGGCGATCATGACCAGGACGATGACGCGCCTGGTGGAGGACTCCCCCTGCACCTCGGCCAGCGCGAGCAGCATGATCTCGGTGGACAGGACGAAGTCGGTGGTGATGGCGCGCTTGATAATGGACGCCTCGTCCGCCGGGCCCTCGTCCTCGGCTGCCTTTTCGGCGGCCTTCTCAGCACGGCCGGGGTGCAGGAGGAGCCCCAGGAGCTTCTCCCCTCCCTCGAAGCACAGGTAGGCCCCGCCGATGACGAGAACGACGGGCAGGAGGGCTGGCGCCACCGCCGTCAGCAGCAGGCCCGCAGGCAGGATGATGAGGAGCTTGTTGCGCAGGGACCCGACGGTGATCTTCCTGATAATGGGCAGCTCGCGGTCCGGGGTGATGCCGGTGACGTACTGCGGTGTCGCGGCGACGTCGTCGACGGTGGCGGCCGAGACCTTCGCCGAGGCCTTGACGGCCAGGGAGGCCGTGTCGTCGATGGTTGAGACCGTCAGCTTGGCGAGCGCGGCGATGTCATCGAGAAGGGCGAAGAAACCTGACATGGGGCGCGGGTGTCCTGTCGTGGTGAGGCTGCTCCGAGCGGGGGCCCGGCCACAGCGAGACTACCCGCCGCGTCCTCCCCACGGGGCGACCGGCCCGCGGGAAGGACGGGCGCCCCGGTCCTGCCCGGCCGGGTCCCCCTCACGTCCCTCATACCGCGGACCAGCCCACCACTCCCCTGTTGACGTCCAGGCTCGCCTGGGCGGCCCCGGTCGACAGCGCCTGGAGCGCCCGCCGCCGCTCGGGCGCGGCGTCCTCGGCGGGCAGGAGGCAGGCGAGCTGCCCGAGCACGTCGAGGAGCTGCTTGGACCAGCGCACGAAATCGCCGGCGGTCAGCTCGCAGGCCTCCAGGACCTCGGCCAGGTCGGCGCCCTCGGCCCACGCCTTCACAGCCCCCGCCAGTGCGGGCTCGGCGCCGCTGGAGGACTCGATGCGCGCCAGGGCCTCCAGGTCGTTGATGGAGCGCGACAGGTGGATCTCCTGACGCAGCACCGCCCCCAGGCGGGAGCACGGCGCCGCGGGCAGGCCGATGGACTGCACCGCCAGCCGCGGCTCGTACACGCATGCCGACACCGCGGCCGCCAGGTCGGCGGGCTCGAGCCCCTCCCACAGGCCGGACCGCAGGCACTCGGAGATGAGCAGGTCGCGCTCGGCGTAGACGCGCGCCAGCACCCGGCCGGCGTCGGTGACCCGCAGGTCGCGCTCCGGGTGGCCGCGGTCGACGGGCTCGAGATAGCCGAGCTCGGTGAGCACCTCGCACACGGCGTCGAAGAGGCGGGCGATGGTGCCGGTGCGACTGTCCACCCGGGCCTGGAGCCGGTCGGCCTCGGCGGACGCGCGCACCCACTTGCGTCCCGTGCGGGCGTGCTCCTCACGGTCGGGGCAGGCGTGGCAGGGGTGGGCGCGCATCTGGTGGCGCAGATCCTCCAGGCGCCCGGTGGCCTGCTCGTCCTCGTCCTTTCGCCGCCGGCGCCGCCGGATCCGGGCCTGCTCCACGTTCCCCGAGCGCAGGACGTCCAGGAGGCGCTCCGCCAGGCGCTCGCGGTCCCGGGGCCTGTGCACGTCCACGCCGGGGGCGACCTTGAGGGAGCCGACCCTGAGGACGCCCTCGGGGGTGGTCTCCGGCGACAGGGTCAGGACCCGCGAGTCCTCCCCCAGGACCGTCAGGACGGGCGTGCCGGAGCGGTCCACGCCCTGGTCCAGGACGACGGCGTGCTTGTGGCGGCGTCCCTTGCGGTGGATGATGATGTCGCCGCGGCCGAGGGAGCTCATGGTGCGCACGGTCTCGTCGCGGCGCTGGGTGCGGCCCTGCCGGGACAGCTCGGCCTCGGCCTCGGCGATGCTCTGGCGCAGCTGCATGTATTCGGCGAAATCGCCGAGGCGGCAGCTCATCTGCTTCTCCAGGGAGGCTAGGGCTCGGCGCTTCCTGCGGGCCTGGGCGGCGAGCTCGACGACGCCGCGGTCGGCCTGGTACTGGGCGAAGGAGGACTCCAGCACCTCGCGGGCCCGGGCGCGCGAGGTGCGCCCGAGCAGGTTGACGGCCATGTTGTAGGTGGGGCGGAAGGCCGACACGAGCGGGTAGGTGCGCCGGGAGGCCAGCGAGGAGACGAAGGCGGGCTCGATCTCGTCGGCGGCCAGGACGACGGCGTGCCCCTCGACGTCGATGCCGCGCCGGCCCGCCCGGCCGGTCAGCTGGGTGTACTCCCCGGGGCTGAGGGTGACGTGGGCCGACCCGTTCCACTTGCGCAGGGACTCCAGGACGACGGTGCGGGCGGGCATGTTGATGCCCAGGGCCAGGGTCTCGGTGGCGTAGACGACCTTGACCAGCCCGGCGCTGAAGAGCTCCTCGACGGTCTCCTTGAAGACGGGCAGGAGGCCGGCGTGGTGGGCGGCCACGCCCCGCTGGAGGGCGTGCGCCCAGCTCCGGAACCCGAGCACCCCCAGGTCCCTCCTGGGGATCTCGGCCGTGTGCCGGTCGATGACCTCGCGGATCCGGGCCGCCTCGGACTCGGTGGTCAGGTCGATTCCGGCCTCCACGCTCTGGTGGACGGCCTGCTCGCAGCCGGCGCGCGAGAACACGAACACGATCGCCGGCAGAAGATCGGCCCGCTCGAGCGCCGTGATGACCGCGACCCGTGACGGCGGACGCAGGCGCGCGACGCGGGCGCCGCCCTCGCCGCGGCGCGGCGCCCGACCGCCCTGCCGGTTCCTCCCCCGCCGCCACGGCTGGGCGGCCGGGTCGCCGCGGCCGGACTTGGACGCGCCCGCCTCCCCGGCCGCTGCGCGGCGGGCCCTGGCCAGGGCCTTGAGCAGGTCGGGGTTGAGCGGCGGCTGGGCCGCGAGCGGGCCGTCGCCGCCCGGCGACGGCCCCGACGTGACGGTGTAGAGGTCGAGCAGCCGTCGGCCGACCATCATGTGCTGGGTCAGGGGCACCGGACGGTGCTCGGAGACGACGACGGCGATGCGGCCGCGCACCTGCCCGAGCCAGTCGCCGAACTCCTCGGCGTTCGAGACGGTCGCCGACAGGGAGACCACCTGCACCTCGGGCGCCAGGTGGATGATGACCTCCTCCCACACCGGGCCGCGGAACCGGTCGGCGAGGTAGTGCACCTCGTCCATGACCACGAAGCCGAGGCGGCCTAAGTCGCGGGAGCCCGAGTAGAGCATGTTGCGCAGGACCTCGGTGGTCATGACGATGACGTCGGCGTGAGGGTTCACGGAGGTGTCCCCGGTCAGCAGGCCGACGCGCTCCGCGCCGTAGCGGGCCAGCAGGTCGAGGTACTTCTGGTTGGACAGCGCCTTGATGGGGGTGGTGTAGAAGGCCTTGAGGCCCTTGGCCAGCGCCAGGTGGATGGCGAACTCGCCGACGACGGTCTTGCCTGCGCCCGTGGGCGCGGCCACGAGGACGCCCTCGCCGCGCTCGAGCGCCTCGCACCCGCGGACCTGGAAGTCGTCGAGGGGGAACTCGTAGGTGTCGGCGAAGCGGGCCAGCTCGCTGCGAGAGGCCGCCTGTCGGCGTCGTGCGGCGGCGTAGCGTTCGGCGGGCGAGCTCATGGCGTCAAGCCTACGGGCAGCCCATGGGTGCCGCTGCCCCGCTCCGCAGCCCGACCACCGCGCGGAGCCCGGTCGCGTGCGCGCCCCGTCCCTCAGCGCGGCAGCAGCACCGAGACGACACCGGGGACGGCCTCCAGCCGCAGCGGCAGGCCGGCGATGGCCTCGCCGTCGGCCATGGGGCACGGCGGGGTGCGCAGCCCCGCCCCGGGCGGCAGGGTCTCGATGGTGACCGCGCGAGAGCGCTCGAGGCGGACGGCCGGGTCGCCCAGGTGGGCGCCGGAGAAGAGCCGCGCCAGCAGGCCGAGGAGCCGCAGCCGCCCCACCGGGTCCAGGCGCAGCACGTCCAGCAGGCCGTCGGCGGCGTCCGCATCGGGAGACAGGTCCATGCCGCCCCCGATGTAACGGGTGTTGGCGACCGCGACCAGCAGGGCCGCCCCCTCCCAGGTCCCCGAGTCGGTGGTGAGCCGGTAGCCGTAGGGGGCCAGGCCCGCCAGCTCACCCACGACGGCGCGCAGGTAGCGGCCCTCCCCCGAGGGCCAGGCCAGCGTGTTGGCCCGGGCGTTGACGGCGGCGTCCAGGCCCGCGGAGACAACGGCCAGCGACCACTCGTGCTCGGCGGGCACGGGCGAGCCGTCGGGGCGGGCGGCGTGGATGGCGTCCAGGCGGGCGATGCGCCCGGCCCCGCGCAGGGCGGCGTCGATGACCTCGACGGCGGCCGCCACGTTGCGGCCGGGCAGGCCGAGATGGCGGGCGATGTCGTTGCCGGTTCCCACCGCCACGATGCCCAGGGGCACGTGCGTGGTGGCGACGACGTCGAGACCGAGGTGGACGGTGCCGTCCCCGCCGACCACGACCAGGGCGTCGGGCCCGCCGTCGTGCTCGAGCAGCGCCGTCGCGTTCGCCCGCGACTCGTCGTAGGAGGAGCCGTGGACGACGACGACGTCGTGCCCGGCGGTGACCAGCGCCGTCACGGCGGCGTGGGCGGCGCCGCCGTGACGTCCGCGTCCGGACGTCGGGTTGGCGACCAGGGCGATGCGCATGAAGGGTGTCGGGCGGGTCGGGCGGGATGACGGGCAGCCGAGGCGGCCGAGAGGCTCAGGCCCTGTCGGCGCGCTCGGGCGGCTGGGCCGCCGACCGGGTCGCCGGGGCAGAGGGCGCTGAGGGCGCTGAGGGTTCGGCCAGGGCGGCGTCGAGCTCGGCGTCGAGCTTGGCGCGCCTCCTCTCCACGCGCTTGTCGTGCTGGATGGACATGAAGCAGGCCAGGAAGTACAGGCCGGTGATCGGCAGCGCCATGAAGATCATGGACCAGGGGTCGGGCAGGGGGTTGGCGAAGGCCATGAAGGTGAAGATGCCCACGACCGCCCATCGCCAGCCCTTGAGAAGTGTCCTGCCCTTCACGAGGCCCAGTCGGTTGAGGGCGACGAGCAGCTCGGGCAGGAGGAAGGCCGCGCCGAAGACGAGGATCAGGCGCAGGTAGAAGGAGAGGTAGGTCGATGAGTCGATGATTCCGGCGGACGAGCCCCAGTCGGGGATGAAGTTGGTCAGGATCTGCACGGCGTGGGGCATGATCCACATGCCCAGGGCGCATCCGGACAGGAACAGGACCAGCCCCGTGACGCCGAATGCCCACGTGTAGGCCTTTTCCCTACGGGTCATGCCGGGGCCGACATAGGCCCAGAACTCATACATCCACAGCGGGGACGCCAGAAGCACGCCGACCCAGATGGATATGCGCAGGCGCAGGTCGAAGGAGGCCAGGATCGTCGGGAAGTTCACCTTCAGGTCCGCGCCGTTCGCATTGGCCTGGTTGATCGGGTAGGTGATGATGTTGTAGATCGGCCTGTAGATCATGTAGCCGACGACGGCCATGACCAGGACCCCGATGGCGGAGATGAACAGGCGGTTGCGCAGCTCGCGCAGGTGGTCCCCGATCGACATGATCGCCTCGGGATTGTCCCTGCGCCTCCTGATCTTCGGGAGCCTGGGCACCTCGACCTCCTTCAAGCCGGATCTTCAGAACTGCTCAGAATGAATGACCGGGGATCACTGCTTGGCTGATCCCTCGGGGCTCTGCGCGGCGCTCTGGCCGGGCTGAGTGGGCTGGGTGTAGTAGGTGCCCTCCTGAGGCTGCTGGATCTGCGCGGGGGGCTGCTTGCCCTCATCCTCGTCGCGCAGCTCCTTGACCTCCTTCTTGAAGACCTTCATGGACTGCCCCACGCTCCGGGCGATATCCGGCAGGCGGTTGGCGCCGAAGACGAGCAGGACCAGGACGAGCAGGACGACGATGTGCGTCGGCGAGAATTTCACAGCGCTACTCCTTGGGTAGGCGGGTGTGTCGATACGGTTTGAGTCTAGCCTCAGCCGGACCCCTCCCCGAACCGCCGTCTGAGGTGGGCCCCACATTCGCCCCGGGGCGGACGCGGCGCGCGCCGTAGCGGGCCAGGGCGCGGGCGGCCGCGGCCGCCGCGTCCCGGGCCAGGTCGGGCGGCTCGACAGCGACCAGGTGCCTGCCCGCGGAGAGCACCAGGCCGATGAGCCAGGTCCGGTCGCGCCCGCGCACCACGGCCCTCAGGGCGCCGTCGGCCCGCTCGGCGACGCTCTCGCAGACCAGCCGCTCCACCAGCCACCGCCCGCCGGGCGCCAGGGTGAGGACGGCCGTGGGCCGGGCGTCGGGCCTGGTCGGCCGGCGGCGCCTGCGATGAGAGGCCGACGGCGTCTCACCGCAGGCGGCCTCCAGGATCCGGTCCAGCCGGAAGGAGCGCTCCGCCGCGGCGCTCAGGCACCAGGCGCGCAGCGTCAGGTGCGCGCCGTCGGTGGTGAGCTCGAGCGGATCGACCTCGCGCACCGTCCGGGTGTCGGTGGCCGAGACGTAGGTCAGTCGCAGCCGCCGCTGCTCGGCCAGGGCGCGCCGGACGGTCTGGAGCACCGGGGAGCGCGGGTGCGCCGCCGATGCGGGGTCCTGCTCGGCCGGCGCCGCCCCGCCGCTGGTCGTGCCGTCGCCGATGGCCGCCCGCAGCGCATTCCGGGCGCCCCGCAGGGCGGCCGCCGAGGCGGGGTCATCGGCCAGGACGCGGCCGAGTACCCGCAGGGACAGGAGCAGGGCGATCGCCTCCTGGCGAGACAGGCGCACCGGCCGGTCGAGCCCGAGCGGCTGGGCCAGGCTCAGGCGTCCCGCCTCGAAGGCCGTGGCCGAGAAGTCGACGAGGTCGTCCGGCATGCCGCCGGGCAGCCCCGAGACCCACAGGGTCGCCACGTCCGCGCGAATCGTCTCGGGCGTCACGCCGAAGTGCGCGGCCGCCTCCCGGAGGGTCGCGCCGTCGTTGTCGGCGACCCAGGCGGGCAGGGACAGGAGCCGGACGAGCCGGTCGGTGGAGGCGCGTCGGGCCATGTCACAGGCCTTCCGGCGCGAGCGCCGCGGCCCCGGCGAGGTGGGCCACGACGTCGTCGCGCAGCTGCGCCGGGCCCACGACCACCACGGCGTCGGACAGCGCGGCCAGCGAGCCCGCGAAGGCGAAGCGGTCTGCGTAGGGCACGGTCAGCACGTCCCACCCGGGTGGCGCGCCGTCGCCGTCCGCGAGCGCGGTCGCCTGGGACCGCAGCTGCAGGGCCCTGCCCGGGGCGACGGCGATGAGCGCCTCGCGGGGCTCGGGCCCGTCGTCCTGCGGCGGCGGGAACGCGCCGGGCCCGGAGACCGCCGCGACCTCCCCCGCGATCCGCGCCAGCCGGAAGGTCCGGGGCGCTGCGGCGCCGCGGTCGAAGGCGTCGAGGTACCAGGCGCCCTCGCTCATCCGCAGCCGGTGCGGCTCGACGGTGCGGGCGCGGGTCGTGCCCGAGGACGCCGAGGTGTAGTCGAAGGAGACGACGCGCCGCTCGTCCACGGCGGCGGCCAGCGCCGGCGGGATCTCCTCCCCGGCCAGATCGGCCGTGAGATCCACCAGCGCACTGGCTCGGGGATCCTCGGCGACGACGGCGCGGATCTTGGTCAGCGCGCGGCGGGCGGTGGCGGCCAGGGCGCCCGAGCGCCAGGCGGAGGCCGCCAGGTCGATGGCCGCCGCCTCCCCGACGGTCAGGGCGACCTCGGGCAGGGCGTAGTCGTCCTCGGCGATGGAGTAGCGGCTCTTCCCGCCCCGGGCGGTGGCGGTGATCGTGATGCCGAGGTCGCGCAGGACCGTCTTGTCCCGTTCGAACATGCGGCGGGCGCTCTCGCCCCCGCGCCCGTCGTAGCCGGCCACCGTGGCCACCACCTCGGCCGCCGTCATGCCGCGCGCGGTGCTGCGCAGGGCCAGCAGCAGGTTGATCTGCCGCTCCTCGGCGGGGATCCTCTGGGCGGGCGTGCTCCTCACGGTCACAGCGTAGGCGCAGCCGCGCTCCCGTCGGGCCGCCCGCCGGCCCGGTACGGTGTGGTCCATGATGTGGCGTGACGGCACGGTCCTGGCACTGCGGCGCAGCTGGGGGGCGGTGGGCAGGCGGTGCGTCGAGCTGGACGTGCGCGTCGGCGCGGCGCCGGCGGGCGCGACCGCCATGACGGCCGGCGAGGAGCTGCGCGCTGTCGCCTATGAGACCCTCACGGGGGCTCCGGAGCCCGGTGAGCGGGTGCGCCTGGAGGTTTCCGCCCTGGACCGGGAGCTGGGCACCGGCGGGCACGCCATGGTGTGCGCCCGGCTCGACGTCCTGCCCGAGGACTCCGCCTGTGCCGGGCACCTGGTCAAGGCCCGCTACATGCCCGACCAGGTCGTGGTGGCCGGGGTGGACGAGCAGGGCACCGAGCACCACGGGCTGCTGGCCTCCCCCGTCGACGACCTCGTGCTCGGCGGGACGCCGGTGGTCGTTGCGGACCTGCACTCCAGCCTGCCGGCCGTCCTCGCCGGGGCTCGCGCAACGGGTGGTGCGCGCGGACCGGTGCGCGCCGTCTACGTCATGACCGACGGCGGGGCCCTGCCCCTGCCCTACTCGCGGACCGCGGCCGCCCTGCGGGGGGCTGGCTGGCTGGCCGGCACGGTGAGCGCCGGCCAGGCGTGGGGCGGTGACGTCGAGGCCGTCTCGGTGCACAACGCCCTGCTGGCCGCCCGTCGCATCCTGGGGGCCGACCTGATCGTCCTCGCTCAGGGGCCCGGCAACCTGGGCACCGACACACCGTGGGGATTCTCCGGCGTGGCCTGCGGCGACGCCGTCAACGCGGTGGCCGCTCTGGGCGGGCGGGCCGTCGCCTGCCTGCGGGTCTCGCAGGCCGATGCGCGGGCGCGCCACCGGGGTGTGTCGCACCACTCGCTGACCGCCTACGGGCGGGTGGCGCTGGCCGCGGCCGACGTCGTCGTCCCCGCTCTGCCCGGGCCGCTGGGAGAGCGGGTGGCCGCCCAGGCGCGCGGGCTGTGCGGTCCGCGCCCGGTGGGGGCCCGGCACCGGTACGTCGAGGTGGGCGTGGACGGGCTCCTGGAGGCGCTGGAGGCGGCGCAGCGGGACACGGGGGTGCGGATGTCGACCATGGGGCGCGGCCTGCGCGAGGACGCCGCGGCCTTCCTCGCCGCCGCCGCCGCAGGCCGGCACGCGGCGGGCCTCCTGGCAGGCTGAGCGGCCGGGCCCGCCGTCCCGGTCCGGCCGGGGTGGCGGAGCCGCATGCGGCGGGACGCTCAGGCCCGTTTGAGCTCGGCGGCCCTGTGCATGGTGGGCGCCAGGCTCGTGTACAGCTCCCTGTAGATTCCGAAGAGCTCGCGGTACCGCGCCGTGTTCGCCGGGTTCGGCGTGTGGCGGCGCTCGACTCTGCCGAGATAGCGGGCGGCGTCGTCGAAGGACTCGTACAGGCCCGTGCCGACTCCGGCGAGGACGGCGGCGCCGAGGCAGCTGGCCGTGCCCGCGGCGGGAACACGGATCTCCTTGCCGAGGACGTCGGCCTTGATCTGCGTCCACAGGCGCGAGCCGGCGGCGCCGCCGACCGAGTACAGGACGCCGGTCTCGGCGCCGGCCTCCTCCGCGACCGTGACGTTGTCGAGGAGGGAGAAGGCGACGCCCTCCATGACGGCCCGCCAGATCGCGGCCTTCGTGGTGCCGAAGCCGAGGCCGAAGAGGAGCCCCTGGGCGTCGGAGTCCCAGATGGGGCCGCGCTCGCCCTGGAGGTAGGGCAGGAACCACACTCCGTCGGAGCCGACCGGGACGCTCTCGGCGTCGGTGTCGATCCTCTTGAAGGTGTCCTGCGGGCCGCCGAAGGTGTTGCGCGCTCAGTTCAGCGAGGCGCCTCCGGCGATGGAGCCGCCCTGGAAGAGCCAGGTGCCGGGCACGACGTGGCGGGAGAGGATGAGGCGCTCGTCGCGCACCGGCGAGTCGGTGACGATCGACATGCCGCCGGCCTGGCCCCCCTGCTCCTGGGTCTGTCCCGCCCTCATGACGCCGGCCCCGAGCGTCCCGCAGGCGGCGTCGAGACCCCCGGCGACGACCGGCGTGCCCGCGGCCAGCCCGGTCGCGGCGGAGGCCTCGGCGGTGACGGTCCCGACGACCTCGTGGCAGGGCACCGCCTGCGGGAGCCTGGTGAGGTCGAGGCCGAGCTCGGCCGCCAGCGTCTGGTCGTACTCGCCTGTGGCGGTGTCCCAGGCGTGGATGCCGTAGGACTGGGAGACGTCCTGGGAGACCCTGCCGGTCAGGCGCAGGACGATAAAGGAGCTGGACTGGAGGAACCAGCGAGCCGCCCTGTAGACCTCCGGCCGGTTGCGCTGGAACCAGATGATCTTGCCGGTGGTGTAGGTGGGGGCCAGCCGGTTGCCCGACACTGCGAGGATGCGGTCCGCGCCGACGCGCGCGACGAGGTCGTCGCAGATGTTCTGGCTGCGCGTGTCCATCCAGATGGGGGTGTTGGCGAGCACCGTGCCGTCGGCATCGACGGGGACGGCAGACCAGGACTGGCCGGAGACGCCGACGCCGGCGACGCGGTGTGCGCCGACCGTCTCGACGACGGCCCGAGTGGCCAGGGTGATGGCCTCCCACCACTCGTTCGGATCCTGTTCGACGAAGCCGGGGGCATCGACGACGAGGCGGTAGTCGCGGGTCTGGTCGGCCAGGACGGCGGCGTCCCTGGTGAAGGCGGCGACCTTCGTCGAGGATGTGCCGACGTCAATGCCGATGAGGACGTCCTTGGCGGTGCTGCTGGGTGTGATTGCAGTGGAACTCGTGGAACTCATGGTGCACTCCGTTGGGCAAGAGGTTCGGGCTGACAGTGGTTGGTGGGCGCGGGGACGACAGGTACCGGGATCAGGGCCGGCGGGCGGCCGAGGCGTACCAGGTGAGCAGGCGCTCGGCCTCGGCTGCGGCGGACCTGACGGACGGGCCGATGTACCTGCGGGGGTCGACCAGCTCCGGGTCGGCGGCGAGGACATCGCGAACGACGCCGGCGGCGACGACATTGAGGTGCGTGGACACGTTGACCTTGGTGATGCCGGCCCTGACGGCCGACCGCAGGCCCTCGTCCGACACGCCGGAGGAGCCGTGCAGGACCAGCGGCACCGGGACCGCGGCGGCGAGGCGGGAGATGAGCTCGTCATCGAGGAGGGCCGAGCGCTCGGTCATGGCGTGGGAGGAGCCGACGGCGACGGCCAGCAGGTCCACGCCGGTGGCGGCGACGAAGCGGGCGGCGTCGCCGGGATCGGTGCGCGCGCCGGGAGCGTGGACGCCGTTCTTGCCGCCGACCTCGCCGAGCTCGGCCTCAACGGAGACGCCGGCGGCGCGGCAGTGCTCCACCATGCGGGTCGTCGTGGCGACGTTGGCGTCGAAGGGCAGCCTGGAGCCGTCGTACATGACGGAGGTGAGGCCGAGGTCGGCGGCCTTCTCGATGAGGTCGGTGGACTCCGCGTGGTCGAGGTGGACGACGATCGGCACCGCGGCGGCCTCGGCGACGGCCAGCGTCGCCTTGGCGATGGGGGCCAGGCGCCCGCGGTGGTACTTCACGGTGTTCTCGCTGATCTGGAGGACGATGGGGCGGCCCGCGTGCTCGGCGGCCTCGGCGAAGAACTCGGCGTGCTCGAGAAGGACCACGTTGAAGGCTCCGAGGCCCGCGCCCTCGGAGCGGGCGGTCTCGGCGACGGAGGCGAGGTCAGTCAGTGACATGGTGAGTCTCTACTTTCATGGTCGGAAGGAGGGTGGTGTAGGTCTCCAGGTCGACGAGACCGGCGACGGGCGTGCGCACCGCGGCGACCGACAGGGCGACGGCGGCCCCCAGCGCGCGGGCGTCGATCGGGTCGGCCTCGGGGCGGGCGTCCATGAAGGCGGCGATCGCGGCCACCGCGGAGTCGCCGGCTCCGGTGGGGTTGACGACGGGGACGTCGGGGGCGTCGGCATGCCATACGGTCGGGCCGTCCTGGCCACGGACGTAGAGGTTCATGCCACGTGGCCCGTCCGAGACCATGACGGCGCGCACACCCCGTTCCAGGAGGGTGACGGCGCCCGCGGCGGGGCTCGTCTCGCCGGTCGCCTGGGCGAGCTCCTCGCGGTTCGGCTTCATGGCGTCGGCGAGTCCCGCGCAGGCCACCAGCAGCGGCCCGGAGGTGTCGAGGATGACGCGCGCGCCCCTCCCCCGGGCGGCGCGCAGGAGGGCTCCGAGGTCCTCGGCGGAGGTCTCCGGCGGACAGGATCCGGACACGACGAGGACGTCGCCCCGGCCCGCCCCCTCAAGAGCGGTGTCCGTCAGCGCCCGCCAGTCCGCGGGGGAGACGGGGGCTCCGGGCTCGTACAGGCCCGTCGCACCGCCGTCGGCGTCGCGGACGATGACCGTCGCGCGGGTGGGGCAGCCCGGGCCGAGGTCGAGCCACGCCTGCTCGGCGTCCCAGTCGCCGAGCAGCTCGCGCATCTCCTCGCCCTGCCGGCCGCCGAGGAAGCCGGAGATCCGGACGCGGCGCCCGGGGGCGCCATCGACCTCGCGGGTCTGCCGGAGGACGGAGGCCACATTGAGTCCCTTGCCGCCCGGTCTGCGCACGACGCCTGTGACGCGGTTGACCTGGTTGAGTCGCGGGTGCGCCACCTCATAGGTAATGTCGATGGCTGGATTCGGTGTGATAATAATAATCATGAGGTTCTTCCTTCTCGAGGCGGACCGCTGCGGGTCGTCATCGGATGCCGTCGAGATCGGCGGCCCCGGCGTTCTCGCCGCCAACGGCGTAGAGGACCTTGAGAAGCGCTCCGCGACCGCCGCGGACGGCGTCGAAGGCGGCGGCGCCGGAGTCGAGCGGGAACTCGCGCGAGACGACCGCGTCGGCGTCGATCGCCCCGGAGGCGAGGAGCTCGACCGCCTGGGTCCACTCGTGGCCGGGGAAGGGCGCCGAGTAGGACATCCAGGATCCGGTGACGCCCAGCTCGCCGCGCAGGATGAGCTCGAACTGCTCCGCCTCGAAGGCGACGGGGCGGGTGCAGGTGCCGATGTAGACGACCTGGCCTCCGCGGGCCACGGTCTGGACGGCCTGGACCTGGGTGACGGGGTGACCCGCGGTCTCCAGGCAGACCCCGGGGGCGGCGGACCGGTCGGCGAGGCGGGCGGCGAGGTCGGAGCCGGGCACCGCCTCGTCCGCTCCGAGACGACGGGCGAGGTCGAGCTTGTCCGGCTGCACGTCGATGGCGGTGACGTGCCTGACGCCACGCGCCTTGAGCGTCTGGATGGCGAGCAGGCCGATAACGCCCGCGCCGAAGACGGCGGCGCGGTCGACACCGGTGTAGTCGGCGCGCTCGAGGCCGTGGATGGCGACGGTCAGCGGCTCGACCAGGGCGGCGTCGCGCAGGCGCATGCCGTCGGGCAGGGGGACGAGGTTGGCGGCGGGGGCGTTGACGTAGGTGGCCAGCGCCCCCTGCCGGCGGGAGCCGATGAAGGTGTACCTGGGACACAGGGAGTAGTGGCCGGCGGCGCACGCCTCGCAGCCGTGACAGGGGCTGAGCGGCGCGACGGCGACACGGGTGCCGAGGGCGACGCCGGCGACGCCCTCGCCGAGGGCGACGACGACCCCGGAGAACTCATGGCCGAGCACCTGCGGGAAGGAGTGGACGCCGCCGTCGAAGTAGCGCGGGAAGTCGGAGCCGCAGATTCCGCAGTAGGCGACGGCAACGGTCACCTCCCCGGGGGCGGGGGGAGCCAGGGGCTCCTCGACGAGGGGCATCTCGGCGACGCCGGTGACGGACAGGAGGCGGTTGACGGTGGTCGGTGGAGTCATTGCGACGGCCTTTCGCGGGTGCTGGACGGGCCCGGTCAGGCGGCGGAGCCGTCGGCGGCGGGCTTCTCGGCGGGCCTGTGGGCCGCGTCGGGATCGGGCGCCGCGGGGTCGCCCTCCCGGGGGGTGAAGAGGGTGCCGCGGCGGTACTTGAGGAAGAAGTAGCCGAAGGCGAGGACCATGAGGACGAGCACGACGATGACGCCCGCACCGACCCTGCCGGACAGGAGGTTGGCCAGGACGTAGGTGACGGGGTTGCCGCCCTGGTCGAGGCTGGCCACGCGGTCGGCGTTGCCCAGCAGGCCGGTGTCGGCGGCGAGGCGGGTCTGGAGGTCGACCATGTGGGAGGAGATCCAGATGGTGCCCGCCATAATGACCGTGCCCGAGATGAGGGTGCGGAAGATGTTGCCGTGGTGGATGCCGACCGCGATGGCGACGAAGAAGGCGATCGTGGCCAGGTCGCCGAAGGGCAGGACGACGTTGCCGGGGACGACGACGGCGATGAGCAGGGTGAGGGGCACGAACAGGATGCCGGCGGAGACGACCTGCGGGTCGGCCAGGAGGAGGGCGGGGTCCATCCCGATGCGGTAGGCGGGGTTGTTGAACCTGCGCTGGAGGACGCCTTCGGCGGTCTTGGCGATGGGGACCATGCCGTTGACGATGAGCTGGACCACCATGGGCATGAGAACGATGACCGCGCCCATTCGGATGGCGAGCGTGGCGGCCTCGCCGACGGGGTAGCCGGCGAGGAAGCCGATGAGCAGGCCGAGCACCGCGCCGATGACGACGGGGCGCCCGAGGGGGCCGAGCCTCTCCGTCATCTTCTCGCTGGAGACGTTGATGCGGCGCAGGCCCGGGATGTGGTCGATGAGGTCCTCGACGGGGACGGCGATCAGGCCCATGAGGACTGGCGAGCCGTGGGACATGGCGATCCCCTCAAGGTGGAAGTACTTGTCGGTGACGGGGCTGAAGATGTCGCCGAGCTTGTAGGAGATCGCGGCGTGGACGGCCACGGCGAGGCCGGCCAGCAGCAGGGAGCCTGTGGCGATGTGGACGATGGCTCCGGTGAGCCCGAGGTGCCAGATGTTCCAGATGTCGACGTTGATGACATTGGTCATCCTGGCGATCAGCATGAGGATGTTGACGACGATGGCGATGGGGATGGCCAGCAGGCCCATCGTCGTCGCCCAGGCCATCGGGGCCGAGCCCGGCCAGCCGACGTCGATGACGGTGAGGGTGAGGCCGAAGCGGTCGGCCATGGACTGCGCCGCGGGCCCCATCGTCTCAGTGAGCAGGCATGATGACCATGCTGATGCCGACGAAGCCGACGCCGACGGTCAGGCCCGCCCAGACGGACCTGCCGATGCCGTGGCGCAGCAGGAGGCCGAGCACCATGACGATGAGCGGGAGCATGACGGAGGGGCCGAGGTCGATGATCGCGTGCAAGAACTGCATGAGGGTCTCTCTTCGTTGAAATGACCGGGTGGGTGAGGAGGTGTCAGACGACGCGGACGTCGAGCCCGCGGGAGCGGAAGCCGGCGAGAAGCTGCGGGTCGGCACTGGTGTCGGTGACCAGGAGGGCGGGCTTGTCGCTGGTGGCGGTGACGTTGGGGGCGACGGCGCCGAGCTTGGTGTGGTCGGCGACGACGACTGTGGCGGCGGAGCGCTCAACGGCGAGGGCGGAGACCTCGGCCTCGAGCGCGTGGATGGAGGTGAAGCCGTTGACCGGGTCGGCTCCGGAGCAGCCCAGGAAGCACATGTCGAAGTGCAGGGCGCGCAGGTTGCGGGTGGCGAGGGGGCCGTGGAGCGAGTGCTCGGAGCCCCGCACCACGCCGCCGGGCAGCATGACGGTGATGTCCGGGGTCTCGGCGAGCAGCCGGGCGATGGGGATCGAGCAGGTGACGGCGGTGATGCCGGTCAGGTCCTCGACCTGTTGCGCGAGCCGGGACGCGATCGCGAAGGTGGTGGTGCCGTAGTCGAGGAAGACGGTGTCCCCGGGGGCGATGAGCTCGACCGCGGCGCGCGCGATGGCGTCCTTGACGGTCGTGCGTACGGTGCGCCGCAGCGGGTAGGCGGTCTCCATGTTGGCCGCGGTGAGCACGGCGCCTCCACGGACCTTGGTGAGCAGGCCCTGCTGCTCGAGCTCGTAGAGGTCCTTGCGCACGGTCTCCCGCGAGACGCCGAGCACGGTGGTCAGCTCGGCGATGGTGAGGGACTGCTGCGTGCGCAGGCGGGCGAGGATCTTCTCCTGGCGTGCGTTCATGGGCGTCTCCTTCGCGGGCCGCCGCCGAGCGACTTTGCGTTTGCAAACTTAGTTTTGCATTCGCCCAGTCGTGTGTCAAGAGGCTTCTCCGCCCGGTTCCCGACCACGGGGCGCGGTCGTCCACTTCATGTGAGACGAGCGCCGTCCGGCACCGCCCTGCACTACCCTGGGCGCCATGAAGACCTTTGAGGACCTCTTCGCCGAGCTCCAGGACAGGGCCGCCGCCCGACCCGCGGGCTCGGGCACCGTGGCCGAGCTGGACCGGGGCGTCCACTTCATCGGCAAGAAGCTGGTCGAGGAGGCCGCCGAGTCCTGGATGGCCTGCGAGCACGAGTCCGACGAGGCGGCCTGCGAGGAGCTCAGCCAGCTGCTCTACCACCTCCAGGTCATGATGGTCGCCAAGGGCTACACCCTGGCCGACGTCTACAGGTACCTCTGACGCCTCTGAGTGCTGACGCCTCTGAGTGCTTCTGAGCAGCCGGGGCGCTCCCCCGCCGCTCACCACCGCAAGGACCGACGTAAGGATCAAGGATCACTGTGCTGCGCATCGCCGTGCCCAACAAGGGCTCCCTGTCCGAGCCCGCCGCCACCATGCTCACCGAGGCCGGGTACCGCACCCGCCGCACCGGGCGCGAGCTCGTCCTGCTGGACGAGGCCAACGAGGTCGAGCTGTTCTTCCTGCGGCCCCGGGACATCGCCGTCTACGTCGGCCAGGGCGCCGTCCACGCCGGCGTCACGGGCCGCGACCTGCTGCTCGACTCCGGGGTGGAGGCCGTCGAGCACCTGCCTCTGGGCTTCGCCCGCTCGACCTTCCGCTTCGCCGCCCCGGCCGGGACCATGCGCTCGCTCGACGACGTGGAGGGGCGGCGCGTAGCCACCTCCTACGACGTGCTCGTGCGCGGCTACCTCGCCGCCCAGGGCGTGGACGCCCAGACCGTGCACCTCGACGGGGCCGTGGAGTCCTCCGTCCAGCTGGGCGTGGCCGACCTCATCGCGGACGTGGTCGAGACCGGCACGACGCTGCGCGCCGCGGGCCTGGAGACCTTCGGCGAGCCGATCCTGGCCAGCGAGGCCGTGCTCATCACCACCGAGCGCTACCGGGACGCGCCCGGCCTGGCCACGCTCGTGCGCCGTCTGGAGGGGGTGCTGCGCGCCCGCTCCTACGTCCTGGTGGACTACGATGTGCCCATGAGCAGGCTGCACCTGGCCGCGGCGCTCACCCCGGGCCTCGAGTCGCCCACGGTCTCGCCCCTGCAGAACCCCGACTGGGTGGCGGTGCGCTCCATGGTGCCGCGCGCCGAGGTGAACCGGGTCATGGACGAGCTCTACGAGGCGGGGGCCCGCGCGATCCTCGTGTCCTCGCTCCTGGCCTGCCGGCTGTGAGGGCGCGAGCGGGCCACTGAGTACAGCGCCCAGCCGCCGCCGATGATCAGGGCGGCTGTGAGCGCGCACAGGCACCAGAACGTCCAGCTGACGGCGCCGCGCACCTCGACCGGCGTCTCGAAGGACGCGTAGCTCATCTCCGAGTCCAGGCCCTCGACCACGACGGTGTGCCGTCCCGAGGCCAGGTTTGTGGGGAGGGTGACGGCTCCCGTCGCGGTGCCGTTCTCGTCCGCGACGAGGGTGCCCAGCGACTGGGCGGCCGAGTGAACGGTGACGGTGACGCTCGCTCCGGGCTGGACGCCGGAGACCGAGATGTTGAGGGTGTCGCCGGTGCGGACGGCCGTGACCTGTCCGGTGGAGGACGACGGCGCCCTCCCGTCCTCGTCGGGCGCTTCGAGCGTTCCCTGGACCTCGTGCTCGGCGCTGATCGTGAGCGAGTCGTCGACTCCGGCGAGGAACGCTCCGATGGTCTCGAATCGTTGCGACCGGGACGTGGGCATGGTCGTGTTGACCACCCGCGCCTGCTCGGTCTGGGACCATGCGATGAGCGACTCGGCCCAGGCGCGGTAGCCCAGGGCGTTGGGGTGGGCGAGCTCCTGAGTGCTTCCCGAGAGCGCATGACCCGTCAGGTCGCCCGGGGTGAGCCGGACGAAGTAGGAGTCGTCGTGGCAGATGGTGTGGTTGGGCTGGGCGAAGTCGACGACGTCGGACGCGTAGTAGATCGGGTAGCCCTGCGCCGAGAGCGACTCGACGGCCTGGCGCGCTGTGCGGTTGAGCGTCTGGATCACCGCCCGCCCGAAGGCGATCTCGGTGGGTGACAGCAGCGCGTCGCACTGCCCCTGCTGGGTCCCCCACAGCAGGTCGGGGTAGGGCGAGATGACCAGCGGGGCGACCGCCCCGTCGCGCTCGCGCACGAACGAGTCGGAGTTCGCGGTCTCCAGGACCGCCCGGTAGGTCTCCTCCAGATCGTGCTGGAAGTTCTGGATCGAGGCCAGCTTCGTCCTCATCCACGCGGAGTTGGCGGCGCAGTCCGCGAACAGGCAGCTCTTGACGATGTCCTCGAAGCCGATGTCGTTGCCGCCGATGGTCATGTAGACCAGTCCGGGCGCGTCGGAGAGGTCGCCCAGCGCCTCCACCTGCGGCTTCTCCTCGGGATGCTGGTACCTCCAGCGCACGTCGGCCGTGACCGCCCCGGAGCACGAGATGAGGACCGTGCTCTGCCCGCCCAGGAGGGCCCCGTAGGTGCTCGTCGACCGGTGGCAGGCGGGGTTGCCCGTGCTCAGGTAGTCTCCGGCGCCCTCTCCCGCGGAGTAGGAGTCCCCCAGGACCGCCACCGGGCCCGAGATGTCCCGGAGCAGCTCTCCGGCGTCGTCGACCGTCAGGTCCTGGTCGCTGACCTCGATGGTGCCGCTCTCGAGGACGGAGCCCTGCCCCTGGGAGCCGACCAGGATCCGCCAGTCCGCGCTCCCGGTCCGGTCGGTTCGGGCGGTGGCGACCCATGTCACGGACACGGACTCGCCGGGGGCCAGGTTCGGCAGCCGCCGCTGCGGGGCCAGGATCGTCGGGAAGATCTCCCGCGAGTCGCCCTCGCGCATGGCGACCACCGCCGTGAGCCCGGTCGCGGTGTCGTTGGACGGGTTGGTGATGGTGGCGGTCAGCTCGGCGTTGCCCCCGGCCCGGATGCGCGTGGGGGCGGAGACGCTCAGCTCGATGTCCTGCCTCTCGTACTTGGACAGCTCGTCAATGAGCTGGTCGGCGCTGTCCGCGTCGTGGTAGGTCGACGACGTCGCCTGGGAGATGCACTCCAGCTCCTGGCGGCCCTCCTCGGAGATGGTGAAGCCGATCGAGGGGACCTGGAGGGAGAAGCCCTCGGACAGGACCTCCCGGGCCACGTCGCACGGCGGCGGCCCGCAGTTGGACTCGCCGTCGGAGACCAGCAGCAGGGTCGCCGAGCTGTAGCCCTCCTGCTTGAGGCGGTCGACGACGGCGCGCAGGGCCGGGCCCGTCGGGGTGTCGCCGTCGGCGGTGAGATTGCGGATCCTGGAGTCCAGCGTCATGGGATCGCGCGTGACCCCGGGCTGCACCCCGGGGATCCAGCCCCCGGCGGCACACCCCTGGCTGGACGTGCCGCCGGGATAGGTCCAGATCCCCATGTCCGTTCCGGAGTCCGCGTAGGCCCGCAGCATCGCCGTCATCGTCGTCTTGGCCGCCTCCAGCTTGTTGCGGCCACTGGAGTCCTGCTCGTTCATGGAGCCGGACACGTCGAAGACGACGACCAGCGGCCCCTCCGGGGAGGCGTCCGACGGCGGGGCGCCGGGTGCCGGGGCGGTGCTCGACTGGGAGGCGCTCGGCCGGGGCGCGGACGTGCTGTTGTCGCCGACCGCGGTGGCCGGGGTCAGGAGCGCCGTGCCCAGGGCGAGGCAGACGACGAGCGCGGCGAAGACCGTCCGCGTTCTGCGCGTGCGTGTCATTTCGTCTCCAGCTGGTTGATCTCTGAGTCGGTGCCCTTGATGATGGCGTCTCCCAGGTAGACGTCCGCCCCGTTGTCCGAGCTCGTGACGATCTCCAGGCGCAGGACCCCGGTGACATCGATATTGAGCGGCTGGGTCTGGCCGTAGGAGACTGACGTGCTGGCGAGCTCGGCGCCGTCGCCCAGGACCCTGATCCGTGCGCTCGCCGAGGGGCTGGCGTCGTCGGAGACGCCGACGGTTGCGGACAGGGCCGACCCGTGCCTCTCCAGGAGCCACGCGTAGCTGGTCTCCTCGCCGCGTGAGCGGCTGGAGCACTGGAGCGCCTCGGTGTACTTCGTGCCCGCCAAGAACGTGTCCCGCGTCGAGCAGGATCCCGAGCGGCTCGAGTCGTGCGCGGTGTCGAGCTTGGACAGGTAGATGGACGAGCCGGCCTGGGCGACCGTCAGGGTCACTTCCGAGGGCAGGTCCGCCCCCTCCCCGGGCTTGACCTCCAGGACGGAGCCCGTGGCCGCCGTGGCGTCGAACTTCTCCTCGACGCGGGGCTCGGAGCCCAGGGCGCGCAGCGCGGCGACGGCGTCGTAACGGCTCAGACCGACGACCTTGGGCACCTTCGCCTTCTTGGACACCGTCAGCGTCAGCGCCTGCGTGAGCGGCTCGCCGACGACGGGGTCCTGGGAGACCACCAGCTCGGTGGTTCCGGCCCACTCGGTCTCGACCACTGTCACTCCCGAGGGGTCGAGCGACATGTCGGCAAGCGCCTGCTTGGCGTCGGACAGCGTCAGTCCGCGCAGGTCGGGGACCTTGGCGTCGGCGTCGGCGTCGATGGCGGGCACCTCGACGACGTCGGGCGCGGCGCCGGCGCGCGTCGCCTGAATCCTGTCCCCGGCGGTCCACCCGACGAGCACGCCGGAGCCGAACAGCCCCAGGGACAGGCACAGAAGACCGATGAGGGCGACGCGCAGCCTGAGCGACCGGGGCTGCCTCCGCCCGGGCTTGGCGCCTGCGGCCTGCTCGGAGTCGCCGGCCGGGAGCGGCTCTGAGGGGGCCGGCGGCGCGGCCTCGGCGGAGGCGGCCGCCGGTGGTGTGGCCGGCGCCGGGGGCGGCCCCGGCGGGCCGTCGCCGGGTCCCGGTGCGGGGAAGGCGCCGGGGCCCTCATCCTGGACGGGCTCCGCCTGCGGGGCGGGATCCGGGGTGGCGGGCAGACGGGGCGGCTCGGATGCTGGGGTGGACACCACCACAGCATGGCCTGCCCCACACCCGCGGGACCAGTCTTAGTTCTGTGACAGCGCGGGCCCGGCTGCTCCGGTCTACTGCGCGGTCAGCGGGTCGCAGACCGCCTCCGTCGTCGGCGTGCTCTCGCCCAGGAGCCCGTGGTCGCCGAGGAAGCTGATCGTCGCGGCGACCCTGCCCGGGTCCAGAGAGCCGACCGCGGTGTCCGCGGCGGGGCGGATCAGCTCGCCGGTGGCCACGGCGACCTCGCGGGCGTGCGCGGCCTGGGTGGTGTCGGCCAGGTCGGGCACGTACTCCTTGGCGGCCTCGACGGCGGCGTCCGGGTCCTCCACGAAGGCCGTCATGCCCGCGGCCGAGGCCTCGACGGCGGCGGTCAGCTCCTCGCGGCGGGCGTCCAGGACGTCGGGCGTGGTGACCAGGGAGGCGCCCACCAGCGGCACGTCCCCGCTGATGGCGAGGGTGCGCACGGGGGTGCCGTTCTGGACGAGCTGGACGGCGTCGTTGTTGGAGAACCCGGCGACGGCGTCGACCTTGCCCGAGGCCAGGGCCGCCTGCTGCGTGTAGCCGATCTCCTGAATGCTGACCTCGTCCTGGCTGAGCCCGGCCGTGGACAGCGCCACCAGGACGGTGTACCAGGTCTCCCCCGTCCTGCCGGGGGTGCCGATGGATCGGCCCCTCAGGGCGGCCAGGTCGGTGATGTCGGAGCTCTCGGGCACGATGACGCAGCCGGGGTAGCGCTGGTAGAAGCCGCCGATGACGACCAGGCCGTTCCCGTTGGAGGCGGCCACGACCGCCTCGTCCGCGCCGCCGACCACGATCTGCTCCGTGCCGGCCAGGAGGGCGTCGAACTGGCCCTCCTGCTCGCCGTGGTGGCGCAGGGAGACGTCCGCGGCGTACTGGCCGTCGGAGACCGCCATGTAGAAGGGGGCGAACTGGATGTTGGGCGTGTAGGTCAGGCCGATGACCAGGCCTCCGGCGGCGTCGGCGGACGCCTTCTGGGCGCCGGTGCCGGAGCCGCAGGCGGCGAGGCCCGCCAGCGCACCCAGGGAGGCGGTGGACAGCAGATGGCGGCGGGACAGGGGGATCATGGTGGTGCCTTTCCGATGAGTGCGTTGACTGTGACAGGTGCGGTGGAGGGGGTGGCGCGTGCTGTCGGCGCGCGGGCGGCCGGGGCCGGGCCTCAGGTCGCCCGGCGCCCGCGCAGGGAGTCCACGACGCGGCTGCGGCGCTCGAGCTCGTGCAGGCACCAGTGGATGGTCGTCGCCATGACGCACAGGACGACGATGGTGGAGAACAGCCCGGTGGTGTCCACGCTCTGGCGCTGGGAGGCGAGCACCATGCCCAGGCCCCTGCCGCCCATGGTCATCTCCCCGATGACCGCTCCGGTGATCGACAGGGTGAAGCCGGTGCGCAGGCCGGAGAGGACGGCGGGCAGCGCCATGGGCAGCTCCATGTAGGCGACCATGGAGGCGCCGTGGGCCCCGTCGAGGCGGGCGGCGTCGATGACGTCGGCGTCCAGGCCGCGCAGGCCGAGCAGGACGGTCACGGTGATCGGGAAGAAGACCATGAGGACGCACAGCACCACGGTCGGCGCGGTGCCGTAGCCGATCCACACGACCAGCAGCGGGGCGATGGCGATGGCCGGCACCGCCTGGGAGGCGGCGACGTAGGGCAGCACGGCGCGGGAGAACGGGCGCCAGTGGAACAGGGCCCATGCCAGGGGCAGGGACAGTGCGGCCGCGGCCAGGCAGCCCAGTGCGGCCTCGGTCAGGGTCACCCGGGCGTAGTCGAGCAGGCCGCCCTGGCTCACGCCCAGCCACAGGCGGCGGACGACGTCGGCGGGACCGGGCAGGAAGACGGGCATGACGAGGCCGGCGCGCGTCACGGCCCACCAGGCGGCGAGGATCGCCAGGCCCAGGGCGAGTGCGGGGCCGGGAGCCCGACGGGGCCGGGCGGGGCGCTCCGACGTCGGCGACGCGGCCCGGCCGGGGCCCGTCCGGCCGTCGGCCAGCATCCGAGCCAACCGGGGCGCTGGGCGATGGGCGATGGCGGTGCTCACGCGGTGTCCTCTCCGGTCACCCGGAGCAGGCGCCCCGGGGGCTCCGGGGTGGTGGGCGGCCGCAGGCTCGCGCCCCTTCGGCACTCGAGCGTCACCGGCGGCCCGCGCGGGCGAGCCGGAGGCTCCGGGGAGCGCCCCGGGGCGAGTGCCGCGTGCCTCCTCCCATCCGGACTTTCACCGTCGGTGCCGGAGTTCCACCGGCTCAACCGGTTGCACCGTCCCGACGGGCCGGTGCAACCGGGTCGCGGACTATCACCGCCGGCTCGGACTTTCACCGACCCCGGAGCACGTTGCTGGCAGCGACCCTAGTCGATGGCAGTGAGTAGGACAACACGCCACGGTGACGGGCGGGTCACACGCAGGGCCGGTGCGCCGCGGCCGGGCGGGTCAGCGGGCTCCGGCGACGGCGGCCCGGAACTCGGCCTCGACCCCGGGGTCCGGACGGCCGGCGCGCGAGACGGCCCAGGCGACGAGCAGGTTGGCCGCGAAGCCCGGAGCGAGCTCGTACAGGTCGAGGATCCCGCCGGGGCCGCCGTCGAGGCTGCCCCAGACGGCGACCACGACCGCCCCGGTGATCATGCCGGCGACCGCGCCGAGCGCCGTCAGCCGCCGCCAGTACAGGCACAGCAGGACGGTCGGCCCGAAGGAGGCCCCGAAGCCCGCCCAGGCGAAGGCCACCAGGGCCAGGATCGTGTCGTTGGGCGTCCACGCCATGGCGGCGGCGGTCAGCGCGACGATGAGTACGGCGGTGCGCGAGGCGATGACCAGGTGGCCGGGGGAGAGCTCCTTCTTGCGCACGATGCGGTAGAGGTCCTCGACCAGGGCCGAGGAGGTGACCAGCAGCTGGCTGGAGATGGTCGACATGATCGCGGCCAGAATCGCGGCGAGCATGAAGCCCGCGACGAAGGGGTGGAAGAGGAGCCGGCCCAGCGAGATGAAGACAGCCTCGGGGTTGTCCAGCCGGCTGCTGTCGCGCTGATACATGGCCACCCCCACCACGGCGGTGCCGATGGCGCCGAGCACCGCGAAGAGCATCCAGCTGATGCCGATAACGGCGCCCTGCACCGCCTCGCGCGGGGAGCGGATCGCCATGAAGCGCACGATGATGTGCGGCTGGCCGAAGTAGCCCAGCCCCCAGGCCAGCGAGCTGACGACGCCGATGACCGAGGTGGTGGCGCCGGCCATCGCCCAGTAGCGCGGGTCGACCGCGCTGACGGCGTCAATGGTGGCGCCGATGCCGCCCAGGCGGATGATGCCGACGACGGGGACCGCGACGAGCGCCGCGACCATCATGAGCCCCTGGACCAGGTCGGTCCAGGAGACCGCCAGGAAGCCGCCCACCAGCGTGTACATCACGGTGATGGCGGCGACCAGTGTCATGCCCAGGCGGTAGTCCATGCCGAAGGACGACTCGAAGAAGGTGCCGCCGGCCACCATCCCGGAGGAGACGTAGAAGGTGAAGAACACCAGGATGATCAGGCCGCTGGTCCAGCGCATGAGGCGACGGGAGTCGTGCAGGCGGTTGTCCAGGAAGCTGGGGATGGTGATGGAGTTGCCGGCCACCTCGGTGTAGCTGCGCAGACGCGGCGCCACCGTGAGCCAGTTGACCAGGGCCCCCACCGTCAGCCCGACGGCGATCCAGGACTCCATCAGCCCCGAGGCGTACAGGGCGCCGGGCAGCCCCATGAGCAGCCATCCGGACATGTCCGAGGCGCCCGCGGACAGGGCGGCCACGAAGGGGTTGAGGTCGCGTCCGGCGAGCATGTAGTCGTCGAGATCGGATGTGCGCGCATAGGCCCACAGGCCGATCATGATCATGCCGACGAAGTAGATGATCATGGAGATGGCGGAGAAGGTCGTGGGAGACATGGCTCTCCTCTACGTAGGGACGTTAGTCCTACTCACCTTAGTCGATGTGTGGCCGCGGGTACAGCCTGTCTTCATTGGGGGTGTAGTTCTTCTGCATCGCCTGGGCGCCGCGGCCCGGGCGGCTCCCTCGCCCCTAGTGCGACATCTGGATGCGCTTGGCCTCGGTGGCGGCCTCGGCCTCGCCGGCGACGTCGTCGAGCCGCTTGCCGATGCCGGCGGCCGCGTAGGCGCCGATGAGGCCCTCGACGAACGGCGCCGGGCTCAGGCGCACCCGGGCGCCCAGGCCCGGGTCGACCAGCTCGAGGGCCGTCTCCGCGCTCATGATCCCGCTGCCCAGGTCCGCCAGCACGAGGACGCCCCCGCCGTCGTCGGCCCTCCCGATGGCGGCGGCGACCTCGGTCGCATCGGTGCCCAGACCGCCGTCGGGCAGCCCGGCGGCCAGCTCGACCCGCACGTCGAGGCCGGGGACGAGTCCGGCGGCGAGCCCGAGAGCCGCCCGCGCGAGCTCGGCGGAGTGCGAGACCAGGACGAGGCCGGTCACGAGGCGGCCCCGTCGGCGACGTCTGCGAGGGCGCGCACGATCAGGGCGGTGGAGGAGGCCCCGGGATCGACGTGCCCGATGGAGCGCTCCCCGAGGTAGGAGGCCCGCCCCTTCCTGGCGAGCATCGGCTCGGTGGCCGCCCGACCGGCGTCGGCGGCCGCGGCCGCCTCCCGCAGCGCCGCCTGCATGCTCGTGCCCGCGCGCAGCGCCTCCAGGGCCGGCAGCCAGGCGTCGAGCATGGTCTTCTCCCCCGCCTCGGCCCTGCCCCGCTGCATGATGCCGCCGACGCCGGCCTCGACGGCATCGGTGAGCGCGTCCAGGTCCAGGGCGCTGCGCCCGGCGGTCGCCGCGGCCATGCGCAGGAAGAAGGTGCCGTACAGGGGCCCCGAGGCGCCGCCGACCTTGGAGATCAGCGCCGTGGCGGCCTTCTTCAGGACGGTGTCCGCGGTGCCGGGGACCGGGGCCGCCACAGCCGCCATGGCTGCCTCCATGCCCCGCTTCATGTTCGCCCCGTGGTCGGCGTCGCCGATGGCGGCGTCCAGCTCGGTGAGCTCATCGGCGTGCTCGGCGATGAGGTCGCCGGCGCGGCGGACCCAGGCCGCCAGGTCGGTCGCGGTCAGCTCGGTCAGTCCGGTCGGCGCCATGGTCATCGCCCCCAGCGCAGGCCGGGAGCGGACACCGGGGCGTCCCACAGGCGCAGGATCTCCTCGTCGGCGCGCACGAGGGTCAGGGAGCAGCCGGCCATGTCAAGGCTCGTGATGTAGTTGCCGACCAGGCTGCGCTCAACGGTGACGCCGGCCGCCTCCAGCTGCCCGGCGACCTCGGCGTACATGACGTACAGCTCGATGAGGGGGCTCGCGCCCATGCCGTTGAGGAGGGCGATGACGCCGGTGCCGTCGCCGGCGGGCAGCTCGGCCAGGACCGGCCCGGCGAGCCGCTCGGCGATCTCGCGGGCGGAGGCGATCTTCTCGCGGCGGCGGCCGGGCTCGCCGTGGATGCCGATGCCGATCTCCATCTCGTCGTCCGCCAGGTCGAAGGAGAGCCTGCCGTTGGCGGGAACGGTGCAGGAGGTCAGGGCCGCTCCCATGGAGCGGCCGCCCTCGCTCACCCGGCGGGCGAGGGCCGCGACCTCGTCGAGGCTCCTGCCCTCCTCGGCGGCGGCCCCGGCGACCTTCTCAACAATGACGGTCACGCCCACGCCGCGGCGACCTGCCGTGTAGAGGGAGTCCTCGACGGCCACGTCGTCGGCGGTGACGACGGTGGCGACCGGGGTGCCGGACTCGGCGGCGACGAGCTCCGCGGCCATCTCGAAGTTCATGACGTCGCCGGTGTAGTTCTTCACGATGTGGAGGACGCCGGCTCCGCGGTCGACGGCGGCGGTGGCGGCGGCGATCTGGTCGGGCACGGGCGAGGTGAAGATCTCGCCCGCGCAGGCGGCGTCCAGCATGCCGGCGCCCACGAAGCCGCCGTGAAGGGGCTCGTGGCCGCTGCCGCCGCCGGAGACGATGGCGACCTTGCCCTCGTCCTTGGGGGTTGCACGGTAGACGATGCGCCGGTCGAGATCGACACGGAGCGTGTTCGGGTGGGCTGCGGCCATGCCGGCCAGGGCGTCCGCGACGACGGCGTCGGCGGCATTGATGAGCTTCTTCATGCACCAATGGTACGTCGAATAAGTCCCCGGTCACAGGAAGGATCCTCGGGGTCCTGCGGACCGGGTGCGGTGCGCCGGGCGCGCAGGCCCGTGCGGGCTCTCAGCCGGTCAGGGCCAGCACGACGGCGGCCGCCCAGCCGCCGTCGTGGGTCAGGGAGACCGGCCACCGGCCCGGCCGGTCGGCCCCCTCCCCCAGGCTCGCCTCGACCGCGTCGGCGACGGCGTCGCCGAGGCGCAGCGAGGGGCGCCCCCAGCGGTCGTTGACGACCTCGATGCCGCGCCAGTCGACCTCCTCGATTCTCAGGACGGGGGGGCAGACGCGCCCGGTGAGGGCGTTGACGGCCGTCGACCAGGCCTTGACGAAGGCCTCCTTGGCGGCCCAGCGGGCGGCCAGGTGCTCGGCCTCGTGGGAGCGGCTCGTCTCGGCGCGGCGCCTGGCCTCGCGGCGCTCGCGGGCGGTGAAGGCGCGCTCGGCGAAGACGGTGCCGGGCACCGCCAGCTGCTCGACGACGCCGGGCACGTGGACGAGGTCGAGGCCCACCCCGAGCACGCGGGCGCCGCAGTCGGGCAGGGGCGGCAGAGCAGGGGCCGTCACAGCAACACCTCCATGGGTCGTACGACCGATCTCGCGCCGGAGACCTACCGATCTCGGCGAAGGGTGGTGGTGGGCGGGCCCGCGGCCGCGCTCTCGCCCACCACCGCCGACGGGTGGGAGCGGGTCAGGCGCTCTCCCCGGCGTGGTAGACGCCGTCGGCGCCCAGCCGCGCCCGGGGGTCCAGGAGCATGGCGGCCTCGACCTCGTGCGGGTCGCGGTGCCTGGTCTCCTGGCCGAGTCGGCGGCCCTCGACCTGCTCGAACAGCGGCGCCCGGCCGATCATGCCGGCCCGACGACGGCGCGTGCCCGCGGCGAGGCGGGCGTTGGCGCCGGTCAGCCACGCGTCCACCGCCTCCTGGCCGCCCGACTGGCGCAGGGCGGACTCGAAGGCGCCGGGGTGGACCAGGGCGATCAGGCCGCTGACGTGTCCGAAGCCCAGCGAGGTCAGCAGGCCCGCGCGCACCGGGCCGGCGCCCGGAACGCGTCCGGACTCCCCGCCGCGCCCGGCCAGGCGGATGGGCGTGCGCGGCCAGACCCAGAAGGCGTCCTTGGCCAGCGGCGCATCGACCACGTCGAGGCTGGCGTTGCCGGGGGCAACGCCGGTGGCGAGGATCTCGGCCAGGCCGGAGACCTGGAAGACCGCGGCACCGCCCTTGGCGTGACCGGTGATCGTCTTCTGGGAGACGGCCACCAGCGGGTTGCCCTCGGAGCGGCCCAGTGCGCGCGCCAGGCGCGTGTGCAGCTCGGACTCGTTGGGGTCGTTGGCGCCCGTGGACGTGTCGTGCTTGGAGACCACGGCGATGTCGTCGGCCTCGACGCCCAGGGCGCGCAGGGAGCGCGCCAGGCGGGAGTCCCCCCCGCCGCGCCCGGCCCCCAGGGCGCCCAGGCCGGGCGCCGGGATGGAGGTGTGGGCGCCGTCGGCGTAGGAGGACACGAAGCCGATCACGCCGGCGACCGGCAGGCCCAGCCGGGCGGCCACGGAGGCGCGCGCCAGGATCACCGTGCCGCCGCCCTCGGCCTCCACGAAGCCGCCTCGGCGGCGGTCGTTGGCCCGGGAGAAGTGGCGGGCGGAGATGCCCTTGGCGTACATGGCGGCCGCCTCCGCGGTGGCGCTCATGTTGCCGAAGCCGACCACGGACTCCACCGAGATGTCGTCGATGGCGCCGGCGACGACCACGTCGGCCTTGCCCAGGGCGATCTTGTCCCAGCCCTCCTCGATGGATACCGCGGCGGTGGCGCAGGCGCTCACCGGCTGGACCATCGACCCGTAGCCGCCGATGTAGGACTGCATGACGTGCGCGGCCACGACGTTGGGCAGGGCCTCCTGGAGGATGTCGCTGGGGCGGTCCTCGCCGAGCAGGCGGCCCACGAACATCTTGCGCATGGCGTCCATGCCGCCGAAGCCGGTTCCTTGCGTGGAGGCGACGTCGCTGGGGTGGACGGCCGCCAGCAGCTCGGCCGGCGAGAAGCCGGCCGACAGGAAGGCGTCGACCGCCGTGACGAGGTTCCACGAGGCGATCGGGTCCATGCCCTCGGCCATGGCCGCCGGAATGCCCCAGCGCTGCGGGTCGAAGTCGACCGGGAACTGGCCGCCGACCGTGCGCGACAGGGCCGCACGGCGCGGAACGCGGGCGAGCGACCCGGCCAGGCGGGTGACGGTCCACTCCCCCGTCTCGGCGTCGGGCGCCACGAGCGTGTGCTCGGGGTCGGTCGCCTCCAGGGTGCGGGCGGTGGCCTCGTCGGCCACGGTCAGCGTGATGTCGTGGTCGAGGTAGACGGCCACGTCCTCCTCGGCGTCAGGGGCGATGACCCCGTCGTCGACGAACTCGCGGATGCCGCAGCGCGCCACGACCTCGTCGCGGTAGCGCTCGAGGATGTCGGACTCCTCGACCATCTCGCCGTCGGCGTCGTACCAGCCGGCCTTCGGCGAGTCGTGCCAGGTGAGCAGGCCCATGCCCCAGGCGAGCTCCAGCACGCCGGCGGCGGTCAGCTCGACGTCGTCGCCGCCGCTCATGCCCAGCTCGGCCTCGCGGCGCGTGCGCCCCGACCCCCACGTGGAGACCTCGCCGGTGGACACCACGACGACCATGTCGTCCAGGGAGGCGTCCACACCGCCCCAGTGGGGGGCGGTCGGCTGGGTGGGCACCACCGGGGTCGGCAGGGCCTTGATGGTGGCCGGGGCCGGCTCCCCGTCGGCGGCGTCCGCGTTCTCGGCCGCCTGGGCCACGGCCTGCTCGCGCAAGGCGACCAGGTCCACGCCCTCGCCCAGGCCCCCGGTCAGGTCCGCCAGGACCGGGGCGGTGGCCGCCTGGGCGCGCACGTCGGTGGTGCACAGCCCCACCAGCTCGGCGGCGATCTCCGGGGTGGCCCAGGTGCGCACCCCGGCGGCCTCGACGGCCGCCACGAGCGGGTCGTTGGCGCCCATGAGGCCGGTGCCCCGCACCCAGCCGATGCGCGGGTGGGCGAGCGTCACTCGCCGCGCCCAGGCCCGCTCGGAGCGCCACCGGTTGACGATGGCGTCCAGGGCGGACTTGACCTCGCCGTAGGCGCCGTCCCCGCCGAAGGTGCCGCGGTTGGGCGAGCCGGGCAGCACGACGTGGAGGCGGTGGTCCACATGGGTGTCGGTGCCGATAGCGCTCAGCGCCGCGATGGTGCGCTCCACGCTCCACAGCAGCAGGCGCGTCTGCGACTCGGCGTCGGGGCCGGCGTCGGCCAGGGTCCCGGACACGCGCGGCGCCGCGAAGGGGAACAGGAGGGTCGGGACGAGGGCCTCCTTGACGAGCCTGGTCGAGCCGCCGGAGGTGATGACCTGGTCGTGGCCGATCCAGTCGGCCAGGGCGTCCACGTCCCGGTAGGAGGCCAGGTTCGCCGGGACCATCCACAGGCGCGCGCCGGCGGCGGCGTGCTCGCGGTACAGGTCCTTGGCGAAGGCCAGGCGCTCGTGCGTCAGGCGCGAGCTGGTCGCCACCACGGTGGCGCCGCCGGCCAGCAGCTCGCCGACGACCGCGGCGGCGATGGAGCGCGGGGCCACGCCGGTGACGACGGCGACGTCGTCGGCCCAGCGGACCGAGTCGGCGCCGGCCACGGGGGGCCGCGCCGCCGCGGTCGCGATGGCCTCGGCAATGCCCGCGCGCTCGGCGGCCTCGGGGGCGCCGGCCTCGCGCAGGGCGCGCACCCACCAGGCGGCCTGGTCGGCGACGGCCCGCCCCAGTCCGGTGAAGCGCTCCGGGGCCAGGAGCGCGCGCGCCCGGTCCAGCGGCGTCTCGCCGTTGCCCAGGCGGGCCAGGTCCTCGCGCGCCGTGGCCCAGCGGTCGTCGATGAGGACGGCGCGGTCGGCGTCGAAGGCGGGCGTGACCGAGCGCAGCCAGCCGGCGCCCAGCTCGGCGTCGACGGCCTCGACCAGGGCGCGCGCGGCCGCCGCCTCGTCGTCCGCGTCGGCGGGGACGGTGACCCGCTCCGACAGGCCCAGAGCAGACAGCACGGTGCGCGCCGTGGTGGCCAGCACGCCGTCGGCGCCGGTGACGGCGGCGGCGAAGGCGTCCAGGGCGGCGGAGTCCACCACCGCGCCCCCGGCGCCGCCCGCGGCGCTGGGCCTGGCCACGGAGACGCCGTGGGCCGAGGCCACGTCCTGGACGGCCCTGTCGATGAGGGCGTCCACCGCGCCGGCGCTGCCAACCGGGGCCGAGGTCCCCAGGGAGGCGAGGTCCTCCCCGCGCATGGAGGCGCCCTCGCGGGTGCCCAGGAACAGCTCGGCGGTGACGTGGGAGACCCACCCCTCGCCCAGGCCCCAGGTGCCCGTGACGCGCTCGGCGACGCGCGCGGGGCGTACGCCGGACGGGCCGAGGAGGCGGCCCAGGGCGGTGCGGACGGCGTCGGTGAGGACCGGGCCGAAGGCCTTGTAGCCGGGGGCCCCCTTGGCGACCGTGGCCGCCAGCGCCGTCATGTCGGCGTCCGCGGCGCCGTCGATGCTGGCGAGCTGGAGCTCGGTGCCCATGTCCATGAGCAGCTGGTTGCGCCGCGAGGACACGCCGTTGGTCAGGGTCTCGGTGGTGTCGGTGGCGCCGATCTGCTCGGGCCGGATGCGCGCGGCGTGCGCCAGGAGCACGGTCAGGGCGTCCGTGGCGGTGAAGGGCAGGTCGTCCACGGGACCGGAGGCGGCCGGCGGCGCGGCCGGGGCCTCCGCCGGCGCGGCGGACGCCTCGACGGGAGCCGGCGCGGCGGCCTCGACGGGGGCGGCCTGCTCGCCGGTCGGCAGCTCGAAGCTCTCCTCCTCCGGCTCCACGGCCGGGTCGGTGTCGGTGGCCAGGACGCGCGCCTCGTCGCGGCGGGCGTTGTGGACCGTCACGTGGCGCCCGTGGTGCTGGGGCAGCATGAGCGTCCTGGAGGCCAGGTTGGCCAGCGTCGGGGAGGCGGCCAGGCCGACCTCGATAATGTGCTCCACGCCCAGGCCGCCCTGATCGGGGGCGGACAGCAGGACGTCCTGAGTCTCGATCCAGCGCACCGGGGAGGCGAACTGCCAGGCGAGCAGCTCGATGAGCAGCCGGCGGGCCAGCTCGACGGGCCGCTTCTGCCAGGCGGCCCAGTCCTCGACAATGGCCCGAACCGGCTCGGAGGGCACGACGTCGAGGATCGCGCGGGCGAACTCGGGGGTCAGCTCGAAGGGGCGCGCCACCAGGTTGGGCACGTAGCGGCCCACCAGGCGGTCGGCGTCCAGGTCGGTCGGGACGAGCGCGGCCAGGCGCTCGCGGAACTCGGGCACGCCGGGGCGCAGGACCCTGGAGTGGAAGGGCACGTCAATGCCGGGCACGAGCATGAACGGGTTCTTGCCGCCGCGCGCCTCGGCCCTGGCTCGCGAGTCGGCGGCCAGGGCGTCCAGCCCCTTGATGGTGCCCGCCACGGCGTACTGCACGCCGGCGAGGTTGTAGTTGACGATCTGGAGGAACTCGCCGCTGGTCCGGGAGATCTGGTCGACGTAGTCCTCGACGTCGGCCGCCTTAATGCCCGCCTGGTTGGGGCGCAGCGCTCCCATGCGGTAGTTCGAGGCGCCGTGCTCGTCGCGCTCGACCAGGGTGTGCATGGTCGAGCCGCGCTGGAAGACGATGGAGATGGTCGTCTCCACGGGCATGACGCGCCCGTAGGCGCTCAGGGCGGTGTACTCCCCCAGGGAGTGCCCGGCGAAGGCGGCCCCCTCGACCAGGGCCCCGGCCTCGGCCAGGCGCGCCGTGGTGGCCATGGCGACGGTGGCCAGGGCCACCTGGGTGAACTGGGTGAGGTTGAGCAGCCCCTCGGGGTGGCGGTAGGTGACGCCGCGGGCGGTCATCTCGGTGGGGTTGTCGCGCACCAGGGCGATGACGGAGAAGCCGAGCTCGGCGCGGGTGTGGGCGTCTGCGCGCTCCCAGACCTCGCGGGCGGCCCTGGAGCTGTTCATCTCGTCCAGCCCCATGCCGCGTGCCTGGATGCCCTGGCCGGGGTAGATGTAGGCGGTCGGCTCGGGCTCGGTGACGGCGGTGCCGCGGGAGACGACCTCGTCGCCGATACGGCAGGTGACCTCCAGGACGAGGCCGCCGCCGCGCACCAGGCCGGTGCGCTCGACGCTGATCTCGACGCGGTCGCCGAGCTCGACGGTGCCGAGCATGACGTAGGTCCAGCCGGCCAGCACATTGCGGGTGCCGTTGGCGGCGGTGGCGGCCACCACCTGCTGGGCGGTCGCCGACAGCCACATGCCGTGGACCAGCGGCGCCTCCATGCCGGCGACCTTGGCCGCGTGGTAGCTGGTGTGGATGGGGTTGAAGTCGCCGGTGACGCGGGCGAAGGCGGTCATGTCGGCCGGCGCCGTCACCGTGACGCGGCGCAGCAGACGGCGCGCAGCGGGGGCGGTGGCGCGCCCCGTGCCCCCGGCCGGCTCGGGGCTGGTGGGCACGGCGGTGCCCGAGGCGCGCCCGCGGATGGCGAAGCGCTCGCGCATGAGGGCGACCAGGGCGCCGTCGGAGGCGTCGGTCAGCTCCAGGCGCACATCGACGACCCGGCCGGCGCCGGACTCCTCCAGGGCGGCCACCCACCCGTCGACCTGGATGACGGTGTCGGGGCCCGCCTGGGCGTGCAGCTCGGCCAGTGGGCGGCGCAGGTCGATGGTGTGGTCGAGGTGGACGGCTCCCAGCAGCCCCTCGATGAGCGGCATGCCGTCCTCGACGACGCTGCCCAGGGCCGCGTAGACCACCGGCCAGCAGGGGCCGAGCAGGGCGTCGGGCACCAGCGGGGCGGGCGACAGCGAGGTCGGCAGGGCGTCTGCGGTCACGGCGCCGTGATCGGCCCCCAGGTTGCCGGCCAGGGTGAAACGGGCGTGGACGGTGCCGAAGGGCTGGGCTGCGGGGCGGCCGAGCGCGTCGGCGGCTCCGGGCGCGGCGGCGACCACCTGCGGCAGGGCCTCGACGAGGTCGCCGGTGACGGACACGGCACCCACGCCGGCGGTGGCGCGCAGCAGGTCGTTCATGGTCTCGCTGATGCGCTCGGGGTCCACCAGCGGCGCGGCCCCGTCCCAGGCGCGGGCCAGGCGCAGGGGGACGACGAGGCGGCGCACGGCGTGGATGTCCTGGCCGCCGGGTGTGGAGTCCCAGTGGGTGTCGAGGCGGATGTCCAGGTCGTAGGCGTCCTCGGCGACGTCGGGGCGGGCGATGACCGTGTAGGCCTCCGGCGGCAGCACGCGGGCCGGGTTGATGGTCAGGTGCCCGTTCCACAGGACGTGCGGCGTGGTGCGGACCAGCTCGGTGGCGTCGGCGACGGGGGCGCCGAGCGTGCTCGCGGTCACCTCGGTGCCCAGGCGTCCGGCGGCGACCTGCTCGGGCACGCCAGCGGCCTGGAGGGCCTCGACGGCGGCGGTCTCAAAGCGGCCCAGGAGGTGGCCGACGGGCTCGTTGATGGTGGTGATACCCGCCACGGCGACCGGGCCGGGGATGATGCGCACCTGGTCGGCGGTGTAACGCGGGTCCTGGGACTGCCACAGCGAGTCGGTGCCCCACCAGCGCAGGATGTCGGCGTCCAGGACCGGCACGAAGGGCACCGGCCTGGGGTGCTTGCGGCACAGGTCGACGAACCAGGCGGCGTCGGCCGGCTCGACGAGCGTCCGGGCGGCGGACGGGTAGCGCCGGGCGAGCGCGGCCAGGGCGGCGTCGGCGTCCAGGACGTCGTCCTCGGTGGCGAACAGGGTCTCGATCTCGCCGTGGTCGGCGCTGCTCACACGCGCCTCGACGCGGTGGAGCAGGTCGACGAAGCGGTCGTACCAGCCCTCGTCGGCCCAGTCCGCGCGGGTGGCGGCACGCCCGTCGTGGGGGGCGACGCACAGCTCGGCGTAGCGGGTGGCCCAGTCCAGGTAGGTCATCTCCTCGACGTCGCCGAAGTAGGGCTTGGCGGTCTTGGACAGGGCGGCGATCATCTCCTCGCGCCGGGCGTTCATGGCCTGGTCGTTGCCGGCGAGCTCCTGGATGAGGCGGGAGGCGCGCGCCGAGGAGTTGTCGATCTCATACAGGTCGGCGCGCAGGTGCGACAGGCCGGAGGTCATCCCGCCCACCGAGGCGCCCGAGGCGACCCAGCCGCCCTCGTGCGCGGGGTCGATGCCGGGGGTGTCGACGAGGAGCTGCTTGACGTCCTCGTTGGTCCTGGCCTCCAGGCAGGTCATAGCGGCCGTGCCGACCATGACGCCGTCCACGGGGGCGGCGGTGACTCCGTAGGCCTCGGCCCAGCGCCCGGTGAGGTAGTCGGCGGCCCTCTCGGGCGTGCCGATGCCCCCGCCGACGCACACCACCAGGTTGTCGCACGCCCGGATGGCGTCGTAGGTGGCCAGGAGCATGGTGTCCAGGTCCTCCCAGGAGTGGTGGCCGCCGGCGTGCCCGTCCTCGATCTGCATAATGACGGGGCTGCCGGGCACGGCCTTGGCGATGGCGATGACCTGGCGGATCTGGTCCACGGTGCCGGGCTTGAAGGCCACGTAGGGGAAGCCCTCGGCGTGCAGGCGCGCCAGCAGGGCGACCGCCTCGTCGAGCTCGGGGATGCCCGCGGAGATGACGACGCCGTCCACGGGGGCGCCGGCGCCGCGGGCCTTGGACAGCAGGCGCTGGGTGCCCAGGTGAAGGTTCCACAGGTAGCGGTCCATGAACATGGCGTTGAAGGCGGCCGTGCGGCCCGGCTCCAGGGCGGCCTCCAGCCCGGCCAGGTTCTCGGTCAGGACCGTGGCGGTGGTCTGCCCGCCGCCGGCGAGCTCGGACCAGTAGCCGGCGTTGGCCGCCGCTGCCACGATCTCGGGGTCGACGGTGGTGGGCGTCATGCCGGCCAGCAGCACGGCGGAGCGTCCGGTCAGGCGGGTGAAGGCGGTGTCGAGGGTGAGCCGCCCGTCGGGCAGGCGGGTCAGGCGCGGGGCGAAGCGGGCGCGGTCGACCGCCGGTGCCGGGGCGGCGCCGGGCCGCTCGAGGTTGTCGATACCGCGTGCGGTGCCCGCGGGGATGACGGTCGTGCCGGTGCCGGCCACGACTGCCTCGGTCAGACGCGTGAGCACGGTCCCCGGGCCCAGGTCGACCACGAGGCGGGAGCCGGCCCCCGCCAGGGCCTGGGCGACCATCTCGGGCCAGTCGACCGGGTCGATGAGAACGGCGACAGCCAGGTCGCGGGCCAGGCCGGCGTCCAGCCCGGCGCGCTCGGACCACGCGACGACGTCCTCGACGGCGGGCGCGAGCAGCGGGGTGTGGAAGGGGACCGAGGTGGTGAGGAACTCGGTGACGGGGCTGAGGACCGCTCCCCCGCGGCGGCGCTCCTTGCGGTCGTCGGCGCTGCGGCGGGCGGCGGCCTCCAGGGCGCTGACCACGGCCTCCAGGTCGGCGGGGCGGCCCGACAGGATGTGGGCCTGGCGGCCGTTGGTGACTCCGACGCTGATGTCCTGCGCGCCGGGGACCCGGGCGAGCACGGCGTCCAGGACCTGGCGGGTCACGCCGCGCACCGAGAGCATGGGGGTGGACTCCCCCACGGTGCCCAGGTCGAGACGGCGGGTGGTGCGGGCGGCGGCCGCTCCGATGAGACGGGCGATGGCGTGGACCTCGACAGCGCCCGCCTCATCGGCCTCGGAGCCGCCGTCGCCGGCCAGGGTCTGCAGCAGGGCGACGCCGAGCACTCCCTGGGAGTGGCCGATGACGGCGGCGGGGGCCGCCGACGAGGTGACGGCGACGCCGGCTGCAGGCAGGGAGGCGACGGCGGCGTGCTGGGCGAACAGGATCCCGGGGACCGAGATGTCGGCGGTGTCAGCCACGGACCCGCCCGCGGCGGCGGGGGTCACGGGGACGGCGTCGTCGGTCAGGAAGCGGGCGCCGCGCGGGGTGATGGTCAGCAGGTCGGTGGCTACGGGCGCCAGGCGCGCCGCGACGGCGGCGTCCAGCCTGACGAGCGCGGCCGCCAGCTCGCGGTCCAGGCCAACGAGCTCGTCAAGGGTGGCGCGCCAGGGCGTGGCCTGTCCGCCGAAGGCCAGGACGTAGGGCTCGCCCCCGCTCAGACGCTCGGCGGAGGTCGGGGCGGCGGCCTCGACGGTGGTGGAGGTGGTGGGCTGGGTGGTCATGCGGTCCTCGGTCGTGGTGGACAGGTCGGTAGACGGTGCGGTGCTCGGGACAGTGGTGTCCGACGGCGCCGGTGAGGCGGGATGATCGGTCATGCGGCGCCTCACAGGGGGACGTTGTCGTGCTTCTTGGTGGGCGTGTGGCGCGAGTCGCGCTTGTCGGCCAGGGCGGCCAGAGAGTCGACGATGACGGTGCGGGTGTCCTCCGGGGCGATCACGGCGTCGATCTCACCGATGGCGACGGCCCTGTCGGGGTTGATGACCGCGCGGGTGTACTCCTGGGTGAGGCGCTCCCGCTCGGCGGCCTCGGCCCGCTCGCCGCGCTCGTCGCGCACGGCCTTCAGGTCGCGGCGGTGGATGATCCCCACGGCGCCCGCGGCGCCCAGGACGGCGATCTCGGCGCCGGGCCAGCAGAAGTTGAAGTCCGCCCCGATGGCCTTGGAGCCCATGACGATGTAGGCGCCGCCGTACGCCTTGCGCAGGATGACGGTCACCAGGGGGACGGTGGCGGTGGCGTAGGCGTTGATGACCTTGGCGCCGCGGCGGATGATGCCGGCGTGCTCCTGCTGCGCCCCGGGACGGTATCCGGGCACATCGACGAAGGTGACCACCGGCAGGCCGAAGGCGTCGCAGAAGCGCACGAAGCGGGCCAGCTTCTCCGAGGCGTCCACGTCCAGCGTGCCGGCGTCGTGAAGAGGCTGGTTGGCCACGATGCCGACCGGGCGGCCCTCGAAGCAGGCGAAGCCGATGACCACGTTGGGGGCGAAGTCCTCCTGGACCTGCACGAGCTCGCCGTGGTCGACCAGGGCGGCGACCACCTCGGCGACGTCGTAGGCCTGACGGGAGGAGGCCGGCACCAGGGAGCCGACCCGGGCCGCCGCGGAGGCGTCGGTGGTGCGGGCGGTCGTGTCGTAGTCGTAGCGAGGGGCGTCCTGGTCGGCCGAGGAGGGCAGGTAGGCCAGGAGTGTGCGGACCTGGTCCAGGGCGTCGGCCTCGTCCTCGGCGACGTAGTGCACGACGCCGGAGACCCGGCCGTGGATCCGGGCGCCGCCGAGCTCCTCGGCGCTGATGCTCTCCCCCGTGACGGCGCGCACCACGTCGGGGCCGGTGACGAACATGTGGGAGGCCTCGCGGGTGGCGATGACGAAGTCCGTCAGGGCCGGGCTGTAGACGGCCCCGCCCGCGCAGGGGCCGAGGATGACGCTGATCTGGGGCACCAGTCCGGAGGCGGCGCAGGTGCGGTTGAAGATGCGCCCGTACTGGCGCAGCGCCCCCACGCCCTCCTGGATCTTGGCGCCGCCGGAGTCGATCAGGCCGATCACCGGGATGCGCAGGCGCAGGGCGTCGTCGAGCAGCCGGACGATCTTGTCGCCCTCGATGGTGCCCAGGGCCCCGCCGGAGACGGAGAAGTCCTGGGAGTAGACGGCCACCTGGCGCCCGTCGATCTGGCCGAACCCGGTGACGACACCCGAGGGGCGGGCGTCCTTTCCGGCGCCGGAGCCGGTGTAGCGGCCGATCTCGAGGAAGGTGCCGGAGTCCAGCAGCGCGTCGATGCGCTCGCGGGCGGTCTGCTTGCCCTTGGCGTGCTGGCGGGCGACGGCGCGGTCCTCGGCCTCGGTGTCGACTCGCGCGATGTGCTCGCGGAAGGCCGTCGTGGCCGCCGAGTCCGCGATCGTGCGGGCCTGCGAGCCGGCGTCGGGACCGGCGCCGGTAGCGGGTGCGCCGGGGGCGGGCGTGGTGGGCCTGGAAGAGGTGTCGGTCACGGCTCAGGCCTCCTGCTGGGTCGGGTGCTGGGCGGGCTCGGCAGGCTCCGCGGCCTGCCCGGCGGTGCTCCTCATGCGCACGAGGACCTCGCCGGCCGAGACGGTGCGTCCGGCGCTGACGGGGATCTCGGCGACCGTGGCGTCCGCGGGAGCGTGGACGTAGTTCTCCATCTTCATGGACTCCAGGACGACGAGGAGCTCGCCGGCGTGGACCCGCTGACCCGGCTCGACGCAGATGCGGGTGACGATCGCCTGCATGGGGGCGGGGATGACCGTGGGGTCGGCGGCGGTCGGCTCCGCGGTCTCCCGCGCGCCCGACCGGGCGCTGGCGCGTCCGCGCAGCGGCTGCTGGGTCAGGCGCCGGCTGGGCGCACCCGGGTAGCCCACCCCGAGGCGGGGGCCGTGGCCCCCCAGGATGCCGTCGGGGATCGTCAGCTGCACGCGCCGGCCGTTGAGCTCGATGACGTAGGAGGAGCGGGTGCGGCGGTTCTCCGGCACGGGATCGGCCCCGGCCTGCGCGGAGGTCGGATCAACGAGGTCGGGCAGGACGTCGGTCTCGAGCCAGCGCGTGGTCACGCCGAGCAGCCCCTCGGCGGTGGGCTCGGTCATCTCGGGGCGGGTCAGAACATGGGCGTGCAGGGACGTGCACACGGTGACGCCCTCGACGACCGTCTCGCTCAGGGCGCGCCGTGCACGGCGGATGGCCTGGTCGCGGGTGGCGCCGGTGACGACGATCTTGGCGAGCATGGGGTCGAACATGGGGGTGACGACGTCGCCCTCGACCACGCCGGACTCGATGCGGATGCCCGGTCCGGCCGGCCAGCGCAGTCGGGTGATGGCGCCTGTGGACGGGGCCAGGCCGCGGGCGGGGTCCTCGCAGGTGATGCGCAGCTCGATGGAGTGGCCGCGGGGGGCGGGGACGGGCCCCAGGCGCCCGCCGGCCGCGATGCGCAGCTGGACCTCGACCAGGTCGATGCCGGTGACCTCCTCCGAGACGCAGTGCTCGACCTGCAGGCGGGGGTTGACCTCGAGGAACCACAGGTCCCCGGCGGGGGTCAGCAGGAACTCGCAGGTGGCGACCCCGACGTAGTCAACGGCTTCGAGCAGACGGTGGGAGGCCTCGACGAGCCGGTCGCCCAGGCCCTCGGGCAGCCAGGGGGCGGGCGCCTCCTCAAGGAGCTTCTGGTTGCGGCGCTGCAGGCTGCAGTCGCGGGTGGACACGACGGCGAACGTTCCGTGGCCGTCGCGGGCGCACTGGGTCTCCACGTGCCGCGCGGCCGGGATGAACTTCTCGAGGATCAGGGTGCAGCCACCGGCGGTGGCGGACTCGAAGGCCGGCGTGGTGCGGGCCTCCTCGTCCGAGCTCAGCACGGTGATGCCGCGCCCGCCGCCGCCGTCGGTCCGTTTCAGCGCCACGGGGTAGCCGTGGACTGCCGCGAAGGAGATGACGGTCTCGGCGTCGGTGACCGGTTCGGTGATGCCGGGGACGGGGGCGACTCCGGTGCGCTCGGCGGTGGCACGGGCGCTCATCTTGTCGCCCAGGGCCCGCATGGCCGACGGCGAGGGGCCCACCCAGGCGATGCCGGCGTCGGCGACCGCCTGAGCGAAGGCGTCGTCCTCGGACAGGAAGCCGTAACCGGGGTGAACTGCGTCGGCGCCGGTGGCCCGGGCCATGTCCAGGACGGCCTCGGTGTCGGTGTACGAAGAGCCCTCGGGCAGGGCGTGGGCCTCGTCCGCGAGCTCGGCCGCCGGGCTCATCAGGTCCTCAGGGGCATAAGGGAGGATGGATGTGCCGCCCAGATCCCGGACGGTGCGCACCACGCGCAGGGCGATCTCACCGCGGTTGGCGATGAGGATGCGGTTGAGTGTCCGCCTGGTCACCAGTGTGCTCCTCGCGTCGGGCAGCCGCTCGCGTGAGCCGCGAGCCCGGACGGGGCGGGCGACTCATATCCGAGACGACGTGCTCAGTGGATCTTGTGCGGGGGGAAGACCCCGCAAGTGGATCGCCTGTTCCTACAAGAAAATCGGTCCGAGCGACTCACGGAGCCACGGTATGACGCCGAACCACTATCGCAGCATTGTGGATATCTCACAAAGACACGCGGTTACGTTGAATCGGCCGGCGCCAGCGCCCGGGAGCAGCGCCATCGCGCGCACCGCACACCCAGAACGAGACCGAGGCCATCCCGGCGTATCGCCGCGGACAGGTCGCCCGAAGGCCGATATTTTCGGCTGGCCGAAATTGTGGTCGAACTCGGTCCTGAACACTGCTACGGTAGATGTCATGTGTCCAAGGTCATAGTAGCCGCTCCCGTCCATGCCGACTCCCGAAGGCCCTTGATGTCGCCAGAGCCGCGCAGCGTCGCGCGAAGTCTCCTGCCGGGTGCCGCCGCCGTGCTCGCACCGGCGGCGGTGTTCGTCGTCTCACTGTCGGTGGGGCGCTACCCGGTCAGCCTCGACTCGCTGTGGTCCTCCGCCGTTACCTGGGCAAGCGGCCAGGAGATGAGCCGCGCGGACATCGCCCTGATGACAGTCAGGATGCCGCGCCTGTGCCTGGCCCTCATGGTGGGCGCCGCGCTGTCCGCCTCGGGCACCGCCTTCCAGGGGCTCTTCCGCAACCCGGTGGTCTCCCCCGACCTGCTCGGCGCCTCCTCCGGCGCGTCCTTCGGCGCGGCCCTGGCCATCCTCCTGGGACTGTCGGGGCCTCTCATCCAGGCCCTCTCGTTCGCCACCGGACTGGTCGCGGTGCTCCTGGTCGCCACCCTGGCGGCCCTGGTGGACCGGCGCACCAGCGGCATTGTCACCATGATCCTGTGCGGCATGCTCGTTTCCAGCGTCTTCAACGCGGCCGTCTCACTAATCAAGTTCGTCGCGGACACGGACACCAAGCTCCCTGCGATCACCTACTGGCTCATGGGGTCGCTCGCGGGGACCAGGGTCGACGGCCTGTCGACCATCTGGGTCTTCGCGCCGGTGTGCCTGCTGCTGTACGCGCTGAGCTGGAAGCTCAACGTCCTGGCCATGGGTGACGAGGAGGCGCGCATGCTCGGGGTCAACGTCCGCCTGTACCGGTGGCTCACTATCGCCTGCGCCACCCTGCTGACCTCGACCTCGGTGTCGGTCAGCGGCAACATCGGCTGGATCGGCCTGGTCGTGCCCCACCTCGCGCGAAAGCTGGTGGGGCCCGACCACGTGCGCCTCATGTGGGCGTCGATGTCAATCGGGGCGGCCTTCCTCCTGCTGGTCGACACCATCGCCCGACTCGCCTCCACGGTCGAGATCCCTCTGGGCATTATCACCGCCTTCATCGGCGCGCCGTTCTTCTTCATCCTCATCCTCCGCTCACGCCGAGGGTTCCTCCAGTGATCGACATCAGCTCCCTGGTGTGCGGGTAGCCGGGCGCGCCTCCGGTCGTCGGGCCCCTGACCCTCACGGTCCCAGAACGCGGCATCACCTGCCTGCTCGGTCCCAACGGCGTGGGCAAGACAACCTTGTTCAAGACGCTTCTCGGACTGCTGGCGCCGGTGTCGGGATCCTTCACCCTGGGCGGCCGACCGCTGGGCACCTACTCGGTCAAGGAGCTCGCCCGCACCGTCGCCTACGTCCCCCAGGGCCACGTCCCCGCCTTCCCCTACCACGTGCGCGACGTCGTCGTCATGGGGTGCAACCCCTCCATGGGCGAGCTGGCCCGACCGGGGCCCGAGGAGCTCGCCGTCGCTCAGGAGCAGCTCGAGCGCCTCGGAGTCTCCCACCTCGCCTCACGGCCCTATACGGAGATCTCCGGCGGCGAGCGACAGCTCGTCATGATCGCCCGCGCCCTGGCGCAGCGCGCGCCCCTGCTGGTCCTGGACGAGCCAACCGCCCACCTCGACATCGGCAACGAGGTGCGCGTCATGTCGCACGTGCGAGCCCTGGCCGACGACGGCTGGACCGTCCTCATGGTCAGCCACGCGCCCAACCATGCCTTCCTCTACGCCGACGAGGTCGTCGTCCTGGGAGATGACTGTGCCTGACCGGGCGCCCGAGCGAGGTGCTGACCGAGAAGAACCTCACCGCCGTCTACGGGGTGGACCTTCAGGTCGCCCCCGTCCCCCTGCGCTCCGCACGCGGCACCGTGCCGGTCGCCGTACCGGTCATCAAGACCACATCCCATTCCCCGCGCACAAAGGAGTGACCATGCCCATACCCTCCAGGCCCTCCATACCCTCCATACCCTCCAGGCCGCGTGGAAAACCGGCCTTCGACGTACTGAGAAGACTGCTTGCGCTTATGGCGGTGGCCGTGCTGGCCCTGGCTGGCTGCGCCCACTCCACCACCGCCGGCCCCGAGACGTCGGCGTCGGCTGAGTCCGCCACTGTGAGCTTCACCGACTCCACCGGCCGTCAGGTCGAGCTCCCCCAGGAGATCACCCGAGTCGCCCCGGCGAGCCCGCCGGCTGACATTATGCTGTTCCCTGTCGCCGCCGAGCAGATGGTCGGCTGGTCCAACAAGCCCGATGACTCCGCCGCGAAGTACATCGACCAGAAGTACCTCGACCTGCCGGAGCTCGGGAAGATCGATGCGGCCCCGGCAGACTTCGCCAGGGAGGCGGTGCTGGCCTCCGACCCCCAGGTGATCGTGGACGTCGGCCAGTGGGACGAGGAGTACAAGGGCAAGCTCGACTCTCTCCAGGAGGACCTCGGCATTCCCGTCATCCTCATCGACGGCGCGCTGGACGTCTCCGGCGACGCCTTCCGGCTCCTGGGCCAGGCCCTGGGCAAGACCGACCTGGGCGAGCAGCTGGGCGCCTACGCCGACGGCGTCATCAGCGACGTCCGGGCCAAGGCGGCCGGCATCGCGCAGGACAAGCGATTGAGCGTCTACTACGGCGAGGGCAAGGACGGCCTGAGCACCATCATCGCCGGTTCCATCCACGCCCAGGTCTTCGACATGGTAGGGGCCGAGCTGATCGCGGGCAAGGACTCGCTCCAGGAGGAGAAGAGGGGCGGCGGCACGGTCTCGCTGGAGACCGTCCTCGACAAGAATCCGGACGTCATCGTCTTCGGTCCCGACTCGATCGGCTCGACGGTCGCCGAGGACGCCTCCTGGGCCTCGCTCGACGCCGTGAAGAGCAGGCGCTACTACACGGTCGCGGGCGCCCCCTACAACTGGATCGGCCGACCTCCGGGCCCCAACCGTCTTCTGGGCCTCCAGTGGCTCGGCAGCGTGCTGTACCCGCAGACCTTCACCTACGACATGGTCGCCAAGACCAAGGAGTTCTACTCCCTGCTCTACCGCTGCGACCTGACCGACAGCGAGGCCGAGAGGCTCCTGAGTCAGCCTCGTTCATCCTCGTCCGCTCATGGATGAGGAGCCCATCGTGCCCGGCGCGCGCCGCGGACGGCTGTCCAGGGCCGCAGGAGACGCCACGACCGGTCCGTGGGGGCTCTACGACGACCTGATCGCCGGCATACCGGACAGCCCCCGGGTCCGGCGCTTCGAGGTGATGTCGGCATGGGTCTACGTGATCAGCGACGATGGCGGGCTGGGACTGTCCAGCCAGTACGGCGGTCGGAGTCGACCGCCCCTGCACGACGGCGCGCTCGACGGCATGCCCCTGCGGGAGGCCGCCGGCCTGGTCCGCAGCTGGAACCTCGTAGAGGCGGCCCTCGGCGCTGCGGCAATCAACGCCTGGTACAACCGCGCCGACCGGGTCGATGCTGTTGGCTGGGACGTGACCGCCCCGGGAGCGGATCCGACGGCCTTCGCGGCGCACGCCGGTGAGGTCCGCGGCAGGCGCGTCGCCGTCGTCGGCCACTTCCCCGGCGTGGAGACCGCCCTGGGCGGTGCGCGCAGGCTCAGCATCCTGGAGCGCGCGCCGCGAGAGGGGGACTTCCCCGACACTGCGGCCGAGTACATCCTGCCCGAGCAGGACGTCGTCTTCATCACCGGAGCGGCGCTGGCCAACAAGTCCCTCCCCCGGCTGCTCGCCCTGTGCCGCGGGGCGCGAACGCTCGTGGTCGGGCCGAGCACCCCGCTGACCCCGATCATGTTCGCGCACGGCGCCGACTGCCTGTCGGGACTCGTGCCCGGCGCTCCGCACGAGATCATCCCGGCACTGGGTGCGGGCGGCAAGGGGCGGCCGCGCGCCGGCAGGATGGTCAACCTGGTGCCCCACGGGGCCCCGCGGTCACGCCCGTGACGAGTCAGCAGCCGCCGGCGGCGAGGTCGCGCAGACTGGTGATGGCGGCCAGGGCGTCGTCGGCCCGGTAGACGGCCGAGCCTGCGACGAAGACGTCGGCCCCGGCCTCGGCGGCCCGCTCAATGGTCTGCGCCGTGACCCCGCCGTCGATCTGGATGCGCAGCTCCAGGCCCTCCGCACTCACCAGGCGCCGGGCCCGCGCGATCTTGGGCAGCATGGCCTCGATGAAGGACTGGCCGCCGAAGCCGGGCTCGACGGTCATGAGCAGCAGCAGGTCGATCCGCCCCAGGACGGACTCGACCGCCGACAGGGGCGTGGCCGGGCGCAGCGCGAGACCGGCGCCGGCTCCGAGGCGGTGCAGCTCGGCGACCAGGCGGAAGGGCGCCGCTGTGGCCTCGACGTGGGCGGTCACCACCGCGCACCCGATCTCGGCGTACTGGGGCGCCCACCGGTCGGCCTGCTCGATCATGAGGTGGGCGTCCACCGGCAGGTCCGTGTTCGCCACGACGGTCTGGACGAAGGAGGGCCCGCCGAAGTGGTTGGGCACGAAGTGGTTGTCCATGACGTCCACGTGCAGGCCGTCAGCGCCCGCGATGCGCGCGAGCTCGTCGGCCAGGTGCGCCTGGTCTGCATTGAGGATGGAGGGGTGAATAGCGGGGGTGGTCATGACGGCCTCCTGGGGCTGACGGAACGGACGGTGCGGCGCGGCCTAAACGTCCCGCCGCAGCAGCGCGCAGAACATGGCGTCGGTGTCGTCGGCGTGCGGCCACAGCTGGAGCATCTGCCGGTCGGCCCCGGCGGGCGGACGCGGCGCGGTGCGGGCGGCGATGTCGCCGGCGTGGAGGACCTCGACCCGGCCGCCGCTCCGATGAAGCTGCCTGAGCACATCGCGCACGACGTACTCGGTCTCCAGGACGTGCGGCGAGCACGTCGCGTAGGCCACCACTCCCCCGGGCCGCACGGCCGTCAGCGCGCCGGCGAGCAGCTCGCGCTGCAGGGCGGCGAGCTCGGAGACGTCCTTGGGACTCCGCCGCCACCGGGCCTCGGGGCGTCGGCGCAGGGAACCGAGCCCCGTGCAGGGGGCGTCCACGAGGACCCGGTCGTAGCGGCCCGGCTCGTCCCGGCCCAGGCTCCGGCCGTCGCCGCAGCGGACCTCGACCGCGCCGGGGGGCAGGGCGCGCACGGAGGCCTCGACCAGCCGCGCCCGGTGCGGGGCGATCTCGTTGGCCGTCAGGTGGGCGCCGCGCCCGGCCGCGCAGGCGCCGAGCAGCGCGGCCTTGCCGCCCGGCCCGGCGCACAGGTCGAGCCAGCGCTCGTCGCGCCCCTCGACCGGGGCCTCGGCGACCATGAGGGCGACCAGCTGGCTGCCCTCGTCCTCGACACCGGCCCGCGAGTCGCGCACGGCGCGGATCCGGCCGGGGTCTCCCCCGGCCAGGACGACGGCGCAGGGGCTCACGTCGCCGGGGCACGGCTCCTGGCGGGTGGCGGCCTCGGCCTCACCGGCGAGGCGCTCGGGGGCGATGAGCCCGGGGCGGGCGCACAGCACCACCTTCGGCTCGGCGTTGTCGGCCTGCAGCAGCGCCTCCAGCTCGTCCTCGGAACGGCCGTTGGCCAGCAGCGCCTGGCGCATGGCCTTGACCACCCACACCGGGTGGGACTCGACGGCAGCCAGCGCCTCCACCCCGTCGGACGCCTCGGCCCGCAGCACGGCCAGCCAGGCGTCGAGATCGCGCTCGGAGACGCGTCGCAGGACGGCGTTGACGAAGGTCGCGGCGCCGCGTCCCGCGGCGTACGCGGCCAGGTCCACCGTGGCCGAGACGGCGGCGTGGCCGGGCACGCGCATGCCGAGCAGCTGGTGGCTCCCCAGCCTGAGCACGTCGAGCACGACGGCGTCCATGCGGGACACGGGGCGGTCCGAGCAGTGGGCGATGATAGCGTCGTAGCGGCCTCGGAGCCGCAGGGCGCCGTAGGTCAGGGCCGTGGCGAAGCCGGCGTCGCGCCGGCCCAAGCGGGCCCTCTCCAGGAGCCCGGGCAGGATCAGGTTGGCGTAGGCGTCGTCCTGGCGGACCTTGGTGAGGGCCTGCAGGCTGACGAGCCGGGGGCCATCGACCCGCGGGTCCCGGGAGTCGCCGTGCTGCCGGCTGCGACGATCGGAGGAGCGGCCGCGATGGTGATAGCCCCCGCGCTGTCCGCCGGCGCGGGTCCCGCGCGCCGTCATGACAGCCTCTCCCCTCGCGCACCGAGAGCGGCTCCCGCTGGCGGGCGGGCGCCGCGCGTCCAGGCGTCCGCCGGCATCCACTTCCTTCCGGCGGGAGCGACCTCGCCCAGCCGCACGGCGCAGGTGCCGGTGCCGACGAGCACCTCGTGCCTGGCGACCCGGATCCGCCCGGGCGGAAGATCGGTGACCTCGGGGGCGAGCACGACCGGTCCGAGTCGGAGGCGGGCGCCGTCGTAGAGGGTGCGGGCGCCCGGGGCGGGCGTCACCCCGCGTACGCGGCGGTCGATGACGCGGGCCGGATCGGTCCAGCGGATCTCGCCGTCGGCGGGCGTGAGCGCGGGCGCCAGGGTGACGCCCTCCTCCGCCTGCGGCTCGGGGGCGGCCGTGCCGCGGGCGATGGCGCGCAGGACGTCGAGGACCAGGGGGGCGCCGGCGTCGGCGAGGCGGGCCAGAAGATCTCCCGCGGTGTCGGTGGAGCGGATGGTCTCGGTCAGCCGTGCATAGACCGGACCGGTGTCCAGGCCCTCCTCGAGGCCGAAGACGCAGGCTCCGGTGACGGCGTCGCCGGCGATGAGGGCGTGCTGGACGGGGGCGGCGCCGCGCCAGGCGGGCAGGAGCGAGAAGTGGAGGTTGAGCCAGCCGTGCTCGGGCGCCTCCAGGAGCGGCGGCGGGACGAGGCGCCCGTAGGCGACGACGACGGCGACCCCGGCGTTCAGGTCCCGCACCCAGGTCCGGGTGTCCCCATCCTTCAGGGTGGCGGGCGTGCGCGTGTCGAGGCCTGCGGCGCGGGCGAGTGCCGCCACGGGTGAGGGGCGCAGGACACGTCCGCGACCCTTGCGGGCGTCGGCGCGGGTGAGGACGCCGACGACCTCGTGCTCGGGGTCGTTCATGAGGGCCCGGAGGGTGGGCAGGGCCACCCCGGGGGTGCCGGCGAAGAGAACGCGCATGGGTGACAGTCTACGGGGCAGTCGCAGTGCTCTCGGCGCGCTCAGCGCTCCTGTGCCGCCGCGGAGGCAGAAGGCCCGCGTCGGCCAGCGCGGCGCGCAGGGCGCCGGCCCCGGTGAAGAGGTGCGTGCGCAGGCCGACGCTCCTGGCACCGTCGATGTTGGCCGGGGAGTCATCGACGAAGAGGGTGCGTGCGGGGTCGAGGCCGTAGCGAGTCAGCAGGATCCGGTAGAGTGCCGGGTCGGGCTTGACCAGGTGCTCGGCCCCAGAGACGACGACGCCGTGGAAGCGCGCGAGCTGGGGCATAAGACGCCGGGAGGCGGCGAAGAGAACGTCATTGAAGTTGGTCAGGGCGTACAGGGGCGCTCCCGCGGCGAGGAGATCGTCGACGAGGGGCGCCATGCCGGGCACCGGACCGGTGAGCGAGTCCTCGAAGTGGTCCCAGTACAGGCGCTGAATGCGCTCCCACTCGGGGCGGTCGGGGTGAGCAGCGACCAGGTCGGCGAGGATGTCGCCGAGGGGCTCACCGGCATCGGCGCGGGCGTTGAGGGAGCCGAAGTCGGCGTCCGCGCAGAACTCGTGCCACAGCGCCGTGGGCACACGACCCGCGACGGCGCCGATGGCCTCCCAGGCGTACAGGACGTTGCCCACGTCCAGGACGACGGCGGTGACCGGTCGGAGCGGGACCCGCTCGGGCGAGTCCACCGAGTCGGTGGAGTCGGTCGGTAAGTCTGCTGAGTCCATGACCGGACGATCTCAGCCCCGTACAGTGCCGGGCAAGCCGGCCAGGACGGTGCTCGCGTAGCAGTCGAAGATGGTGCGTGCGTACCAGTTTCGCCCGGACACGGCTCTTCCGGGACCGCTCGGGGCGACGTCGAGATTGGCGGATCGCACAACTAGACGGCATCGCGCTGCCGTGCGCACTCCTCGCGTGGTCACAGTGAATCGTTGGGAGATCAAGAGACGGTGGCGGTCCTTGCCGCCCCGCGACAACAGGAGTGTTGAGGGTCACAACAAAGATGAGGCGGTTTGCGGGAGCGGCTTCCCCATCCCGACCAGAAGTAGTACGCTCGTACCAGTCGAGCGGGGACGTGATCCGTGCCACCGCGCGTCTTCTGTTTTCCACGGCACAGGGCTGTGCCAGAGAGGGAGCGATGACACTGATGCTGTCGCCCATCGGCTCCGGAGCCGGGGAGCCCCGGCGGATCGCTGCGCCGTCCCGAAGCCGCGGCACCCCGGTTCGCGCCGAGAGCCCGGAGGGTTCGCAGAGCGCCGGCCGCCTCCTCGGCGGTACAGTCGCCCTCTAACGCCCTCTAACCGTTCACTTTCGCCAACTATTCGCTGATGTAGGAGTTGTTGTGGGTCATTTGTTGTCTGGTCGTCATTTTCTGAGGGAGCTGGACTTCTCTGCTGAGGAGTGGGGGTCGTTGCTGGATCTGGCTGGGGAGCTGAAGGCGGCGAAGCGGTCTGGTTGTGAGGTGCGGCGTCTGGTGGGGCGGAATATCGCTCTGGTCTTTGAGAAGACCTCGACGCGGACGCGGTGCTCGTTCGAGGTGGCGGCCTATGACCAGGGGGCGCGGGTGACGTACCTGGACCCGTCGGGCTCCCAGCTGGGGCACAAGGAGTCGGTGGCGGACACGGCGCGGGTGCTGGGCCGGTTCTATGACGGGATCGAGTTCCGGGGCAGCCGGCAGGAGCACGTCGAGACGCTGGCGGAGCTGTCGGGGGTGCCGGTGTGGAACGGTCTGACCGACCAGTGGCACCCCACGCAGATGCTGGCCGACCAGCTGACGATGCTGGAGCACTCGGGGGGCCGGCCGCTGGGGGAGGTGTCCCTGGCCTACCTGGGGGACGCTCGTAACAACGTGGCCCACTCCCTGCTGGTGTCGGGGGCGCTGATGGGCATGGACGTGCGCATGGTCTGCCCGGGCGAGCTGCGGCCCGAGGCGGGTGTGGTGGCCGCGGCCGAGGGCCTGGCCGCGGGCAGCGGCGGCCGGGTCACGGTCACCGAGGACCCGGCCGCGGGCGTGGAGGGGGTGGACTTCCTGTACACCGACGTGTGGGTCTCCATGGGCGAGCCCAAGGAGGTGTGGGACTCCCGGATCGGCCTGCTGCGCCCCTACCAGGTCAACGCGGCCCTGGTCCGGGCCACCGGCAACCCCGGCGTGAGGTTCCTGCACTGCCTGCCGGCCTTCCACGACCGGGGCACCGCGGTGGGGGCCGAGATCTACGACAGGACCGGCATGGAGGGCCTGGAGGTCACCGACGAGGTGTTCGAGTCCGAGGCCAGTATCGTCTTCGACCAGGCCGAGAACCGCATGCACACCATCAAGGCGGTCATGGTGGCCACCCTGGGGGACTGGGAGTGACGGTGACGCAGGCGAGACAGGCCGGACAGGCCCGGCAGGCCGGGCAGGCCGGGCAGGCCGGGGTGAGCGCGGTGAGCGGGGGGGAGAGCCGATGAGGATCGTCGCGGCGCTGGGCGGCAACGCCCTGCTGGAGCGCGGGCAGGTGCCCGACGCGGCCGTCCAGGTGGCCAACGTGCGCGCCGCCGCGGCGCGCCTGGCCGAGCTGGCGCAGGACCACGAGCTGGTCATCACCCACGGCAACGGCCCCCAGGTGGGGGTCCTGGCCCTGGAGTCGGCCGACGACCAGCGGCTGTCCGAGCCCTACCCCTTCGACACCCTGGGCGCCCAGACCCAGGGCATGATCGGCTACTGGCTGCTCCAGGCCATGCAGAACGCCCTGCCCGGGCGCCAGGTCGCCTCCATGGTCAACCAGACCCTGGTCCTGGCCGGCGACCCCGCCCTGGAGCACCCCACCAAGTTCGTCGGCGAGGTCTACACCAGGGACGAGGCCCAGGCCCTGGCCGCCACGCGCGGGTGGACCGTGCGCCCCGACGGCGAGCACTACCGGCGCGTGGTCGGCTCCCCCGCCCCCCAGCGCGTGATCGAGACCCGCCTGGTGCGCACCCTGCTCCAGGCCGGCGCCGTGGTCATCTGCGCCGGAGGCGGCGGCGTGCCCGTCATCCGCAACACCCACGGCAAGCTCCAGGGCATCGAGGCCGTCATCGACAAGGACCTCACCGCCGCCGTCCTGGCCGAGGACCTCGAGGCCGACGCCCTGCTCATCCTCACCGACGTCAACGGCGTCTACACCCACTACGGCACACCCCACGCCAAGCAGATCCCCCGCGCCACCCCCACCACCCTGCGCGCCCTCAACCCACCCGCAGGATCCATGGGACCCAAGGTCGAGGCCGTCTGCCGCTTCGTCGAGCTCACCGGAGACATGGCCGCCATCGGCCGCCTCCACGACGCCACCCACATCATCCAAGGCACCGCCGGCACCATCATCACCCCCGGCGGCAGCTACGGAAACCCCAACGACCTCCAACCACCCCAGCCGGCGGCCGGCGGGCCCGAACGGGCCTGAGAACGTCAACGTACCGGCCCGATCAAGGAGGTGGTCCACCGCACCAAGTCATGACGGCGCCCTCTCGCCGTCGCTGCCGCACTATCAGCCCAACCATCGGCCCTGCTGAGGGCCTGTTCGCAATGCACAAGGAAGTGACATAACACATGACGAAGATCGTCAACTCCTGGAACGACTTCGACCCGCTCAAGCACGTGATCGTGGGGCGTGCGGACTTCTCGGTCATCCCGCCGGAGGAGCCCGCCACCTCGGAGAAGGTGCCGATCGACTCCGAGATGCGCGGCATGTGGGGGCCTCGCCCCACCGCGACCGTCGAGGCGGCCAACGAGCAGCTGGACAACTACGTCAAGATCCTTGAGGGTCTGGGCGTCAAGGTGGACCGTCCCACGCCGCTGCAGTGGAACCAGGCCATCCAGACCCCGGACTTCCGCACGGAGTCGGGTTTCACCCAGATGCCTCCTCGCGACATCCTGCTCACCATCGGTGAGGAGATCATGTCCTCGGCGAACTCCTTCCGCTGCCGCTACTTCGAGTACCTGGCCTACTGGCCGCTGATGAACCAGTACTTCGAGGAGGACCCGGAGTTCAAGTGGACCCAGGCCCCCCGGCCGCGCCTGACCGACAAGTCCTACAAGCACAACTACTACGACGAGAAGATCTCCATCGAGGAGCGTCTGGAGCGCACGGCCGCCAAGGACTTCGTGACCACCGAGGTCGAGCCCATGTGGGACGCCGCCGACGTCATGCGGGTGGGCAAGGACCTGTTCATCCAGCACGGCCTGACCACCAACCGGAAGGCCATGGAGTGGTTCAAGCGGTACTACCCCGACTTCCGCGTCCACGCCGTCAACTTCCCGGGCGACCCCTACCCGATCCACATCGACGCGACCTTCGTGCCGCTGCGGCCGGGCCTGATCATCAACAACCCGCACCGTCACCTGCCTGAGGAGCAGCGCAAGATCTTCGAGGCCAACGACTGGCAGATCGTTGACGCCGCGCCGCCGGCTCACACCACGCCGCCGCCGCTGTGCTACTCCTCGGTGTGGCTGTCCATGAACTGCCTGGTGATCGACCACAAGACCGTGTGCGTCGAGGCCAGCGAGGTCCACCAGATGGAGCAGATGGACAAGCTGGGAATGAACGTCATCCCCGTGCCCTTCCGCGACGCCTACGCCTTCGGCGGCGGCCTGCACTGCGCGACCGCGGACGTCTACCGCGAGGGCACCTGCGAGGACTACTTCCCCAACCAGGTCGACGACCCGACCCTGGTCTGAGCCAAGGGACGAACGGCGGGGGCAGCCCACATCCAGAACGCCGCCCCCGCCGCTCGGAGCGCCCAAGCGTCGAACGACAGGAGAATGAAGCAGCCGTCCCCGCTCATTTGTTCTAGTTCTTTGAGTGCATCCATGGCCGTCCGCAGGACGCGGGCCGGTTCTGCGATGAAACTTCAGAAACACTTTGACTGAATACCTATCTATGTACCGCAAAGGAGCGGAAGTTGGATACAGCAGCCCGCGCAAAGCTCAAAGGCTTCGGACTCATGTTCTTGTCATCGAGCCTCATGGGCGGAATTGGGGCGTTCGCCCGCTACATTGACGCCCCCGGAGACTTCATCTCCTTCTTCCGCAGCTTCAGCGGACTGATCGGCATGTCGCTGTTCTTCCTCCTCGTAGGAGGGTTCGCCAAGGTCAGGGCGACCAGGTTCACCCCGTCAATCTTTTTCTCCGGACTCTTCCTCGGGCTGCTGTCCGCCCTCTATGTCATCTCCACCCAGTACACCACCCTCGCCAACGCCTCATTCCTCATCTACACCGGGCCAGTTTATTCCACCATCCTGGCGACAATATTCCTCAAAGAGCCATTCAGGCCCGCGATGATAGGCTCGCTGGGGGCCGTGGTGGTCGGAACCCTTCTGATCGTCCAGATCATATCAGGCGCGGGATTCAAGCTCGATCTTGATCCCAAGTACGCCTTCGGGAACATTATCGGCCTGCTCTCCGGCGTGGCCTACGGTCTCTACCTCTTCGCTTCGCGCTACCGAACGGACTGCGATTCCAATGTCCGGGCCTGGTACAATTTCCTCTTCGCCGTGGTCACCATCGGAGTCATGGTCGCCGTGCGCTGGCCGCAGCTCACCTACGTGGTTCGTGAGAAGGTTGACGGCGTCCCCACGGCCAAGCTTGACGAATCCGGAAACACCGTGACCGCCCCATGGGACCTGTTCAGCATGGACGCGCGCACCTGGGCGGTGCTCATCGTCGCCGCCCTGGTGACCGGGTTCGGAGCCTTCTACTTCCTCACCCTGGCAAGCAAGATCCTTCTTGCGGGCGAGCTGGCAACCATCTCCTACCAGGAGACCATCATGGCCTCATTGCTGGGCCTCGCCTTCTTCCGGGAGCATCTGTCAGGGATGCAGATGCTGGGCGGGCTGCTTATCATCAGCGGTGGCGTCTCCCAGGTATACTTCTCCACACGGGGGAAGAAGAGCAGGACTGACAAGATCAGACCAGAACCAGGGCAGAAGGAGGTCTCCCGGCCCCAGTAGCAGCATCCTGAGCGGACAGTCAGGCACCACAGCACGCAGGCGCACCCACGAAAGGGGTCCACCAATGAATCAGGAACGCAACATTACCCGTTTGGACGCTTTCACCTACCGCACGCTGATCGAGGGCGACCCGGTCATGCTCATCCCGGTGGGCTCCGTCGAGCAGCACGGCCCGCACATGCCCTTGGGTGTTGACATGATGCTGTCCACCAAGATGGCCGAGCTCGTGGCCGAGAAGACTGGCGCCCTGGTGGGCCCGACCATCACCACCGGATACAAGTCGCAGCAGCGCTCGGGGGGCGGCAACCACATCGTCGGCTCCTTCGGATTCGACGCCGCCACCGTCATCGGCATCTGCCGCACTTTCGTGCAGGAGTTCGCACGGCACGGACTCAAGAGTGTCGCGTTCGTCAACGGTCACTACGAGAACTACCAGTTCATCTACGAGGGTGTCGATCTGGCTCTGCGCGACCTGGCGGTGCAGGGCGCTCCTCAGGTGATGCTCTTGTCCTACTGGGACTTCGTGACCGAGAAGGTCATCTCTCGTCTGTACCCCGACGGTTTTCCGGGATGGGACGTCGAGCACGGCGGCGTGATGGAGACTTCGCTCATGCTCGAGTACTTCCCGGACCTGGTGCGCATGGAGCGTATCATGGACCTGCCCGCCGCCGACCTGCCTCCCTACGACCTGCTGCCCGTGGACCCGACGCTGACTCCGGAGTCCGGATGCCTCTCGTCCGCCGCAGACGCGAGCGCCGAGAAGGGGCGAATCCTTGCTGACTCCATTGTGACGGGCATCATCGGGGCTCTCCGGAGCAGATTCACGGTATAGGCGGCCCCCGGGCGTGCGGGGCTGTGTCAGGATTGCGGGTGATGGCCGGGCGCTCAGTGGGGCGAACGCGATCGCGACCAGGGAGCGCCGACGCGCGGAGGCTGGCAGAATTGCTCCCGATGAGAGCGATCGACCTGCGCCGGATACCATATGTGCTGTCATATCGCAGCGCTCTTCGCAGCTCGCGATGCGTTTGCGCGCACCGCGAGCCGTGCGAGCGCCGCACATCGGTCGATGAATGCCCTGCCGGCGGGCGGAGACCTCCGGGACGCCGCTCTCGCCGCTACTCAGTCGATCGTTGCCGGCAATACCGTCCTCGCCACCGATGAGACCCTGAAGAGGTTATGTGACCATGGATATTCGAGTACCTTCAAAGGATCCTGACTCGGAGGAGGCCCCTTCCGCCTCCGCTGCGACTCCCCAGGACCGGGATGACCGGGCCATCAAGTCTGTCAGTCTCCTCCTGGTCGGTGTCGTTGTTGTCGTCACCGTGTTCAACGGCGAGGTCGCCGCGCGCGCGATTGAGGTGTTTAGGACCTTCGTCACCCGCAACTTCACCTGGTATTTTGTGGTGCTTGCCACGTTGGCGTTGTTCTTCTGCATCTATATGGCAGCGGGAAGACGCGGATCCATCGTGCTCGGAGGAGAGGGCGCCAAGCCCGAGTACGGCCGCTTCGCCTGGTACTCGATGCTCTTCGCCTGCGGTCAGGGGATCGGACTGATCTTCTGGTCCGTCGCCGAGCCCGTCCTGGTCAAGGGCGACGATCCGATTCAGGACCGGATCAGTGTCGACAAGCTGGACGGCGCGCTGATCTGGGGATATTTCCACTGGGCGGTGCACGCATGGGCCATCTACTGTGTTGTCGCCCTGTGCCTGGCGCTCTCGTTCCACAACCGCAAAGCGGCGATGACATTCCGGGACGCCGTGGTCGGGATGTTCCCCGAGGGAGCCCGCCGGACGGTCGGTCTCGTGGTCGAGGTCATTGCGATCCTGGCGACGGTATTCGGGCTGTCTACTTCTTTCGCGTTTGCGGCCATGCAGCTCACGGCCGGCCTGGAGCAGACCTTCAACCTGGACGGCGGCGGCGTGATCCGCATGGTCGTCATCATTGGGATCGGCGTCCTGGCCGGGGCCAGTGTCTACCTGGGCATTGAGAAGGGCATGAAGCGCGTCAGCGAGGTCAACTCCATCTTGTCGATCGTGCTCGTCGTCGGAGTTCTTCTCGCCGGCCCGACCCTCTACCTGCTCTCGGTCCTGCCGCAGACTGCGGGTCAGTACCTCTGGTCGATGTGGTGGATGGGCACCTGGGCCGACGCCGGTTCCGCGATGGCTCCCCTGCACTCGTGGAAAGACAGCTGGAACGGCATGTGGACCGTGTTCATCTGGTGCTGGTGCTGGGCCTTCTCGCCGTTCGTCGGGTCGTTCATCGCTCGGATCTCTCGCGGCCGCTCGGTTCGAGAGTTCGTCATCGGCGTGCTCGGCATCCCGTCGGCGATCTGCGTCATCTGGATCGGTGTCGTCGGGGGCGCAGCTCTGTTCTACGACGAGACCAGAAACGGCGTGGTCACCAAGGCCGTCGGACAGGACACCTCGCTCGGGCTGTTCGCCATGCTGAAGGAGCTGCCCTACCGGCCGGTAGTTTTCGTTCTCCTGCTGGCCGCAACCATCCTGGTGGGAACCTACTACCTGACATCGCTGGATTCCGGCGTCCATGCGCTGAGCGGCTTCGTGTCCTCGGCCGCCAGGCCGTCGAGACTATTCCGGGTCGCGCTGGTTGCGGGTATCGCGGCCATCGCGTTTCTGCTCCTCAGCATCGGCGGTGAGAGCGTGGTCGGCACGGTTCAGACCGGTACTATTATCGGAGCGCTCCCCTATACCATCGTGGTGCTGCTAATGATGGCCAATACAGTCCGCCAGACGAATCTGGAGCCCGGGTCTCAGCAGGATCCCCCTCAGGGCTGATCTTCTCGCCCTCCGTGCAGGAAGCTTCAGCGGGTACTCGGGCAGCGGACTCCGGCGGCCCGTGAGGCTGGTCGCACGCAATTGGTGCGCCCTGCGCCGAGCGAGGCGACAGTCGTGATGCGGCCCGGGGCGCTGGCGCTGGAATCAGTACAGGGATTTCCTGGACGTTTTCTGCTAGACTGGCGCCATCCATCATGGCCATCTCCGGGAGTGCTCGGAACTGGTCTTCCGGACTCCCCCCGGCGCCAGTTCGCTCATCTTGTCCAGAGTCGGCATCGTTTGTCTCGACAGCACGATGAAGTGCTCTCGCAGTCAGCCAGTTGGTAATCGGTCCGCTTGCCTGCGGCCAGCCTGTTCCCGGTCCGCGGGAGGGCACCGCCATCGACCGTATAAGTATTCATAGGGTCTCGACACTCACCTCTGGAGTTGAATAGATGAACACTGTCTCCCATAGAACCGAAACCGCTCACGACAGAGATCCTGAGCGAGCGAAGACCTTGAAACGTGCCGCCACGGCAAGTTTCATCGGGAACTTCATCGAGTGGTTCGACTACGCCTCCTACGGCTATCTTGCGGGTGTCATCGGCGGCGTTTTCTTCCCGGAATCCGACAAGCAGGTTCAGCTGATGCTGTCCTTCGCCGTGTTCGCCACCTCCTTCATCCTGCGTCCCATCGGCGCCGTGGTCTGGGGCGCATGGGGGGACCGTCGCGGGCGCCGGTGGGCGCTGTCCTGGTCGATTCTTATCATGTCGGGCTCGACCTGCCTCATCGGCCTTCTGCCCACCTACGCCATGGTCGGGGTGTGGAGCGCTCTTGGTCTGCTCATCCTGCGCATGGTCCAGGGATTCTCTGCCTCCGGCGAGTACGCCGGCGCGGGAACGTTCCTGGCGGAGTACGCCCCGCCGGCGCGTCGCGGCATCTACACCTGCCTCGTTCCCGCCTCCACCGCCTGCGGCCTGCTCGCAGGCTCTCTCATGGTCTCGGGCATGCTCTTCGGCCTGGGGGGCGCGGACTCGCCCGCAATGACCCAGTGGGGCTGGCGCATCCCCTTCATCCTGGCGGGCCCACTGGGCCTCATCGGCCGTTACATCCGGGTGCATCTGGAGGACTCCCCCGCATACCAGGCAATGCGCGCGGAGCTGCCCCAGGAGCAGAAGGCGACACGATGGTTCGAGCCACTGGTCCGCCTGCTGCGGCACCACTGGCGCGAGACGCTCATCACCTTCGGCGTCTCCTGCCTCAACGCAGTGGCGTTCTACATGCTGCTGAGCTACATGCCCACCTATGTCACCGAGGAGCTCGGGTTCTCCTCGAACACCGCGAACCTGGCGACCTCCGTCATGCTCGTGGTCTACATCGTCTCCATTTTTATTATGGGGCACCTGTCCGACTCCTTCGGGAGACGGCGCATGCTCATCACCGCATGCGTCGCCTTCATTGTGATGTCCATCCCGCTGTTCGCCATAATGACCAGGGCCGGTGGGCGCCTCGGAATTGTGATCCTGTGCCAGATCGTCTTCGCCATCATCCTCACCGGCAATGACGGGACCCTCGCCACCTTCCTGGCGGAGTCCTTCCCCACCAACGTCCGCTACTCGGGGTTCGCCCTCTCCTTCAACAGCGCCAATGCGCTCCTGGGCGGTACGACGCCCTTCATCGTGACATGGCTCATCACGGTCACCGAATCGACACTCGTCCCGGCGGTCTACCTCACCGTAGTCTCGCTGATCGCCATGGTGGCGATCCTCGCCTCACGGGTCATCCACGGTTCAGAACTGATTGAGGCTCATCAATCCGGCTCGTCCTGAGGCCCGCGGCGAACCGGTCCGGTCCGGATGCACGGATCGCTTCCGCGCGCATAACTTTGCACCTTTTGCTATCCTACTTTGCTATGGCTACCCCCCTGTCTGCCACTTCTCGGTCGCCTCGTGGATCTCGGGGCGGTGCTCGCTCAACGGCGCGAGGGCAGGACCGTCGGCAGGCCATCATCGAGGCGGCTGCCGCGATCATCCGCGAGGAGGGGCCGTCCGCGGTCAGCCACCGTGCGGTCGCCAGGCGCGCCGGGTGCTCGTTGTCGGCGACGACCTACTACTTCAAGGGACTCGACGACCTGCTCTACCAGGCGGGTCTGGTCAATATCGCCATCTGGGCCTCGCGCGCCGAGCGCGTGGCGGACAAGGTCGAGGCCCTGGAACAGCTTCCCTCGCTGTCCGGACGGCTGGACCTGGTGCTTCAGGCGACGCTCCCGCCGGAGGGCCCGTACCTGGGGCACTACATTCAGCTCATCTCTGCAGGAACGGTCACGCCCGTCGAACAGGCCTATCGTCGGGGTCGGCAGCGCCTCAACACGGCCGTCGGCCGGCTGCTGAACCGGCTGGGGGTGGAGATTGAACCGGATCTGGTGATCGCGGTCGTCGACGGGGCGGCAGTGACCGCCCTGAGCGAGGGCCGTGACGTCCACGCCACCGCGGCCGATCTTCTCGGCAAGATCACCGGATTCTGGAGGCGGGCCGACCAGTAGGGGCCCGGCCGCGGCCTCACCACAGGACCGTGGGGTCGAGCTCGACCCGGACCGCGTCCTCCCGGCGGGCCGAGCGCTCGCGCTGGCGCACCCGCAGCATGGCGGCCAGCTCACGACCGCGGTCGACCCGCGTCCTGATCAGGGCCCGCACAGTGGCATCGCCCCCCGACGCCGATACCGGAGGCCGCTCCGCCTCCGGGCCGGGCGGGGCTGACGCCGGGCCCAGAGTCTCGAAGCCGGCGGACTCCGCCTGTGCGAGCAGCGCCTCCACCCCGTCGCGCGGCCCGTCCAGCCGGGCCGTACGCCACGCGGGGGGCAGGTGGAGGTCTGCGCGCTCGAGCAGGTCCTCCCGGGCGTAGCCCGCGTGGTCCCACCGTACCAGCGCCTGCGCGACCGACGGATCCGGGCCACCCAGAAGAATCACCCGTGCATCCGTTCGGGCCAGGACCACCGCATTGGTCCACCGGCGCAGCGCCTCCGCGCCGGCGCCGAGCTCGGGCCGGGAGGACAGGCACCCGCCGTCGAGCAGCAGGACCGCGCGGTACCCGCCGTCGGCGACCGGCTCGGCGCCGGGCGTGGCCACCACCAGGCGGGGCGAGGCATCGACGGACTCCACGACGCCGTGGGACTCGCGTGCACCGGAGACGACCACCGGCGTGCCGGGGAAGGCGCGTCCCAGCTCCTCACCGGTCCGGGTGCTGCCCGACCCGCGCATGCGCAGCCGGTCCTCCCCGCACGCGGGACAGGCCCAGTCGGCCGGCTCGCGAGCGCACCACCGGCAGGTGACCGCCCCGGCCCGCTCCATCGCCAGCGGGCCCCCGCAGCGAGGGCACCGGCCGACCTGCCCGCAGCGGCAGCAGACCACCACCGGCGCGTAGCCGGTCCGTGAGACCTGGACGAGGACCGGGCCGCCGGTCAGGGCGTCGCGCACCGCCCTGTGGGCGACCGAGGGGATCCGCGCCATCCCGGAGGCGCCCTCGGCCTCCAGCTGGAGCGCGCCCGGGGCCTGCACGCGCGCAACGGCGGCGCGCCTCAGCGGCCGCGCGGCACTCAGGTCCTCCGCCCAGCCCCGCTCCACATAGCTCTGCGCCTCGACGCTGCGCGAGTAGCCGGCCACGAGCAGCCCCGCGCCCTCCAGGCCGGAGCGCAGGGCCAGGACGGTGCGGGCGTGGGTGTAGGGGGCGTGGCGCTCATCGAGCCGGTTGTCGCCGTCGTCCCAGATGACCACCAGGCCCAGGGCGCGCACGGGCGCGAAGGCGGCGCCGCGGGTGCCCACCACGACGCGCGCAAGCCCGAGGAGCACGTGCAGGAACGCCCGGTAGCGGCGCGCGGGCCCGCCCTCCGCGGTCAGGGTGACGACCGGCTCGCCGCGCCCGGCGCCCGGCCCCCCGTTCAGCTCTTTGCCCAGCGCCGCCGCGACCGCCTCCGCCTGCGCCGCGGTGGCGACGACGACCAGGGCTCCCCTGCCCGACGCCAGGGCGGCCCGGACCGCATCGGCGAGCAGTGCGGTCCACCCGCGCACGAGGCCGACCCGTCCGGGCAGGGCGGTCCACACGGCGCGCGGCGCCCCGCCGTCGGCGAGCACGGCCAGGAACCCGCCCCCGCCGTAGGCGTCCCAGCCCTTCGCGGACGGCGCCCGCCAGCGCGGCGCCGGCGGCACCGCGCGGTCGCGCTCGGACCGCTCGGTGGAGGCGTGACGCGGCGGCACGGCGAGCCGCACGACGTCCGATCGCACTCCGGCGCTGCGCGTGGCGACCGCCTCGATCAGCGCCCGGGTCGCCCCGGTGAGCACCGGCAGGTCCGAGACCACCCGGCGGAGAGCCGCCAGCGTCCCGGGATGGGTCGTGGTCGCGCCGCGCTCCCAGACCCAGCCGCGCATGTCCTGCCCGCCGAAGCGGACGATCACGCTCGTGCCGACGGCGGCGGCGTCGTCGAGGTCCGGCGTGACCAGGTAGTCGAAGAGCCGGTCCAGGTGCGGCAGGGGGGAGTCGAGCAGCACCCGGGCCACGGGCGCGGCAACGCCCCGGCCCTCCACGGCGTGCTCGGAGGGCGCCGGGGCGGCCAGCAGCGCGCCCTGGGCGGGCCGCCCCCGGCGCCCCGCCCGGCTCACGGCACCGCCCGACACGAGTGGCGCGGCCTCACAGCGCCGCGCGCAGGTCCCCGGTGCGGCCGGTCTCCTCCCAGGAGAAGCCGTCGCGCCCGAAGTGCCCGTAGGCGCTGGTGGCCCGGTAGATGGGGCGGAGCAGGTCGAGGTCCCGCACGATCGCGGCCGGGCGCAGGTCGAAGACCTCCTCGACGGCGGCGGCGATCCGCGCGACGGGGACCGTCTCGGTGCCGAAGGTCTCGACGTACAGGCCCACGGGGCGGGCCGAGCCGATGGCGTAGGCGACCTGGATCTCGCACCGCTGCGCGAGTCCGGCCGCCACGACGTTCTTGGCGACCCAGCGCATGGCGTAGGAGGCGGAGCGATCCACCTTGGAGGGGTCCTTCCCCGAGAAGGCGCCACCGCCGTGGCGGGACATGCCGCCGTAGGTGTCCACAATGATCTTGCGCCCGGTCAGGCCCGCGTCCCCGGCGGGGCCGCCGATGACGAACTGCCCCGAGGGGTTGACCAGGATCTCGGCGTCGGCGGTCGCCAGCTGAATGCCCTTGGCCTCCTCGGCCTCGAGCACGGGACGGATCACCTCGGTGGTGATGGCGTCGGTCAGCCAGGCCCGGGTGCGACCCGGGTCGTGCTGGGTGGAGACCACCACGCCCGCCAGGCTCACCGCGCGGTCCCCGTCGTAGCCGATGGTGACCTGTGTCTTGCCGTCGGGGCGCAGCCCCGCCACGACGCCCTGCTTGCGCACCGCCGTCAGCCGCTCGGCCAGGCGGTGGGCCAGGTGGATCGGCAGCGGCATGAGCTCGGCCGTGTCCGTGCAGGCGTAGCCGAACATGAGGCCCTGGTCCCCCGCGCCCTGGAAGTCGAGGGGGTCCAGCCCCCCGGCGTCACTGACGCCTCCGGCGGCGCCGCGCACCTCGAGCGCCTTGTCCACGCCCGCAGCGATGTCCGGGGACTGCTGGCCGATGGAGATCGACACGCCGCAGGAGGCGCCGTCGAAGCAGACCTCGGAGGACGTGTAGCCGATCGACACGATCTCGGAGCGCACGATCTCGGGGATCTCGACGTAGGCGTCGGTGGTGACCTCCCCGGCGACGTGGACGAGCCCCGTAGTCACCATCGTCTCGACGGCCACGTGGGCGACCGGGTCCTGGGCGAGGATGGCATCGAGAATGGAGTCCGAGATGCGGTCGCAGACCTTGTCGGGGTGCCCCTCGGTGACGGACTCGGAGGTGAACAGACGGAGCGAGTTCGATGACATGTGGTTGTCGTCCTTGTGAGGTCGGTGGGTGCGGGTCTCGGATCGGGTACGGCAGCAGGCCGGCTCAGGCGTCCCACCAGGGACGCAGGGGATACCAGTGCCCGTCCCGGTCGGGCCCCGGGCGTACCGCGAGAAGCTGGTGGATCTGAATGTTGTCGCGCTCGAAGTTCCACCGCGCACCCGCCATGTACAGGCCCCACAGGAGCGAGGTCTGCGTGCCGGCGCTCTCGACGGCGGCGCCCCAGTGCTCCTGCAGGTTGCGGCACCAGTGCTCCAGGGTGAGGGCGTAGTGCTGGCGGAGGTTCTCCTCGTGAACCACCTCGAAGCCCGCGTCGTGCAGACGGGTCATGACCACGCCCGGTGCGGCGAGCTCGCCGTCCGGGAAGACGTATCGCCCGATGAAGGCTCCGGCGCGGTTCGGCTGGGTGGAGTCGCGGCGCGTGATCTGGTGGTTGAGGAGCCTGCCGCCGGGGTGCAGGAGGGAGAACATGGTCGAGAAGTACTCGTCGTAGTGGCGGACGCCGACGTGCTCCATCATGCCCAGGGAGCAGATGGCATCGAAGTCGCGCTCGGGCACCTGCCGGTAGTCCATGACGCGGGCCTCGGCCAGGTCGGACAGGCCCTCGCGGGCGATCCAGTCGTTGGCCCAGCGGGCCTGCGGCTCGGAGAGCGTGACGCCGATGGCCCGGATGCCGCGTCGCGCCGCCGCGACCAGCACTGAGCCCCAGCCGCAGCCGATGTCGAGCAGGCGCTGGCCGGGCGACAGGTCGAGCTTGTCGAGGACGAGGCGGATCTTGTTGGCCTGGGCGTCCTCGAGGGAGTCGCCCGGATCGGTGAACAGGGCGCAGGTGTAGGTCATCAGCGGGCCGAGGACCATCGAGTAGAAGCGGTTCGAGCGGTCGTAGTGGGACGAGACGGTGTCCTTGTCGCTCTGCTGGGTGTGGGAGCGCACGCCCGACAGCGCCCGCCGCCACGCCGGCGGGGTCTCGACCTGCGGGATCTCGGGCCGGCGGATCCCGTTCCTGCCCAGCGCGACGAGAATGCGACCCAGGTTGGAGACCGAGGGGCGCCGGACCCGCTCCCTGAGCTGTTCGAGGCCGTCGAAGGCCCTGTAGGGGTTGCCGGGCGAGACCCCGCGCACGGCGATCTTGCCCATGATGTAGGCGCGGGCGAGGCCGAGCTCTCCGGGGGCCGTGGCCAGGTAGCTGAGGGCCTGCGGGGAGACAACGTGCAGCTCGAGGCCGCCGCTCCGCGGGCCGACGGCGGAGCCGTCGTAGGCGGTAATGCGCACGGGCAGCGGCGGGGTCGTCACCGCCCTGACCATGTCCGCCACGGTCATGTCGGCTGTGGTGCAGGTGCTCGCTCCGGTCCTCTTCATGCAGATCACTCAGATCACTTCTGTGCGCGGCCCACGGCGACAGGGCTCCGCGCTGTCCTGATCCCCATAGTAGGCGCGCGCACCGGTGCGTCTGAAGAGCGAACGCCGTGCCCGCACGTGATTAATCAGACGTTCGCCGCCGGATTCAGAAGCGGCCGGGCAGCCTGCGGGCGACCAGGTCGATGAGAGCGCGGGCGACGTCGGTCTTGGAGCCCCGGGCCCTGGCGACCTCATGGCCCCGGCAGTCCAGGACGACGACGGCGTTGGGCACGTCGCCGAAGCCGGTGCGCTCCCCCACCAAGTTGACGGCCAGGAGGTCCGCGCCCTTGCGGCGCGCCTTGGCGGCGCCGTGGGCGAGCACATCGCCGTCGTCGTCACCGGTCTCCGCGGCGAAGCCCACCACGAGCGTCCGCCCGCCGTCACCGCGCGGCGGATCAGCGACCAGCCCGGCGAGGATGTCGGGATTCTCGACGAGCTCGATGCTCAGCCGGGTCGCGCCCGCCTCCCCGCCGCTGCGCAGGCCGCGCTTCTTGATCTTGGACGCAGCCGCCTCCGCGGGCCGGTAGTCGGCGACGGCAGCCGCCATCACCACGGCATCGGCGTCCCGGGCGGCCCGTCGGACAGCATCGCGCATCTCCATGGCGGTGCCGACGGGCACCACCTCCACCTCGCCCGGCAGCGCCGCGAGAACATCGCCGGCCACATAAGCGGCCACCAGGGTCGTGCGCGCACCGCGCTCGACGGCGGCGCGGGCCACGGCGGCGCCCTGGCGCCCCGAGGAGCGGTTGCCCAGGTAGCGCACCGGGTCGATCGGCTCACGGGTGCCGCCGGCGGAGACGACGACACGCCTGCCGGACAGGTCCGACGGATGCGGCACAGGGGCGATCCGCTGCGCCCGCCGCTCGGCGAGCACCGCCAGAGCCTCATCGACAATGCGCTCGGCCTCGGGCAGGCGGCCCTCCCCCGAGTCGGAGCCGGTCAGGCGCCCGGAGTCCGGCTCGATGACGCTCAGTCCGCGGCGGCGCAGCGTAGCCACGTTCTCCCGGGTCGCCGGGTTGGCCCACATCTGGGTGTGCATGGCGGGGGCGAGGACCACGGGGGCCGTCGTCGTCAGGATCGTCGCGGTCAGCAGGTCGTCGGCGCGACCTGCCGCGACCCGGGCCAGCAGATCCGCCGAGGCGGGGGCCACCACGACCAGGTCGGCCCACTCCCCCACCGCGACGTGCTCGACGGCGGCGGGGTCGTCGAAGACGCCGCTGCTCACCGGGCTCCCGGTCACCGCGGCGAGGGCGGGCGCGCCGATGAAGCGCAGCGCGGCCTGCGTCGCGAGGGTGCGGACCTCGTGACCGGCCCGCCGCAGGAGACGGATGACGAAGGGCGCCTTGTAGGCGGCGATGGATCCGGACACGCCGACGACGACGCGCCGCGGCCCGGTCGGGGCGGCGCTCAGAACTGGATCTCGTCGAGGTTCGTGGCGGCCGGCACGTCCTCGCTCTCCGCCGGGGCGGGCCTGGAGGCGTCGAGCGGGATGTCGGAGAACATGTCCTCCTCCGCGGCGCGCCGGGCCTTGTCGACCTCGGCGCGCCGGGCGCGGGCCTCGTCGCCCGGGATGACCTGGAGCTTGTCCTCGGCCACCTCGCGCAGGGCGATGCTCAACGGCTTCTCGTCGGGCTCGGCCTCCACCAGGGGGCCGAAGTAATCGAGCTGGTTGTCCTCCAGCTGCCGGGTGTAGGCGTTGATCTGCCGGGCGCGCTTGGCGGCCTCCACGACGAGCCCGTACTTGGAGTCGACCTTCTCGAGCAGGTCGTCGATCGGCGGGTTGGTGATGCCCTCGGGCTGTGCGGAGGTTCCGAGCATGTGCTTCTCCCCGTGTGGTGGACGTTCAAGGCGCTCAGCGCGCCCAACTGTAACCGGGACAGTCTAGCCGCTGAGCCCCAGCAGTCTCTCGAGCTCATCCGTGGCACGCACCACGGTGTCATTGACAATGATGTGGTCGAACTCCCCGGCCGCGTCCATCTCCGCGCGCGCGGTGACCAGGCGGCGCTCCTGCTCGGCCGCGTCCTCGGTGCCGCGTCCGGCGAGCCGCGCGACGAGCTCGTCCCAGCTCGGCGGCATGACGAAGACCAGCTGTGCGGACGGCATGGACCGACGAACCTGCCGCGCCCCCGCCAGGTCGATCTCGAGCAGGGCGGGGCGCCCGGCGTCGAGCTGGGCCTGAACGGGTCCGCGGGGCGTGCCGTAGCGGTGCGCCCCGTGAACCAGGGCCCACTCCAGCATCTGTCCGCTGCTGACGAGCCTGTCGAACTCGGCGTCCGACACGAAGTGGTAGTCCATCCCGTCTACCTCGCCGGGGCGGGGCGCCCGCGTGGTCGCCGAGACCGAGACGAACAGGCCGGGGTGGCGGCGGTGCAGCTCGGCGACGAGGGTCCCCTTGCCCACCGCGGTGGGGCCGGCGATCACGGTCAGGCGGGAGGAGGGCTGGGGGGCGGGGCGGGTCATGCACCGTATAATGCCGCACCGCGCTGCACGGTCTCAGCCCCTCAGCGCCGCCGACGCCTGCGCGGCCGCCGTCAGCGCCGCCGCGCGCAGGGCCGCCGGATCCGGTCCGGCGGCCAGCACGCCGCGGGATGTCGAGGCCAGCACATGACGCCGCGCCGCGCCGAACACGGACTCCAGCTCGGCGGCGCCCGCGCCCTGGGCGCCTACGCCCGGCGCCAGCAGCGGCGCATTGGCCCCGAGCAGGTCGATGCCGAGCTCGGCCACGGCTCCTCCGGTCGTCGCCCCGACCACAAGGCCGACGCCGCCGAGCCTGCCGGCGGCGCGCGCGGAGGCGTTCGAGCGGGCCGCGCCCGCCACGACGTCGGCCGCCACGGAGCGCGTGCGCCCCTGCCCTGTGCGCGCGTGCTGGACGCTCGCCCCCTCCGGGTTCGAGGTGAGCGCCAGGACGAAGACGCCCCGGCCGGTGCTGCGGGCGAGATCCAGGGCCGGGGTCAGCGAGCCGTACCCCAGGTAGGGCGAGACCGTGATGGCGTCCGCCGCCAGGGGGGCGCCGTCGGCGAGGTAGGCCTGGGCGTAGCCGCCCATGGTCGAGCCGATGTCGCCGCGCTTGACGTCCAGGATGGACAGGGTGCCGCAGGCGCGCAGCGCAGCAAGGGTCTCCTCCAGGACGGCGATGCCGGCGGCCCCGTGCCGCTCGAAGAAGGCCGACTGCGGCTTGACCGCCGCGACCCCGCCCCCGACGGCGTCCACGGCGCGCAGCGCGAAGTCCCTCAGTCCCCGCGGGCTGTCCGGCAGGCCCCAGGCGTCCAGAAGCGCCCGGTGGGGGTCGATGCCCACGCACAGCGGGCCGTGGGCGTCCATGGCCTCGGCGAGCGCAGCCCCGAAAGACGGCGCGCTCGCAGTGCCGCCGGTGATACCGGTGCCGGCGGTGCTCATGCCCGGGCCTCCCGTCTCGCCGCGCTCTGCCGGCGGGAGACCCTGTCGGCGCCGTGCTCCTGGAGGCTGCGGACGCGGAAGGGGCCGCGCAGCTGCGCCTCCAGGGCCTGGACGGCCGCCTGGAGCTCTTGGACGGTCGTGATGATGGGCCGGTCGGCGCTGGTCGTGGCCGCCCGGATGGAGTAGCCGTCGGCGCGGGCCCCCTGCCCCTTGGGGGTGTTGACGACCATGTCGATGGCGCCGGACTCGATGAGCCCGACGATCGTCTGCTCGCCGTGCGCGCCCCGCCCCTGGCTGACCTTGCGCACCGGGGTGGCGGGGATGCCGTTGCGGCGCAGGATCTGGGCCGTGCCCGTGGTGGCCAGGACGGTGAAGCCCAGCTCGGCCAGGCGGGCCACCGGCAGGATGATGGCGCGCTTGTCCCGGTCGGCCACCGAGACGAACAGGGTCCCCTCACTGGGCAGGCCGCCGTAGGCGCTCGCCTGCGACTTGGCGAAGGCCCGGGGGAAATCGACGTCGTAGCCCATGACCTCGCCGGTCGAGCGCATCTCCGGGCCCAGCACGGTGTCCACGATCCGCCCATTCGGCGTGCGGAAGCGGCGGAAGGGCAGGACCGCCTCCTTGACGGCGATCGGGTCGTAGAGATCGGTCACGGCGGCGTCCTCCCGCGGCAGGCGGCCCGCGGCCCTCAGGGACGCGATGGACTGGCCGGCCATGAGCAGGGCGGCGGCCTTGGCGAGCTGGACACCCGTGGCCTTGGAGACGAACGGGACGGTGCGGCTGGCGCGGGGATTGGCCTCGATGACGTAGAGGGTGTCGCTCATGAGGGCGAACTGGATGTTGATCAGGCCGCGCACCCCCACGCCGTCGGCGATGGCCCGCGTGGAGCGGCGGATCCGGGCGATCTCGGAGTCGGACAGGCTCATGGGCGGCAGCACGCAGGCGGAGTCGCCGGAGTGGATGCCGGCCTCCTCGATGTGCTCCATGACCCCGCCCAGGAACAGCTCGGAGCCGTCGTAGAGGGCGTCGACGTCGATCTCGACGGCGTCGTCGAGGAACCGGTCGATGAGCAGCGGGCCGTTGGCGCAGGCCCCGCCGGGCTCGGCGCCCGCGCGGCGCAGGTAGTCCACCAGGCCGTCCGCGTCGTAGACGATCTCCATGCCGCGCCCGCCCAGCACATAGCTGGGGCGCACGAGCACGGGGAAGCCGATCCGCCCGGCCACCGCCAGGGCCTGCTCGTCGGAGCGGGCCGTGCCGTGGGCGGGCGAGGGCAGGCCCGCCCGCTCCAGGACCACGCCAAAGGCCTGCCGGTCCTCCGCCGCGTCGATGGCCTCCGGGCTGGTGCCCAGGATCGGCACGCCGGCGGCCTTGAGGCGGGCGGCCAGGGACAGGGGGGTCTGCCCGCCGAGCTGGACGATCATGCCGGCTACCGGGCCCGCAGCCCTCTCGGCCTCGTAGACCTCCATGACGTCCTCGAAGGTGAGCGGCTCGAAGTAGAGCCGGTCGGACACGTCGTAGTCGGTGGAGACGGTCTCGGGGTTGCAGTTGACCATGACGGTCTCGTAGCGCTCGGCGAGGGCCAGGGCGGCGTGCACGCAGGAGTAGTCGAACTCGATGCCCTGGCCGATGCGGTTGGGGCCGGACCCCAGGATGATGACGGCCTCCCGCCCGCGCGGGGCGACCTCGGTCTCCATGTCGTAGCTGGAGTAGTGGTAGGGGGTGCGGGCCGCGAACTCGGCGGCGCAGGTGTCGACCGTCTTGTAGACCGGGCGCAGGCCGTAGGCGTGGCGGATCTCGCGGACCGTGTCCTCCCCGATGCCCCGCAGGTCGCCCACCTGGCGGTCGGAGAAGCCGTGGCGCTTGGCCTCGGCCAGGACCTGCGCGCTCAGCGCGGGGGCGTCGGCGACCGCCTCGGCGACGTCCTGCAGCAGCACCATCTGGTCCAGGAACCAGGGGTCGATGCCGGTGGCCTCGTGGAGCCGCTCGACGGCGGCGCCGCCGCGCACCGCCTGCTGGAGGTCGACGAGGCGGTGCTCGGCGGGCACCCGGATCGACTCCAGCAGGGCGGCGGTGTCCGCGGCATCCGGGCGCGGGCCGTTCCAGTGGAAGACCGCGCCCCTCTTGTCGATGGAGCGCATGGCCTTCTGGAGGGCCTCGGTGAAGGACCGGCCTATGGCCATGGCCTCGCCGACCGACTTCATGGTGGTGGTCAGCGTCGGGTCGGCGCTGCGGAACTTCTCGAAGGCGAAGCGCGGCACCTTGACCACCACGTAGTCGAGGGTCGGCTCGAAGGAGGCGGGCGTGGAGCCGGTGATGTCGTTGGGGATCTCGTCGAGGGTGTAGCCCACGGCCAGGCGGGCGGCGATCTTGGCGATGGGGAAGCCGGTCGCCTTGGAGGCCAGGGCCGAGGAGCGCGAGACGCGCGGGTTCATCTCGATGACGATAATGCGCCCGGTGACCGGGTCGACGGCGAACTGGATGTTGCAGCCGCCGGTGTCCACGCCGACCTCCCGGATGACGGCGATGCCGATATCGCGCAGGCGCTGCATCTCCCGGTCGGTCAGGGTCAGGGCCGGCGCGACGGTGATCGAGTCGCCGGTGTGGACCCCGACGGGGTCGACGTTCTCGATGGAGCACACGACGACGACATTGTCCGCCTTGTCGCGCATGAGCTCGAGCTCGTACTCCTTCCAGCCCAGGATGGACTCCTCCAGGAGCACCTCGGTGGTGCGGGAGGCCTCCAGGCCCTGCCCGCAGATGCGCTCCAGGTCGGCGGCGTCGCGGGCGATGCCGCTGCCGAGCCCGCCCATGGTGAAGGAGGGGCGCACCACCACGGGGTAGCCGCCCAGGGCCGCCACGGCCTCATGGCACTCGCCCAGGGTGCGGGCGATGACGGAGCGGGCGACCTGCGCCCCGCAGCGCTCGACGACCCGTTTGAACTCCTCACGGTCCTCGCCGGCGCTGATGGCCGTCGCGTCGGCGCCGATGAGCTCGACGCCGTAGTCGTCCAGGACGCCGGCCTCGACCAGGCTCATGGCGGCGTTGAGCCCCGTCTGCCCGCCGAGGGTGGGCAGAAGCGCGTCGGGGCGCTCCTTGGCGATGACGGCGGTCAGGACCTCGGTGGTGATGGGCTCGACGTAGGTGGCGTCGGCGATGTCCGGGTCGGTCATGATCGTCGCCGGGTTGGAGTTGACCAGGATCACCCGGATGCCCTCGCCGCGCAGCACGCGGCAGGCCTGGGTGCCGGAGTAGTCGAACTCGCAGGCCTGGCCGATGACGATCGGACCGGAGCCGATGACCAGGACGGAGCGGATGTCGGGGCGCAGCGGCATGTCAGTCGTCCTCTCGGGCCGTCTCGGGCGCTGGGCCGTCACGACCGTCACGAGCGGCGCGATGGTCGGTCATGAGCCGCACGAAGCGGTCGAACAGGTGCTCCCCGTCGTGGGGGCCGGCGGCCGCCTCGGGGTGGAACTGCACGGAGAAGGCCGGCAGGTCCAGGGCTCGCAGCCCCTCGACGACGTTGTCGTTCAGTCCGACGTGGGAGACCTCGACGCGCCCGTAGCGGCCGTCGTCGTAGGGCGCCAGGCTGGGCCCGCAGATCGGGGCGTCGACCGCGAAGCCGTGGTTGTGGGCGGTGATCTCCACGCGCCCGGTGGTGCGGTCGAGGACCGGCTGGTTGACGCCGCGGTGACCGTAGTCGAGCTTGTAGGTGCCGTAGCCCAGCGCGCGGCCGAAGATCTGGTTGCCCAGGCAGATGCCGAAGAAGGGGATGCGGGCGTCCAGTACGCCGCGCAGCATCTCGACCTCGCTGCGGGCGGTGCCGGGGTCTCCCGGCCCGTTGGAGAAGAACACGCCGTCCGGGTGGAGGGCGAGCACCTCCTCGAAGACGGTGCTCTGCGGCAGGACGTGGACGCGCACGCCCCGCTCGGCGAGCTGCCACGGGGTGCGGGCCTTGATCCCCAGGTCGATGGCGGCGACGACGGCGACCGGGTCGCGTCCCTCGAAGCGCCCGGAGGGCTCGACGACGTAGTGCTCCCGGGTGCTGACCTCGGCGGCCAGGGCCTGGCCGGCCATCGGGGGCGCGGCGCGCACGGCCTCGAGGCAGACGTCGACGGCGGCCTGGGACGGCCCGCCCGCGTCGGCGGCGCCCGCGGGCAGGGCGTCCGAGGAGAAGATGCCCGCCCGCATGGCGCCGCGCTCGCGCAGGTGCCGGGTCAGCGCCCGGGTGTCGACCCCGCAGACGCCCACCACGCCCGCGGCCGCCAGCTCGTCCTCCAGCTCGCGGCGGCTGCGCCAGCTGGAGGCGCGTCGCGCGGGATCGCGCACGACGTAGCCGGCGACCCAGATGCGCGACGACTCGCGGTCCTCGTCGTTGACGCCGGTGTTGCCGATGTGCGGCGCCGTCATGACGACGATCTGGCGGTGGTAGGACGGGTCGGTGAGCGTCTCCTGGTAGCCGGTCATGCCGGTGTTGAAGACGATCTCCCCGACCGTTCGCCCCGTGGCCCCGTAGGACCTGCCGCGCAGGACGTACCCGTCCTCCAGGACCAGCAGAGCGATCTCGCGGGCGCCGGGACGCAGCGACGCGGACGCGCCGGGCGCTGCGGGTGCTGCGGGCACCGGTCAGGCCTCCCGGGTATGGACCGGGGCGCCGTCGAGCACGGTGGCGCGCCCGTGCAGGAAGGTGGCCGCCACCCGGCCGGGCAGCTCCATGCCCGCGTAGGGGGTGTTGGCCGAGTGCGTCCACTGCGTCGAGCCGTCGACGGTGCGCCGCACCTCGGGGTCGACCAGCGTGACGTTCGCGGGCGCGCCCGCCTCCAGGCCCCGCCCCTGGTCGGTCAGCCGCCCGATCTCGGCCGGCACGGCGGACATGACGCGGGCCAGGTCCCGCCAGCTCATGCGCCCGGTGGACACCATGGTCTCAATGAGGACCGGCAGCGCCGTCTCCAGGCCCGTCATGCCGAAGGCGCCGGCCTGCCACTCGCAGTCCTTGTCCTCCACGGGGTGGGGGGCGTGGTCGGTGCCGACCACGTCGATGGTGCCGTCGGCCAGGGCCTCGCGCACCGCCTCGACGTCCTCGGCCGTGCGCAGCGGCGGGTTGACCTTGTACAGGGGCGAGTAGGTGCGCGCCATCTCGTCGGTCAGCAGCAGGTGGTGCGGGGTCACCTCGGCAGTCACGTCAATCCCGCGGGCCTTGGCCCAGCGGATAATGTCGACGCTGCCGGCGGTCGACAGGTGGCACACGTGAAGACGGCTGCCCACGTGCTGGGCGAGCAGGACGTCGCGGGCGATGATCGACTCCTCGGCCACGGCGGGCCAGCCGCGCAGACCCAGCTCGGCGGAGAGGACGCCCTCGTGCATCTGGGAGCCCTCGGTCAGGCGGGGGTCCTGCGCGTGCTGGGCGATGACGCCGTCGAAGCTCTTGACGTACTCCAGGGCGCGGCGCATGAGGACGGGGTCGGCCACGCACCGGCCGTCGTCGGAGAAGACCCGCACCCGGGCGGCGCAGTGCGCCATGGCGCTCATCTCGGACAGGTGCCTGCCCTCCAGGCCCGCGCTCACGGCGCCGACCGGGTGGACATCGACCCAGCCGGCCTCGCGGCCCAGGCGCAGCACCTGCTCCACGACGCCGGCGTTGTCCTGCACGGGGGTGGTGTTGGCCATGGCGAACACGGAGGTGTACCCGCCCACGGCGGCGGCGCGGGTGCCGGTGAAGATCGTCTCGGCGGACTCGCTGCCGGGCTCGCGCAGGTGGGTGTGGATGTCGACCAGGCCGGGCAGGGCCACGAGGCCGTCCGCGTCGCAGCGCACGGCGTCGGCCGGGGCCCGGGCGGCCGCGTCGGGGCCGATGGCGGCGATGACGCCGTCGGCCAGGAGGATGTCGGCGGCGTCCTCGCCGTAGGGGCGGGCGCCCGTCAGGAGGTAGGGGGTCACAGCTGGTTCCCTTCGTCGGCGAGGAGGAGGTAGAGGGCGGCCATGCGGACGGACACGCCGTTGCCGACCTGCTCGATCACGCGCGAGCGGGGGTCGTCGGCCGCCTCCGCGGTGATCTCCAGGCCCCGGTTCATGGGCCCGGGGTGCATGACAATGGCGTGCTCCGGCATGGCCGCGCGCCGGGCGAGGTCCAGGCCGTAGGCCTGCGAGTACTCCGCGGGACTGGGGAAGAAGCCGCCGCCGGCGGCGCTCATGCGCTCGCGCTGGATGCGCAGCATCATGACGGCGTCGGGCCGGACGGCCTCGATCGTGGCGTCCAGGTCGTAGGAGACGTCGCAGGTCCAGTCGTCCATGCCCACGGGCAGGAGGGTCGGCGGGGCGACGAGGGTGACGCGGGCCCCCAGGGCGGTCATGAGATCCACGTTGGAGCGGGCCACCCGGGAGTGGAGGATGTCTCCGACGATCACGACCTTCGCCCCGGACAGATCGCGCCCCTGCGGCGCCGGGGAGCCGTCGGCACCGCCGTCGGGCGCGTACCAGCGGCGCAGGGTCATGGCGTCCAGGAGGGCCTGGGTGGGGTGCTGGTGGGTGCCGTCGCCCGCATTGAGGACCGGCACCCTGATCCAGCCCGCGTGGGCGAGCAGGTGAGCCGCCCCGCACGCGGAGTGGCGGATGACGACGGCGTCGGCGCCCATGGCCATAATGGTCTGGGCGGTGTCCTTCAGGGACTCGCCCTTGGAGACGCTCGAGCCCTTGGCGGAGAAGTTGATGACGTCTGCGCTCAGCCGCTTGGCGGCCGCCTCGAAGGACAGGCGCGTGCGGGTGGAGTCCTCGAAGAAGAGGTTGACGACGGTCTTGCCGCGCAGGGTGGGCAGCTTCTTGACGGCGTGGCGCTGGGTGGCGGCCATCGCCTCGGCGGTGTCGAGGACCATGACGGCCTCGTCGCGAGTCAGGTCCTTGGCGGAGAGCAGGTGCTTCATCGGGTGGCCTCCTCGGCCGCGGCCAGGTCGTGGATGGTGACGGCGTCCTCGGCCGCGCCCAGCTCGCTCAGCGAGACGACGACCTTCTCGGTGCGGGATGTCGGCAGGTTCTTGCCGACGTAGTCGGCGCGGATCGGCAGCTCGCGGTGACCGCGGTCGACCAGGACGGCGAGCTGGACGGCCCGTGCGCGTCCGATCGAGCCCAGGGCGTCCAGGGCGGCGCGGATGGTGCGCCCGGAGTACAGGACGTCGTCGACCAGGACGACGGTGCGCCCCTCCAGGGTGCCGCCGGGGATGAACGTGGGCTGGGGGACGCGGATCGGGTGGCGCCCCAGGTCGTCGCGGAACATGGTGATGTCCAGCGTCCCGACCGGGACGGAGGCGGCGGCCGGCTGGGAGCCGGTCAGGGCGGCGTCCTCCGCCAGCGCGATGCTCAGAGCCTCGCCGAGGCGGCGGGCCAGCGGCACCCCCCCGGACGGGATGCCGAGGAGGATGACGTCATCGACGCCGCGGTTGCGCTCAACGACCTCGTGAGCAATGCGGACGAGGGAGCGCTTGATCTCGGCTGCGCCGAGGATCTGCTTCCCGGTGGACTGGTTTTCGGCCACGGTCAGTGGACCTCCTTCTCCGCCTCACTGGACGGGCTTCAAGGATGTCTGGCGCTGCCGATCGTAGCGCGGGCCGCTCCCCCGGGCTCGCCCAACCGGCTCCTGGAGCGAGCCGGGAGGAACCTCACACCGTGCGGCGGCTGCGCTCAGGCGTAGGGGGCCTGGGCGTAGGGGACCTGCTGCTCGATCGTGACGCCCAGGGCGCGGATCTTGACGGTCAGAGCAATGTGCGCGAACAGCAGCCCGAGTCCGGCGATCGCCGCCGCGATCAGCATGGCGTTTCCGGAGGAGACGCTGTCGTCGTAGAACCCGGGGACGAAGAGAAGCATGACCGCCGGTACGCCCTGCAGGACGGAGGCGCCCAGGAGGCCGCCCATCATGCCCCCGGCGCCGGACCACTGCGCGGGCTGCCGGCCCGCCCCGCCGCCGCTCGCCCTCACGCACGCCGCCAGGGACAGCCCGAAGGAGGTGGCCCAGGCCAGGCAGACCAGCGCGGGCACGATGAGCACACTTATGAATGCGATCAGGGTGGCGGCGACCGTGGTCCCGTCCGTCCAGGAGTCGCTGGTGGCGAGTACCAGGACCACGCCCAGCACGGCAAGAACCTGGATCGCGACCGAGACGGTCCCGGTGATCACCGCGCCGAGCCCCAGCCCGCGGGTGGTCCGCCGGCCCTTCTCCGCGACCTCCTCGGGGCTGAGCGGCGGGACGATGAATATGGGCGCGGGCATGGGCATGACCGGCATGTAAGGGCTCCCGCCGGGAGCGTACGGCGCCGCGCCCGGGCCGCCCTGCGCCGCGCCCGGGCCGTGGGCGGGTTCGGCGGCGTACGGGTTCCCGGCATGACCTTGATCAGCCGCATAAGGGCCGGACTCGTACGGCGATGGGTACTGCCCCATGACTCGGCTCCTTCGGTGCGTACGTGGCGGCGGCCGTCCCGACAGCGGGGGGCGGCAGTGACGGGTACAGCCTAAACGCTGCCCCGCGATGGGGAGCGCCCGCCTCCGGACGGCCGCCGATCAGCGGTGATCGGCGAGCAGCTGCGCCAGGCTGAGCGGACGGCGTCCGGTGAGGCGCTCGACGTCGTCCGTCACACGGTCGAGAGCGCCGGAGGCGATAGCGGTGTAGGTGGACACCCAGGCGTCGACCTCCCAGTCGGGGGCGCCGTAGACCGAGCGGGAGGCGTAGGCCTCCTCAAGGGTCTGCTCACGGTAGACGGTGGGCCGCCCGGTGGCCCTGGCGATGACGGCGGCAGCCTCGGCCAGCGTGAGGGCCTCGGGACCGGTGAGCTCGTAGACGGCGCCGTCGTGCCGGCGGTCCCCGGCGGCGAGGCCGCGGATGACGGCGGCGGCGGCCCGGGCGACCGCGCCCACGCGCCCCGTCCCGGCGGGCCCGGCGATGACGCCGTCGACGGCCAGGTCGGGGAGGAAGTCGGCGTAGAAGGAGTCGCGCAGAACGGTCAGGCCCATTCCCGAGGCGCGCAGATGCTCCTCGGTGGCCCAGTGGGTCCGCGCCAGGGTGAAGACGGCGTCCGGCGCGGCGCTAAGGAAGCTCGTGTAGACGATGTGACGCACCCCGGCGGCCGCGGCGGCGTCGATGAAGGTCCTGTGCTGGGTCAGCCGGTCGGCGGACTCGGAGGCGGAGACCATGAGGAGGATGTCGACGCCTGTCAGGGCGGCGGTGGCGGCCCGCCGGTCGCCATATCTCGCGACGGCGACGTCGTCGGCCCACTCCGGAGCGCGGGAGGCGTTGCGCACCACGAGCCGGGGGGCCAGTCCTCCGGCCCGCAGCTGCGCGGCGACCGCGCCGCCGATCCTCCCCGTGGCGCCGGTCACCGCGACCAGGGGTGATGAGGTCGATGACGGATCATGCTGATGCGGGCTCATGGTGTATGCGCTCCTTTCGAGGACGGTGGCGCGTCAGGAACCGGGCCGGTCCCGGCGCGGTGCTCAGCGCAGGGTGTCGGCGAGGTCCCCGATGCGGCCGAGCAGGCCGTTCAGGAAGCGCGGGGAGTCGTCGGTCGACAGCATGCGTCCCAGCGTCATGGCCTCGTCAACGGCAACAGGGGGGTCGACGTCGTCGTTCCACACGATCTCCCACGTGGCGACCCGGGCGATCGCGCGGTCGACGGCCGGCATGCGGGCGAGCGCCCAGCCCTGGGCGTAGGTCTCGATGGTCTCATCGACCTCCGTCAGGTGGTCGGCCACCCCGGAGAGGATCTGCCGGGTGTAGGCGGGCGCCTCAGTGTGGTTGGCGGAGTGCACGGCGCGCTCGGCCGCGAACTCGCGCAGGCGCCCGGCCGCCCCGCACTCGCCGGTGGCGGCCGCCTCCGGAGCGTCGGCGTCGGGCCCGAGGGCGCGCAGCAGGCCGCGCTGGTCGGCCTCGAAGAGGATCTCGACGGCGCGGCGACGGGCCTTGGTCCGGGCCGTGACGGGGTGCTTGCCCGCTCTTCTCGGACGGGGGATCCCGGCGGCCCTACTGGCGGCGCTGACAGCGCCGTCGGGGCCGCCTCGCTCGACGCCGCCGGTGTCGTCAGCCATGGCCATCGGCACTCAGTCGGTGACCCGGCTGATGTAGGAGCGCGACCGGGTGTCCACCTTCACCCTGTCTCCGATGTTGAGGAACAGCGGGACCTGGATCTCGGCGCCGGTCTCCAGCGTGGCGGGCTTGGTGCCGGCCGAGGAGCGGTCGCCCTGCAGGCCCGGCTCGGTGTGGGAGATCGTCAGGACGACGGCGGCGGGCAGCTCGACGAACAGGACGCTGCTCTCATGGAATGCGACGATGACGTCCTGGCCCTCGAGCATGAGGTCGGCGGCGTCGCCGACCGTCTCGGCCGCCACATAGGTCTGCTCGTAGGTCTTGACGTCCATGAAGACGAAGTCCTCCCCGTCCCTGTAGGAGTACTGCATGTCGCGACGGTCGACGGTGGCGGTGTCGACCTTGAGGCCGGCGTTGAAGGTCCTGTCGACGGTCTTGCCGGACAGGACGTTCTTGATCTTGGTGCGCACGAAGGCCGGGCCCTTGCCCGGCTTGACGTGCTGGAACTCGACCACCTGCCACAGCTGGCCCTCGAGGTTGAGCACCAGGCCGTTCTTCAGGTCGTTCGTCGTTGCCACGAGTGGATTCCTCACTGTCGGGGGACTTGTGCGGTGCGCGTTGAGAGCGTCGTGAGCACTGAGACGCCGCGAGTCTACCGCGGTCGCCGGCCGCTCCTGCGGCGCGCTCCTGCGAAGCCGGTCACGGCCCGTGCGCGTCAGTGGAAGCCGCGCACGTCCCCGCCGGGGGACCTGGCCTCGCGCAGACGGGCCAGCGTGGAGAAGCGCCGCTCGGCGTAGGGCAGCGAGACGGTCCGGAGGAACTCCGCCATCCGCGGCTCCCCGTGCCGCTCGAACTCGTCCGCCAGGCCGCGGATGTCGTCGGGGTGCCGGTTCTGGCTCATCTTGGCCTTTCCCCGCACCTCGTCCAGGCCAACCTCGACGGCGACGATGGCGCGGGCCATGCGGCGAAGCTGGTCCCCGCCGACCGGCGTCAGCACGTCGTCGGTCTCCATCATCTCGGTGAGCCGGCAGGCCGCGGCCAGGGCCGCCTCGGGGCTGGGGTCGATGCGCACGGCGCCCCGCACGTGGACCGTGATGTAGTCCCACGTGGGGACGTTCGCCTTGACCGCGTTGGTCGCGTACCAGTGCGGGGGGACGTAGGCGTCGACGTCGTCCAGGATGACGAGTCCCGGCCCGTCAGCCGGTTCGGCGGCCTGGGGGTTGTTCTTCACCAGGTGGGTGACCAGGGCGTTCTTCTCCTCATCGAGGTAGAAGGGCACCATGGTGGCCTCGGGGCCGGAGGAGATGACGGTCACGAGGTTGCCGATCCCGGGGCGTGCCAGGAGCGTGCGCACATAGTCCTCGGGCAGCGAGAAGTGACGCGGGACGTACATGCGGAGAGCCTAACCCGCGCGCCGGCCGCCCGTGCGGCACGCCGGCGAGGCCGCGGGCCCGCGGGGTCGCGGCTCAGCGGCCCGCGGCGATCACGGCAGCGACCTCCTCCGGCGTTGCCGCGGTGGTGTCGACCTCAGCGCGCGCGAGCTCGCGGCACAGGGCCTGGCGGGCGCGCAGCATCCGGACGAACTCGTGATGGACGTTGCCCAGCGCCATCGACCGCGGCGCGTCCAGGCCGTTGCGGGAGGCCAGGCGGCGCGTGCTCGCCGTCAGGGCGATGACGCGGCCGCCGGACTCGTCCACGGCGCCCAGGGCCCGCCGGACGCGCTCGTCGGCCAGGGCGCCCGAGCCGAGCGCCACCACGCGCCGACGGCGCCCGGCCGCGGCGAGCAGGTCGAGCGCCGTCGTCGCCTCGACCGACCGGTAGCGGGTCTCGGGGACCGCCACGAGGGCCAGCTCCGGACGGGTGCCCAGGGCCCGAGCGACCGTGCCGGCCAGATCCGACACGGGCACGCCCCACAGGTCCGCCAGGGCGCGCCCGACAGCGGTGCAGCCGGCTCCCGGCGGACCGATGAGGACGACTGAGCCGACCGGCCGGGGCTCGCCCCCGCTCGCGCCGTTCACGCCTCGGTCCCCGCCTCCGTCCCGGTCACCGCCTCATGGGCCTCGCGCAGCACCGCGGTGTCGGGGGTGATGCCGCGGGCGGGGCGGGCGACGTCGTCGAGAAGGACCATGCGGATCGCCCCGGCGCGCACCTTCTTGTCCGAGTGCATGTCCTCCACGAGCTCCTCGAAGCGCCCGGCGCCCTCCGGGAAGGACACCGGCAGCCCGGCCGCGCGGAACGCCTGACGGTGCAGGGCCAGGACATCGCCGCTCAGGCGGCCCATGCGGTGGGCGACCTCGGCGGCGAAGATGCAGCCGACGGCGACTGCCTCCCCGTGGCGCCAGTGGTAACCGGTGGCGGCCTCCACAGCATGGGCGTAGGTGTGCCCGTAGTTCAGGATCTCCCGCGGTCCCGCCTCAGTGAGGTCCTTGCCGACCACGGCGGCCTTGACGGCCACGGAGCGCGCGACGAGCTCGGCGAGCGCGGGCGAGTCCCACCGGATGATGTCGGCGGGATCGGTCATCACGCGGTCCAGGATGACCGGGTCGGCGATGAACCCGCACTTGACGACCTCGCCCAGCCCCGCCCGCAGCTCCTTGAGGGGGAGCGCCTCGAGAACGGTCAGGTCGCACACGACGGCCGCCGGCGGGTGGAAGGCGCCGACCAGGTTCTTGCCCGCCGCGGTGTCGATGCCGCTCTTCCCGCCCACGGCCGCATCGACCATGGCCAGGAGGGTCGTGGGGACGTGGACGACCGGCACGCCCCGCAGCCAGGTCGCCGCGGCGAAGCCGACCAGGTCGGTCGTCGCGCCCCCACCCACGGCGACGACGCAGCCGTCGCGTCCCATGCGCATCCGACCCAGCTGCTCCCACAGCGTGTTCAGGACGGTGCTGGACTTGGAGGTCTCACCGCCCGGAACGGTGATCCGCTCGACCCTCAGTCCGGCGGCGCGCAGCCCGTCCTCGTACCGACCGGCGCGAGTCTCCAGCTCGGGGATGTGGACGAGCGCCACTCCTCCGGTGCCCCCGCCGGGCGCCCCGGCGACGCCGCGCACCACATCGACTGCCAGGTCCTGCCCGACAACGACCTCGTAGGGCCGCGCACCGAGCACCGTCAGGCGCAGTCGTCCGTCGTCCCCGGCTCGCAGGGACCGGGACGGCGGCACGAGCACGCCGGCACCGGTCTCGCTCGGCCTGCGCGGACGCGTGCTCGTGGCGGGGGCCGTCAGGTCCGCCAGCGCCCGCGCGGTGCTGGGGGCCTGGGCTCCCAGGCCCACCAGGATGAGCGCGGCCACCTGCTGGGGGGTCAGGCCGTCCGCGGGGACAGTCAGCGTGGCGACCTCGGCGTACAGGGGCGCGCGCTGGACGTGGAGGGCCTCCATCCGCGCCAGGACCGCGCCGTACCTGTCGTGGGGGCCCGTGTGCGCCGCCCCCTGCGCGGCGCGCAGCGCGCCCTCGGCGGTGTCGGAGTCCGCCTCGGGCGCCACCAGCGGCCGGCCCGTCCCGTCGCCGACGTGCGCGGCGGCCGTCTCGGGGGAGGCGGCCAGGTGCACGACCGTGCGGCCGCGCAGCAGGGCACGGTTCTGCTCCCGCAGAATGGCGCCCCCGCCCAGCGCCACCACGCCCTGGGCGGGCGCCGGCGAGTCGAGCACCGCGCGCAGGGCGCGCGTCTCCCGCGTCCGGAATCCCTCCTCCCCCTCCGCGGCGAAGATCTCCGGGATGGTCATACGGGCGCGCCGACGGATCTCGGCGTCGGTGTCGGTGACCTGCAGCCCGAGGGCCGTGGCGAGCAGGCGCGCCACCGTGGTCTTGCCGGCTCCGGGCAGCCCCACCAGGACCAGCGGAAGGTGCTCCGGTGCGAGTGCGACGTGAGGGACGGGACGACGGCTCATCACTCTTCTCCTTGCCATTGAGTGCGCTCGGCGATACGGGCGAGGTAGCCCTGAAGGTTGCGCCTGGCCTCCGCCGCGCTGTCCCCACCGGTCTTGGTCAGCAGCGCGTCCGCCAGGACGAGCGCGACCATGGCCTCCGCGATCACGGCACCGGGCACGACGGCCGTGGTGTCCGAGCGCTGGTGCAGCCCGCCGGCCGTCTCGCCGGTGGCCATGTCCACGGTGCGCAGCGACCTGGGGACGGTGGAGATCGGCTTGTAGGCGGCGCGCACCCGGATCCGGGCGCCGTTGGACATGCCCCCCTCGATGCCGCCGGCCCGGTTCGTCGCGCGCACCACGTGCCCCGCCTCAAGGCTCAGGATCTCGTCATGCGCCCGGCTGCCGCGCCGTGCGGCCCCGGCGAAGCCGTCGCCGACCTCGACCCCCTTGACCGCCTGGATGCCCATGAGCGCCGCCGCCAGGCGGGCGTCGAGGCGCCGGTCGGCCTGGACGTGCGCCCCCAGCCCGATGGGCACGCCCGCGGCGATGACCTCGACCACGCCGCCGAGCGTGTCGCCGTCCTTCCCGGCGGCGTCGATCTCGGCCACCATGGCCGCCGAGACGGCCGGGTCGGCGCAGCGCACCGGATCGGCGGTCAGGCGCTGCTCGTCGTCGGCAGTGGGGCGGGGCGCGTCGTCGGGCAGCGACACCGAGCCGACACGCACGACGTGGCTGACCAGGCGGATGCCGGCGACCTGCTCGATCACTGCGGCCGCCACGGCTCCGAGGGCGACCCGGGCGGCGGTCTCGCGGGCGGAGGCCCGCTCCAGGACCGGCCGGGCGTCGGCGAGGTCGTACTTGAGCAGGCCGGGCAGGTCGGCGTGACCGGGACGCGGCCGGGTCAGGGGCCGGTTGCGGGCGATCTCGCGCTCGTCCCCGGCGCCGGCGTCGCGCAGGAGCGCGGCGGGGTCGACCGGGTCGGCGCTCATGACGGTGGACCACTTGGGCCACTCGGAGTTGCCGATCTGCAGGGCGATGGGGCTGCCGATGGTGCGTCCGTGGCGGATGCCGCCGAGGACCGCCAGGCGGTCCTGCTCGAAGGCCTGGCGCGCGCCCCGCCCGTGGCCGAGCCGGCGGCGCTCCAGCGCCCGGGCGATCTGCTCACCGGTGATCTCCACGCCGGCCGGAACGCCCTCGAGCAGCGCGGTGAGGGCCTCGCCGTGAGACTCGCCGGCAGTCATCCATCGAAGCATGAGGACGATCATCCCACACGATGTCGCTTCCGCAGGCCCGGCCTCCTCAGCGGGCGGCCACGGCGGCCTCGAGAGCCTCCCGCATGGGCCCGACCGGCGGGGTCCGCCCGGTCATGAGAGTGACCTGCGGGACGGCCTGATACAGCAGCATGAGCCGGCCGGGCACCGCGCAGCCTCCGGCGGCCGTCCACGCGGCGGCCAGCGGGGTGGGCCACGGCGCGTAGACGACGTCGAGCATGACGGCCCGCGTCCTCCCCCGGCGCTCCAGGGCCGCCGCCATTGGCGCGGCGAGCGCGTCGGCGGCGCCCGCGGGCAGCGTCGAGACGACCAGGTCGGCGTGGGCGAGAAGGTCGGCCACAGAGCCGTCGGAGACGGCGTCGCCCGGACGCCAGGGCAGGGCGGTGACGGACAGGCCCATGCGGTGCGCCGCGGCCGCAGCGCGTCCGGCGCCCGCGTGCCGGCGGGCGGCCACGACGATGTCGGTGGCGCCGAGCTCGGCCAGGGCCGCCAGGGCCGAGCAGGCGGTGGCCCCCGAGCCGAGCACCACGGCCCGCGCGCCGTCGTGGCGGCCCGCCGGGGCGGCCTCGCGCAGAGCGCCGACGATCCCGGCGACGTCGGTGTTGAAGCCCGCCAGGAGCGCGCGGCCCCTCCCCGCGCGCTGGGCGACGACGGTGTTCGCCGCTCCGACAACAGCGGCCAGCGGGTCGACTGCGTCGAGCAGGGGAAGCACGGTCTGCTTGTGCGGCATGGTCACGCTCAGGCCGGCCCAGACCGGTCCCGCGGCGCTCGCAGCGGCGACCTCGGCCAGCATCCCGCGCAGGCGCGCCGGAGAGACCTCCCGGACCTCGTACCTCCAGTCCTCCAGGCCGAGGCTGCGGTAGGCGGCCGCGTGCAGCACCGGGGACAGGGAGTGGGCGACAGGCCGACCGATGACGGCCGCCCGGTGCGCCGCACCGCCGGCCCCAGGGGCTCCCATGGGACTCAGCCCCCCGCCGTGGGCGTCGGGCCGGGGCTGGAGCCGGCGCCGGGGCTGGCGGTCGCGCTGGGGCTGGCGGTCGCGCTGGAGCCGTAGCACTTGTCGGGATGCTCCTCGCAGTAGGCGTCGAACTTCTTCTTGTTCTCGTCCTGCTCCTCGTTGGTGGTGGCGAAGAGCGTCTCCCCGGTGTCGAGATTGACCGTGACGAAGTACAGCCAGTCGCCCCGCTCGGGGCTGATGACCGCCTTGATGGTCTCCTCGCCCGGGCTGCCGATCGGAGTCGGAGGCAGGCCCGCGTGGATGTAGGTGTTGTAGGGGTTGTTGCCGTCGGCGAGCTGATCGGCCGTCGGGATCCCTCCCGAGCGCCCCACGCCGTACAGGACGGTGGAGTCCATCTGGAGCAGGCCCCGGGTCGGCCCGTCGGTGTCCTTCAGGCGGTTCTCAATGACTCGGGCGATCTTCGAGTAGTACTCCGAGGTGCCCTCGCGCTCCACGATCGAGGCCTTGATCAGCACGGCCTGGTAGTCGGCCTTCGACACGCCCAGATCCTGCAGCCGGCTGACCGTGGTGGACACCATCGAGGCGACGACATCCGTCACGGACGCGCCTCCCTCGATGTCGTAGGTGCCGGGCGCGAGCCATCCCTCGACCTCGCCGCCGGCGACATCGGGCAGCCCGATGGCGTCCTTGGCCTTGAAGGCCTCGTCCACCTGCGCCTCGGTGTAGTGGCCCACGCTTATGAGGCGGTCCTTGACCTGGGCCTTCGTGGCGCCCTCGGCGACGGTGAGCGTGTGGTCGGACTTCGACGTCGGGTCGAGCAGCAGGGCGACGGCATTGGCCCCCGACATGTGGTGGCGCAGCGTGTAGGTGCCCGGCTGGATGTTGATCGCGTTGGCGTTGTCGTCGTAGGCCTCCAGGAAGGCCCTGGCCGTCGCCACGACGTCGGCGTCCACGAGGATCTGGGCGATGTCCTTGCCCACGGCGCCGTCGGGAATGGTGACCGTCACCTCGTCCTCGCCGGCGCCCTCGTAGTCCTTGGGAGCGGTCACGAAGTTCTCGATTCCGGTGTGCTTGTAGGCCGCCCAGCCCACACCGCCGACGGCCGAGAGGACGAGCACCAGGACCAGGGCGGTGATCAGCCGGCGCTTGCGCTTCCTGCGGCGCCGGGCCCGCTCCTCCCGGCGCCGGGCGCGTGCCGCATCCAGGCGACGCCCCGTGATCCGCTTGGGCTCACGCGGCTCAATACCCAATTGGGTGAAGAAGTCGTCGTCCTGGCTCACTATCTGTCTCTCCGAGTCGGGGGGACGAGCTCGCCCGCCGGGGCGTTCGTCGTTCGCTCTGTATCAAGGGCCTGGTCGAGGATAACCACGGCCGCCGCTTGATCAACGACCTTCCGAAAGCTCGCCTCCGTTCGACCGGATTCGTGAAGCTCCCGGTGGGCCGTCACGGTGGACAAGCGCTCGTCCACCAGGCGCACGCTCGTCGGCGTCACAAGCTGGGCCAGCCCTCGCGCCCACCGACGGGCGTCCTCGGTGGAAGTCGATGAGCCACCATCCATGCGACGCGGCAGACCGACAACCGCCTCCATGGCATGGTACTCCTCGATCAGGTCGGCAGCCTCCTCAAGGTCGGCGCCGAAACGGTCACGCTTGAGTGTCGTCACCGGTACCGAGAGAATCGCCTGCTCGTCGCACCGGGCGACGCCGATTCGCACTCTGCCGACGTCGAAGGCCAGCCGAACTCCAGGACGCACGTCGCCTCGGTCTCAGGCGAGCTCGCCCGCGAGGGCCTCCAGGGCGGCGGCGATCCTGCGGGCGTCCTGCCCGCCGCCCTGGGCGACGTCGTCCTTCCCGCCGCCGCCGCCGCCGAGAACGGCGGCCGCGGCGCGCACGAGCGCACCCGCCCTGGCCCCGGCGCTCCGGGCGGCGGCATTGGTGGCGACCACCACGAGGGGGCGCTCTCCGGCCGTGCCCGCCACGGCGATGACGGCGGCCTCGGAGCCGGGCAGCCGGCCGCGCACGTCCAGGGCGAGGGCGCGCAGCGCGTCGGCCGAGCCGACGGCGCCGACGTCGGCGGCCACCAGGAGGTAGCCGCCTCTGCGAGCGGCCGAGGCCGCCAGCTCGCCCGCGCGCGAGGCCAGCGCGGCCTGCCGGGCGGCGGCGAGCTTCTTCTCCGCCTCCTTCAGGCGGCTCATGAGCGACTCCACGCGACCCGGCAGCTCCTCGGGCCGGCCTCCCACCAGGGCGGAGAGCTGGGAGACCAGCGCGTGCTCCTTGTGCTGGAAGTGGTAGGCCGAGTCGGCCACCAGGGCGTCGATGCGCCGCACGCCCGAGCCGATGGAGCCCTCGGAGAGCAGCGCGATCCGGCCGATGTGCCCGGTGGAGGGCACGTGGGTGCCGCCGCACAGCTCCTTGTCGAAGTTCTCCCCGATGGTGACCACGCGCACGTCCTTGCCGTACTTCTCGCCGAACAGGGCGATGGCGCCCTGGCGGCGCGCCTCCTCCAGCGGCATCACCTCGGTGGTCACCACGAGGTCCTCGGCGACCTTGTCGTTGACGAGGGACTCGATGTCGTCCATCTGGGCGCCGCTGACCGCTGAGGGGTGGCGGAAGTCGAAGCGCAGGCGGGCGGGCGAGTTCTCGGATCCGGCCTGGGGGGCGTCCGGGGCCACCACCCGGCGCAGGCCGGCGTAGACCATGTGGGTGGAGGTGTGGGCCCGGGCGATGGCCAGGCGGCGGACGGCGTCGATCTCGGCGTAGGCGTGCTCGCCGAGTGCCGCGGTGCCCTCGGTGAGGGTCCCGCGGTGGACGGACAGGCCGCGGACGGGGGCCTGGACGTCGCGGACCTCGATGACGCCGCCGTCGGCCAGGCGAATGGTGCCGTGGTCGGCGAGCTGGCCGCCCATCTCGGCGTAGAACGGGGTGCGGTCCAGGACGATCTCGACCTCGGCGGGGGCGGTGGCCACGGGCGCGGGCGCGCCGTCGACGAGCAGACCGGTGACCACGGCGTCGGCCGCCGAGTCGGTGTAGCCCAGGAAGGTCGACGGGCCGCCCATGGCCTTCTGGATCTCGTGGAAGGCGCGCACGTCGGTCAGCCCGGTCTTCTTGGCGCGGGAATCGGCCCGGGCGCGCTCCCTCTGCCGCTCCATGAGGACGCGGAAGCCGTCCTCATCGACCTCGACGCCCTGCTCGGCGGCCATCTCCAGGGTCAGGTCGATCGGGAACCCGTAGGTGTCGTGCAGGGCGAAGGCGCGGTCGCCGGCCAGGACCGGCCGGCCGGGCCGGCTCTTGGCGTCGGCCACCGCCGTGTCCAGGATGGTGGTGCCCGCGGCCAGGGTGCGGCGGAAGGCGTCCTCCTCGGCGTAGGCGACCTCGGAGATGGTCGACCAGCCCGCCTCCAGCTCGGGGTAGGAGGCCTTCATGGCGTCCTTCGAGGCGGTCAGCAGGGTCGGCAGGGAGGCGGAGTCCACGCCCAGCAGGCGCATGGAGCGCACGGCGCGGCGGATGAGTCGGCGCAGCACGTAGCCGCGCCCGTCGTTGCCCGGGCGCACGCCGTCACCGATGAGCATGAGCGAGGAGCGCACGTGGTCGGCGACGACCCGCATGCGCACGTCGTCCATGTAGGCGCCGCGGGCGCTATCCGACCCGTGCGGGCCGGCCGCGCCGAGCCCGTAGGTCCGCCCGGACATCTTCTGGACGGCCGCGATGACGGGGTAGACCTCGTCGATCTCGTACATGTTCGGCTTGTCCTGCATGATGAAGGCGAGGCGCTCCAGGCCGGCGCCGGTGTCGATCGCCGTGCGGTCGAGCTTGCCCACCAGCTCGAAGTCGTGGCCCTTGCCCTCACCGCGGACGAACTCGTCGAAGACCAGGTTCCAGATCTCCAGGAAGCGGTCGCCCTGCGCGTCGGCCTCCGGGCCGCCGTCGGGGCCGTAGGCGGGGCCGCGGTCGTAGTGGATCTCGCAGCAGGAGCCGGCCGGGCCCGGCTGGCCCGTGGACCAGGAGATCTCCTCGAACGGGAGCCTCTGGACGCGCTCGGCCGGGACGCCGACGACCCGGGTCCAGTGGTCGAAGGAGACCCGGTCCTCCTCCCAGATCGTCATCCACAGCCGGTCGCCGTCCAGGCCGTAGCCGCCGTCGTCCCTGGAGCCGGTGAGCAGGTTCCAGGCGTAGTCGATCGCCCCCTCCTTGAAGTAGTCGCCGAAGGAGAAGTTGCCGTTCATCTGGAAGAACGTGCCGTGGCGGGTGGTCTTGCCGACGTTGTCGATGTCGTTGGTGCGGATGCACTTCTGCACGCTGGCGGCGCGGGGCCACGGGGCGGGCTCGGTGCCCAGGATGTAGGGGATGAACGGGACCATGCCCGCCACGGTGAACAGGATCGAGGGCTCCGGGGAGACCAGGGGCACGGAGGGACGGATCTCGTGACCGTTCGCGGCGAAGTAGTCGAGCCAGCGGGTACGGATCTCAGAGGTGCGCATGGAGTTCCTCGCAGTATTTCTTCTGTTTCTTCAGTGTGTCGGGCGGCCGCCGCATCCGGCCGGCACGGGGGTGGAGCGGAACGGGAGAACCGGGGCGAGACTACCCCGGAATGCGGCGGCGCCCCGAACCGGCGGGCGGTCCGGGGCGTCCCGAGCGCCGGATCGGCGCTCGCTCACGGCTCGGTGGCGGCTCGTGGTCGGCTCAGCGCGAGTAGTACTCGACGACCATCTGGACGTCACAGGTCACGGGGACCTCATCGCGCTTGGGCCGACGCACGAGCGTGGCGGACAGCTTCTCCAGCTCGACCTTGAGGTAGTCCGGCACGGGCGGCAGGACGTCGCGGTGGGTGCCGGCGGCGGCGATCTGGAAGGGCGTCATGACCTGCGAGCGCGGGCGGACCTGGATGATCTGGCCGGGCTTGACGCGGAAGGACGGACGGTCCACGACCCTCCCGTCCACCAGGATGTGGCGGTGGACGACGTTCTGGCGGGCCTGGGCGATCGTGCGGGCGAAGCCCGAGCGCAGGACGAGGGCGTCCAGACGCATCTCGAGCAGCTCGACCAGGGACTCGCCCGTCAGGCCCTTCTCCCGGCGGGCCTCCTGGAAGACGCGCTGCAGCTGGGCCTCGCGGATGCCGTACTGGGCGCGCAGGCGCTGCTTCTCCTTCAGACGCACGGCGTAGTCGGACTCGGCGCGACGACGGGCACGGCCGTGCTCGCCGGGGCCGTAGGGGCGGCGCTCGAAGTAGCGCACGGCCTTGGGGGTCAGCGGGATGCCGAGGGCGCGCGACAGGCGCACCTGGCGGCGGGAGCGGGAGGAGCTCATGGTTCGTCTTCCTGTCGGATCGGATCGCACGCCGCGAACGGGTGTCCGCGGCGCGGGGTCAGCCTGCACGGGCCGGGACCCCAGGACCGTCGCCGCGCACAGGCGCGCGACGGCAGCCCGGGTACTGTACCGGGCTGCCGACTCGGAACGCATCTCGCGGCGCTCGACTGTGATCCGATCCTCAGCCGGGGGCGCTCGTGCTCGGTGCCGCGGCCCGTGCGCGCCGGCGCGCACGCTCCTTGCGCAGCACGGCGACGACGACGCCGAGGAGGAACAGGTCGAACAGGGCGGCTCCGGTCGTGGGGCTGATGCGGGCGGCCGCAGCGGCTCCGGCCGGGGCCGCGAGGGCCGCGCCGAGCCCGACGATCGCCCCGGCCCTCAGGTCCACGACGCCGTGCCTGAGACTGGTCCATGTCCCGGTCAGGGCGGTCGGGATCATGACGAGCAGCGAGGTGCCCCGGGCCAGGAGGTCGCCCACGCCGACGACCAGCTCGAGGCCGGGTACGATGACGCTGCCCCCGCCCACGCCGACGAGCCCCGACAGGAGCCCGGCGACCGCTCCGACTGCGATCAGGGCGGCGCAGCGCGGCGGGTCGAGGGCCAGCGCCGCCTCGCGCACGGGCGTGTGCAGCCGCATGGAGACGCCCACGGAGGCGGCGAAGCCGACGAAGATCCAGGGCAGCACCCGCTCGGGCAGGCGCCGCAGCGCCAGGACGCCGGCCTGCGCGCCGACGAGCGAGCCGACCACCAGCAGGCCCCCCGCAGCCGGGGAGATCTCCCCGCGCGCGCCGTAGGAGACCGAGCCGGCGACGGCGGTGAGCACGATGGCGGCCAGGGACGTGGCCGCCGCCCTGCGCTGATCCATGCCGAGCACGGCCATGAGCGCGGGGACGATGACTACTCCCCCGCCGACGCCGAACAGGCCGGACAGGAAGCCCGCGCCGACGCCGGTGGCCAGGACCAGGACCACTCGGCGCACGGCGGCCCCCGGTGCCGCCGGCGCGCTCACGGCTGGTCCAGGATGCGGCGCACGGCGGCCAGTCGGGAGGCGACCTGCTTCTCGAAGCCGTTGCCGGTCGGCTCGTAGTAGCGGCGCCCGGCCAGCTCGTCGGGCAGATAGCGCTGGGCGACCACGCCGTGGGGGAAGTCGTGCGGGTACAGGTAGCCCCGCCCGTGCCCCAGACGCTCGGCACCCGCGTAGTGGGCGTCGCGCAGATGGGCGGGGACGCCGCCGCCCGCGCCGGCGCGCACGTCCGCCAGGGCGCGCCCGATGCCGACCGTGACCGCGTTGGACTTCGGCGCCGTGGCCACCGCCAGGGCCGCCTCTGCCAGGACCAGCTGGGCCTCGGGCATGCCGATGAGGGCGACGGCCTGCTGGGCGGCGACCGCCGTCGGCAGCACGGCGGGGTCGGCCAGGCCCACGTCCTCGGCCGCGTGGATCGTGATGCGCCGCGCGATGTAGCGGGGGTCCTCCCCGGCGGCGATCATCCGCGCCAGGTAGTGGAGGGTGGCGTCGGGGTCGGAGCCGCGCATGGACTTGATGAAGGCGCTGACGACGTCGTAGTGCTGGTCCCCCGCCCGGTCGTAGCGCACGGCGACGACGTCGGCGGCGCGCTCGACGTCCTTAAGGGTCACGCGCGGCGGGGCCGGCTCGCCGTCGTCCCGATCGGCGTCGTCCTGCGGCTGCCGGGCCTGCGGGTTCTTCGCCAGGACCGCGCCGGCCGCGGCCTCCAGGATGGTCAGGGACTTGCGGGCGTCCGAGCCCGCCATGCGCACAATCTGCTCGCGGGCGTCGTCGTCGACGGCGAGAGCGCCGCCCAGCCCCCGCCCGTCGGCGACCGCCCGGTCCACCAGCGTGCGGACCGCATCGGCGTCCAGGGGCTGGAGGGTCAGCAGCAGGGACCGGGACAGCAGCGGGGAGACCACGGAGAAGCTCGGGTTCTCGGTGGTGGCGGCCACAAGAGTGACCCAGCGGTTCTCGACGCCGGGCAGCAGGGCGTCCTGCTGGGAGCGCGAGAAGCGGTGGACCTCGTCGACGAACAGGACGGTCTCCTCGCCGCCGGCGGCCAGCCTGCGCCGGGCGTCGGCCACGACCTGGCGGATGTCCTTCACGCCCGCGCTCACCGCGGACAGCTCGACGAACCTCCGCCCGCTCCCCCGTGCGACGAGGTAGGCCAGGGTCGTCTTGCCGGTGCCCGGCGGCCCCCACAGGATGACGCTGGACACTCCCGCGCCGCCGGTCCGGTCGGCGGGCGGGGCGACCAGGCGGCGCAGTGGCGAGCCCGGCGGGAGAAGATGGTCCTGGCCGACGACCTCGTCCAGGGTGCGCGGGCGCATGCGCACGGCCAGCGGCGCGCGGGCGTCCACCGGCAGGCCGGCGGCGTCGGTGTTCGCTGACTCGAAGAGGTCCATGCCCGGGACCCTAGACCCTTACGCAGGCTCGCAGCACCTCCCGGGCGCTGAAGGTCGGGCGGCCGGCGAGTCGCCGACCGCCACACGGCCCTCCGCGCGATGAGCGGCCGGCCGTCTGCGACAATGCCGTCATGCTCGTCTGGCTCTCCCGTCGCGTCGTCAAGGACGCCTGGTACGTCGTCGGTACATGGGCGGCGCTCGCCGTCATACTTCTCGCCGTCTCGCTGAGCGGCCTGGGCGGGACCGGGCTGTTCGACCGGCTCAAGGCGGGCGACTCATCGGTCTCGGGCACTCAGAGCGCCGAGGGCGAGCAGATCCTGCGCACCCTGGCCGGCGACTCGCAGACCGTGAGCCTGCTGGTCACCGGCGTCGACATCTCCAGCGCCGACGCCCAGAAGCAGGTCTCCTCCGCGCTCACCGAGGCGCACGCCGACCTGCGGGCGCTGGCCGGCGAGCAGAACGTCCTGGACCCCTTCGTCGTCCCCGGCATGCTCTCCCAGCCCGCGGCCCAGGCCCTGGCATCCACCGACCTGGACGGCTTCCTCATGATCGTGACCGTCAACCCCAACGGGGACAAGGTCGCCAGCGCCGACGACAAGGCCTACGCGGAGGAGGTCGCCGAGCTCGTGCGCAAGGTCGAGGCCCGGTTGAGGACGGTCCCCGACGACCTGCGCGACATCAGCCCCCAGGCGTCGGGCGTGGTCTCCGACAAGACGCTCATGTCGCAGGCGGTCAACGACCAGGTCGAGAAGGACCTGGTCCGCGGGGAGCTCATCTCCCTGCCCCTGGCGCTGCTGGTCATGGTGGTGGTCTTCGGCGGGTTCCTCCTCGCCGGCATGCCCCTGCTCGGCGCGCTGGCCTCGGTCGCCGGCTCCCTGGGCGTGCTCTACGCGCTCAGCTTCGCCACCGACCTGCAGTCCTTCGTCGTCAATATCACCTCGGTCATCGGCCTGGGCCTGTCCATCGACTACGGGCTGCTGCTGACCTCCCGCTACCGCGAGGAGCTGGCCCGCGGCCTGGATGACGAGATCGAGTCCTCGGCGGACGGGCGCCTGCGGCGCAGGCGCACCGGTCGGCGGGACCCGCTCATCGCCGAGTGCATGACGACGACGCTGACCACGGCGGGTCACACCGTGCTGTTCTCCGGGCTGACGGTGGCCGTGGCGCTGATGGGCCTGGTGCTCATGGGCACCTCCGTCCTGTGGTCCATCGGCGTGGCGGGCATGGCGGTCGTCCTGATCGCCGTCGCCGCGGCCCTGACCCTGGTGCCCGCCCTGCTGGTGCTGCTGGGGCGCCGTCTGCTGCGCCCCTCCGCGCCGCAGAGGCTCCTGAGGCTGGTCGCCCGCCGTCGGCCGGCACGCAGCATCGACGCCGGTTCAGGGGCCTTCGCCTGGATCGCCCGCCAGGTCCACCGGATGCCCTGGGTGGTCCTGGTCGCCTGCATCGCCCTGCTGGTCGTCCTCGCCTCGCCGCTGCGCGGGGCGCACATGCTGACCTCCACCACCGAGCTCCTGCCTCCCGACTCCGACCAGCGCACGTACCTGACGACCCTGCGGGAGCACTACCCGGCGGCCGTCGAGGATGACGCCACGCTCATCGTCTACGGCACCGGCGAGCGGGTCACCTCCTACATCAATGACCAGGTCGCCTACGTGGACGGAGTCGTCCAGGTCAAGCCGACCATCGCCGGCAAGTACACCGTGGCCTATCTCGATCTGGAGGGCGAGGCGTCCTCGGTGACCGCCGAGCGCGCCGTCGCCGGCATCGAGGCCCTGGACGCGCCGGCCGACGCCTGGATCACGGGCCAGGCGGCCAGCCAGTACGACTTCCGGCAGGCCATCGTCCACGGGCTGCCGAAGGTGGTCGGCGTCCTGCTGCTGGCGTCCTTCGTGCTCCTGTTCCTCATGACCGGGTCCGTGCTCGTGCCGTTCAAGGCCCTGCTCATCAACACGATCTCGCTGGCGGCCTCGCTGGGGGTGCTGGTGTGGGTGTTCCAGGGCGGCCACCTCAGCGGGCTGCTCGGCTTCACCCCGATCGGCGGCGTCGAGACCTACGTGATGGTGACGGCCGTCGGCGTCGGGTTCGGCCTGGCGATGGACTACGAGGTCTTCATCCTGGCCCGTATCAAGGAGTACTGGGACGGCGGGGACGACAACGACACCGCGGTCGAGAAGGGCCTGCAGCGGTCGGGGCGCATCGTGACCTCGGCGGCCCTCATCATGGTGGTCGTCTTCCTCGGCTTCGTGGCGGGCGACCTGCTCATCGTCAAGGAGGTCGGCCTGGCCCTGGCGATCATGGTGGCGCTGGACGCCACCGTGGTGCGCCTGCTCCTGGTGCCCGCGACCATGAATCTGCTCGGACGCTGGAACTGGTGGGCGCCGGCCTTCCTGCGAGACGCCCGGGAGCGGTTCCTGGCATAGACGGCCGGCTCTGGATCGGCGCGCTGCCGGAGCGCCGATTCCGGGCCCCGGCAGCGCCTCGGTCACAGCAGGGCGATGTCCCCCGCTCCCTCTCGCACGACCTCGGGAACGTCACTGGTCAGGTCGACGACGGTGGTGGGCTCGGTGGAGCCCACGGGGCCCTCGATGACGACGTCGATGAGGTGGCCCAGGGCGTCCTCGATCTCCCACCCCGAGCTCTCCGGCTCCGTCCGGCCGGGCCGGATGAAGGTCGATGACAGGATGGGGGCGTCGAAACCGGCGACGAGCGCCTGGGTGATGGCGTGGTCGGGGATGCGCACGCCCAGCGTGTGCTTCTTCGGGTTGAGGGTCATCCGGGGCACGTCCTTGGTGCCCTTGAGGATGAAGGTCCACGGCCCGGGGGTCAGGCGCTTGATGAGGCGGAAGGCGTTGTTGCCCACGATCGCCACAGGGCCTGCCTGGGCGAAGCTCGCGCACACGAAGGTGAAGTTGTGCTTGTCGTTGAGCTGACGGATGGCGCGGATGCGGTCCAGCCCCTCCTTGTTCCCGGGGGCGCAGGCCAGGGCGTAGCCCGAGTCGGTGGGATAGGCGATCAGGCCGCCTTCGCGCAGCACGGTGACGACCTTGTCAACGAGGCGGGCCTGCGGGTCGACGGGATGGAGCTCTATGTATCGCGACATGGGCCTCATTGTGCTCCAGATCCTCTCGCCGCGGTAGCCGACAGGCGGAGCCGCCTCTCACGGGACGCGAGTCGCATGATTCCGACCACGGCTCCCGCGGATCGGCAAACTCATGAAAATGACTCGCATTTCAGGGCCGCATTACGTGTAACGATTCTCCACCTCTTCTCCATTAGCAGCTGAGAGGCATTTTCATGTTTGGCGCTCGGGCGAACCTCATCTTATTGTTCTGAAGAACAGGACCGCAGCCGCTCAGTGCTGCGCCGAGATAAGGAGACCCGTATGACCACCACGACCGAGCACCGTCCCGCCGAGGCCCACCGCCACACCCACGGCCCGAGCTGCGGTCACCTCGCCGTCATCCACAACGACCACGTCGACTACCTTCACAACGGCCACCTCCACCACGAGGACAACGGCCACTACGACGAGTGCGACACCTGCAGCTGCCCGCACTGCTCGGACTCCTGCGCGACCTGCACCTGCGAGGACTGCACCTGCCCCACCTGCAACCATAACGTCTGCTCCTGCGAGCACTGCGACGACTCCTGCTCCTCGTGCACCTGCGAGGACTGCACCTGCCCCACCTGCGCGCACGCGGCCTGAGGGGCGTCCCGGGCACCGCACGACCACGGCCCGACGCCCTCGGATCAGCCGCCTGATCCGAGGGCGGCCCGTTGCGTCCGCCGGTAGCCGGTGGGCGTCGTCCCGGTCTCGTCCTTGAAGCGCCGGTTGAAGCTCGCCAGGTTGGTGTAGCCGGAGAGGCCCGCGATACGGGCAACAGGCAGATCGGTGCGCCGCAGCAGGTGGCACGCCCGGGCGATCCGCCGCCGGCGCACGAGGGCCGAGAAGGTGAGCCCCGCGGTGGCGCGGAAGAAGCGGGAGAAGGCGGAGGGGCTCATGGCGAGACGGGACGCCGCCTCCTCCATCGACAGCTCGCCGTCGAGGTTCTCCTCGATGTAGCTCAGGACCTTGTTGACGCGCTGGGCGATGACGTCGTTGAAGCTGGGGACGTAGCCCCTGGAGACGATCTGGCTCCACTCCCGCTCAGGGGCCCTCAGGAAGGCCTCGGCGAGGGCGAGGAGGAGGCCGAGCCGGCCGAGCCCCCGCTGACGCCCCATGGCGATGAGCAGCTCGGCCGCCTGCGCGGCGCTGGCCCCTGTCAGGACAATGCCGCGTCGCGACCTGTCCACAAGCGTTTCGAAGGCCGCCAGCTCGGGCAGAGTCTGCGCCGCCTCGGCAAGCCGCTCCGGCAGAACCTGGCACAGGACGTCTCGCCGCGCCAGGCTCTCCCCCGGCGCCAGGTCGGAGAGCCAGTTGTGGGGCAGATGCGGCCCCATGAGTGTGACCTGGCCGGGAGCGAAGTCGAGCGTGCGGTCACCGGCCATCATCTGTCCGTGCGAGGCGACAATGAGGAGGTTGTGCCCGGGCTCCCGGTGGGAACGGCCGCATGGCGGAGACGGGCCGAGGAGTATGTGCCGCTCATTCGCGCTCGTCCTCCTCGGCCCGTCCCGCCTGCTCAGCTGACGGTGATCTGGATCTTGACGTCGCCGGGTCGCCCCTCGGCGACGCGGTCGAAGGCGTCAACGGCGTGGTCCATGTCGAAGGTCTCCGTGATGAAGGGGGCGAGGCTGATCCTCCCGGCGGCGACGAGGTCGATCGCGCGCTGGTAGACGTTGGCGTAGCGGAACACGTTCTCAATGGTGGTCTCGCGCGCCTGCACCTCCGTGATGTCGATGGAGACCGGGTCGACGGGAATGCCGACGATGACGGTCCGGTTACCGGGCGCGCCGATCCGCCACAGGTCGGCGTAGGCGCTCGGGTGGCCGGAGCACTCGAAGACGACGTCAGCCCCCCAGCCCGCGGTCTGCTCGTTCACGACGTCGAGCAGCCGGCGCTCGTGCAGGTCGACGGGCATGGCGCCCGGGATGCAGGAGGCGATCTGGAGCTTGACCGGGGAGACGTCGGAGATCATGACCCTGGAGGCGCCACCGGCCAGGGCCGCGGAGGCCGTGAGCAGGCCGATCGTCCCGGCGCCCGAGACGGCCACCGTGTCGCCCGGCCGGATGTGCGCCTTCGTGGCGGCGTGCATGCCCACCGCCAGCGGCTCCATGAGGGCGCCCTCGGCGAAGGAGATGTGCTCGGGCAGGTGGTAGGTGAAGGCGGCCGGGTGGATGACCTCCTCGACCAGGCAGCCGTTCACCGGCGGAGTGGCCCAGAAGGAGACGGCGGGGTCGACGTTGTACGTGCCGGCGAGGGCGGCGCGTGAGCTGGTGTCGGGCACGCCGGGCTCCATGGCGACGCGGTCGCCGACGGCGAAGCCCTCGACGCCCTCGCCGACCTCGGCCACGATGCCGGATGCCTCGTGGCCGAGGATCATGGGTGCCTCGACGACGTAGCGCCCAAGGCGGCCATGGGTGTAGTAGTGGACGTCGGAGCCGCAGATGCCGACGGTGTGCGGGGCGATGCGCAGCTGTCCCGGCCCGCACACGAGGTCTCCGGGGACCTCGCGGACACTGATCTCGTGCTGCTTCTCAAGGACGACGGCCTTCATGATTCTACTCCTCGGTGAGTGGTGATCGGTGCGGGGTTGGTGATGCGGTGGGAGACCGGTGGAGTCGGAACCGGCCTCAGGCTATAGCCTCGACGAGAACGCGGGCCGGTGTCTGTGCGGCCGGCGCGGAGGCGTCCGCGGTCCGCGGGCGGCGGCCGCGCTCGTCGAAACCCGGCTGGGACGGGCGGATCCAGATGGTGATGAGGGATCCGGCGAGGTAGAGGGCGGCATAGGTCCAGCACACGCCGCCGACTCCGATGAACGGCAGGAGCAGGGTGACCAGCCCCGGCCCGGCGAAGGTCGTCAGGCCCGAGGCGAGGTTGTTGATCGAGATGGCCGCGCCCTGCTCCTTGGGTGCAAGAGCCGGGAAGACGGCGCCCATCGGCACGAAGGCGGTCACACCCATGCCGAGCAGAACGGCGGCTATGGCCAGGGCGACGACGTTCGAGCCGAGCACCCGGGGCACGTAGTAGAAGGCGAGAGAGGCGGCCGCGCAGAACCAGCACCCGTACCAGCGCATCTGTCGCATCCAGCCGAAGCGGTCCCCGATCCATCCCCAGAAGAGATTGCCGAAGACGGTGACGGCGAACTGGATGCCCCAGATCGTCATCCACTGGCTCATGGTGAACCAGCCATCCCCGTAGGCCGTGTCGGTGAGATAGAGCGGCATAATGACGGGAAAGCCGTAGAGGCTGAGATTGCAGATGACGCGGACGACGGCGGTGAGGGCGATCTGCCGGTTGCGGCCGAGGATGGTGACGCCCGCGGAGGCTCGACGAGCGTGTCGCGAAGCCCCTGAGTCTTCCGCCGGAGCTCTCCCCTGGCGACGAGGAGCAGGCAGATGATCGCGCCGGTGAAGGTCCAGGCGAGCGAGAACCACAGCGTGCGATACTCGCCGACGGCCGGGACGGTGCGCGCAGGGATCCAGGAACCGAGGCATCCCACGCCGACGGAGCAGGCGGTCCAGAACCAGCCCATGGAGGAGGCCCGGGTGGCCGCCGGGATCTTCTGGGTGATGTGGACGACGAAGGAGTAGATGAACAGCGGGTAGGCGAGCCCGCGGATGGCGTAGACGAGGAGGATGATCGGGTAGGAGCCGCTCGGGATGGCGACGACCAGGAAGAGCAGGTGAACCACGATCCACAGGCCCGCCCCGATGAGCATAATGCGGCGGACGCCGAAGGTCTCGGCGAGGACGCCCGAGGCCCAGCCCGCCAGGGCCGCCATGAGCCCGTAGGCGGTGATGACGCTGGACGCCTGGGCGGCCGCAAGGCCGAGGGAGACGAGGTACTTGGACAGGAAGGTCAGCTCGAAGCCGTCACCGGCCATGAAGACCGCGATGGCGACGAGTCCTGCGACGAGGATTCTGGGTGGTGCTAGGCGCTGCATCAGTCACTCCGTTGTGCTCGGTCGCGGCCCGTTCCGCGACACCTCAACAGTGCCGCGACGGCCTTCAGCAGACGACGGGTGCGCGTGCCCGGTGCTGGTACTTTTTTGCGCCGTCGCCCGCCGCGGCCCCGGGGAGTCCCTTGTCACCGGTCTTCTGAGACATCACGCCCCCGAGGAGCCCCTCACCACCAGGTCGGGGGCCAGCACGCTCGTCGTCGGCTCGCCGTCGGGATCCTCCAGCCGGGCGCAGGCGGCCTCCACGCCCCGGCGCCCGAGCTCGTGGGCGTGCTGATCGGCGCTGGTGAGGTCCATGCGCCTGCCCGCGGAGGTGCGCAGGTTGTCGTAGCCGGTGACGGCGACGTCGCCGGGCACGGCCAGCCCGAGGGAGTCGACGACGTCGAGGACCGTGTAGGCGGCGATGTCGTTGTGCGCCATGATGGCGGTGGGCCGCTCCCCCGCCGGGCGCCCCAGCAGCTCGCGCGTGGCGCGCGCGACCGCATCGGCGTCGTACCCGATGGCGACGACCTCGGGGGCCAGGCCCGCCGCGCGCATGGCCCCCTCGTGGCCGAGGACGCGGTCCGAGGGGCTCCAGGTCGGGCCGAGCACGGCGATGTGCTCGTGCCCCAGGGACAGCAGGTGCTCGGTGAGCATGCGCCCGCCCGCCCGGTCGTCGCCGACCACCGAGTCCAGACCGTCGACCCGGCGGGTGAGGGAGACCGCGGGCACAAAGCCGCTCATCTCACGCAGGTGGTCGCCGGGCATGGCGGCGGAGATGAGCAGGACGGCGTCGACCCTGGCGGCGTGGAGCTCCCGCATGGTCCGCTCGTCGCGCTCGCCGCTGGGGTCCGAGACGCCCGTGACCAGGCCGATGCCGCGCGAGTCGGCCTCGGCCTGGATGCCGTCGAAGACGTCGGCCGTCAGGGCGTTGCGCATGTCGAATATGAAGACGCCGAAGGTCCGCGTCGACATCGACGCCAGGCGTGCGGCAATGAGGTTGTGGCGGTAGCCGATGCGCTCGGCGGCCTCCAGCACCCTGGCCCGGGTCCGCTCGGAGGCCCCGGGAGCCCGCCGGAAGACGATGGAGACGAGCGCCCGGGACACGCCGCACTCGCGCGCGACGTCCTCCATGGTCGGTTGCCTGCCCACGCCGCGCTCCTCGGTCCGCCGGATGGCGGCGCCGTCGGGCCCCTGGTGGCCGGAGCACCCGACGGCGTCGCCGCTCACGGCGATCCTAAGGCCCCGGCGCCCGCCTCACGACCCGGGCCCGCCGGCCGCCCGCGGCGCGGGCTCACAGCAGGCCGACCCTGGCGAAGCGGTCCCTGATCTTCTTCAGCTCCCCGGGGCCGTCGGCGTCGAAGCTCTCCGCCCAGGAGAAGACCGCGCAGGTGGCGATGCCGTCGAAGCCGATGTCGGCCAGGCACTGGAAGAAGTCGTCCCAGTCGACCTCGCCCAGCCCCGCGTCGATCGGGTTGTGCTGGTGGACGCGGGCGGGGTTGCCGGGCGGGTTGGAGATGTAGCGCCCGCCGCCCGAGGCACGGTGGTCGAAGGAGTCGGCGATGTGGACGTGGCGCAGGTCCTTGCCCGCGTACTCCATGATCTCGCGCATGTTGCCGCCCTGGTGGAAGGTGTGGGTGGCGCAGTAGAGGAAGCCGACGTTCCTGGAGTTGATGGCGCGGACCATGTCGACCCCGCGGATGCCGTCCTCGATGAAGTCGTCGGGGTGCGGCTCGATATTGAGTAGGATCCCCTCCTTCTCAATGCGGGGGATAATGACGTCCATCGACTTCCAGAACTGGGCCTCGGAGCGCTCGGGCTGCTCGGGACGCCCCGAGAACTCGGAGTTCATCTGGTTGCAGCCGAGCTCGAGGGTGATGTCGATGGCCCGGTTCCAGTAGCGCACCGCGGCCTGGCGCTCGTCCTCGTCCGGGGAGGACCAGCGGTACAGCGGCAGGCAGGAGGCGAGCTCGAGGCCGTAGTCCCTCAGGAGCCTCTTGGCCCGCTGGACCTGCTCGTCGTTGGCGGTGGGATGGGTGTAGTAGGGCCAGAAGTCGTCGCGCTGGGAGAACTCGACGTACGTGAAGCCGGTCTCCGCGGTACGGCGGAAGTAGTTCGCGAGGGTGTCCCCGCGGATCTCGAAGGGATCCATTGCGATCTTCATTGTCGGTGCCTTTCTTGATCTCGTCTTGATCTCGGTGCTGCTTGTCGGAGGGGTGGTGATCGGGTCGGTGGCGGTTCCGGCGCGCGGGCGGCTCGAAGCCGATGCCCGCGAGATCGGCGGCCTTCCTGAGCGAGTCGGCGGCGTAGGCGAGGCCCTCGATGCGGCCCATGTGCGGGTCCTCGTGCTCAATGTTGACGGCGATGAAGGGGTTGACGTCGTTCAGGGCGGACAGCCACCGGCCCCAGAACGCCGTGTCGTGCCCGCGGCCGACGGCGACGAACTCGTAGCTGGGGTCGAGCGGGTAGTCGTTGGCGCTGTAGCGGCCGGTGAAGGCGACCCTGTCCGGGCCCTCGGCACGGCGCCACAGGTTGTTGAGGAAGCCGTTCCTGCGCAGGTTCTCCTCGTAGATCCTCGTGTCCTTGGCCGCGGAGATGAAGACGCGGTCGCCGAAGCGGCGGATGGTCTCGATCGGGTCGATGCCCTGCCAGAACAGGTGGGAGGGGTCCATCTCCATGCCAAGGCAGTCCGCGCCCGTGGCGTCGATGAGCCGCTCGAGGGTGGCGGGGTTATAGACGAGCTGGTGCGGGTGCATCTCCATGGCCAGCCTGACCCCCTTGCCGCCGGCGAGGGCGGCGGCCCTCCTCCAGTAGGGCACGGCCAGGCCCCACTGGTAGTCCAGGACGTCGAGGTAGACCGAGTCCCAGGGCGAGACGACCCAGGAGGGGACGGTTGCGCCGGGCTCGGCGCCGGGGTTGCCGGACTGGACGACGACAGTCGCCACGCCCAGCATCGAGGCGAGCTCGATCGCGTCGTCGATGTCGCGCTTGTGGCGCTCCCCCACCTCGGGGTCGGGGTGCAGCGGGTTGGCGTTGCAGTTCAGGGCCGTCAGGCTCATGCCCTCGCGGGCGAGTCGGCCCATGAGCTCGTCGCGGGCGTGCTGGGAGACCAGGAGGGCTGAGACGTGGATGTGGTAGTCGCGGAAGAAGCCGCCGGAGTTGAGCTCCAGGCTGGTCAGGCCCTGCTCATGGGCGACGTCGATGACGCCGTCGAGGTCGCGGTCGTGGAGGCAGGAGGTGAACAGGCCGAGCTTCATGGTGCTGCTCCTTGGATGTCTTGGATGTCGTTGGGCGGTCAGGCCCGGGCGACGAGGACGGGGCGCCGCTCGGAGGCAGAGGCGAGGGCGGCGTCGACGACGCGCATGGTGCGGGCGGCGGCCTTGAAGGAGGTGTCCATCGGCTCTCCGGCGACGACGGCCCGCAGGAGCTCCTGCATCTGGGCGACGAAGGCCTCGCCGTAGCCCGTGGCGTTGCCGCGGGCGGCCATGGGCATGGTGTCGGTGAAGTAGCGGGCGGAGGGCCCCGGGATAATGGTGCGAGGGGCGTCCGTTCCGGGCTCGCCCAGATCCTTCTGGTAGAGGACCCACTCGTTGGGGCGGTTGAAGGCGTAGCGGACGTGGCCGGTCGAGCCGAAGACCTCCAGGCCGAGCTCAATGGGGCAGCCCGCCCCGACGCGGCTCGACAGGATGGAGGCGAGCGCCCCGCCGGCGAAGCGCAGGGAGATCAGCGCGGTGTCGTCGTTGGTGACCTCGTGCGTCTGGCCGTCCTCGCCGGGGCGGCGGGTGATGGTCGTGTCGAGGGTGCAGGCCAGGACCTCGCCGACGTCCCCGAGCACGTACTCCAGGGCGTCAATGGTGTGGGTGGCCATGTCCAGGATGGTGCCGCCTCCGGAGACCTCCCGGTCAAAGCGCCAGGCCATGGGGCTGGAGGGGTCGAGGGCGTAGTCGGAGAGGAAGTGGGCGCGGGCGAAGTACGGGGTGCCGATGGAGCCGTCCCTCACGGCGTCCCGCAGCTGGGCGACCGCGGGAAGGCGGCGGTAGGAGAAGCCGACGGCGGCGACGGACTCGGTCCGGTCGGCGATCTCGACCAGCTCGGCGGCCTCGGCGCCGGAGCGTCCGAGCGGCTTCTCGCCCAGGACGTGCTTGCCCGCCCTGAGCAGGGAGCCGAGGACGGGGACGGACAGGAAGCTGGGCAGCGCGACCGAGACGACCTCGATCTCGGGGTTGTCCAGGATCTCGGAGACGTCGGCGGCGGTGCGGGCGAATCCGTAGCGGCGGGCGACGGTCTCGGCCAGGGCGGTATCGGGGTCGACGACGGTGTCGAGGACGACCTCGACGCCGGCGAGAGCGTCGGCCATGCCGGCGTTGCGGAAGCCGAAGGCGTGCGCCTGACCGGCTGGGCCGGCCCCGACGACGGCGACGCGAATGGTGCGCGCGCTCTTGACGTTCATTATGGTGTCACTTCTTCGTGGGCGGGTGGTGGTCTCTTGCTCATCGGCGGGCGCCGCGCCGACAGCATTAGACCAGAGCGCTCTAGATCTGATTGCAAGCCCCTTTGCAGGGCGCTCTGCGACAGTAGCGCCCAGCGGACGACGGGCGTACCCGCACGGCGGGCGAGCGGCGGGCGGCGTCCTAGAATGAGAACATGAGTTCTAGAACGGATGCTCCAGCGCGCTCCGAGGCGCTTGGCCGCCCATCCCGGCCCTGGGCCAGGGTCGCCTGCTGGGCCTGCCTGGGATGCGCCCTGCCCTCGGTGTGCTGGCGGGCGGTCATGATGGCCGGGGCGGACGTGGGCTTCGGGGACGCCTACCTCTATCGGGACAGCGCGGGCGGAATCATCTACGTCCTCGCCCTGGAGGCCGTCCAGGTCGGCGCCGCCGTGGCGTGCGTGGGGCTGTGCCGGCCGTGGGGGGAGAGGGTGCCGCGCCGGGTGCCCGGCCTGGGTGGCAGGAGGATCCCCCGCCGCCTGCCCCTGGTGCTGGGGGGAGTCGGCAACGTCCTGCTCTACCTCATTATGGCCGGAATTAAACAAAATGGCATTCTGGGGCAACTGCTGCGGGATTCCTGGTTGGCGTCTGCGGAGCACCTCGCATAAGACAACCTCATGCAGATCGACATGACGGACGAGGAACGGGACATCCTCATCAGGTGGAAGAAGCGCTCAGACACCTACAGGCTGGTGAGAATGAAGGCGGAGGCGATTGTGTACGCTGCCCGCGGCGTCGGCCTGGATATTATCGCGGAGATGGTCGAGCGGGCCGAGGGGACGGTACGTGAGTGGCTGTCGGAATGGCGGAGATACAGGATGGGCTCCGTGGT
>NZ_JONS01000005.1 GCF_000711965.1 Actinomyces israelii DSM 43320
ACGGCCGCCGGCGCCCCGGAACCAGGCCGAGACCGAGGACCCGGACCAGGACCTGCCCGGCGCCGGGACGCAGGACGCGACCCAGTCGCTGGCGCACACGACCAGGATGCGGCCCTTCCTGCACCCCCTCGTCACCTACACCAGGACCCGCTACCCGCGCATGGGCACCCACCGCCCCCCGTGAACCGCACAGCCCAAGAACGACCCCGGCTCCACCAGCGGCGCACCGGCCTGGACACCACCTTCCTGACCCTCGCGTGCCTGATACTCCTAACAGCAGTAGACGCAGAAACCTACAAGATCATCCTCAAATGACCTACAGAACACGAGAAGGGGCCCGCACCACACGGTGCAGGCCCCCGCCCTCTGTTGTTACTTCAGACGGTGGCCGGAAGCCTGTCGACGATGCCGGCGAGCCGTTCGTCGAAGTCGGAGCCGTATGGCAGCAGAGTGCTTGCCTCCGAGCGCTCGCGCGACGGCTCGTCCCGTCCGCTCAGCGTCTGGAACACAGCCAGTGTTCTCCCCTCGGACTCGATCGAGGCGGTGACGCGCTTGCGCCGGCCGGAGCGCAGCCCTACCGTGTTACTGCGCACCAGCCCTCGCGCTGCTACCGCCGAGCTGGACATGAGGTCTGCGATCTGTCGGAAGATCTTCGTCGTGAACCGCTCCCCCTCGCGCTCGCGAATGAAGGCGAGACCCTCCGCGCGTACCGCTGCGAGAGCCACGAGGTTGAGAACGTCGCCGATATTCTCGTTGGCGGTCCGGGCCGTGATCTCACCGCCCTCAGTACCCGGGTCGCCGGGAACGAACGCTCCTGCCGGTCGGGCGATCCTGTCCCAGGCTGTCAGGAAGAACGGGGAGTCGGTTGCTGCGCCGGCGGTGCGGAGATGAGACATGGTGGAGCCGTCGTCGGTGATGACCCACCCTCCGGCGCTGGCGCGCACGGACAGGACGACGCCGTCGTTGTCACTGTAGTAGGCGGGCACCCAGACGACGAGTCCGTCGGGTGTCTCCATCGCCTCGAGCCCGTCGTTGAGGGCTCCCAGGTACTTGGAAGTCATGGTCCTGGCGTCCACGCTGATCACCTCTCCTCCTTCTCTGGCGGATCGACCCATGTCAGCGTGTCGGTAGACACGTGGCAGAGGCCGGCGAATGCCATGAACATCATGCGCCGATCGTCGTTGGTGACGCTAGAGGAGATGGGGCACTCGGGGAATGAGTCGGGCACGAGGACGCACTCCTCGCCGCCGTCGGCACTGCGGTAGGTGTGCATGTGGGTGGCATGGCCGAATCCGTGCCCGTTGCCGTGGACGCAGACGCGGCGGATGGGCACGTCGGCCCCACGGTAAAGCAGAGAGATTGCCCAGGGGCGAGGCGTGTTGTACTGCATCTGCAGGTAGACGCCCTCAAACCTCGATGGTGCCGGTAAGAACCGTGACGCGGTTACGGACGTCGCGGGGCTTGTCTGAGGTCCACACCATCTCGCCGTCCGTGCGAGCCCCGGATGACTCCCCGAGCAGGTATCCCATCACCGCGGGGCTGATCGCCCCGACCGCGTGGCGCAGCCTCTCGCGCTTCACCATGAAGGCCTCCACCCGCCTGCCAGGCCGACCAGAACAGTTCCGACAGGGGTACGCCGACGCATAGAGAGTCCTTACCGGGAAGAGCCGGAGCCCTGAAGATGTTATGCGCTCACGGCTGGGATCGTGCGCGGTAGACGACCCTGACCGCAGGCGTCAGCTACTGCAACAGTTTTTACAGTGGGCGCGTATCAGGCGGCTTCGCTCGTGCCTGCCGCGATCTGTCGGCTCTCCCGGTACTGCTCGGCGGCGGGCTCCTCGGTGAACTCGAGCAGGTTGCCGGCGATCCTGGTCAGGGCGTCGCGGACCTCAGCGGGAGTGACGTAGAAGAACTCGCGGCGGTTGTTGATGCGGTTGACGCGCTTGTCTGCGAAGTGGTGGTGGAGGCTGGTCTCCACGCCTACCGCATCCTCGGAGAAGAACAGGGCGTGGACGTCGAAGTTGAATGGAACGGAGGCGTCGCCGAGCTCCTTGACCCGGTCCATCGGCTCGAGGCGGCGGGTCATGCCGATCTTGACCATGCGCTCCCCGAAGGAGCCGATGTTGGAGATGACGTAGACGTAGCCGGCGCGGATGTTGGCGGTGCGGAAGTCGACGGTCTCGATCTCCGCGTCGACCTCCTCCATGCGCGTGCGCATCTCGACGGCCTCCTCGGTGCGCCCCTGCGCCTCCAGCTGAGCGAGGACGTTGCGGTAGTGGTCTCTCTGCTTGGCGAGGCGGTCACGCTCGGCCTGCAGCTCCTTCTGGGCCTTGCGCTCCTCGCGCAGCCGGGCCCGCTCCTCGCGTTCCGCCTCCTTCTCCGCCTTCTTCGCGTTCTGGTGCTCCAGGGCCAGCCGGAGCTCTTCGAGGCGCAGGTGGTGGTAGCGGTAGTCGATACTCAGATCGATCATGGTTCCGAGCCTCTGAGCCTGGTCGCGAGCACGTTCTAGGCGCTTCCTGGCGGCCTCGCCGTTGCCGGCCTTGACAGTGAGGACGCAGTTCTCGGCCTCGGCGTTGTAGGCCCGCAGCATCATCTTGGACATGTCGGCCACGAACTTGCGGCCCTGGGCGGCCGAGTTGTTGAAGGTGAAGGTGGTGCTGGCCTGGACGGCCGTCTTGTCGCGAACCATCTTCTTGATCTTGGCCCTCGTGTCGTCGAGCCTCTCCTTGAGCCTTACAGAGGACTCTGCCGGGTGGGGGTAGCTGCTCAGTCCGGCGTCGGTGAGGACCTGGGCGTCAGCCAAGTGTACGTCGAGGTCCGCGAGCCGCTGGGCGCGGGACCTGATCTCTCGGTCGGCAGCCCTCACCTGCGCGTCGCGCTGGCTGAGGGCCGCGTCCAGCGCCTGAAGCCTCTGCTCGCCGTTGATCCGTCGGTCCTCCTGCTCTGCGTGGATGCTGTCATAGCGCGCCTGCTCCTGGGCCACGGCGTCGCGCATCCGCAGGACGTCACCGCCACCGGCCTGCACCAGGACCTGTCGTAGTGCGGCGATCTCCTGCTGCGCGGCGGCGTACGCCTGGTTTCCTGCCGCGATCTGCTGCTCGAGCTGGGCGATCTTCCTTGATCCGAACACAGACCTGCTCCTAAGAGATGCTTCGGGGGGCGAGCACATGATAGTCGCCTCTTTTATGCTTGTGCGACGGCGATTATGCGACGCGCGCGGAAAGGCTCCTGGAAGCCCTCGATCGCCCAGACGGGGTACATCGAGCTCGGCGGCGGTCGCCCCGGCGCCGGGGCGACCGCCCGTCCGGCCGGCCGACGGCCGGCGGCTCAGCCTCCCGGCGCACCGCCGTCGTCGGGGCTGAAGACCTCATCGACCCGCAGCCCGAACACCTCGGCGATCGCGAAGGCCAGCCGCAGCGACGGGTCGTAATTGCCGTTCTCAATGGCGATGATCGTCTGCCGCGACACCCCCAGCGCCTCGCCGAGCTCCGCCTGGGTCCAGCGCCGCTCCCGGCGCAGGCTCCGCACCCGGTTCCACATGGCAGGCCGCCCGCGGGTCAGAAGTAGCGCCGCCGGGCCAGGAACGCCCCGAGCAGCCAGCCGGCCATGAGGATCGCGTAGGCCCACATGAAGGACAGGTCGGCCAGGCCGAAGGCCTGGAAGAGCCCGATCACCAGAATGATCGGGGTCCCGACGGCGAAACCGATGGCGAGGGACTCCACCACGAGGCTGCGGGCGAGCTCGTCCACGTCCCGCCAGTGCAGCATGATCGCGCGCACGAGCAGCACGACGGCGGGCAGCACGACGGCGGCGCCGAGCATCCGCCACGGCGGGGCCGCGGCCCGCCCGATGAGCAGGGCGACCGCGAGCAGCGCGCAGTAGGCCGCCATCGCCACGGACAAGCGCACGAGGTAGCGGCGGGTCGCGGGCTCCATGTTCCGAGGCCTCACAGGCTCCACCACCCTTACTGCAGCGACCAGATCAGCATGGGAAGCCCCAGTCCGAGCAGGTCCATCAGCCAGTGCCCGACGGCCAGCGGCGCCACCCGCCTGCGCCATGTGAGCAGCCCGGCGAACACGAGCCCGGCCAGGAAGGTCCGCACCACGTTGGCGACCATGGCCTGGGCGTCGGGAAGGGCGAAGCCGATGTGCTGGAGGCCGAAGACGACGGAGGCCGCGAGCACGGCCCCGACCAGCCCGATGCGCCCCTGGAGGCGGGGCTGGAGGTAGCCGCGGTAGAGGGCCTCCTCGGCGAGCCCGATGGTCACCGGCATGATCGTGATGCTGAGCACCCCGATCCACAGGGGCACCGGAGGGTACGACGGCGCGGGCGGCGCCCCCTGGTAGGCGACGAGGTTGCCGACGAAGAAAGCGGGCATCCACGCGACCAGGATGATGAGCCCGCACAGCAGGCCCCAGCCGACGTCGGCGCCCCGGAAGCTCAGCAGGTCGGTCAGCCCGCGCCCCTCGGCGCGCAGAAGGCGGTGGACCAGGGCGAGGGTGACGACGTCGATCACGACGATGAGGACGTTCATCCACAGCAGGGGCCGCCCCATCGCCCAGAGCGCGGCGCCGAAGGCGATGACGAGAGCGGGCCGGGCCCCCATGGCCAGGGCCAGGCGGGACCAGGGGGTGCCGACGACGGGGGCTGCGGCGTCGGGAACCGCTGCGGCGTCGGGGGCGACAGGGGCAGCGGCGCCGGGAAGGGCGGGAGCGGCAGTGCCGGCGCCGACGCCCGGGGAGGCGGGATCGGAGGAGGAGACCATGGGCAGAAATGTATGGTTTCCTTGACATTTGCGTCAAGAGTCCTTCACATTTTGAGATAGCCCCGCCTCGCTCAGGGAAAACCCGGATGCCGTCCCCCGCGCCCTTCCCTACGCTGGTCAGTCGTGAGTACCACGACGTCGCGACCCACTGCCCGCCGGCCCCGCTTCCTCGTCGTCGCCGGGCACCCCGACCCGCAGAGCTACTCCCACGCGCTGGCTCGCGCGTACGCCGACGCCGCCCAGCAGGCCGGCGCCACCGTCACCTTCCTGGACCTGGCGACCACCGACTTCGACCCGGTCCTGCGCGGGGGCTACCGGAAGCGCATGCCGGAGGACCCCTTCATCACCCACTCGCAGAACGAGCTCGTCGCCTGCGACCACCTGGCCCTGGCCTTCCCCACCTGGTGGTCGGCCGAGCCCTCCCTTCTCAAGGGCTGGTTCGACCGGGTCCTCACGCCCGGCATCGCCTACCGGTACCGGACCGGCAAGCTGATGCCCGAGCGGCTGCTCGACGGTCGCACGGGCACCATCATCACGACCTCCCACGGTCCGCGCCTGTGGACCCGGCTGGCGCCAGGAGGGTCGGTGTCCCGCGTCGGGCGCGCGGTCCTGGGCTACTGCGGGGTGCGCGTCACCCAGTGCCTCGTCATGGGCGGCATGGAGGGCGAGAAGGACACCCCGCAGCAGCGTCGGGACTTCCTGGGGCTGGTCGCCGAGGCGGCGACCCGCGAGGTCGAGACCATCAGGCGCTCCCGCTGAGGCCGCCGTGCCCGCCGCAGGCGCGGCGACCCCGGCAGGCAGGTGCGGGCGCCCCGTGAGCCCCGACCGCCGGCGCACTGCCACACAGGTCCGGTAGAGGGGCCGGCTCAGTAGTGGTACCGCACCTGGAGGATGATCAGGTCATCGCCATCGACGAGGTAGACGAGACGGTGCTCCTCGGTGACTCTCCGGGACCAGGCTCCGGGAGCGCCGTACCTGAGCCGCTCGGGCTTCCCGATTCCCTCATAGGGGTCGCGGAGCACGGCGTCGATCAGCCTGTTGACCCGCCTGAGGACGGTGCGGTCCGCGCGCCGCCAGTAGACGTAGTCCTCCCAGGCCGACTGGTCCCACACGAGCCTCACGGGCTCAGTCCCGGTCCAGGTCGTGCCCCTCGGTCCGCCCGGTCCGGGCCCGCTCATAGGAGTCGAGGAGCCTGCGGGCATTCGCAGGGGACCGGAAGAGGTAGGCGGTCTCCTTCCACGCCTCGTACTCATCGGCGGGCATGAGGTAGGCGCGGCCCTTGCGTGAGACGATCTCGACCGCCTCACGATCCTCGTTCACCTGCTCGATCAGCGGGTACAGGGTCCGGCGGGCCTCACTGGCGGCAATGGACATCACTCACCTCCGACTCGTACCGCTTTATGGTACAAGACGACGGCGCGCCGCGGAAGCCCTTCACACGGCCGCTCCAGCCGCCCCGTCATGCCGGCAGAATCAGGCGGCCGGCAGGCACCGTCTAGGCGGCTCTGGACGCGGTCCTGCGGCCGCGCCCGCGCCCGCCGCCTCCCGTGCGACGCCTCCCGCGCTGTCCGCCCTGCCGGTCACTCCGCCGGTCATCGCGCCGACCCGTCTGCCGGCCGCTCTGCTGCCCCCTGCGTCCGCCGGAGGGCCCGCGCCCGTAGCGCGGTCGGGTTCCGCGCCCCGCCTGCTCGGCCGACGCCCGCCCCGCAGGGCCGCCTCCCTTGACGGCGACGCCCTCGGGCATGTCCTCGGCGGCGACGACCGGGGCGACCTGGCCGACCAGGGCGGTCACGGCGTCGTCGTCGGGCCGGATGCGCTCGATGCCGGCCCGGATGCCGGCCTTCCTGAGCAGGGCCCGGACGTCCTCCTTCTGCTCGGGCAGCACGAGGGTGACGACGACGCCGGCGGCCCCGGCCCGGGCGGTGCGCCCGGAGCGGTGCAGGTAGGCCTTGTGCTCGGCGGGCGGGTCGACGTGGACGACCAGCTCGACGCCGGAGATGTCGATGCCGCGGGCGGCGATGTCGGTAGCGACCATGACGTGGGCCTGGCCGGTGGAGAAGGCGCGCATGGCGCGCTCGCGCGCGTTCTGGCTCATGTTGCCCTGGAGCTCGACGGCGGGGATGCCGTCCCGGGTGAGCTTGCGCGCCAGGCGCCGGGCCAGGTGCTTGGTGCGGGTGAACAGGATGCGCTGGCCGGCACCGGAGGCGAGGCGGCGCACGACGCTGTCCTTGACGGCCTTGTCCGCCACCATCCACACGCGGTGGTCCATGGCGTCCACCGGCGAGGTCGAGGGGTCGACGGCGTGCTGGAGCGGGTCGTGGAGGAACTCGTCCACGATCCGGTCGACGCCGCCGTCCAGGGTGGCGGAGAACAGCAGGCGCTGGCCGCAGGCCGGGGTGGCGCGCATAATGCGGCGCACGCCGGGCAGGAAGCCGAGGTCGGCCATGTGGTCGGCCTCGTCGAGGACAGTGACGGACACGTCGTCGAGGCTGACGACGCCCTGCCCCATGAGGTCGAGCAGGCGCCCGGGGCAGGCGACGACGATGTCGATGCCCCCGGCGAGGGCCTTCTCCTGGGGCCTCTGGGACACGCCGCCGAAGACGGTGGTCACGCTCAGCTCGAGCGCGTCGGCCAGGGGCCTGATGGTCTCGGCGATCTGGAGGGCGAGCTCGCGGGTGGGGGCCAGGACCAGGCCGATGGGGTGGCCGGCGCGGGCCATGTCCTCCTCGGCGAGGCGCTGGACGAGCGGCAGGGCGAAGGCGAGGGTCTTACCGGACCCGGTGCGCCCGCGGCCGAGCACGTCGCGCCCGGCGAGGGTGTCGGGCAGGGTCGCGGTCTGGATGGGGAAGGGGGCGGAGAAGCCGCGGGCGTCCAGGTCGGCCACGAGGTCGGCGTCGACGCCGAGCGAGGCGAAAGTCGCGGGCACGGCGGCGGGCGCGGCGGGCCTGGTGGCGGGCGCGGCCGCCTTGGAGCGGCGACCGGAGCGGGAAGAAGTGCGCGTGGTGGGCACGGAAGTCCTGTCGTTCGGGACCGGGCGCACGTCGGACGCGGGGCGGCCGGGGCGTGCGCGTCGGTGCGTTGAGGTGCCGGCGTTCGGGGCTCGACGGCGCGAGGTCGTCCTCGGACGCGCGCCGGAGCCGGGGCACCAGCCGGGCCGCGGCGGGACGCCGGGCCGGTGGCACACTCTTCCACACGCCGCCTGCCCGCGCCATGATACGAGCCTCACACGCGGCGCCGGCAGTGCCCGACAGCCGACCGCACGACCTCCGCACCCTCGGAGGCCGGCTCCGCCGGGCCCACGAGCGCCGAGCCGGCCGGAGCTGCACATGGGAGAGCGGGCCCCTGGCGGAGCTGACGCCGCTTTTCGCCGGGATTCCGCCAGTTCTCGACGTACGGCCAGATTCGCTGACGTGCTCCCATGTGCACAGAGGGGGGTCTGCGCACATGGGAGCGTCTCGTCCGCGGCCGCCAGCGCAGCGATTCCGCATGATTCCGCGGTTTTGTCCGGTACGAGTCGCACTCGAATGTGCAACACCCTCTTGACCGGCTCTCAGGTCCGCGGCTGGGCGCCGCCGAGCCGCGCCTGTGCGCCCCGGGCCCCGTCCGAGTGGCGAGTCAGAGGTTGTTGACCCACGCCTCGCGGTGGTTGGAGAAGAAGCTCAGCGGCTCGTAGATGACGACGAACTGCCCGCCGGCGGCCACATCGGCGTCGAAGCAGACGTCTCCGCTCGTGCTACCGCCGTCAATGAGCTTGCCGGACTGAAGAATATTGGTCGACCCGGTGAACCCGGTATTGACGATGGCCCCGGAGGGGGACAGCAACTTGAACTCCAGGATATTGAAGTCGACCTCTTTTCCGGAGGAGTTCTGCATAGTGACGCTGGTGCACGCAGTGGAACCAAGCGTCGAGTCTCCCGCCACCAGCGGGGCGGAGGTGATGGTGACCCCCTTGGCAGTGATGGACTCACCGGCGTTGACCGCCACGTCTCCGTCCTGAATACCGTTGTAGGTGGTGGTCGACGAGGGGTCGCCCGAGTCGCCGGAGTCGGCCGCGGGAGCCGCCTGGCCCGCGGGAGCCTGGCTCCCCTGGGCGGCCGCTCCCCCGTCACCGCCGGGCGCCGTGGAGGTCCTGGCGGTGGTCCCCTTGTCGCCGCCGCCCGATATCGAGCCGATGACGCCAATGGCCAGAAAAACCGCGAGGGTGATGAACCACCACCTTTTCCATAGGGGCTTTTTCGGTTGAGGAGCCGGAACATAAACTACTTGTGGCTGCTGACCCCCGTAGGGTTGCGCAGGCTGAGACACAGCAGACTCCTTTGCGACACAAAAAGGGAGGGGTGCCTCGAAGATTACCTTCCCCCCGCTCCAATGCAAGTCCTATTTGTCGCAAAACAGGGCCGCGACAGGCCCTATTTATCACGAACTGGTCGCGGTCCCGCCCGCATCCCGTCGAGATAGACATTTTCGGATGAGGTAGACGGTGTCACCGTCTACCTCATCCGAAAATGTCTATCTCGACGAGGGGCCTAAACGACCCGGAGGACGAGGGCGATGGCGCCGATGACCATCATGGCGACCACCGACAGGACCGTCTCCATGAGCGACCAGGTCTTGAAGGTCTGCCCCACCGTCATCCCGAAGTACTCCTTGACCAGCCAGAAACCGGCGTCGTTGACGTGGGAGAGGAACACCGAGCCCGCCCCGATCGCCAGCACGAGGAGGGCGACCTCGACCGGGGGCATGTCCGCGGCCAGCTGCGCCATGATCCCCGCGGCGGTGATGGTGGCGACGGTCGCCGACCCCGTGGCCAGGCGCACCGCGACCGCGACGAGCCAGCCGGCCAGGAGCGCCGGAACCGCCGCCTGCTGGATCCAGGTCGCGATAATGTCGGCGATGCCGGAGTCGACGAGGGTCTGCTTGAAGCCGCCGCCGGCGCCCACGATGAGCAGGATCCCGGCGATCGGCCCGAGGGAGGCGCCCACCCGGCCGGCCACCTCGTCGGCGTGCAGGCCCAGGCGGGTGCCGAAGACGTACATCGCCACCAGCACCGTGATCAGCAGCGCGACAACCGGCTGGCCGACGAACAGGGCGGCGTGCACGGCGGCACTCGCCCCCTTGGGCGCAACGGTCTCCACGACGGTGCGCAGGAGCATGAGCACCACGGGCAGCAGGACGACGGCGATCGAGGTGGCGAAGGAGGGGCGCGGGCCCTCGTGGGCCTCGTCGGAGCCGCCGAGGGGCTCGGGCGCCTCGATGGGCACCCACCGGGCCATGACGCGCGCGGCGAGGGGGCCGGAGATGATGACGGTGGGCACGGCCACCAGCAGCCCCAGGCCGAGCGTCAGCCCGAGGTTCGCACCGACGGCGTCGATGGCGATGAGCGGGCCGGGGTGCGGGGGCACGAGCCCGTGGAGGGCGGACAGGCCGGCGAGCGCAGGCACGCCGACGAGGATCAGGGGCTGGTGGGCGCGGCGCGCCACGATCATGACCACGGGGATGAGCAGGACGATGCCGACCTCGAAGAACAGCGGGATGCCGACGACGAAGGCGATCAGCGCCATGGCCCACGGAAGGCGGGGCCCGGGCGTGCGCGCCAGGATGGTGTCGACGATCTGGTCGGCCCCGCCGGAGTCGATGAGCAGCCTGCCGATAATCGCCCCGAAGGCGATGAGCGTGCCCACACCGCCGATCGTCGATCCGAGGCCGGCGGTGAAGGCGGTGAAGGTCTCGCCCAGGGGGATGCCAGCGACGACGGCGAGCACCGCCGAGCCGAGGGTGAGCGCGAGGAAGGGGTGCATCTTGCGCCACACGATGAGTGCGACGATGACGGCGATGCCGAGGACCGCCGCGGCGACGAGCCGGGCGGGGCTATCGGTATGGGTCACCGGGTCGGCGGCGGGAAGAGCGAGTGTCAGAGTGGACATCGTTGTCGTCTCCAGGTCGAGGTGGATGGGTTGAATAGGTCTCAGGCAGGGCGGTCCGCGCAGGCGCGGCGAGGCGGATCAGGCGTGCTCGAGCGCGGCGAGGATGGCGTCGAGGGTCTGCTCGGGGGTGGCCCGGGAGACCACGGTGACGCCGTCCTCGTCGTCGGCCAGGGGCTCGAGGGCGGCGAACTGGGAGGGCAGGAGGGTGGAGGGCATGAAGTGGCCCTTGCGGTGGGTCATGCGCTCGCGCAGCTCATCGGGCTGGGCGACCAGGTGGATGAAGAAGACGCGCCCCTCGGCCCCGGCGAGGAGGTCGCGGTAGGAGCGCTTGAGGGCGGAGCAGGTGACGATCGTCCTGACGCCCTCGACGGCGCGCGCGCTCATCCAGTCGCGCAGGGCCTCCAGCCAGGGCCACCGGTCCTCGTCAGTCAGGGGGACGCCCCGGCTCATCTTGGCGATATTGGCGGCCGGGTGGAAGTCGTCGGCCTCGGCGATGGGCCAGCCGAGGGCCCGGTGGAGGTTGTCGGCGGCGGTGGACTTGCCGCAGCCCGCCACGCCCATGAGGACGAGGTGCTCAACGGAGGTGGTCATGAGATCTCCTTGACGACGTCGTTGTCGATCACTAGTACTACTAGTATAGCGTAAACGTAGCATCAATGGAATGGGTGTGGGCTCGTTCCGCGCCCCGGGCGCCCCGGCGGACGCGGACCGCCGTCAGCGCCGAAGGCGCGTTTCTCGATCAGGCCTCCGCCGGCCGCCCGCTACACTGGCGCCGACCGTGCGGGTCGGCCGCGCCGCATGCCCGTACAGGTCGCCGCCCGGGTCGCCGCATCTTGCCGCCCCACCCACGCCTCACCCCTCCGGGAGCCCGACCATGCCCGCCACCGACCGACGCCACGAGGTCCTCGACGCCCTCGGGCGCGCCATCGTCGGCGGCGAGATCGCCCCGGGCGCCTCACTGACCCTGGAGGACGTCCAGTCCCGCCACGGGGTGTCGCGGACCCTGGCCCGCGACTGCGTGCGCACCCTGGAGTCCCTCGGCGTGGTCGAGTCGCGCCGTCGTGTCGGCATCGTGGTGCGCCCCCGCGAGACCTGGTCGGCGCTGGCGCCCCAGGTGGTGCGCTGGCAGCTCGACGTCGACCCCCACGGCCCCAAGCTCGGGGCGCTGACCGAGCTGCGCGCCGCCATCGAGCCGGTCGCGGCCGCGGCCGCCGCCCGCCGCGCCACCGAGGCCCAGCGATCCACGCTGCTGACCCTGGCGGACGCCATCCGCTCCACCGGGACGGCCACCGGGAGCGTGGCCTCCTACCTCGGGGACGACATCGCCTTCCACAGCCTCGTGCTCGAGGCGAGCCACAATGACGCCTTCGAGGCCCTCACCGGCGTCGTCGCGGAGGTCCTCTCCGGGCGCGCGCGGCTGACCGGGCAGGTCCAGGTGCCCGTGGCGGAGGCGCTGGAACTCCATGTGCGCGTCGCCCGCGCGATCGCGACCGGGGACGCCGCCGCGGCCGAGGCCCGCATGCGCGAGCTGGTCGCGGAGGTGCGCGAGGCGCTGCTGGACCGCGGCCTGCGGGGCTTCCTCGACAGCTGAGCGCTCCGGGCGGCGCCCCGCCGGCTCAGCCGCAGGCGCGGCGCCCGACCGCCCGCCGTCGCGCCCCGCCGCTCGCCCCCGCCAGGGCGACGGCCGCGGACACCAGCGCGAGGCCGGCCATCTCCCATCCGTTGGGCAGCTGGCGCAGCAAGACCACGCCCACGAGCAGGGACGTGGCCGGCATGAGGGAGGACAGGAGCGCGAAGGAGTCCGCACCCAGCCGCCCGAGCACCACCTGCTCCAGCCGGTAGGGCACCGCCGTCGACAGCACACCGACCCCCGCCACCATGGCGGCGGCGGCCGGAGAGCCGAGGGCGCCGCCGGCCGTCCCCACGGCGAAGGGGGCGTAGACCAGGGCGCCGACCACCATGCCCACCGCCAGGGAGTCGGCACCGGCGCCGGCGGCCGCCACGCGCCCGCCCAGGATGATGTAGGCGGCCCAGGCGGCGCCGGCCCCCAGCGCGAGCAGCACCCCGGCCCTCTGACCGGGCTCGCCCGGGTCGACTCCGAGCCCGGAGATGGAGACGACGCCGAGGAGGGCCAGGGCGGCGGCCGCGCGCGGACGCCATCCGCGCCCGGTCACGACGGCGACCGCCACCGGCCCCAGGAACTCCAGGGACACGGCCGTCCCCAGCGGCAGCAGCGAGATCGCCGCGTAGAAGACGACGTTCATGGTGGCGGTGGCCGCTCCGAAGACGGCGGCCGCCAGCAGCGCCCGCCCGGTCCACCGGCGGCGCCAGGGCCGCCTGAGGGCCACCAGCACGACGGCGCCCACCGTCAGGCGCCACCAGGCCACCGTGGTGGAGGGCATGAGCGCGAACAGGGTGACCGCCAGCCCCGCCCCGAGGTACTGGGAGAGGGCGGAGGCCATGAAGATCAGCGGCGCCGGGAGACGGTCGGCCGCGGAGGCGACCCCGGCGCCCGTCCGGGCCTGAGCGGCCCGCGGTGCCGCCCGGGCCGGGGTGCGGGAGTCGTCGGAGCTCACGGCCGCATTGTCGGCGCCTCGGCGGCCGTCGCGCGAGCTGCAGCCAGTGCCGTCCAGACAGACGCTTTCGGACGAGACAGACGGCGACCCCTCCTGCCTCGTCCGAAAACGTCTGCCTCGACGCCGGGGCCCGGCCCGCCCCCTGGCGCTCAGCCCAGCACCGCGGCCGCGAGCAGAACGACCGGGACGAAGCCGGCGGTCGTGATCAGCACGGCGTCGCGGCCCAGCGGCTTGGCCACCCCGTAGCGGGAGGCATACATGAAGACGTTCTGGGCGGTCGGCAGGGCGGCGGCGGTGATGGGCACGAGCAGCCCCGGCCCGCGCAGTCCCGCGCCGAGCCCGAGCAGCCCCGCCAGGCCGGGCGCGACGAGCAGCTTCCACCCCACGGCCCAGCGCAGGGCGACCCGGCTGGCGGCGTCGTGGGCCGGCTCGGGCGGTGACGCCGGGGCGTCGTCTGCGAGCGGGGCGCGCATGCGGGAGGCCGCCAGGCTCATGCCGAGCGAGAGCATCATGAGCGGCACGGCGATGCGCCCGAGGGTGTCGAGGGCCTCGCGCAGGCGCCCGCCGGCGACGCCGTCCAGGTCCGCCCCGCTGAGGTTGACCGCGGCCCCGGCCGCCACGGCCAGTAGCAGGGGGTTGCGCAGCGGGATGGTGAAGGTCGCCAGGCGCGAGGGGCTGCCGCGACGGGTGACGGTGTCGAGGATGACGAAGGCCGCAGGCGTGATGACGAGCAGCTGGAGGAGCAGGACCGGGGCGATGGGGGCGGCGTCTCCCAGGACCAGGACGAGGACGGGGATCCCCAGGTTGGCGGCGTTGACGTACCCGGAGGCGAGCGCGCCGATGGTCGCCTCGGCCGTCGTGCGGTGCAGGAGTAGGCGGTGCAGGACCCAGGCGCTCAGGATCGCCGCCGACTCGGCCGCGAGCGCGACGAGCGTGCCGGTGCCGGCCACCGCCCCCAGGTCGGCGTCGGCCAGGGTGCAGACCAGCAGGGCCGGGGTGGCGGCGAAGAAGCAGACGCGGGTGAGCACAGCGTCGGCGTTGCGGGGGACGGCACCGGTGCGCACCAGCAGCCAGCCGACGCCGATAACGGCGGCGAAGACGGCCAGGCCGCCAATGACCCCACCCACGGCCGGGCCTCAGCCGACCGGTTCGAGGTCCACCCACGTGCCGGCGTGGTCGGAGACGACGAAGGTGCGGGTCCCCCAGGATGCGGCCTGCAGGAGGGGGTGGCGCGCACCGCTCCAGGCCGGCGCGCCCGCCGCCGGGAAGGCGGGGGCGCCGTTGACGCCGGTGGGCCACGGGTCGGTCAGGACGTGGTCGATGCGGTGGTCGGGGCCCCGAGCGGGGTAGGTGGGCCCCTCCCCCAACCGGCGGCCGATCCCGAGCGGGGCGACCTGCTCGGCGCGCAGGTTGTAGTCGCCCGCCAGGAGGTGGGGGCCGGGCAGGGTGGCGAGCGCGCCCCAGGCGTCGGCGAGCTGGCGGGCGGCGGTGTCGGCGCGGGTGGCCAGGTGGGTGGAGCCGACCGACAGCTCAGCGACGCCCGCCAGCGCGTCGCCCGGGGCCAGGGTGGCGGTCAGCAGGTTGCGCATGGTGGAGGTCGCCAGCTCGTAGCCGCGGGGGTCCCAGGCCGGGCGGTCGGCGCGGCGCGCGAGGGTGGCCGGCCCGCGCCCGAGGCGCCGGACGCGCCAGGCCGCCACCGGGCGCCTGCTGAGCAGGGCGTTGCCGAAACCCGCCGGGGGGCGGCCCAGCAGGGTGCGACCCAGGCCGAGTGCGTCGTCGGCGGGTGTGGCCAGGGCGGATCGCCGGGGGCGGCGGCGCAGCCCGGCGACGGGCCCGGCATAGGTGGCGGCGAAGCGGTGGTGCTCCCAGCCGAGCAGCTCGGCCAGGACGGCGGCCTGGTCGAGGCGGCCGGAGCGGGCCTGCCCCTTGTCGACCTCCTGGAGGGCGACGACGTCGGGGGCGAGCTCGGCGATCTGGCCGGCCAGGGCCGCCAGGACGGCGCGGGCGGCCTCGGGGTCGCGGATGTCCGCGCCGGCGACGCCGGTGTCCGGGGCGTCGGCGGCGCCCGCCCCGGGTAGGGCGTGCTGGAGGTTGAGGCTCAGCAGGCGCAGCACGTCAGGTCCCCGGGACGCCGTCGGCGGCGGCACTGCCGGCGGTGCCGCCGCCCGGAGCGGCGTCGAAGGTCAGGGACACGGAGTTCATGCAGTAGCGCCGGCCTGTGGGAGTGCGGGGCGCGTCGTCGAAGACGTGGCCCAGGTGGGAGCCGCAGGCGGCGCAGCGGACCTCGGTGCGCACCATGCCGTGGCTGGTGTCGGTCAGCAGGGTCACGGCCTCGGAGTCGGAGGGGTCGTAGAAGGAGGGCCACCCGCAGCCGGAGTCGAACTTGGTGGTGGAGCGGAACAGCTCGGCGCCGCAGGCGCGGCAGCGGTAGACGCCCTCGCGCCTCTCGTCCAGCAGGGCGCCGGTGAAGGGCCGCTCCGTGCCCGCCTCGCGCAGGACGTGGTACTCCAGCGGGTCGAGCAGGGCGCGCCACTGGGCGTCGGTGCGGGCGATGGCCGCCGGGTCGAGGCGGGGCGCCGCAGCGTTCTGGCGGCTCTCGTCATTGTTGTCGGTCACGCCCCTATGGTGACCCGGCGTCGTGGCGGAGGCGAGGGGCGTTCACGCACCGGGAACGCGAAAAGCCGGTCGGCCCGGCGGCGGGCGCTCCCCGCCGCCGGGCCGACCGGCTCCGGATGCTTACTGAAGGTACTTCTTCTGCTCGTCGGTGGAGATGATGCTCGTGGACTGCCCGGCCGCGGTGTCCGCCCGGTGCTGGGGCTGGGGCACGGGGGCCCCGTCGGCGCGCCACTCGGCGTCGCGCGCCAGGATCCGGCGTCGGCGCACCTTCTCGCGCCGCGTGCGGCGCAGGCGGGAGTGGCCCTTGGCGGCGGCCCGCACACGGGCGTCCTCGATGGGGTCGTCCTCCTTGGGCCGGCGCACGGCCGTCGTCTCGGCGCCGGGGCCGACGGCGGCGCCGTCGTCCTTCTGGAGGGCGACGAGCTCCTCGGCCAGGCGCGCCACCTGCTCGGGCTGGGGGTCCTGGGTGACGGCGACCTGATCGACCTCCACGCGCGTGCGCGGCAGGGCGTAGGGCGCCTCCTTCTGGAGCCAGGCCACGATCTCCTCGCGCACGTAGCACTGGAGGGTGAAGACGTCGGAGGGGTTCTTGCCGGACACGGCGACGCGCAGCGTAACCGTGCCGCCAGCGGTGTCGGTCACGTCGAGGTTGGCGGTACGGCCGTCCCAGACGGGCGAGGATGCGACCAGGCGGGCGAGCTCGGCGCGCACCGAGGCGACCGGCACCCGCCAGTCCAGGTCGAGGGTGAGGGTGCCGGTGTGCTGCGTGCCGCGCCGCGACCAGTTGGCGAAGGGGGTCTTGGTGAAGTAGGTCGAGGGGTAGATGAGACGGCGGTCGTCCCAGACGCGCACGACGACGTAGGTGAGCGTGATCTCCTCGATATAGCCCTGCTCCTCGTCCACGACGACGACGTCGTCCACACGGATCGCGTCGGTCACGGCCAGCTGGAGGCCGGCGAAGACGTTGCCGAGCGTGGACTGGGCGGCGAGACCGGCGATCACCGAGACCAGACCGGCGGAGGCGAACAGGGAGCCCATGGCGAAGCGGGCCTCGGGGAAGGTCATGATCGCACCCACCAGGCCGCAGATGATGATGATCGCCTCGGCTACGCGCCGCAGGATCTGGGCCTGGGTGGTGACGCGGTTGGCGCGGCCGGGGTCGCCGCTGGAGCGCACGCCGCTGACGATGCTGGCCTCCAGCGCCTTGACCAGGCCGACGACGACCCACGCGACGGCCAGGATGATGCAGATGCGCAGCGTCTGCATGGCGTACTGGACCCAGTCGGGCGTGGTGACCGCGAAGACGGCCAGCTGCGCGCCGAGGTAGGCGCCGGTGAGCCCGCCCAGGGCGTACAGGGCGTTGCGCGTGTAACGGCTGATCTCCGCGTAGATGGTCTGACGGCGTCCGAGCGTGCGCAGCACGACAATGCCGACGAAGGCGATGGCAATGCCTGCCAGGGCCCCCAGGCCCGCCCGCAGGGCGATGTAGAAGACGTTGACCGTGGTCGTGGCGACCGCTTCAACGGTCTGGGTGACGTCGGTGGTCGAGGGGGCTGAAGGAGAAGGGTCGGTGGAGGGATCGGCATCAGCGGCCGCCCGCACGCCAGGTGCGAGGGCCGCACTCGCCAGGACGGCGAGAGGAAGGGCGGTCATGCCGGCACCCTAGGGCCCGGTCCTGGGAGCCGGCTGTGCGAGACGGCAGGCGGCGGGGGCCGGGCAGCTCGACCTCCACCTCGATGCCCGTCGCTCAAAGGTCCTCGGCCGCCCCCAGCAGGCACTGCCCCACCTCGTCGACCAGGTCCACCCGCGCCGTGGGCGCCGGGGCGGGGCCGACGTCGTCACCAGCGCGATCGGCTCCATCGGCTCCGTCTTGGCACCACCACCTGGCGCTCCCTCTCTTCGTCGAGATCGGTCGTATTCCGGCTCGAGATCGGTTCACTTCCGCGCCGAGATCGGTCCGGTCCGACGGCAGGCGCCCCCACCGTCGGCCGTCCGCCGCCTCTGCGGGTCCCGGCCCGCCCCTGCACGCGGTCGTGCCCTCACTCACCGGGCCCGGTCGGTCAGGCGATGTCCGCGCGCCGCAGCACTGGCCGGCGCCGCCGCTCCGCCGCGGAACCGCGGAGTCCCGCCGATCCTCATCGAGTACGGCAGTGCCGGTCACCTTAAGAGTGCGTGGGAGCCGTCTTTTCCGGCCGAGACCGACCCCCAAGACCCCGGCAGCGCCCAGCGGGCCACGGACCGGCGCACGAAGAGTCCGCCGGACGCCGCGATCCACCTGCGTCCGCCTCGGGGCAGGCCGGGGCGGGCTCCTAGACCGTGATCGGGTGCAGCGCCCGGGCGCCCGACCGTCCCGGCCCTCGCCCCCGGAAGCAACCACCTGGATGATCGAGCCCGGGCGCCACGACGCGGCGACAGCAGCACAATAACGCTAGACGTACTACGTCTATCATAGTACGTTGGATGTATGAAACCTGCTCGCCCCCCGACCGGAGGAGGCGTCCGCGAGTGATCAGCGCCGACGCCATCCGCGGCTACATCGACCTCATTGTGCTGTCTCTCCTACGGGACCGCCCCTCCTACGCCTACGAGCTCGCCAAGACCATCACCGAGGTCGCGGCGGGCGAGTACACGATCAAGCAGACCACGCTCTACTCCGCGCTCAAGCGCCTGGAGGCCGCCGGGCTCGTCTCCTCCTACGCGGACACCTCGGCCTCCGGCAAGCCCCGCACCTACTACCGCCTCACCGACGACGGCGCCGTCCACCTGACGGACAAGCTCGCCGAGTGGGAGGACACCAAGACCCTCATCGACCGATTCGCGCAAGGACACCGCTGATGGACGCTATCGACACCTTTCTCGACGCCATGTTCGCCCCCTACCCCACCACCCCGCGCCTTCTGGAGGCCAAGGGCGAGCTGCACGCCATGATGGAGGACGCCTACGCCGACGCCATCAGCAGGGGCAAGACCCACAATGAGGCCGTCGGTCAGGTCATCACCGACTTCGGCAACCTCGAGGAGCTCGCCCCGGCTCTCGGCATCCTCCCCGACATCCGCTCAGCCCGGACCGGCAGCGCGGCCGCTGCGCCTCAGGCCGCGCCCGGCGTCGGCGGGGCGCCCGGCAACGGTGCGGCACCCGCCGCAGAGCCCGGATACCCCGCCGTCACCCTTCCAGAGGCGCAGGCGCTCGCCGAGGCCCGCCGGACGACCGGCCGGCTGCTGGGCCGGGGCGTCGCCCTGTTCATCCTGTCCCCCATCCCCCTGCTCATCGCGAGCGGGCTGAGCGGCGACGGCACGAGGCCGAGCGGCCTCGGCGCGCAGTGGACCGTCCTCATCGGCCTCGTCCTCACCCTGGGGACTGTCACGGCTGGGGTGCTCACCCTCATGCGGCGGCACCGGTCCTTCGTGGGCCTGGAGCACCTGATCGACGGAAGGTTCACGCAGAACCCGGTCGCCTCCGCCTGGGCCGCCCGCCTGCGCGTGGACAACGAGGGGCCCCGCTCACGCGCCCTCATGGCCGCCGTCGGGCTGTGGATCCTCTCGCCGATCCCGACCGTGGCCGCGCTCACCCTCTCCGGCCAGTACAACCTCTACCCCGCCCTCGGCGTCGCCCTCACTCTCGCGCTCGTCGCGACCGGCCTGCGCATCCTCCTGCCGACCTCCTGGGCGTCCTCGACCCACGAGACCCTCATCGAGGAGGGCCGCCCGGCGGCCGGTCCGGGGCAGTGGGTCCGGTGGGACACGGGCAACCCCGTCGTCAGCGCCATCGCCGCCATCTACTGGCCCACGACTCTCGTAGTCTTCCTGGTCTGGGGAGTCGTCTTCGACGGATGGGGCATCTGCTGGATCGTGTGGCCGGTCGCCGGCGTCCTCTTCGGCGGGTTCTCCGCCTTCATCTCCGCCCTGTCCGGTCGACGGGTCGGGCGCTGAGGCCGCCGGGCTCGCCCCGAGCATCCCCCTCGGCGCTCTCCACGCCGCGCCCGGCCCCGACGTCGGGACCGGACCGATCTCGACGCGGAGGTGAACCGATCTCGGCGAAGGGGGGCGCAGGAGCGGGAGGGGCGAGCGCGGGGCGGACAGGGGCGGCCTCAGACCTGCCGGTCGGGCTCCCACCGCCTGGCCATGCGCTCCAGCTCGGCAATGACCTCACCGGTGTCCCACCGCCCGGCACCGGAGACATAGCCGACGACGAAGGCCGTCATGGGCGCACCCGGGCGGGAGGGCCCGTGGGCCACGGCGGAGATGAGGGCCAGGAGATCGTCGCGGTGCTCGGCCACCACCTGCGGGTCGAGGTCGAGGCGCTCGCACACGGCGTCCAGCCAGTGCTGCATCTGCTCCATCTTGACCCGCTCGTCCCGCAATCCCCGCCCCTTGTCGTTGCGCCCCGGGAAGGGGCCGTGTCTCACAGGCGGGCCCGTTCCCGCCTGGCCGGTGCGCCGCGCACCCGACCCGCATGATACTCACACGACCCGGATGCCTGCACACCCCTGGAAATCGGCTGCTCGGCCGTACCACACAGGCGCCTTGCGAGCCGCGCCGACCCGGGCTACGCCCGCGCCGTCCCCGGCCGCCCGCGGGCCCTCTGCGCATCAGAAGGAGGACTGGACCCCGACTCCGCCCTGGAGGAGGTGGAGTGGGCCCTCTCCGCATCAGAGGGAGGACCGGCCGTCTTCGACAGCGCCTCCAGGACCCGGCTGCGGCCCAGAGAGGTGCGGCCCGACGCCGAGATCCGCGCCAGCTGCCAGGGAGGCGCCAGGGAGATGAAGGTGTTCATCACCAGCTCCGGGGCATCGACCATCCCGGTGCGCATCCAGGAGGTGATGACAACCAGGGTGTTGTGGACCTGCTGGGATATCGCCATCGTCACCCACAGCTCGCTCACCGGCTGGTCGAGGTGGCGCACGAAGTCCTCGACGTACCGGGCGACCACCTCCTCGAAGTAGGCGGAGATCCGGGCGCGCACCAGCGCCCCCTCCTCCCCCAGGAACACGTGGCGGTAGATGTCGGCGTCGGCGCGCACCTGCTCGAGCACGCCGATGTAGGCCTGACGCCAACGCAGCAGGTAGTGCTCCGGGTCGTCCTCCAGAAGCGTGTCGAGCCCGGCCAGGGAGTCGGAGAGCCGGTCAATGAGATGGGCGGCCAGCAGGTCCGCCGGGGTCTGGGCGTGGGCGTAGAAGGTCGTGCGAGACACCCCGGCGCGCGCAGCGATCTCCGAGACGGTCAGGAGCTCGGCGGGCCTCTGCGCGGCGAGCTCGCGCAGGACCTCGATCAGCCGGTGGCGGGCGCGCAGGTAGCGGGGATCGTCCTGGGTCCTGCGGGACACGCTCCCGTCCTTCCTGCGTCCAACCGCCGGTAGCCTGCCTCAATCCTCCCACCGTGCGCGCCGTCGAGCAGCGAGCGGACGCGCCGTCTGAGCGATTCTCGGCATCCGCACATCACGCATTACAGCATCCCGGCACGCGCTCGCGTGCCGGCGAGGCCGATCTTCCCCAGCGATGGCGCCGCGCCCACGACAACTATCCAACAGATGTTCATTAAAGATACTCTGGGGTCCCGGGATCGACGACGTTTCACCGCTGTCAAAGGAGACACCTGTGACCCCAGCTGACTCCAGGGTCGTAGTCGGCCCTTCCGCCGGAACCTCCCGGCGCTCCTTCCTCAAGTGGTCGGGCATTGCCGCCGGCGCCGCCGGCCTGGTCGCCACCGCCACCTACCTGGGGATGCCGAGCAGCAGCCCGCCGCCGGCCCGCGCCGTCGAGGGCATGGAGGAGGCGGACAGGACCGTCTGGTCGGCCTGCACCGTCAACTGCGGCTCGCGCTGCCCCCTGCGGCTGCAGGTCAAGGACGGCACGGTGGTGCGGGTCCTGCCCGAGAACACCGGCGATGACACCCTGGGCAGCCAGCGGGTGCGCGCGTGCGTGCGCGGCCGATCCATCCGCCACCGCATCTACAACCCGGACCGGCTCAAGAAGCCACTCAAGCGCAAGCCGGGCACCAGGCGCGGCGATGGCCAGTGGGAGGAGATCTCCTGGGAGCAGGCTCTGACCGAGATCGCCGAGAAGATGACCCGGCTCAAGGCCGACTACGGCAATGAGGCCTTCTACATCAACTACGGCACCGGCACGCTGGGCGCCACCATGGCCTGCTCCTGGCCTCCGGACCAGACGGCCTTCGCCCGCCTGATGAACTGCTGGGGCGGCTACCTGGACCACTACTCGGACTACTCCACCACCGAGATCACCGCCGCCTACCCCTACTTCTACGGCAGCTGGACCGCCACGAACTCCCTGGACGACGCCGCCCACTCCAAGCTGCAGGTGCTCTTCGGGAACAACCCGCTGGAGACCCGCATGTCCGGCGGCGGCCACACCTTCGTGTCCCAGCAGACCCGCAGGCTCTCCGGGGTGCGCACCATCGTCGTCGATCCCCGCTACTCCGAGACCGCCGCCCTGCTGGCCGACGAGTGGGTGGCGGTGCGCCCGGGCACCGACGCCGCCCTGATCGCCGGGATGATCCACGTCATGCTCGCCGAGGGCCTGCACGACCAGGCCTTCCTGGACCGCTACTGCATCGGCTTCGACGAGCAGCACATGCCCGCCGGCGCCCCGGCCGGAGCCTCCTACCGCTCCTACATCGAGGGCAAGGGGCCCGACGGCGTGGAGAAGACCCCCTCCTGGGCCGCCGAGATCTGCGGGGTGCCGGCCGACCGGATCATGCGCCTGGCCCGTGAGATCGCCGGGGCCAAGCCCTGCGCCATCAACCAGGGCTGGGGCCCGCAGCGCCATGCCAACGGCGAGAACGCCTCGCGCGCGGTGTTCCTGCTGGCCTGCGTCACCGGCAACGTCGGCATCCCCGGCGGCGGCACCGGGGGCCGGGAGGGCTCTCCGTCCCTGCCCCTGGTGCGGACCTTCAACACCTCGACGGTCAACCCCTCCAACCGGATCATCTCGGTGTTCTCCTGGCTCGACGCCATCGACCACGGCGAACAGATGGACACCTTCAACGCCGGGGTGTGCGAGAAGCCGGAGCCGGGCGTGCGAGCAGCCAAGGTCCCCGTTGACGAGCAGGGGAGCCCCACCAACGTGGCGCTGAGCGTCCCCATCAAGATGGTGTGGCAGTACGCGGGCAACTCCCTGGTCAACCAGACCGGGGACAACAACCGCTCGGCGGAGATCCTCCGGGACGACTCCAAGTGCGAGCTCATCGTCGTGTGCGACATCCAGATGACCGTCTCGGCCCGCTACGCCGACTACCTGCTGCCGGGCACCTCCGCCGCCGAGGAGTTCGACCTCCACCCCGGGGAGAACGCCTCCCCCATGGCCTACGGGATCATGTCCTCCCAGGCCATCGAGCCGCTCTACGAGTGCCGCTCCGTGTTCGACATCTGCGGCCGGCTCGCCGAGATTCTGGGGGTCTCCGACGCCTACTACGACGGCAAGGACCGCGAGGGCTGGCTGCGCGACGTCATCGAGACCTCCCGCGCAGAGGACCCCGACCTGCCCACCTACGAGCAGTGGGTGGAGATGGGCATGTACCGCCGCAACGCCGGTCCGGTCGTCCCCCTGGATGACTTCCGCGCCGACCCGGAGGCCAACCCCCTGAAGACGCCGTCGGGCCGCATCGAGATCTACTCCCAGCGCCTGGCCAAGATGGCCGAGAAGTGGACCTGGGACGACTTCCGCCCCGCCCTGGCCGGGGACCTGCTCGCCCCCCTGCCGGAGTACACCGAGACCTGGGAGGGGCCGGCGGAGGCGCGCGGCTCGGAGAAGTACCCGCTGCAGATCATCGGCCACCACTACAAGCAGCGCACTCACTCCACCTACGGCAATGTCGACTGGATGAAGGAGGCGCACCACCAGCACCTGGCCATGAACCCCGTCGATGCCCGGGCCCGCGGCATCAGCAGCGGAGACCTGGTCTTCGCCTACAACGACCGCGGCACCATCCGCATCGAGGCCCGCGTCACCGAACGGATCGTGCCCGGCGTCGTCGACCTGCCCCAGGGCGCCTGGTACGACCCCCGCCCCGCTGACGAGGTCGCCCCGCCGCCGGGGGCCAATCCCGACCGGCCCGTGGACGTGGCCGGCTCGGTCAACACCCTGACCTCGTTGCACCCCTCCCCGTTGGCCAAGGGCAACGCGGTCCACACCGCCACCGTGCAGGTCGTCAAGGCCTAGGACTGCCACAGGAAGTGAATCACCATGACTGAGAGCCTCACCCGGGAACGCGCCGCCTACGGCTTCTTCTTCGACCAGAGCCTGTGCACCGGCTGCAAGGCCTGCCAGGTCGCCTGCAAGGACAAGCACGACCTGCCCGTGGGCGTGACCTGGCGCCGGGTGGTGGAGTACGCCGGCGGCACCTGGCAGTGCGCGGGCAGCACCTTCTCACCCAGCGTGTTCGCCTACTACACCTCCGTGTCCTGCAACCACTGCGAGGACCCCGTGTGCGTCGAGGTCTGCCCCACCACCGCCATGTCGGTGCGCGACGACGGCACGGTGTGGGTGGACCAGGACAAGTGCGTGGGCTGCCGCTACTGCCAGTGGGCCTGCCCCTACGGCGCGCCCCAGCTCGACCCGCGCAGCGGCCACATGTCCAAGTGCGACCTGTGCTACGACTACCGCTCCACCGGGCAGGACCCCGCCTGCGTCAGCGCCTGCCCCTCACGCGCCCTGGACTGGGGGCCCATCGAGCGGCTGCGCGCCGAGCACGGAGACCAGGCGGGCATCGCCCCCCTGCCCGACCCCTCTTTGACCAAGCCGCACCTGGTCATCAAGCCGCACCGCGACGCCCAGAGCTGGGACGAGGGCACCGGCAGCATCATGAACCCGAAGGAGATCTGATGCGCACCGAAGAGCTGCCCATGATCCTGTTCACGGTCATCGCCCAGATGTCCGTCGGCGCCTTCTGGGTCCTGGGGGCGGTGCACCTGTTCGCCCACCTGCGCGGCACCCGCCCCCAGACCGTCGACCGGGTGAGCACGGCCGCCATGTTCGCCGTCGGCCCACTGCTGGTGCTGGGCTTCGTCGCGGCCTTCTTCCACCTCGGCGACCCCTTCCACGCCCTCAACACGCTGCGCCACCTGGGCTCGTCCTGGCTCAGCCGCGAGCTGGCCGGCGGGACCGCCTTCGGGACGCTGGGCATGGCCTTCGCCGCCTGCGAGTGGTTCGGCCTGCTGAGCCGCCGCCTGCGCGCGGTCCTGGCCGCGCTGACCGCCGCGGCCGGCCTGGCGCTGGTGGTCTCCATGTGCGGGGTCTACCAGTCGGTGCGCACCATCCCCGCCTGGCACACCCCCGCCACCAGCGTCTTCTTCGTGGCCTCCACGCTGCTGACCGGCTCCCTGGCGGTCGGCGTCGCCCTGCTGGCCACCTGGACGCTGATGGCACGACGCCGTCTGCCCGGCGGCGAGCGGCTCGCGCCCCTGTGGGCCCGCCTGCACCTGGACGCCTCCGAGCCCCTCACCGCGGAGGTGACAGCCCTGACCACCCGGGTCCTGCGCGGCATCACCCTGCTGGCGGCCCTCAGCGGCATCGTCATTATGGTCGCCTACCCCCTCCACCTGCTCACGCTGTCCAACGGCAGCCCGGCCGCGCGGGTCGTGGCCGAGCACTATCTCGGGCCGGTGCTCACCGCCCGTCTCATCCTGCTGGCCGCCGTGGTTGTAGCCGCCGGGATCTTCGCGCACGTGCGCGCCCGCACCTCCGAGCGCCCGAGCCCCGCACTGAGCTGGATGCTGACCGGCACGCTGCTCGCAGCCGTCGTCTCCGAGATGCTCGGACGGGCCCTGCACTACGAGGGCCTGGTCCGCGACGGCCTCAACACCGTCCAGTACACGCTCGGCTGACCGGCACCGCAACGAGCTTCATGAGGAGCGCCGATGACTGACACCGCCACGCTGGACGCCTTCGCCGAGGCCTTCGGCGTCCTGGGACGGCTGCATCTCGCACCGGCCGCCGCCGAGGACATGGAGGGGGTCGTGGCCCTGCTCGACCAGTGGCCGCTGCTGCACGCCCCCGCCGCCGACCCCCACGACCCGGCCCTGGCCCACGCGCTTGAGGCGCTGCGCCGCTCCCGCGAGCTCGGCGAGACCGCCGAGCAGGCGCGTCGGGACCACGACCGGCTCTACGGGCGCACCGCCGCCGCCACCGTCCCGCCCTTCGAGTCCGTGCACCGGGGCGAGGAGGGCCTGGTCTTCGACACGCAGACCCTCCAGGTGCGCCAGGCCTACCGGGCCGCCGGCCTGCAGGCCCCGCGGCTCAATCGCGAGCCCGACGACCATATCGGCCTCGAGCTCGACTTCGTCGCCCGGTGCTGCCGGCGCGCCGTCGAGGCCCGCGAGCGGGGCGAGGACGCGCTCGCCAACGCCCACCTGACCGCAGCCGCCCGCTTCACCGCCGAGCACCTGGGGACCTGGGCTCCCGCCATGCTCCAGGCGGCGGCCCGGGCCGCCGACACCCGGTGGATGCGGGGACTGGCGCTGCTGACCGCCGCGGCGCTCGGACAGTGGACCCGGATGCTCGGCATCCACGTGGTCGGCGTGGAGGCGCGCACCGGGCACCGCCGTCGGCGCGTGCGGCGCGGTGAGGGCCGGTGAGCGGATCCGGAGCCGAGGCTGCCGGGCTCGCCCGGTCCGCCGTCGCCGCAGGCAGCATCGCCGACGACGGCGCCGCCCCGCTCGGCGACCGGTCCGGGGAAGAACGGCCGCAAGAGCCCCGCAACGGGGCCGTCAGCCGGGTCATCACCGGCTCGGGGCAGCCCCGAGAGGCTCGTACTCGCCCCGAGCGCCCTCCTCGGCGCTCTCCGCGCCGCCCGGCCCCGACGTCGGGACCGGACCGATCTCGACGCGGAGGTGAACCGATCTCGAGCCGGAGACCTACCGATCCCGGCGAAGGGGCGAGGGGCGGAGCGGCAAGAAGATGGTGAGACGGAGCGAAGGCCCGGAACCTTGTGGGTTCCGGGCCTTTCGCGGTGGCTCCGACCGGCGTCGATCCGGTGACCTTTCGATTTTCAGTCGAACGCTCTACCAACTGAGCTACAGAGCCTCGGGATGGCATCGGCCCGGCCTCAACAGACCGGACCGACTCTCCGCGACCTCGACGGGACTTGAACCCGCGACCTCCGCCGTGACAGGGCGGCGCGCTAACCAACTGCGCCACGAGGCCTCGTTCGGCACGAAGCCAGACTCTTCATGAGCGATCTCACTTGCACGAGCCAGTACCCCCAACGGGATTCGAACCCGTGCTACCGCCGTGAAAGGGCGGGGTCCTGGGCCGCTAGACGATGGGGGCCCACTGCCCTTGGCGTCGTCGCGCCTCGAACCGGGTAGAACAGTATGGGTCCGGGCTCCCTCCACGCAAATCCCCCCGGCGTGAGTCTGCTCACCGCGGTGCGGTGTGAGAGGCTCGGCCCATGAGCCCGGTGCACCTGTCCGACAAGGAGTTCGAGACCGCCGTCGGCAACGCCCTGGACTCGATCCCCGACCGGCTCGCCGCCGAGATGGACAATGTCGTCGTCCTCGTCCGCGACGAGCCCGAGCCCGAGCTGCTCACGGAGGCCGACTACGACGCCGACGGCCTGCCGACCCTCCTGGGCCTGTACGACGGCGTCCCCCTCACCGAGCGCGACGAGGCCTGGTCGATGGTGCTGCCCGACCGGATCCTGATCTTCAAGGGGCCGCTGGAGCGCTGGTGCGCGACCCGCGAGCGGCTGGTCGAGGAGATCGAGGTGACGGTCATTCACGAGATCGCCCACCACTTCGGCATCGACGACGACCGCCTCCACGAGCTCGGCTGGGAGTGACCCGCCCAACCCCGCGCACGTCTCATGGCCGGAGCGGGAAGTGGAATAGGGTGGCGAGCATGGACGACCACTTCCTCACCGGTCCATCTCCTTCTGCCGCCCGCCGGACGGTGGGGCGGCGCCCCGTGGTCCTCGCCGGCCTGTTCGGGGTCGCGGCCCTGGCCGGGTGCGACGCGAAGAGCCCGGCGTCCGACTCACAGCCCACGGACGACCCGGCCACCACGAGCCCGGCCGCCGCCCCGGTGGAGTCATCGCCTGCGCCGGACCCCGGGGCCACCGCCTCCTCGTCCCCGGGGCCGCTGGAGGGCTGGACCATGGAGCAGAAGGTCGGCCAGCTCCTCATGGTCGGCGCCGAGACCTCGGGCGCTCAGAAGGCCGCGCTCGACGCCGTGTCCGCCCACCACATCGGCAACGTCTTCATCGCCAAGCCGACCCGGTCCGGGGCCGACGCGGTGCGCGACGTCGTCGCCTCCCTGACCGGCCTTGTGGGCCCCGAGACCACCCACAGCACCCCGATGCTCGTGGCCACCGATCAGGAGGGCGGCCAGGTCCAGGTCCTGGGCGGAGCCGGATTCTCCGACATCCCCTCCGCCTCCGAGCAGGCGGCCACGTCCCGGGACGACCTGGCTGCCGAGGCCCAGACGTGGGGCAAGGAGCTCGCCGACGTCGGAATCACCATGAACCTGGCGCCCGTAGCCGATCTCGTTGACATCTCGGACCCGTCGAGCAACGGCCCCATCGGCAAGTGGGAGCGCGAGTACGGGCACGACGCCGCCACCGCGCTCGACCGCGCAACTGCCTTCGCCCAGGGGATGGAGGCCGCAGGCCTCATCGCGACCTACAAGCACTTCCCCGGCCTGGGCCGGGTGACCGCCAACACGGACACGGCGGACGGCGTGACCGACGACGTCACCGCACGCTCCGACGACCCCGCCGTGTCCGTCTTCGCCGACGCGATCGCCAGGGGTGCCAAGGCCGTCATGGTGTCCTCGGCGATCTACTCGCTCATCGACTCCTCCGCGCCGGCCCTGTTCTCGCCGGTCATCGTCACCGACATGCTCCGCGGGGACCTCGGCTTCACCGGGGTCGTCATCACCGACGACGTCTCGGCCGCGGCCCAGGTGCAGGACCGCACGCCCGCCGAGCGCGCCGTCCAGGCCGTCAGGGCCGGCTGCGACATCGTCCTGGCCTCGGCCGATGCCACCATCGTTGCCGACATGGCGCAGGCACTCGTCGCCGAGGCGCAGGGCGATCCCGACTTCGCCAAGCGGGTGGACGACTCCGTCGCCCGTGTGCTCGCGCTCAAGAACGGCTCGTAAGCGAGTCGAGCGCCCGGCCCCGGGGCACGAGGCTCGGGGCCGGGCACGGACTCACCTGTTCACTGTCGTCCCCTCCGAGGGGCCCTTGGTGTCGATGTACTTGGCGAAGCAGTGCTCGGCATCGAAGCCCTGCGCCTCGCACCAGGCGTTGGCCTCCGCCGCGGTGCTGTACGGGGTGCCGGCGATCGTCACCCAGTACTGGCCACCGGCGTCGAAGACGGGCCAGTCCTCGCTGTACAGGAGCTTGGCGCTGGGGTACTTCTGACGCAGCTCGAGGAACTCCTGGAGCGTGGCGCGGTTGTCCCAGGTGATGCCGTCGGCGACGAGGCCAGGCTTCTTCGAGGACAGCTGCGCCACCCACTTGCCGGTCAGGCTCCTGGTGATCGTAGGCTTGTCGTGATCGGCCTGCCATCGCAGGGAGGACCCCGCCGCCGACTCCTCGGAGGTCGAGTCCCTGCTCGTCGTGGAGGCTGCCGCCGACGACGGGCCGGACGAGCCGGAGGCGCTCGAGGTGCCCGCGGTGGCTCCGCCCGCCCCGGAGTCACGGTCCGGAGTGCAATCAACGGTGACGGTCTTGACATCCACGTCGTCGGCCGTGCGGAAGAAGTGCCCGTCCCCGAAGCGGAGCATCAGCGATGTCCCAGAGTCAGGAATCACGAGCGGCGAGTCGGAGAAGTCGAAGTCGCCCGAGGCGATGAGGGCGTCGGCCGACCCGGTGCCGTCGGATCGCGACGGGCCCTTCATCTCGATGTGGTTGGCGGTTCCGCCCAGGACGTCGCCGCTGGGGCAGGAGGCGGTCACCTTGACCTCCACCTTGAGCTCCCCCTCTCCGTTCTTGACGGATGTGGGGGTGAAGGTGGGAGCGCTCCCGCACGGCGTCACGTAGTTCGTGGCGCTGGTCCCCGCAGGGTCATCGGCGGCGGACACCGAGCGCGAGTCCGAGTCCGACGTCGCCGAGTCCCTCGCCGACTTCTTCCCCTGGTGAGTCTTGCGACCCGTGCCGGGCAGGCTCAGGGCGACGGGGCTGTCCTTATAGATGGCGCTCATGAGGAACCACCCGCCTGTTCCACCGGCGAGCAGCAGCGCCAGAACGAGCGTGACGATCATCAGCTTGCGGGATCTCGGAGGCGACGCCGCCGAGCCACGGGAAGCAGCCGTCCGGTCCTGAGTCGGGACGAAGGAACCGCTAGAGGCATAGGAGCTGTTAGAAGCAGCGGCCATGGCGTGAGATGCGAAGTCCGCTGAGAACGGGGACACCGACGGAGAGGCGGATGCCCCCGCCGAAGACGCCACCGACGGCGCCGAAGACGCCACCGACGGCGCCGAAGATGCCACCGACGGCGCCGAAGATGCCTCCACCACCGGCGCCGAAGATGCCACCGACGGCGCCGGAGGCGCCTCCACCACCGGCGCCGGAGGCGCTTTCAACGGCAGCACGACCGGCACGGTCTTGTCCACCTGCGGCTCAGCCGCCGCTTCGGGCGCGTCCTCCCCCTTCTGGGGCTCGCCCGCGTCCGCAGGCGCGCTGCCATCGGTCTGGGGCTCAGCGGGCTCCTGGGGCTCAGTCTCGTCCTCGGGCTCGAAGCCGGTCTTCTCGGCCTCGTCCGCCCGAGACTCGGCGGCCTCCTCCTCCGACAGGACCACGCCCGCCCCCGGCTCACTCGCCTCCGCAGGCACATCCTCGGCCGCCTGCGGCTCGGCGGCCTCCTCAGGCGCGGCCCCGTCGGCCTGCGGCTCGGCGTCGTCCTCGGCCTGCGGCCCGGCGGCCTCCACGGCCTGCGGCTCGGCGGCCTCCTCAGGCGCGGCCCCGTCGGCCTGGGACTCGGCGGCCTCCTCAGGTCCTGCCTCATCCGCCTGCGGCTCGACGGCCTCCTCAGGCCCGGTCCCCTCGGTCCCTGCCTCATCGGCCTGGGACTCGGCGTCGTCCACGGCCAGATCCTCAGGCGCAGCCTCATCCGCCTGGGACTCGGCAGTCTCCTCAGGCCCGGCCTCATCGGCTTGGGACTCGGCGTCGTCCACGGCCTGCGGCCCGGCCAGCTCCTCAGACGCGGCCCCGTCCGCCTGCGGCTCGGCGGCCTCCTCAGGCCCAGCCCCGTCGGCCTGGGACTCGGCGTCGTCCACGGCCAGATCCTCAGGCGCAGCCTCATCCGTCTGGGACTCGGCAGTCTCCTCAGGCCCGGCCCCGTCGGCCTGGGACTCGGCGTCGTCCACGGCCTGCGGCCCGGCCAGCTCCTCAGACGCGGCCCCGTCCGCCTGCGGCTCGGCGGCCTCCCCAGGCCCAGCCCCCTCGGTCCCTGCCTCATCGGGCCTGTCCTCGTCCATCTGCGGCTCGGCGGCCTCCTCGGCCTCCGGCTCGGCCGGCTCCTCAGACGCACCCCCGTCCGCCTGCGGCTCGGCAGGCTCATCCGGTTGGCCTTCTTCAGGCGCGCCCTCTCCGGTTTGAGGCACCGTCTCCGCCTGCGGGGCAATGCCACGCGCCTCAAGCGCCCGCTGCACGGCCGGCTCCTGTATGCCGGACAACCACGTGAGCAGACTGGGGTAGGTCGTGGGATTCGAGGCCAGTGCCGCCCACAGGTCGGGCCTGTCCTGGGCGATGGCAGCCTGAAGCCTGTAATCGGTTGTCTGCGCTGCAAGGGACTCATCAGCCACGGCCACCGCCGCAGCAAGCTGTTCGGGATCCATGCGGGAAGCCTTCCAGAAGATCGCTGCCGTGCACTCTACAGCACAGCATCCCCCATCCGTCCGCGAGTACCGTGTCTTAAAAATTAGACAGAGCAACACAGAGCAACAGAACCCTGCTGCCAGGCGGGCCTCCGCCTCCTCCCCTCGACCTCCCCTCGACTGCGGCCCCGAGGTACGACCGCGTGAGACAGCAGGTCCGACCGCGCCTCGCCAGGGACGGCCCGAGACCCGGCCCCCGAGCGTATTCCCGCCGCAAGCGCGGCACTTCTCACCCCGCCAAGCGATACAACGCGCTGTCCCCTCCCCGGCGGCCTCCGATAACCTCCAGGCATCATGCCGATGCCTCTGCTGCACGCCGCCGGACGGCTCATCCCTGCCCCTGATGCACCCCTGCCGCAGCCGCCGTCCTCCCGCGTCCGGGCGCTGCTGGGCTGGCTCGCGCGCCGGGCCGCCGGACCGCTGACGGTGGCGGGCCTGGCTGCCGTCGTGTCCAACACGATCCAGGCGATCGTGCCCACCTTCCTGGGGGCCGCCCTGGATTCGGGCATCGAGAACGGGCTCAACGCGCGCCTGTGGACGATCTGCCTGAGCCTGCTGGTCCTGTTCGTCGTCTACGCCGTCGGCGACACCGCCCAGTCCTACTTCGGGGTACTCGCCTGGATGCGCACCAACTTCGACCTCGCCCGCCTCGTGGGCCGCCAGGTCTCCATCACCGGCGCCGACCTGCCCCACCAGGTCTCCACCGGCGAGGTCGCCTCGGTGGTGGCCTCCGACGCCCAGTACATCGGCAACTTCTTCGAGCGCCTGCCCCCGCTGATCGGCTCGGCCGTGTCCTTCGCGGTGGTGGCTGTGCTCATGGTCTCGGTCTCGGTGCGCCTCGGCCTCATCGTGCTCATCGGCATGCCCCTGGTCGCCTGGATCGTCACCCTGGTCATCAGGCCCCTCCAGCGGCGCCAGGCCGTCCAGCGCGAGGCCCAGTCCGAGGTCACCACTATCACCACCGACACGGTGGCGGGCCTGCGCATCCTGCGCGGGATCGGCGGCGAGGACGTCTTCGCCCGTCGCTACCGCGAGGCCTCCCAGGAGCTGCGCCGGCGCGGCGTCGAGGTGGCCGGCACGCAGTCGGTGCTCATGAGCCTGCAGGTGCTCCTGCCGGGCCTGTTCGTCGCCGTCGTCGTGTGGGCGGCCGCCCGCATGGCGATCGACGGGGCCATCAGCGCCGGCGAGCTCGTCACCTTCTACGGCTACACGGCCTACCTGTCGTGGCCGCTCATGGTCTTCTCCGCCTCGGTGCAGGACTACACGCGCGCCATGGTCGGGCTGCGGCGCCTGGGCAGGCTGCTCGACGTCGTCCCGGCCGCGGGCACCGCCGCCGAGCGCCTGGCCCTGGATCCCGCCGACGGCGAGACCGCGGCCGGCGAGATCATCGACGTGGCCTCCGGGGTGCGCTTCGCGCCGGGCCGCATGACCGCCGTCGTCGCCGCCGACCCCGGGGCCTCCACCGCGCTGGCCACCCGGCTCGGGCGCTTCGACGACGACGCCCCCGCGGTCACCCTGGCGGGCAGGCCGCTGACCGGCATGCCGCTGCGCGACGTGCGCGCCTCGATCGTGGTCTCCGGCGCCACCGCCGAGCTGTTCACCGGCACGCTGCGCGAGGCTCTGGACGTGCGCGGCGCCGCGGCGCACGAGCCCGTCGGCGTGGACGCGCTCGTGGCCGCGGAGGCCGAGCGGGCCGGGGTGGACGCCGCCGACCAGGACGTGCACCCCGCCGCCGAGGAACTGCCCGGCGACGACCGCCTGCTCGCGGCCCTGGAGGTCGCCGACGCCGGCGACGTCCTGACCTCCCTGGACCGGGGCCTGGCCGGCATGATCACGGAGAAGGGCCGCTCCCTGTCCGGCGGCCAGCGCCAGCGCGTGGCCCTGGCCCGCGCCCTGCTGACCGAGGCCCCCGCCCTCGTGCTCATCGAGCCGACCAGCGCCCTGGACTCCCACACCGAGTCGCGCGTGGCCCGCCGTCTCCACGCCGCGCGGCGGGGGCGCACCACCATTGTCGCCACCGAGTCGCCGCTGGTGCTGGAGGCCTGTGACGAGGTCGTCCTCCTGGGCGACGACGGCGAGCGGGCGCGCTCCACCCACCGCGAGCTGCTCGCCCGCGCCCGGGAGGGGGACCCGGACGCGCTGGCCTACCGGGCCGTCGTGGCCCGGGCCTACGGCGAGCAGCCGGACGACGGCGGCGCCGGCAGCGGCCCGGACGGCGACGGCGAGCCCGCCGGCCCGAGCGAGCCCGCCGGCCCGGACGCCGCCACCGCGGCCGGGGCGGCGAGAAGCTGATGTCGCTCCCCGTCGCCCCCGGCAGGGTCGCCCTGCGCAAGACCTTCCGGATCATGGCCTCCTACCGGTGGCGCTTCGCGGGCGTGCTGGCTCTCCAGGTGGTCGCGGTCCTGGCGACGCTGGTGGCCCCGCAGCTGCTGGGCCGCCTGGTCACGCGCGTGGCCGCGGGCACCGGCACCGCCGGCTACGTCGACCGGGTCGTCCTGGTCATTGCGGTCGTCACCATCGCGGGCGCGGTCGTCAACCGCTTCGCCCAGATGTACGCCCGCACGCTCGGCGAGTCGGTCTTCGCCGACCTGCGCGAGCGCATGATGAACCGCGTCGTCCACCTGCCGCTGAGCGCCGTCGAGTCCGCCGGCACCGGCGACCTCGTGGGCCGCACCACCAACGACGTCTCGCGCATCGAGTTCCTCGTGCGCGTGGGCATCCCCCAGATCATGGTGTGCACGGTGACGATCGTGTTCACCATTGTCGCGGCCGCCGCCAGCGACCCGCTGCTGGCCGCCGGCCTGCTCGTCATCGTGCCGCCCGTGTGGGCCATGATGAGCTGGTACCTGCCGATCTCGGTGCCCGCCTACCGGGCCGGCTCGGCGGCCTTCGCCCGCCTCAACGGCGCGGTGACCGAGACCGTGGAGAACGCCGAGACCATCGACGCCCTGGGCATCGGGACGCACCGCGAGGCCGTTATCGCCGCCTCGGTCGAGGAGGCCTGGGGCCTGGAGCGGTACACCGCCGAGCTGCGGCTGCGCCTGTTCCTCGTCCTGGACGTAGCCTGGCGCGCGCCCGTCGTCGTCATCCTCCTGTGGGGCGCCCTCCTGGCCGCCGGCGGGCACGCAAGCCTGGGGGCCATCACCACGGTGTCCCTGTACGCCATGGAGCTGCGCAAGCCCATCGCCCAGCTCATGTTCTGGATCGACCTGATCCAGGTCTCGCAGGCCTCGCTCTCGCGCATCCTGGGCGTCGAGGAGGTGCCCGCCGACCGCGCCCCCACCGGCGAGCTCCCCGACGGGAGGCACATGGTGCTGCGCGACGTCCGCTTCTCCTACCGGGAGGGCGTGGAGGTGCTCCACGGCATCGACCTGGACCTCGTGCCGGGCGAGCGACTCGCCGTCGTCGGGCCCTCCGGATCGGGCAAGTCGACCCTGGGGCGCATGCTGGCGGGCATCAACCCGCCCACCTCCGGGACGGTGACGGTGGGCGGGGTGCCGCTGACCGACCTGGCCGAGACCGAGCTGCGACGCCACGTGGCCCTGGTGACCCAGGAGCACCACGTGTTCGTGGGCACCATCGCGGACAACGTGCGCCTGGGGCGCCCCGACGCCGACGACGCGACCATCCGCCGTGCCCTCGAGGCCATCGGGGCCGGTGCCTGGGTGGACGGGCTCAAGGACGGGATGGGCACCATGGTGGGCTCCGGGCACCTGGCGCTCACCCCGGCCCAGGCCCAGGAGGTGGCCCTGGCGCGCCTGGTGCTGCTGGACCCGCACACCCTCATCCTGGACGAGGCGACCTCGCTGCTCGACCCGCACGCCGCGCGCACGCTGGAGCGGACGCTGTCCACCGCGCTGGCGGGGCGCACGGTCGTCGAGGTGGCGCACCGGCTCTACACGGCGCAGGACGCCGACCGGGTGGCCGTCGTCATGGACGGGCGGATCGTGGAGCTGGGCACGCACGCCGAGCTCGTCGCCCGCGGCGGGGAGTACGCGGGCCTGTGGGAGGCGTGGAGCCAGGAGTAGACGCCCGGCTCCAGGGGGGACTCAGCGCTTACTACGCTCCTTTGTCCCTTACTACGCTCCTTCTCCTCGTACAGTAAGGGACAAAGGAGCGTAGTAAGCGTCCTGGGCGCCACCGGACCCCGCTCGCCGCCGAAGCGGTACCCCGCCGACGCCCGCCGTGTGAGATTCTGTGCACGGTAGATTCACACACGACGCTCGCCGCCGCGAGCACCCGCACCGGATGAAGGTCGATCCTATGACCCAACAGCCACAACCACCCCGCACGCCGCTCGCATCGGCGGCGCGCCGCCCCGATCAGCCCACGATCGGCGAGCTGATCAGCCGCATCTCCGAGAACGTCTCGGGCCTGATCAAGGGCGAGATCGAGCTGACCAAGGCCAAGGCCCTGCGCGTGGCGAGCGCCGCGGGCGCGGGTGCGGCCCTCCTGGTGGCCGCCGCCGTCACCGCCCTGTTCGGCCTCGGCTTCCTGCTGGGCGCCGTCGTCGACCTGCTGGCCCTGGTGATGCCGGCGTGGGCGGCCAAGCTCATTGTCGCCGTCGCCCTGTTCGCCGCGGCCGTGGCGGCGGCGCTGCCGGGCAGGGACCGGCTGAAGGCGGCCAGGGCCGACCTGCCCGAGCCGCAGGTGCGGCTGCACGAGGACGTCGACGCCGTCAAGAAGGCGGTCGCCTCCGGCCTGGAGAAGGGCGGTCGGCGGTGAGCCCGAAGCAGGTGACGCAGCCGGGGCAGCGGCCCCCCGCCCGGTCCCCCGAGGCCATTGAGGCCGCGCTGGCCGCGCAGCGCGCCCAGCTGGTCGACGACGTCGAGGCGCTGGCCGCCGTCATGGCGCCCGAGGCGCTGAAGTCGGTGGCGCACCGGACGGTCCAGGGTACCGCCGCCGAGTGGCGCAGGCGGGCCGGAATCAGCGCGGCCCGTCTCAAGGCGCGCGCCGGCCTGGTGAGGGACGACCCGCTGGTGCGCGAGGCGCCCGCCGGCTCCTGCCCCATAGGCTGCGCGTACCTGAGGGCCGCGACTGCGAGGATCTCCCCCGCCTCGGTCCGCAACCGGCTGGCTCAACTGGTCGACGACGCCCGCGACGGCGAGCCCGTCTCGCTCGCCATCGTGACCGGCGCCGTCGCCGTGCTGGCGGGGCTCAGCGCGGTCGCCGTCGTCAAGGCGGTGCGCCGGTGAGCGGGCGGACCGCCGCGCGGGCGCTCGAGGGCCCCGAGGACATCGAGGCGAGGCTGCGGGCCCAGCGCGAGACGCTGGCGGCCGGCGTGGACGAGCTGGCGGCGCGGGTGGACCCGCGGACCCGGGCGCGCCTGGCCGGGGAGGACCTGCGCGACCGCGCCGAGGCCGCCACCACCGGCCTGCGCGACCGCGCCGAGGCCGCCGCCACCAGCCTGCGCGACCGCACCCGGCGGACCGTCGAGGACGCGCGTGCAGGCGACTCCGAGGCGATCAGGCAGCTGGCCGCGGCGGCCGGCGGGGCGCTCGCCGTGTCGCTGGTCGTCGGCCGGATGCTGCGGCGCTGAGGCCCGCCAGGCGCTCGGCACCGGCGGGGAGAGCCCGGGGAGCCGTCCGGATCCGGCCGCGTCGGCGGGGCTTTCCCCGAGGAACGTGACGCCCGCCGCGTGGGCGGTGCCACGGCCGCAGGGGCGGTGCCGAATGGTGCTGACACGTGCGCTCGTTGTACGGTTGGGCCACGACACATTTGCCCAAGTGAAGCGCGTCCATGTGCGCGCCCAGAGATTGTTGGAGGGGGTCGAGCCTATGGGGCGCGGCCGTCAGAAGGCCAAGGCGACCAAGGTCGCCCGTAAGCTCAAGTACTTCAGCCCGGCGACCGACTACGCGGCACTCGAGCGAGAGCTCGTCTCCCGGTCGTCGGGCACCGAGTCCGACGACGAGGTCGACTACGAGCAGCTGGCCGCCAAGTACGCGGTCGACGATGACGACTGGGACGACTCGGATGGTTCGGACGTCAGCGGGGCGGGGCCAGGCCGTCGGAGTTGACCCGGGGTTGACACGGAGGGGTCGGCAGGCGCTGCGCCTGCCGACCCCCTTTTTTTTGCGCCCGCCCCTCTTGCAGCGCGCGACGGGCGGGCGCATACTCGGCACCAGGGCCGACCGGCAGTCGGTTTTAGTTTGGAGATTCGCATGGCCCCACAGCACCTGAGCGCCCCGGTCCGGCAGGCGCAGATCCTCGACGCCGCCCACCGCCTCTTCCTCGCCAAGGGCTACGACGCCACCACGATCGAGGACATCCTGGACGCCGTCGGCATCGCCAAGGGCACGCTCTACCACCACTTCCCCGGCAAGGAGTCGATCCTCGACGCGATCGTCGTGCGCGCCTCGGACGCGATCGCCGAGCGCGCGGCCCGCGCCGCGAGCGCGCCGGGGCCCGCGCCGGAGCGCTTCCTGGCGGCCGTGGCCGCGGCGCGCGCACCCGAGGAGGACATCGAGCTCGCCCAGCAGCTCCGTTCGAGCGGAAACCTGCGGTTCCACGTCCTGTCCATGACCGAGGGCTACGCGCGCCTGGTCCCCATCCTCACCCGCGTGGTCGAGGAGGGCGTCGCGGCCGGCGAGCTGAGCACGCCCGACCCGCACGGCAGCGTCGAGGTCATTCTCGCGGCCGGGCTCACCCTGCTCGAGGGCGGCATCTTCCCGCCCGCGGAGGACGGCGGCGGCGCCTCGGCGGCAGACGCCTCAGCCGCGCGGCGCCAGGCGGCTCTGGCGCGCGCGGCCGCCCTGCTCCTGGGGGCTGACCCCGTCTCCATCTCCGTGCCCAGGCGCTTCTGACGCCGAGCCCGCCCGGGCTCCCTCAACGCCGAGCACGCTCCGCCGCGCTCAGGCGGTGCGGTAGCTCCCGAAGACGTCCACGGCGCCGCCGTCCACGCCCTTGGTGCCGGCCACCAGCCGGCCCCGCGGCCCGTAGCTCTGCGCCTCGTGGACGCCGCCGAGCACCCAGGCGGGGATATCGGCCGCCTGCGCCACGCCCAGGACGGCGTCGGCCCACTCCGGATCGACGACGGCGACCATGCCCACCCCCAGGTTGAGGGTGCCCTCCAGGTCGTCCCACGGGACGGAGCCGAGCCGCCGCACGAGGTCGAAGACAGGCGGGACGATCCAGCCGGAGCGGTCGACGTCGGCGACCAGGTCGGCGGGCAGGACCCGGGCGAGGTTCGCGGCCAGACCCCCGCCGGTGACGTGGGACAGCGCGTGGAGCGGCGAGGGCGCCGCGTCCGGGCCGAGCGCCCCGAGCATGGCCAGGCAGGCCTTGGTATACAGGCGGGTCGGCTCGAGCAGCTCCTCGCCCAGGGTGCGGCCGAGCTCGGGCACGGTCCGCTCCAGGCCCCAGTCGGCGTCGGCGACCACGCGCCGCACCAGGGAGTAGCCGTTGGAGTGCAGGCCCGAGGAGGCCATGGCGATCAGGACGTCGCCGGGGCGCACGCGCTCGGGCCCCAGCACCCGGTCGGCCTCGACGACCCCGGTGGCGGCGCCGGCGAGGTCGTACTCGTCCGGGTCCATGAGGCCGGGGTGCTCGGCGGTCTCCCCGCCCAGCAGGGGCGTGCCGACGGAGGCGCAGGCGGCGGCCACGCCGCGCACGATGTCGGCGATGCGCTCGGGGACGACGCGCCCGCACGCGATGTAGTCGGTCATGAGCAGGGGGCGGGCGCCGACCACGACAATGTCGTCGACGACCATGCCGACCAGGTCCTGGCCGATGGTGTCGTGGACGTCGAGGGCCCGGGCGATGGCGACCTTGGTGCCCACGCCGTCGGTGGAGGCGGCCAGCAGGGGGCGGCGGGCCCCGCGCAGGGAGGAGACGTCGACCAGGCCGGCGAAGCCGCCGACTCCCCCGACCACGGCCGGCGTCATGGTGGCGGCCACGGAGGCCTTCATGAGCTCGACGGCGCGGTCGCCGGCGGCGGTGTCAACCCCGGCGGCGGCGTAGGTGGTCCCGGCGGCCGGGACGACGTCGGCGGCGGCGGGCTGGGGGCGGGGGCTCATCGGCTGGCTCCTTCGGCGGGGTCGGTTGCAGCGGGTGCTATGGGCGCGGCAGGCCCGGTGGGCGCGGCGCCCGGACGCGCCGGGGCCGGCCGGGGGGCGGGAGACGCGCTCGCGGTCAGGTCGGGGCGGGTGATCCGGTCCGGGGGGATGGGCGCGAAGACCGGCTCCCCGGCGTCGTCGGCGCGGCGACGGTAGACGGCGGGCACCCGGGAGACGGGCAGCGTCCCCGGCACCGCCCCCTCGGCGGGCGGGGGGATGGGGTAGTCGCCGGTGAAGCAGGCGGTGCACAGCTGGCTGCGCGGCTGCCCAGTGGCCTCGACCATGCCGCCGACGGACAGATAGCCGAGGGAGTCGGCGCCGATGGACTCGCGGATCTGCTCCACGCTCATGGAGGTGGCGATGAGCTCGGCGCGGGTGGCGAAGTCGATGCCGTAGAAGCACGGCCACAGCACCGGCGGGGAGGAGATGCGGATGTGGATCTCGGCGGCGCCGGCCTCCCGCAGCATGCGCACCAGGGCCCTCTGGGTGTTGCCCCGCACGATGGAGTCGTCGACGACGACGAGCCGCTTGCCGGCGATGACCTCGCGCACGGGGTTGAGCTTGAGACGGATGCCGAGCTGGCGCAGGGTCTGGGTGGGCTGGATGAAGGTGCGCCCGACGTAGGCGTTCTTGACCAGTCCCTGGCCGTAGGGGATGCCGGAGGCCTGGGCGTAGCCGATGGCGGCGGGCGTGCCGGACTCAGGGGTGGCAATGACCAGGTCCGCCTCGACCGGGTGCTCTCGGGCCAGTGCCTCCCCCATGGCGTTGCGGGAGGCGATGACGGACCGGCCGGCGATCTTGGTGTCGGGACGGGCCAGGTAGACGTACTCGAAGACGCAGCCCGAGCGGCGCGGCCGGGCGAAGCGGGTCGAGCGCACGCCGTCGGCGTCGATCTCGATCATCTCGCCGGGCTCGATCTCGCGCACCGGGCTCGCTCCGACGATGTCGAGGGCCGCGGTCTCCGAGGCCACGACCCAGCCGCGCTCCAAGCGCCCCAGGACCAGGGGGCGCACGCCGTGGGGGTCCCGGGCGGCGTACAGGGTGTGCTCGTCCATGAACACCAGGGAGAAGGCGCCGCGCAGCATGGGCAGGACGCGGCGGGCCGCCTGGGGGACGGTCAGCGGGGCGGGCCGGGCCTCCCCGACGGGGTGCGCGCCGCGGCGGCCGGGGTCGTCGGGGTCGTCGAGGTAGAGGTCGGCGTCGGGGTCGTCAGGCGGGCCGCCGGCAGCGGCGCCGACACCGGCTTCCCGGGCCGCGAGGCGTCCGCGCTCGGAGACGAGGTTCATGAGCGCGGCAATAACGGCGGTGTCCGTCGAGGAGCCGCGACCGAGCTCGCCGCTGAGGTCCTCGCCGCTGGTGGCGCGCACCGCCTCCATGAGCTCGCGGGTGTTGGTGAGGTTGCCGTTGTGGGTCAGAGCCAGGGTGGAGCCGGCGACCGGCCCGAGCATGGGCTGGGCGTTCTCCCAGGTGGTGGCCCCGGTGGTGGCGTAGCGGACGTGCCCGACGGCGAGGTGCCCGGTCAGGGAGGACAGGGTGCGGTCGTCGAAGACCTGGGAGACCAGGCCGAGGTCCTTGTAGACCAGGATGTGGGAGCCCTCGGTGGAGGCGATGCCGGCGGCCTCCTGTCCGCGGTGCTGGAGGGCGTAGAGCCCGAAGTAGGCCAGGCGGGAGACCTCCTCGCCGGGGGCCCACACGCCGAAGACGCCGCACTCCTCGGCCGGGCTGGGCTCGAGCTCGGCCAGGCGGCCTGCCGGGGCGGCCCGCCGGGGCGATGTGACGGCGTCGGGCGGGGCGGGGCGGATGGTGGTCAGGGTGCTGTCGCCGAGGCTCACCCGATCAGTCTTCCACACGCGGCCCGCCGGGCCGGGATCTTCCCAGGTGTGGAGGAGCGGCCGCGGGAGACGCCCGCAACGGCGACGGCGTGCTGCGACCCGGCGGCCCCTCGGCGCGCAAGCCTGCGACGGCCCGGCGAGACGCGACGGCGCCCCCTCGCCGAGATCGGTTCACTTCCGCGCAGAGATCGGTTCGAGGAGCCCGCCGGGCGCCGCAATCCGCCTGCGCCCGCCTCGGGGCACGGCAGGAATTGCATGAGGAGCGTGGGTCTTGAGTCGATCCGCCCGCACCCGTCTCGGGCGCGGGCCGGGACGGGCGCCGGGACCGTGAGCAGGCGCAGCGCCCGGGCACCCGCCTGGCGCACCGGAACGTGAACGTACCTTCCCAACGTCAACGTGCCTTTCTCCCATCCTTCTGAGGTCTACCCCCAGAAGGATGGGAGAAAGGCACGTTGACGTGACGAACTTCCGTTGACGTTGAGGCTCCCCGCCCGCCCCGGCCGGCGCCCCCGGGATCACCTGGGCCCTGTCGCGGATGCCGCTGGGGCCGGAGGCCGGCGCCGGCGGCGTGCGACGATCCGGCCGAGAGGAGGGGACCGCACATGGGAGAAGAGGAGCCCGCCGGGGCGAGTGCGACCTTTCCGCATGATTCCGCCGTTTTCGACTACCCGTCAAGATGAGCTGCCGCGCTCCCATGTGCACAGACCCCCCTGCGCGCACATGGGAGCGCGGCAGCTCATCTTGACGAACCCCGAAGAACCGCAGAATCTCAACGAAACACCGCACCCGCCCCGCGAAAGCCTTCCCCTCCCATGTGCAACCCCGCCCGCGCACCCTCCCACTCGGCCCCAACCGCGCGCGAGGTGTGGGACTGATCCCGCTGAGGGGCCGGGTGCATCTGGATCGGCCCCAACCGCGCGCGGGGTGCAGAGCCAAGGCCGCGCGTGGGACGGGCCTCCGGGGGCGGGTGTCCGCCAGAATGACATTAGAGTGCCCCGGTCCCGTACACCTCGGAGGAATCCTTGCAATCATGCGGTTCTCCATTCGCGCTTCGGCGTCTTGGCCGGTCAATGTCATTCTGATGGACACCCATCCGACCCGACCCGCGCTGGAGCGCGGGTGGACGCCCGCCCAGCCGGTCGCAACGCCATCAGCGCCCTCGCGCCCGGCGCCATGACCGGCCTGCCCTCGATCGGCTGCCGCCGGCCGGCAGACGGGCGGCGGCACCAAGCGGCGGCGATCGGCTGCCGCCAGCCGCCAGCCGGCAGGCGAGCTGCGCAACACCGGACGGCTGGCACCGCACGGCGGGCGGCACGCTCCCCGGCCCCGCAGACTCAGACGACGAGCCACAGGGCGCCGGTGAGGGCGAACCCCACCAGCCCCGCGATGGTGGACAGGGCCGTCCACGTCTTCAGGCCGTCCTTGACCGACAGGCCCATGTACTTGGTGACGATCCAGAACCCCGAGTCGCTGATGTGGGACAGGCCCAGCGCACCGAAGCCGATCGCCATCTGGATGAGGACGACCTGGACCGCGGAGTACCCGCCGGCGGCGATGGCGTCGGCGAGCAGCCCGCCGGTGGTCAGGATCGCCACAGTCGCCGACCCCTGGGAGGCGCGCAGCGCCAGCGAGATGACGAAGGCGGTGACAATGATCGGCATGTGGATGCCGGCGAGGGCCTGGGCCAGGGCGTTGCCGATGCCGCTGGCCACGAGCACGGCGGCGAAGACGCCCCCGGCGCCGGTGACGAACACGATCGTGGCCACGTCCGGCAGCGCCGAGTCCAGGACCTTCCCGCGCTGCTCGAGGTTCCAGCCCTGCTGATGCCCGATAATGACATAGGCCAGGAGCACGGCGGTGAGCAGCGCCGTCGTGGAGGACCCGAGGAAGCCCAGGACGGCGTGGGCGGCGGCGCCCTCCTCGGTGACCAGCTGCCCGACGGTCCCCAGCATGATCTGGGCGATCGGCTCGACGATGAGGAAGACGACCGTGCCCGGCCCGGTGGCGTGCGGCCTGGCGATCACGCCGCCGGGCCGGTAGGCGGACTCGGCGCTCTCCTGCGCCGAGCCCAGGGGGCTGCCCTCGAGCACGATGGAGTCGACCTTGAACAGCCGCGAGGCGTAGAAGGCGGCGACGGCCACCACCGCGCACACGGGCAGGGCGATGATCGTGAGCAGCCCGACGTCCACGCCGAGAGTGGCCGCGGAGGCGACCGGCCCGGGGTGGGGCGGGATGACCACGTGGAGGGTCAGCAGGGTGGCGGCCACGGGAAGCCCGATCTTGAGCGGGCTGATCCTGGCGATGTGCGCGAAGCCGAAGACGATGGGCGCCAGGATGATGAAGCCGACGTCGAAGAAGATCGGGATGCCCAGGATGAAGGAGGCCGCGGTGACCGCCGCGATGACGCGGTGGCGCCCGAGGATCCTCGTGAAGCGGTCGGCGAGGGTCTCGGCGCCGCCGGCGGCCTCGATGGCGCGTCCGAGCATGGCGCCCAGGCCCACGATGATGGCGACGGTGCCCAGGGTCTTGCCCATGCCGTCGATCATGGTCTGGACGACGTCGCCCACCGGGATGCGGGCGGCCAGGGCGAGCACCATGGAGACCAGGATCATGGACACGAAGGCGCTCATCCTGGCCCGGATGACCAGAACCAGCAGGACGGCGATCGCTCCCGCCGCGAGGAGAAGAAGGACGGTGGCGGACATGGGCGCCCTCAGCCCTTCTCGGGGGCGACGACGGTGATGACGCTGGAGTCGTCGCAGGCCCCCAGGCCGCGGGTGGCGCCCTGGAGGTAGAGCTGCTCGGCGGCCGCGGCCACGGGGGTGGACAGCCCGGCGCCCTTGGCGGCGGCGGTGACGATGCCCATGTCCTTGACGAAGATGCTGAGGGCGGAGCGCACCTCGACGTCGTCGGCGCCTCCGGGGCCGTAGGCCTGGAGCATGCGCGGGCCGCGGTCGCCCAGCATGAAGGAGGAGGCGGCACCGGCCATGAGGGCCTCGAGGGCGGTCTCGGCGTCCAGGCCGAGGGCCCGGGCCAGGGCGAGGGCCTCTCCGGCGGCGGCGATGTGGACGCCGCACAGGAGCTGGTTGACGGTCTTCATGGCCTGGCCGTCGCCGGGCGCGTCGCCCACGCGCACCAGGGTGGAGGCCATGGCGTCCAGGACGTCCTCGGCCGCCGCCCAGGCGTCGTCGTCGGCGCCGACGACGACGAGCAGGTCGCCCTCGCCCGCCCGCACCGGGCCGCCGGAGACGGGGGCGTCCACGAGCCTCAGGCCCGCCTCGGCCAGGCGGGCGGCCACGGCCCTCACGCCGGCGCCGCCGACGGTGGAGGTCAGCAGGACGACGGCGCCGGGCGCCATGTGCGCGGCGATGCCGTCCCGGCCGAACAGGAGGGTCTCGAGCTGGGCCTGGTCGCGCACGGCAACCAGGACGACGTCGGCCCCGCCGACGGCGTCGGCGGCGCTCGCGGCCGGGGCGATGCCGGCGCGCTCGGCGGCGGCCAGGCGCTCAGCGGTGATGTCGAAGCCGCGGACGGTGAAGCCCCTGGACAGGTTCTCGGCCATGGGCAGTCCCATGGCGCCCAGTCCGAGGACGGCGATGGTGGTGGTCATCATGATCTCCTTTGATCGGCCGGGCCGGTGGGGCCCGGTGGGTTGGGTGTCCCGGCGCCCGCGGGCGCCGCGGTCGGTCGGGCGCGCTCAGCCGTTGAGGGTGGCCACGACCCGGGCGAGGGAGTCGTCGTCGCCGACGTTGCCGGCGAAGACGATGTAGGGCACGCCGGCGGCGGGCCCGTCCTGCGGCTCCCACAGGGAGACGATGCCGGGCAGCATGGGGCCGCGCACGAGGGCCCGGTTGATGCCCAGGCCGCGGCCGGCGACGTCGGAGGAGGTGATGCCGCCCTTGGCGATGACGAAGCGGGGGCAGCGCGCGGCGACGACCCGCTGGACGACCTCGACGACGGCGGCCGACACGCGCCGGGCGAAGTCGAGGGACTCCTCGGCGTCCCGGCCGGCCACGAAGGCGCCGCCGCGGCGTACGACGACGTTGCCGGACCTCAGCGCCCCGGCGGCCCGCTCGGCGACGGCGAGCACGTGGGCGTCGCGCCGGGCCGGGTCGAGCACGGCGGGCACGTCCAGGACGACCTCGGGGGTGGCGGTCGCGGCGCGCAGGGCGTCGACCTGGCGGCCGGTGAGCCCCACGTGGGAGCCGACGACGACCAGCCCGCCGGCGGCGTCGGAGTCGGGGGCGAAGTCGGCGGGCCGGGCCTCGGCGGCGCTCAGGGGCGCGCGGGGGGCCTGGCCGATGCGGGCGCGCACGAAGGGCGGGCCGACGCGGTAGACGAAGGTCGCCCCGGCGTCCTCGGCGCGCTGGAGCGCGCGGGCCAGCAGGAGCAGGTCGTTCTCCTCCACGCAGTCCACGGCGATGGGGGCGCGGTCCCGGGCCGCCGACAGGGCGGCGACGACGGCGTCCTCGTCGGTGCGCAGGGTGGCCAGGTCGATGACGGCGACGTCGGCGGCACCAACGGCGCCTGCGGTCTTCTCCTCGACCCATGCGGGCAGGAACGAGGCGCTGTAGCCGAAGGTCTTGTCGCCGGCGAACTCGGTGCGGCCGACGGGGACGAAGCCGTCGGCGGGGCCGCCCGCGTAGTGCGTGCCGTGGACGGTGAGGCGGCCGGCGTCGGGGAAGGCCGGGGACAGGATGATGCCGTCCACGCGGGTGCCGGCCCGCTCCAGGAGGTCGGCGATGGTGGCGGGCTCGAGGGGGTAGTGGCCGCGCAGGGTGGAGTCGGAGCGGGAGACGAAGGCGACGCGGGCACCGGCGCGCTCGGCGGCGGCCAGGGCGTTGGTGACGACCTCGACGTTGACCCGCTCGGCGTCCGTGGGATCCAGGCTGCGGGAGTTCGTCATGACGTAGACGGCCGGCGCGCCGGTGGACAGGGCCCAGGTCAGGTCCTCCACGCTCCAGCCGGTGACGACGGGCAGGTCGGCGACGGACTGGGTGCCGGTGGGGTCGTCGTCCAGGACGACGAGGGTCCGGTTCAGGGCGGCGGCCACACCGGCCGGGTCGACGGCGGGGCCGGCGGGCAGGCCGGCCGTGAGCTCGTCCAGGGTCTTCATGGGTGCACTCCTTTGTGACGTCAATGCGGTTGTCGTGCGGCTTCTCGCCGCGGTTGCGGGGATTGTGGCGGTTGGGCGGGCCGGGGCGGCCGCGGGCGCGTCGGCGGGACGGCGGCCGGGCGGGTGGCGGTCGGTGCGGGTTCAGGCGGTGTACTCCAGCAGGTCGTTGGTGGTCTGGTCCATGTGGGCGCGCATGGCCGCCTTGGCGGCGTCGGGGGACCCCAGGCGCAGCGCCGTCAGGATGCGCTCGTGCTGGACGACGGCGTGGGCGCGCACCTCGTGGTGGGCGGAGGTGACGCGGCGCGCCACGACGAGCTCGTCGCGCAGCGGGGCGAAGGTGACGCCGATGAAGGGGTTGGATGCGGCCCGGATAATGTGGTCGTGGAAGTCGAGGTCCGCGGCGACCGCGGCGTCGACGTCGTCGTCGGCGTCCGCCCGGCGCAGCGCGGCGATGGCGGCCTCCATGGCCCGGAGCCGGTCGGCGGTGATGCGCGCGGCGGCGAGCCCGGCGGAGCCGACCTCCAGCATGCGGCGCACCTCGAGCAGCGCCAGGCCGACCTCGCGCTCGGACCCGTTGCGGCGGGCGAGGGCGGCCAGGCTGCCCAGGTCCTGCCAGGCGGCGGGTTCGTTGACGTAGGTGCCCGAGCCCTGGCGCGCGGACAGGACGCCGCGGGTGGCCAGGACGCGGGTGGCCTCGCGGGCGGTCAGGCGCGAAACGGACAGGTCGGAGGCGAGGGCGCCCTCCCCGGGCAGGGCGGCGCCGGCCGGGTAGGTGCCGTCGACAATGCGGCGCAGCAGCTCCTCGACGGCGGCGTCGACACGGCTCTGGCTCACTCACTCCCCCAATTCCTCTGAGGATTCGCAGAGAGTGTAGACGGCGTCAGCTATGGGCGCAAGACCCCTTCCCGCGCACCCACCAGGAACATCCCTGACTTACCAACTAATAGCAGTGATGAGGTATCACGGCCAAGCAGCACTCACCGCAGCCGCAACCGCCAACCCCTCTGAGCAATTGCGCTGGTCGGTTCCACTCTGCATCACCACGTGCAGCCGCCCGGGTGCGAGGAGCGGATCCTCGCACCCGGGCGGGTGAGCGGGCGCGTTGGGCGCGGCCTCAGCGGGCGCGCGGCCCGGCGGCCTTGGGCGGTCGCGACGGCCCCGAGGGACGGCCGCGACCCGGCCGTCTCAGGCGACGGCGACCTCGGCGGCGGCCTTCTTGTTCGCGGCCAGCTGCTTGAGCGCCAGCACGCCGGCGCAGGTGATGAGCGCGCCGACAATGATCGCGACGACGAACCCCAAGAAGTTGTCCATGGCGAAGAACACGAAGATGCCGCCGTGCGGGGCCCTGGACCCGGCGTGCATGGCCATGGACAGCGCCCCGGTCACCGCGCCGCCCACCATGGCGGGCGGGATGATGCGCAGCGGGTCGGCCGCGGCGAAGGGGATGGCGCCCTCGGAGATGAAGGAGGCGCCCAGCAGCCAGGCGGCGCGGCCGTTGTCACGCTCGACGTCGGTGAACAGCTTCGGGCGGATCGTGGTGGCCAGCGCCAGGGCGATGGGCGGAACCATGCCTGCGGCCATAACGGCCGCCATAATCTCGTAAGGGGCGGTGTTGTCAGCGGAAGCCGCGGCCAGGCCGGCGGTGCCGAAGAGGTAGGCGGCCTTGTTGACCGGACCGCCCAGGTCGAAGCACATCATGAGGCCCAGGATGACGCCCAGGAAGACGCCGGCGCCGTTGTCGGCCATGGTGGTCAGGGACTGGGTGAGCCAACTCATGAAGGAGGCCAGCGGCTTGCCCAGCAGCATGTACATGATCGAGCCGGCCACGGCTGTGGTGCACAGCGGGATAATGACCACGGGCATGAGGCTGCGCAGCCAGCGCGGCGCGTTCAGTCCGGCGAGCCAGGCAGCCATGTAGCCGGCGAGAATGCCTCCGATGAGACCTCCGATGAAGCCCGAGTTCGTGGCGATAGCCACCAGCCCCATAATGAAACCAGGGGCAATGCCAGGGCGCCCAGCCAGGCCGAAGGCGGTGTAGCCGGCCAGCGCCGGGACGAGCAGGCCCATGCCCGTGTTCCCCAGCAGGAACAGAACGGCGCCGATATAGGCCATGAGCGAGGAGCCGAACAACGCGTGGCCGGCAGCGTAGTTCTCGTTGGACAGATCCGGCAGGTTCCACAGGCTGGTGGCGAGAATGCCCTTGTCGGGGTCGCCGACCACAATGTTCTTGGCGGTGGCGGTGATGTCGTAGCCTCCGAACAGGAACCCGAGCGCGATGAGCAGACCGCCGGCCGCCACGAAGGGGATCATGTAGGACACGCCGGTCATGACCGAGCGCTGGAGGCGCCGGGCCCAGTGGACGTTCTCCTCCTCGGCGTCGTCGGCTGCCTCCCCGCCGGCGGGCACGCGCACGGCGTCGGGATCCTTCATGGCCGCCAGCGCCTGGTCGATGAGCGCCCCGGCGTCGTTGACGGCCGCCTTGACCCCGACGTCGACCATGGGCTTGCCTGCGAAGCGGTCGCGCCCCTTGACCGGCAGGTCGTGGGCGAAGACGACGGCGTCGGCGCGCTTGATGAGGGCGGGGTCGAGCCAGTCGATCTTGCCTGAGCCCTGCCCCTCGATGCTCACCGTGACGCCGCGCTCCTTGCCCGCCTGCTCCAGGGCCTCGGCGGCCATGTAGGTGTGGGCGATGCCGGTGGGGCACGAGGAGACGCCCACGATGACGGTGCCGTCCGCCGACAGGTCGGGGGCCTGCGCCTCGGCCGCGGGCTCGGCGGCCTTACCGGCGTCGGCGGGCTCGGGCTCAACCTGCTCGGTGACGATGCGGGCGACGTCCTCGGGCGTGGTGGCCTTGCGCAGGGCGTCGGTGAACTCGGGGTCCATCAGGCCGCGCGCGAGCTTGGCCAGGAGCTGGAGGTGGAAGTCGTCCGCCCCGGCGGGAGCGGCGATCATGAAGACCAGGTCCGCGGCCTGCTCGTCGGCGGCGCCGAAGTCCACGGCCTCGGCCAGGCGGGCGAAGCCGAGGGAGGGTGCGAGCACGTGCGGGCTGCGGCAGTGCGGGATGGCGATGCCGCCGGGGATGCCGGTCGGGGCGGTCGCCTCGCGGGCGAGGGCGTCGCCGGCCAGACCCTCGGTGGTGTCGGCGCGCCCCGCGGAGGCGACGACCTGGGCCAGGAACTCGATGACGTCCTTCTTGGTGGAGCCGGGAAGGGCGTCGAGCCGCACGAGCTCGGGAGTGATCAGGGGTGTGGACGCCTCGGAGGGCGCTGCGTTAGGGGGCATGTTGCTTCCTCGTTGTCCGATGGATGCTGGGGCCGGGTGGCGCGTCAGCGGGTCATGGGTCGGGGCGCGGGCTCAAGAGCCGGGGCGCCGGCTGGTCAGGGGCTGGGCTCTCAGGCGAGCCGGGTGACGACGACCTCCTGCTCGGGCAGGTCGCCGGGTGTGGGCAGGGTCGTACCGGGCAGAGAGGCCGCCGCGGAGCCGTAGGCCATGGCGGTCCTCAGCCGCTCGGGCTCGTCGCCGCCGCGGACGTCGGCCAGCACGTAGCCGGCGACGGAGGAGTCCCCCGCGCCCACCGTGGAGGCGACCGGCACCTTGGGCGCGGTGGCGTGCCAGGCGCCTCCGCCGGTCACCAGGACCGCCCCGGCGGGGCCGAGGGTGGCCATGACGGCGCCGAGTCCCAGGTCGATCAGGATGCGGGCGGCTTCGGCGACGGGGGTGAGGTCCCCGTGCGCGGCCCCCTCCTCCAGGGCCATGGCGCGGTCGGCGGGCAGGCCGACGAGCTGGCCGAGCTCCTCGCCGTTGGGCTTGACCAGGTCGGGGGCGGACTCGGGCAGGCCTGCGGCGAGCGCGGCCAGGGGCTCGTCCGAGGTGTCGACGGCGATGCGCAGGCCGGGGGCGGACCCGCGCAGGAGGCGCACGAGGCGGGCGTACCAGTCGGCGGGCACCCCGGGCGGCAGGGAGCCGGACAGGACCGCCCAGTGGCGGGCGCCCTCGCCGGCGGCCGCGGCCGTCGCCGCCTCCAGGAGCGCCGACTCCACGGCGTCGATCTCCTCCGGGCTCAGCGCGGCGCCGGGCTCGTTGAGCTTGGTGGTGGTGCCGTCGGGCTCGGTGACCGCGGTGTTGATGCGGGCGGGCGCGGCCACGGTCACCGCGTGCGTGCTCAGGACGGCGGAGCCGGTGGAGGGGGCCGCGGCGGCGGCCTCCAGGGCGAGCAGGAGCGGGTCGTGGGCGGCGGCGGGCAGGACGGCGGCGGCCGGCTGTCCCGCGGAGACCAGGACGCGGGCGACATTGACGCCCTTGCCCCCGGGCTCGACGACGACACCGCCCAGGCGGTTGACGCCGCCGCGGACCAGTGGGCCGGGCAGGCTGACGGTGCGGTCCAGGGACGGGTTGGGGGTGAGGGTGACGATCATGGGGTGACGACCTCGCTTCCTAGGGCAGTGAGAGCAGTGGCGATAGCGGTGGGCAGTGGCGAGTCGGTGACCAGCAGGTCGATGTCGGCCAGGTCGGCGAAGGACACGAGGTGCTCCTGGCCGATCTTGGTGGCGTCGGCCAGCACGACGGCGTGCTTGGCGGCGCGGATCATGGCGCGCTTGACGGCGGCCTCGTCGGGGTCGGGGGTGGACAGGCCGTGCTCAGCGGTCAGGCCGTTGGCGCCCATGACGGCGACGTCGACGCGGGTGGCGGCGAGCGTCTCGAGGGCCTCGGGCCCGACGGCGGCCTGGGTGATGCCGCGCACCTGGCCCCCCAGGATGCGCACGGTCAGGTCGCTGCGCCCGGCCAGGAGCGCCGCGGTGAGCACGGAGTCGGTGATGACGGCGAGGTCGAGCCCGCCGGGGAGGCGCCGGGCGAGGGCTCCGACGGTGGTGCCGGCGTCGAGCAGGACGGTAGTGCCCTCGCGCAGGCGGAGGTGCGGCAGGGCCGCCTGGGCGATCGCCTGCTTGACGGTGGAGCCGACGAGCTCGCGTTCGGCGACGCCGGTCTCGGGCAGGGCCAGGACGGTGGCGGGCACCGCGCCGCCGTGGACCTTGCGCAGCGCCCCGAGCCGGTCGAGCGCGGTCAGGTCGCGGCGGACGGTCTCGACGGTGACGTCGTAGCGGGCGGCGAGCTCGGTGACCGAGACGCGCCCGTCACGGGTGACGGCGTCGACAATCGCCTGCTGGCGCTGCTCGACATTCATGCGCACCCCCTCGACCGTCTTGCCCGTTCGGACACCCTGGTGCCCGAACGGGACCTGATCTTACGCCCGACCGGGCATAAGGGGAAGGGGCGGTGCGCAGGAGGCCGCGTCAGACCCGCAGCAGCGGCAGGTAGGCGGACAGGTCGCAGCGCTCCCCGGAGGCGTGCAGGGCCCCCTCGGCCACCGCCTGGTCCCAGGCGAGCCCGCCGGTGGCCAGGGCCAGCCAGGTGCCGGCGTCCGTCTCGACGACGGACGGCGGCGTGCCGCGGCGGTGGACCGTCCCGGCGACCGCCTGCGTCACCCCGTAGGGCGGGACACGCACCTCGACGGCGCGGCCGGGCGCGCAGGCCGCCAGCTCCTCGAGCGTGAAGCGGACGGCGGTGGCCAGGGTGCGCCGGTCGGGTGCGGCGGTCTCGTCAGCGACTCGACCGGTGGCGGGTCCGTCAGCGGCGGCCTGGCCCGCGGCGCCGGCGGCGCCCCGGACACTGGCGGCGGCCCACCGACGAACCGCCCGGGCGCCTGCGGCGGGATCGATCCGACGTCGAGCTGGCATGGCCCCAGGCTACGCCCCGCCGCCCCTTTCGCCGAGATCGGTCCAGTTCCGCGCCGAGATCGGTTGCCTGCACCGCGTCAGTCGTAGGCTGGAGGATCGTCCGGCGTGCGCGCCTCGGCGGCGCCATCGGCGACGTCGTCGGGCTCATCGAGGTCCTCCTCGGCGCGCCCGCTGCGGATCAGGAAGATCGTTCCGGCAAGGACCAGCCCGAGGGCGAAGACCCCGATCCCGATGGAGGCGCCGGTGCGCGCCAGGTCGCTGCCGCGGTCCGACCGCCTGACCGGCCGCGGGGCGACAATGATCTCCTCGGCGCGCGCAGTAGTGGCGGGCTCGCGGCTCACGCCTTTGCCCGCGCCCCCGGAGGCGGCGCTGACGGAGGCGCCGTCGTCGATGGCCTCGGCGTCGGCGCCGGGCGTGGCGCCGTCGGCGGCGCCACGCGAGTCTGAGCCGGTGGCGGCGTCCCGCCGATCGGGCGGCGCCGTCGCCTCGGCGGAGGCCTCGGAGACGATCTTCCCGACGCCGTAGGCGTCCGCGGCGCAGTCGGAGGCCCTCAGGTCCTTGACCGCGGCACCGGCCACGGAGACCTCACGGGTGGCGGCGCTGTAGACCAGCGAGACCTCGGCGAGGCCGCGGCCGTCGTGGTCGGCCTGGAGGACGGCGATGTCCCGGCCGTCGGTCGACGTCACGGTGGCGGGCCCGCCCTCCCCCGGGCGAGTGACGTGGCTGCGGCCGCCCAGGACGACGTCGACGCTGCCGGTGAGCCGGGCGGCCAGCTCGGCGGCGTCGGCGTGGGCGAGCACGACGACGACGTCAGCGGCACCGGTGCGCTTGAGCTCGGCGGCCCTGGCGTTGGCGGCCTCGGCCGCGGGGGCGACCGGGGATGGCGACTCGTCGGTCGCGACGCCGATGAGGCCGACCTTGACGCCACCGACGTCCCTGATGAGCGCGCCGCCGTCGCCCTCGGCGTCCAGGGCCGGGTCGGCGAGGTTGGCCGCCAGGTACGGGAAGGCGGCCGCGGGCAGGATCCGGCTGGTCAGGTCGTCCATTCCCCTGCCGAGCTCGTGGCCGCCCAGGGCGGAGGCGTCCACGCCCATCGCGTTGAGGACGTCCAGCGCGAGCCGGTCCTCCAGCGGCGCCGGGGAGGCGGTCGAGCCACCGACATTGTCGCCGGAGGAGACGAGCAGGGCGTCCGGGCTCGACTCGCGGGCCCGGGCGACCTCGCACGCCAGGGTGACGGCGCCGGGGCCGGTCACCGCCCCGGTCGCGGGGTCGGCGGTTCTCTCAATGCGCCCGTCCAGGTCGGTGATGCCGAGCACGGTGATGGTGGTCGTGGCGGCCGCGGTCTGCTCGGCCGCGGCCGCGGGAGGGAGAACCGTTGGGGCGAATGCGCCCAAGGCCAGCGCCGCGAGTGCAGCAGCCGCCTTCGCACAGGGATTCGGTCGCATGGCGATCCTGGTTGGGAGGAGGTGGGAGTGGGTTGGAACAAGGGTAATCTGCGACGGCGGCCGCGTCCTCCTGCGCGACGCAATCGTCTCCGACCCGAGACCGCTCCGAGACCCCGCGGCGCGACGGCGCCCGGCCGCCCCCTCTCAGGGCCGGTCGGGCGCCGTCGTCGCGGCGGGCGCGGGCTCAGACGATGCCGTGGGCCATCATGACGTCGGCGACCCGGGTGAAGCCGGCGGCGTTGGCGCCGAGCACGTAGTCGCCGGGGCGGCCGTACTCCTCGGCCGCGGTCACGCAGGAGTCGTGGATGTCGGTCATAATGCCGTCGAGCTTGGCCTCGGCGGTGGCGAAGTCCCAGCGGGTGCGGCCGGCATTCTGCTCCATCTCCAGGGCGGATGTGGCCACGCCGCCGGCGTTGGAGGCCTTGCCGGGCGCGTAGAGGATGCCGGCGGACTGGAAGGCCTCGACGGCCTCGGGGGTGGAGGGCATGTTGGCGCCCTCGGCCACGACGGTGCAGCCGCCCTTGAGCAGGGTGGCGGCGGCGTCGCCGTCGAGCTCGTTCTGGGTGGCGCAGGGCAGGGCCACATCGACGGGCACGTCCCACACCCGGCCCTCGGTGACCAGGCGGGCGCCGGGACGGCGCTCGACGTAGTCCTTGACGCGGCCGCGCTCGACCTCCTTGACCTGCTTGAGCAGGTCGAGGTCGATGCCGGCCTCATCGACGACGTACCCGGAGGAGTCGGAGAAGGTGATGGGGGTGGCGCCGAGCTTCTGGGCCTTCTCGATCGCGTAGATGGCCACGTTCCCGGCGCCGGAGACCGCGACCTTCTTGCCCTCCAGGGTCTCGCCCCTGGTGGCCAGCATGGACTGGGCGAACAGGACGGTGCCGTAGCCGGTGGCCTCGGTGCGCACCAGGGAGCCGCCCCAGGCCAGGCCCTTGCCGGTGAGCACGCCGGCGTCGTAGGCGTTGCGCAGGCGCTTGTACTGGCCGAACAGGTAGCCGATCTCGCGCCCGCCCACGCCGATGTCGCCGGCGGGGACGTCGGTGGACGGGCCGATGTGGCGGGAGAGCTCGGTCATGAAGGACTGGCAGAAGCGCATGACCTCGGCGTCGGAGCGGCCGTGGGGGTCGAAGTCGGAGCCGCCCTTGCCGCCGCCGATGCCCTGGGCGGTCAGGGCGTTCTTGAAGATCTGCTCGAAACCGAGGAACTTGATAATGCCGACGTTGACGCTCGGGTGGAAGCGCAGGCCGCCCTTGTAGGGGCCCAGGGCCGAGTTGAACTCGACGCGGAAGCCGCGGTTGACGTGGACCGCTCCGGCGTCGTCGACCCACGGCACGCGGAAGATGACCTGGCGCTCGGGCTCGACGACGCGCTCCAGGAGCGCGTTATCGGCGTAGTGGGGGTGCTTGGCGATGACGGGCTCCAGGGACTCCAGAACCTCGCGGACCGCCTGGTGGAACTCGGCTTCGCCGCGGTTGCGATCGACGACCTGCTCGTAGACCTTCTCGACAACTCCCTGCATGGGGACTCCTTCACTATTGTGCGAGGACTGCGGGAGGCGCACGACCGGATTGCGGGGCGCGTCGCCCTCGTCGAGGCACAACCCTGGCACCGCGCCGGAAACTGAGATGAAACATCTCACCCTCCGACAGCTTCCGGCCGTCACATCCGCGCCGGGATCGGTTCGTCCCGGCCCGTATGCTCCTCACCGTGACCGACATCCAGCGCACCCGCTACACCCACGGGCACTCCCCCGCCGTCCTGGCCAGCCACGCCCACCGCACCGCCGCCGACTCCGCCGCCTACCTCCTGCCCCGCCTGCGGCCGGGTCTCGACCTGCTCGACGTCGGCTGCGGACCCGCGACCATCACCGCCGACCTCGCCGAGGCGGTGGCCCCCGGGCGCGTCATCGCGCTCGACGGCGCACCGGCGGCGCTTCAGGCGGCGCGGGCGACCCTTAAGGCCCGGGGTCTGGCGGACTGCGTCGAGCTGGTCGACGGCGACGCGTGCGCCCTGCCCTTCGCGGACGCCTCCTTCGACGTCGTCCACGCCCACCAGGTGCTCCAGCACGTGGCCGACCCGGTGGCCGCCCTGAGGGAGATGCGCCGGGTGACGCGCCCGGGCGGGATCGTGGCGGCGCGCGACTCCGTGTACTCGGCCAAGGCCTGGTACCCGCAGCCGCCCGCCCTGGAGCGCTGGCGCCGGGTCTACATGGCCACGGCGCGGGCCAACGGCGGGGAGCCCGACGCCGGCAGCCGCCTGCTGTCCTGGTTCCGCGCCGCGGGACTCGGCGAGGTGGAGCCCTCGGCGTCGACCTGGTGCTACGCGACGCCTGAGCTGCGGGCCTGGTGGGGCGGGACCTGGGCCGAGCGCTGCCGCTCCTCCTTCGGCCCGCGGGCGGTCGAGCTGGGGCTGGCCGACCCCGATGAGCTGGAGGAGATGGCGCGCGCGTGGCACGAGTGGGCCGAGGCGGACGACGGCTGGTTCGTCGTCGTCCACGGCGAGGCTTTGGCCCGCCGGTAGCGGGCCGGGGCGGGGCCGCCCGCCCCGCCACGAGGGCCGGCCCGGCGCTGGCTCACAGGGCGGCGTAGGCGGCGTCGTCAACCGGCTCGAGCCACTCGTTGGAGGGGTTCTCGCCCGGGACCGCGAGCGCGATGTGGGCGAACCAGGAGTCGGCCTTGGCGCCGTGCCAGTGCTTGACGCCGGCGCGCGTGAACACGACGTCTCCGGGCGTCAGCGAGACGGCGTCCTTGCCCTCCTCCTGGTACCAGCCGGAGCCGGCCGTGCAGATGAGGACCTGGCCGCCGCCGCTGGTGGCGTGGTGGATGTGCCAGCTGTTGCGGCAGCCCGGCTCGAAGGTCACGTTGTGCACCCCGACGGCGCACTCGGGGTCCGTCACCAGGTTCCGCAGGAAGCTCTGCCCGGTGAAGTACTGGGCGTAGGCGGTGTTGGGCTCGCCCTTGCCGAAGATGTTCTCGGTCGCGAAGGCGGTCTCGTCGGTCGTGGAGGTCATGGCTGCTCCTTCAAAACGATACGTACCGCCAGGCTAGGGGCGACGCCGCGGCGAAACCAGGCCCCTCCAGGCCTCCCCTCGCCCCCGGTGCCGACCCGGACTCACATCCAGTCCGATCTCACACGGACGCTCCAGACGCGAGGCCCCTCACCCCTGGTGCCGCAGACGGCGCCAGATCCTGCGCGCCGCCTCCGCGCCGGCCCGTGACGCGCCGAGGGTCGAGGCGCTGGGACCGTACCCGACCAGCAGCACGCGCGGGTCCTTGGCCACGCCGGTGCGCCCCTCCATGCGGATGCCCGACTCGTAGCGGTGACCGTCGTCGCCGCCGTCGTCCGGGGCCTCACCCATCCGATCGCGCAGGCGCAGCGGCGACAGGTGCGTCAGCGCCGCCCTGAACCCCGTGTTCCAGAAGATGGTGTCGGCCTCGACCCAGGTGGGCTTCGGGTAGGGGTCCCACGAGTCCGGCACCGCCAGCCCCCCGCCCGTGGTCGCGGTGGGGTCCAGCCCGTCGGGCTGGGCGCCGGTGGCCGCCGGGGAGAAGCGAACCGCGCGCTCGCCTATGAGGTTGATCATCCCCCTGGAGACGAGCAGCCCCCGGTCGACGCCGTCGATGTACTCCGCCAGGACGGAGGCGCCCACCGGCCGCACGACGCCGGCCGGGACCGGACCCGCGACAAGCGCGCCGGCCGCCCGCTCCACGGCGGCTCCCCAGAGGTCGCCCAGACCGGCGGCGAAGTTCGGCGGACGCCGCGTGGCCCAGGTCACCGAGGCGGCGTAGGGGGCGATCTCCAGGATCATCTGCACGGCGGTGAGCCCGCCGCCGACGACGACGACGCGCCGCCCGGCCAGCTCCTCGGCCCGGCGGTAGGTGGCGGTGTGGAGCTGCTCGCCGGCGAACCCGTCCTTGCCCGGCACGTGCGGGATGTAGGGGTGGCTCCAGGTGCCGGCCGCGGAGACGACCATGCGCGCCAGCCAGGTGCGCCGTCCTCCCCTGGTGTCCGCCTCGACCTCCAGGAGGGTGTCGCGGCGCACAGGGTCCGGCCTGCGGCTCATGCGCGTCGGGATGCTGCCGGACGCGGAGCCGCCGGCCGCGTGGGCGCCCCCCGTGGACAGCAGCCGTGCGGGCACCTGCGTGGAGCGCACTGAGGTCACACGCACCGGGCGCAGGACCCGAAGGCCCCGCGCCTCCTCGTAGCGGCGGTAGTACCGGGGCAGGACGATGTTGCTGGGGGCCGCCTCGTCCAGGTCGCCGGCGGGGAACCGGGGCAGGTCCGCGATCCGGCGCCCCCCGCCGATCGTCAGGGAGTCCCAGCGGTGACGCCAGGCGCCCCCGGGGCCCTCCTCGGCGTCGAGCACGACGAGCTCGCGCCCCGGTCGCAGGCCGCGGCGCACGAGCTCGCCCGCGGTGGCCAGCCCGGCCTGCCCGGCCCCGATGACGACGACGTCGGCAACGGCGGCATCGACTGCGTCAGGGGCATGCGGGTCTGGGTCCGTGGCGTTCACATCACCATCATGCGTCATCGGCTGCGGCTCGTCCGCATCGGGGCGGGTGCGCCCGGCGGCCCGGCAGGCGGGCTCGCCCGCATTCAGCCGCCGCCCCGCCCGACGGCGCACCGGCGCGGGACGGCCCGACTCGCCGAGAGCACCCCCGATCTGGCAGTCTGCCGCCTGTGCTCTCCTCTCCGTGCGTCGTCGCAGTGCGCGCCCTGACCGCGCGCTCTGTGCTCGACCAGCGGCTCATCCGCCGTCACCGCATTGACGCGGCGCGCATCCGCGAGCTGGCGGGAGTGGCCCGCTGCGGGGACCTGGGGGTCAGGCGGGTGCTGGAGCTGCCGGCACTCGCCGATCTCGCCACGACGACGGCGCCCCAGCTGCGTCTGCCCGACGGCGCCGGGTGGCGGCTCGGCCAGGCGCTCGGGCACGCCCTCGAGCAGGGGGTGCGGCTGTGGCTGTGCGAGGTGGCGGCCGAGGCGGTTCCGCTGATCACCCGCACGATCGGCGACGGGCTCGTCCACGTCGTCTCGCTGCCCGGGCCCATCGCCGAGGGCGCCGAGCCCGACGACGCCGGAGCGCCCGCCGCCGCCGTGCCCGCCCCACCAGCACCCGGCGCCGTGCCCGCCCCACCAGCACCCGACGCCGTGCCCACCCCACCAGCACCCGACGCCGTGCCCGCCCCAGCCGAGACCGTTGTCATTGCCGTGAGCCCGCTCGCGCTTCTCCTGGCCCTGACCGACGACGGCGACGACTCGCGCCGCTACCTGCGCACCGTGCTCGCGGGCGTGGACACCCTGCGCTGCTCGTCCCGGGCGATCGGGGCGCTGCGACGCAGCGGCGTGGAGGTGGTCCCGCGCTCGCGAACCCTGCGAATGCTGTGGAACCCGGTGGCGCTGGCCTACCTCGTGGTGTTCATCTACTCCTCCCTGCGAGCCGTCCCGGTGGCCTTCGTCCCGGGCTTCCACGGCCGGGTGTGGGTGCTGTGGACGATCGACGTCCTCACCGCCATCCCCTACACGTGGGGCCTTGTCGAGATGGTGACGGGACGCAGGATCCGCTACCGGCTCCTCGGCCTGATGACCACGCTCGTCACCTTCCTGGCCCCCTACGTGTACTTCTGGACCAAGGGGCGCAACTACCCGCCGGAGGTGATTGCGATCGTCGTGGCGATGATCGTGGGCAGCGCCGGGCTCGAGGCACTGCGGTGGTGGCGCGAGCGGCTGATCGTCCGGGGCCTGGCTCGGCCCGGCGAGGACCGAGACCTCAGTCTTGCGAGGGTCGGGGATCCTCGCCCCGGACGGAGCGCAGCACGCCGACGCCGAGCAGCCAGGCGCCGCTCGCGACCGACAGGACCACCGCCACCAGCGGACGCCCCCGATGCGCCTCCACGAGCGGGTGCACCGGGTGCACGGCGAGGAGCCAGGCGGTGGCTGCGATCCATACGCCCACCGCGGCGATGTTGAGCGCGCGGAAGCGCCTGACGCGCACCGGGTGGACGTAGTGGGTCGGCACGAGAGTGAGGACGGTCAGGACGAGCGTCGCCGCCACGTTGAGCCAGTCCGGGGTGTGGAGCACCCACAGCATGACGGCGACAATGTTCCAGGCCGCGGGGAAGCCGACGAAGTAGTTGTCGTTCGACTTCTCGCCCTCGTTGGCGTAGCAGAACATCGAGGAGACCAGGATCACAATGAGCAGGACGCCAGCGATCGGCTTCGGCCCCATCGGAATCCTGAGGTACATGAAGACCGCCGGGATGAAGGTCCAGGTCAGGTAGTCGATGACGATGTCGACCACGCTGCCGTCGAACCACGGGATGACCTCCTTGACCCGGGCGCGGCGGGCGAAGGTGCCGTCGATGCCGTCCACGACGAGGGCGATGGCCAGCCACACCCACATCCAGCCGATCTCGTCATGAATGATGGAAAGCACCGCCAGGGACGCGAAGATCAGCCCCGACATGGTGAAGGCGTGCACTCCCCAGGCGAAGAGACGCGACATATGAGTGCCCGCGGGGCCGGGCGAGCCGACGGAGACGGATGCGGCAGCAGGTGTGGGAGGCACGATGAACCTTCTCAAGATGCTAGGGGATTGCCGTAGGTTACGGGGTCTCCGATGCCGACACGTCCCCGGCGAGGGGGAGCCGTACCCGGAGCCGGTCCGCAAGGATGCGGTTCCGCACTCTAAGCATATTCACAGCCTTCTCGTGAGGCCTTGAGTCCTACAGCCCCCGCCCCGCCGGCCACCCGCCCCCTTCGCCGAGATCGGTCGAGCTCCGCGTCGAGAGCGCCCGCAGACTCGCGGCCCTCGGCGGCACGGACGCCCGCGCCGGGCGGCGCCGCGTCACCGGGGCGGGCAGCCGTGATCCTCGTCGACACCAATGTCTGGTCGGCCGTGGATGCCCACCTGCTGGCGTCGGTCTTGGCGGAGGCCGGCTCCCTGGTGTGGACGCGAGATGAACGGCTCATGGCGGCGGCTCGCGAGCTCGACGTACTGTTCGCCGAGTGACCGGCGCTGGGCGCGCAGAGCACGACTCCACCCGGCGTCGGCAACCGGCTGCGCAGCGGACCGATCTTGACGCGGAACCGAACCGATCTCGGCCTCTCAGGGGGCCTGGTTGTCCTCGGTGGGCCAGCCGTTCTGCGTGCAGCCGCCCTCGCGGGTGCGGCTCTGTTGCGCCATGGTGGGCGACTTGAGGCCGGCTCCGGCGCAGAACTCGTGCTCGTGCCCGAGAAAGTGCCCGACCTCGTGGTTGATCACGTAGACGTGGTAGGAGTCGATGTCGGAGAAGGTGGGGGTGCCGTAGGTCCAGCGGTCGGAGTTGAGGACGACGTTGTCGCCGTTGCGGCAGTTCCACATGCCCTTGGTCTCCAGCGGGGCGCATATCGAGTCCACCGTCGGCGGCGTCGCGATGGACAGGACGAAGTCCGCCGCCTCCGGGTCGCCGATCTGCTCGAAGGACACGTTCTCAAGGGTGCGCCAGCCCCGGTCGTCGTTGAGGACGCTCTGGACCGTGGCGGCGGCCGCCGCCGGGTCGACGCCAGCGCCGCCCTCGACCCGCAGCGCGTAGTGGTAGACCGTGTCGGCGCCCGGCTGGGACGGGGGCACCGGGTCGGCGACGGTCCAGGTGCCGTCGCCGACGACGTCGCTGTGGGTGAAGCCCTTGTCATCCACGCGCGGCGAGGGGCTCGCCGTCGGCTCGGAGCTGGAGCTGGGGGCGGCCTCAGCGGCGGGCGCCTCAGCGGGCTCCTGCGCCGCGTCCGAGGCCGTGGGCACCGCGGTGGCGCCGATGCCGTGGCCGGTCCACACGCGCACGCCCACACCGACAAGTGCGATGACGGCGACGAGGATCAGGAGGGCGCGGACGAGCTTCCACGGCCGGGTCAGCACGAGGCGGCCGGCACGACGGCGCCGCGCACCCCCGTGCGCTGCGCGGCCGGAGGCGACGCGAGTCTCGGAGCCCGCGCGGTCGCGGCCGGTTGAGGCCGACGACGGACGGGCAGGCCGCCGAGGAGGACGTGAGAGCGACGGGGACATGACTGCATAGTAGGCACAGTCATTCCGAGAAGGCCGGTGAGATCAGGACCACCGCCCCGCCCGGCATGCACCCGGCGCCGCCTCAGGCGTGCCAGGGGTCGAGCAGGGCGACGCCGGTGGAGGCGAAGTCGTTCACGTTGCGGGTCACGAGAGTCATGCCGTGGACGAGGGCGGTCGCGGCGATGTACATGTCGCGCTCGGGACGGGGGTAGGGCACCTGGAGGGCGGCCGCCTGACGCGCGACGTCGGCGTCGAGCAGCAGGAGCCGGTCGCCGAAGGCCTGCAGGAACTGGTCGTCGATCCAGCGGCGGAGCCGCCTGCCGCCCGCGTCGTCACGGCGTGCGAGCCTGCGCACGCCGACCTCCAGCTCGTAGAGGGTGACCATGCTGACGTAGAGGCTGGTCGCGTTCTGCGTCGAGACCCACTGCACGACCTCGGGCGAGACTCTCCCCTCGGGCTTGCGCAGTTCGCTAATGACGTTGGTGTCGAGGAGGAACATCAGAGCTCCGGAATCTTGGCGCCGAAGAAGCCGGGCCTGAAGTCGGCGTTGACATAGCTGACGTAGTCTTCCTCACTCATGCTGAGCTGCTTGACGAGCTCCTCGCCGCTCGGCTCCTCGTCCGGCTGCCCGGTGAGTCGCCGGTAGTCGTCGATCTCGAGCAGCACGTACGCGGGACGCCCGCGGTCGGTGACGATGACCGGGCCGTCGGCTGCCGCGCGCTTGGCGGCGCTCACGTCCCGGTTGAACTCACGTGCGGTGAACGTTGCTGTTGCCTCCGCTGTCATTCAGGCCACCTCCGGAGTAGGTACGTGTAACGACGTAAGGATGTACCTCCCGAAGGGCCGCGTCAACCTCCCGCGTGATCGGCCGCTCGGCCGCCTCGGCGCCGCGCCCGGAGACGGGCGCCATTCCGCCATTCCACGGGCCTCTCGGGCGGTCGTCGGCCGGCACCGGATCGGCATGAGAGGCGGCGTGGACGGGCCCGACGGCGGCGTCCGCGCCGGCGGCCTTGCGGCACCGGTCGACGGCGGGCTGCGGCCGGCCCCGGGACTGCGAGCACCGCCCAGTCGGCCCCCGTCCCCTCTGCGGAGTCAGCGCGTCGACGGCGGCGCGGGTCGCCGAGTATCGCGCGGCAGCAGCTGTTGCGGATCGAAGCCGTGCTCCTCTCTGGCACCCGAGACCCTCTCAGGGCCAAGCCACCGCCCTCAACGCCGCACCCGGACGGTATGTCCCCCACCTCGTCGAGCGCCATCGGCCCGCACCTCCGCGACAGGGCCCAGCAGTCTGGCGGCAGCTTCGCCGAGAGCCGCGCAGCTCCGCATGAGAGCATCAGCACGGTTGCGATCCTGCTCGACCTCAGCCCGTCCCGAGGACCCGACGATATCGATGATCCGCACGGCGGCGTCGCGCATCTCACGAACGTAGAGGTACTCAGGCCGCCTCACAGAGCGTCTTCGCTCTACCACGGCCCGGTCGCGGATCACGGGGTGGAGCGAGCACCGCGAAACCAGGTCGACCGGCCTGTGGAAGACCTCTTCCAGAGACTCGGCAAGATCGCTGACGGGCCACCCCGCCGCCGTCTGCCAACGGGTCGTCAACCAGCCCGCTCAGAGCGCTGCGCCCTCGGGTCCGGCGATCGGCCCTCCCCTCTCGGGCGGAGCGTTGACGGCTCCGGGCCGTGGATCCTGGCGGCGCCGCCGCGCCCGGCGCCAGGCAACAATAATGACGAGCGCGTCGAGGGCCAGGAGGCTGAGCAGCGAAGCCTGCGCGGCAAACCAGAACAACATATCGTGAGGCAGCAGCTGCTGCGGATCGAAGCCGTGCTCCTCAGCCCGGTTGACGGTAATCATGTCCGCCGCCTGCCACAGCCCGTAGAAGCAGATGACGCTCACATTGAGCACCACCAGGACGGCAGCAACCGCCCTGCGCAGTGCGATGTCATGCTGTTGTTCCCTCACTAGTTGCACCCACCCTGGGTGTACCCACAGGTCAGAGGTGCGCAGCACCTCTCAGACGGCGAGACAGTGGTATTGACAACTACCGATATTGGACCTGATTCTCGGATATTCATCGGAATTCCTCCCATAGCCGAGTGAACGAAAAGCGTTGATACGGGACAAGACTCACCGCCCCAGAGGCCTGCCGCCGCCGATCAACGGCGGCTGCCATGGCCGGCCCCGCCGCCGACAATGCAGAACCGATGCGGTTCTCACTGCGTTGATGGCGGCGCGGGCGGCTGACTCGACTGCTCAGACTGCTGTGCCGGCGCCGCCGCCTGCGACCAACCCGCCCGGACCATCTGCTCGGGCGGGGTAACGACTCCGGGCCGTAGATCCTGGCGGCGCCGCCGCACCCGGCGCCAGACGATAACAATGACGAGCGCATCGAAGGCCAGGAGGCTGAGCATCGATGCCTGCGCGGCGAAATAGAACGGCACGAAGTTCGGCAGCAGCTGCTGCGGATCGAAGCCGTGCTCCTCAGCGCGATTCCCAGTGATCGTATTCGCACTGGCCCACAGCCCGTAGAAGCAGATGACGCTCATATTGAGCGCCAGCAGAGCAATGCCGGCCAGCATGCGAAGCACAGCGTCACGCCATCCAGACATCAGTTGCACCCGCTATCGAGAAATCCGAAGTATCCTTTGTCAGGAAGCCCGGTATCAAGATTCCAACTCGACTTATAAAATTGCGCCGCCCTCACCCAGTCCCAGTGGCAGTAGAACTGATTGCGCATGGAACTGGTATCAGGATCAGGATGGCCCTCTCGTTCCGTCTTGTCGAGAGTCTCCTGCCAGCCGAACTCCCTATACATGAGTGTCATACCAGGCCCGGTCGATATCGCGCCTCCGGCAACTCGCCCCCACCAGGTCGGGTAGACCATGAGGGTGGGGCTCCACTCCCACAGGTCATCCGCCCACTCGGTGTGATCAATGAGGGTTCCCCACCACGGGTCCGCCACGACGGGAAGGCCGTGGTCTTATCGAACGCGATGTGCTGAGTCAGAGTGTTGCCATCCACGCTGTAGGTAGTCTCCACGGGATTGCCGTTGGCGTCCTTGGCCCAAGGGGGCGCCGCGCCTCCTTCCCAGCTCCCATCCGCGCTGAGCAGGGAGACCATGCCGTTGTCCTCCAGCTGGAGGTGAGAGCCCTCACTGCCGGTGACTGTGTAAGTGTAGTCGCTGGGCCCCTGTGCAGAGGTGATTGTTGTAGCGATCTGCAGCGAGCCATCACTCTTGGGAAGCGCCGTGGTGGTGCTGTCATTGTTGTTGTCGTAGGTGATGCCGCCAAGATCGGAGGGCTGCGCTTCGCCCGCCGCATCCGCGTAGGGCAGGCCGATCGCAGTTCCGGGGGCGGTCGGGTCCTTGCCGTCCAGCACGATTCCCGATGAGGGCTGCTGCGGAAGAGTGGTTGTTGTGGTGTCCGCCTGCGCGGTGAAACCGTCCTGGTCCTGCCCTGCGGTGAGGTTCTCCTGCGTGAGGGTTCCTCCCGCAGCGACCAGCGCGTCATCCGAATCCTTCGCCTGAGCGGCACCGGCCGGCGCGACAACTGCGGACAACGAGAAGATGGTAGCGATGGCTACCAGGATCGGGCCTGTTCTTCGGGTCTTCATCAGGTGCTCCTTCCGTTACCGAGTGCACGTGATGGGGTCTGAATCGCTCCAATTGGTCGTGGCCTGGATCATGAGCGTCACCTTGATGCTTCCTGGATGAATCTCCTCCTTCGATTGATGCCTATCACGTTATCGCAGAGTGATATCAGACACAAGGGGCATTCGCCCCTGCACCGCCCCGTACGGTCACGATCACAGCAGCGGCCGCACTGAGCATCACCACGAGCAGGCGCAGCGGGGGCAGCCAGTCGACGTCGAGCCCCATCAGGCCACGAGGCGGCAGACAGGCGCCGGCACCCAGGCGCCGCACCTCGACCGGGCGCACGCTGATCCAAGCGGGAGCATGGGAGTGGTGGCCCGCGGCGAGGTCTGGCGGACCGACTTCGGTGAGCCGATCGGCTCAGAACCCGACTGTCTGCGCCCCGACCTACGACTGCGCCCAGGAACAAGTACACTCAGCCAGCTGAGGACACGGCTGTCCAGGCGCCGCGTATCACACCGCCGGAACGGTCCCGCCGTCCCAGCCCGGCCCCGCTCCGAGCAGGAACTCCCACTCGCGCACGATCACTCCCCCGGAGAACTCGAAGACGTCCAGGGAGCGGCGCCCCTCGGAGTCGACGAGCAGGGTGGCGACCACCCGGCCGTCCGCGGACTCAATGAGCTGGTGCACGCGGAAGCGCGCGTCGGACCCGGCATAGGACGCCCTCATGGCGCGCACGTAGTCCTCGCGCCCGGTGATCGTGCGCCCGCCGACCGTCCACTCCACGTCCGGGTGGAGGAGGCCCGCGTAGGCCTCCCAGTCCCTGCGGTTCTCGGCCTCGAAGAACGCCTCCAGCGCCTGGCGCGGCCGCACAGGGGCAGGGCTGCGGCTCTCCCGGCTGGGGCCCGCCCCGACGGCCCCGGCGCCGCTCACCCGAACAGCCCGGGCAGGGTCGCGCCCACCCGCTCGCCCAGCTCGGCCAGGTCCAGGACGAGCGGCCGGCCGCCCCCGCCGTCGGAGAGCACGTCCCCGCCGGAGACGACCAGCATGTCGCCGCCGGTGGTGCCCAGCCGCGCCCAGGCGACGTCCTCGGCCTCGGCCGCGGCGGCCACGGCGGCCACCGCCCACTCGGGCACGGCCACGACGGCCCGCGCCCCGGACTCGGACAGCAGGGCCGTGAAGTCGTCGACGCCGTCGCGCCCCTGAAGCTGGACCAGGTCGATGCTGGCGCCCACCCCGTGTCGCAGGACGGCGTCCACGAGAGTCTGGACGAGCCCGCCGGCGGAGCAGTCGTGGGCGGCGCGCACGAGCCGCTCGCCGCCCGGCCCGTCGGCCTCGCTCAGGGCGAGCAGCACCCGGCCCAGCGCCATCTCGGCCTGAAGGTCCACGCGCGGCGGCAGGCCGCCGAGGTGGCCGTGGACCGCGCGCGCCCAGGCCGAGCCGTCCAGCTCGTCGCGGGTGGCCCCCAGGGCGATGACCGCCAGGCCCTCCTCGAACCAGCCCGACGGGTTGGCGCGGCGCACGTCGTCCATGACGCCGAGGACCCCGACCACAGGCGTGGGGTTGATGGAGGAGTCGGGCCGCCCCTTGGCCGCCCCGTGGGAGTTGTACAGGGAGACGTTGCCGCCGGTGACGGGCACGCCCATGGCCTTGCAGGCGTCGGCCAGGCCGGTGATGATCTCGACGAGCTGCCACATGGCGTCGGGGTCCTCCGGGGAGCCGACGTTGAGGCAGTCGGTCACCGCCAGGGGGCGGGCGCCGACGGTGCACACGTTGCGGTAGGACTCGGCCAGCGCCTGGGCGGCCCCGGTGGCGGGGTCGAGCTTGGTGAAGCGGCCGTTGGCGTCGGTGGAGACGGCCACCCCGCGGCAGGTCTCCTCGTCCACGCGGACGACGCCGGCGTCGTCGGGCTGGGCCAGGGCGGTGCCCCCGCGCACGAAGCGGTCGTACTGGCTGGTGACCCAGGCGGCGGGCGCCTGGTTGGGGTCGGCGACGACGGCGAGGACCTGCTCGGCCAGGTCGGCCGCGGTGGCGGGCCGCTTCAGGCGCGCCGAGGAGTCGGCGTTGAGAGCGTCCTGCCAGGCTGGGCGGGCGTAAGGGCGCTCGTAGGCGGGGCCCTCGTGGGCCACGGTGCGCGGGTCCACGTCCACGATCCGCTCCCCGAAGTGGTCGATGGTCAGCCTTCCTGAGGCGTTGACCTCCCCGATGACGGCGGCCTCGACGTCCCACTTGTCGATCACCGCCATGAAGTCGTCCAGCCTGTCGGGGGCGACGACGGCCATCATGCGCTCCTGGGACTCGCTCATGAGGATCTCCCCGGCACTCAGGCTGGGGTCGCGCAGGAGGACCTTCTCCAGGTCCACGTGCATGCCGCCGTCGCCGTTGGAGGCCAGCTCGCTCGTGGCGCAGGAGATGCCGGCGGCCCCCAGGTCCTGGATGCCCAGGACGAGGCCAGCGGCGAAGAGCTCCAGGCAGCACTCGATGAGGACCTTCTCCATGAAGGGGTCGCCCACCTGGACGGATGGCCGCTTGGCCGGCACGCCGTCCTCGAAGGACTCGGATGCCAGGATGGAGGCGCCGCCGATGCCGTCCCCGCCGGTGCGCGCCCCGAAGAGCACCACCTTGTTGCCGGCGCCGGAGGCGCTGGCCAGGTGGATGTCGCCGTGGCGCAGCACGCCCACGCACAGGGCGTTGACCAGGGGGTTGTCCTGGTAGGAGGGGTCGAACTCGGTCTCGCCGCCGATGTTCGGCAGGCCCAGGCAGTTGCCGTAGCCGCCCACGCCGGCCACGACGCCGTGGACGACGCGGGCGGTGTCGGGGTGATCGGGGGCGCCGAAGCGCAGCTGGTCCATGACGGCCACGGGCCGCGCCCCCATGGAGATAATGTCGCGCACGATCCCGCCCACCCCGGTGGCGGCCCCCTGGTAGGGCTCGACATAGCTGGGGTGGTTGTGGGACTCGACCTTGTAGGTGACGGCCCAGCCGTCCCCGATGTCGACGACGCCGGCGTTCTGCCCCATGCCGACCAGCAGGTGGGCGCGCATCTCGGGCGTGGTCTTGGCGCCGAGCTGCCTCAGGTGGATCTTGGAGGACTTGTAGGAGCAGTGCTCGGACCACATGACCGAGTACATGGCGAGCTCGGCGGCCGTGGGACGACGCCCCAGCAGGCCCTTGATGGAGGCGTACTCCTCGTCCTTGAGGCCGAGCTCGCGGTGGGGCATCTCCCGCTCGGGCGTGGCGGTCGCGTCGGCGACGGTGTCCGGGTGCTCGACGGGCCGGGGCCCGACGGCGCTGCCGGCGCCGCAGGCGGGGCGCGCGGGATTCGTGGACGCGGTGGGCTCGACGGCCATGGATGCTCCTGAACGAGGGCGGAGTGGGACCATGCGCGACAATACCCGGGTTGCCGGTACGAGTCCGCACCGCCGGCCCGACGCGCGCTGCGCCCCGCGGGCACGGCGGGCGGCGGGCCTCGGTGGGGTCCGCGGACCTGCTGGTGCGCTGCGCCCCGCGGGCGCGGCGGGCGGACCACGCAGCCCGCCGCGCGCAGACGACGACGGCGCTCGCCCCGCGGGGAGAGTCCGCAGGGCGAGCGCCGCCCGTTGCCGAGTGCCGCGCCCGGGCGCCGGTTCCGCAAGGCTCAGCGCGCCAGGGCGGGGAGGGCCGACAGCGATTTACTGGAGCGAGCCGTCCTTGGAGACGAGGATCATAATGAACTCCACGAACGCCCAGATGCTGTTCCCGATAAGGATCAGGTAGCCAAGAACGCCAGCGGTGCCGACACCGGCGCTGGCAGAGTCGGGCACGTTGCCATGGGCGTCCACGCTGCCGACGAGCGTAGCAATGGCAATGATGAACAGGATGATACCGAGCGCCACAAGCCCGAGGTGGCCGAAGCCGCGGCCCTTCTGCCCGCGGTAGAAGTTGTGAATGCCGAGTCCGCCGAGGAAGAAGGCCAGCAGCGCGGCGGTCGTCTTGGACTTGGGGGCGACGCCGGTGCCGTATCCGGGCTGGCCGTAGCCGGCGGGGTACCCGGGCTGGGCCGCAGGGTATGCGGGCTGCTGGCCGGCGGGGTACCCGGGCTGCTGACCGGCGTCGGGGTATTCGGGCTGACCGTAAGGGGATGGGGTGCTCATAGGTCCTCCAGTGATTGCGGGCCTCGGAACAGGCCCTGACTCATCGCCGCATCATGACTCGTCGGCGGCCGCAACGCAAACGGGCACAACTGCCCATCGCCGCGAAGGAGCTCGAGCGTACTCTGCCGTACGACACACCACGCCCGAAAGTGCCTCGCATCACACGCATGTGGTGCAGGATCGGCTCATGAGAAGTATCGACGTCGCTCCCCTTCCCATCCTGGAGCTCGAAAGCCACTTGGACGAGGTCGCCGACCACCGCCTGAAGGGCGGTATCGCCGCCGCCCGCACCCTGCTCGAAGGACGCACCGTGTGGACCGTGACCCCGTCGGCCGCGGCGGGCTCCGGCCCCGCGGAGACCGTCGCCCCCTTGGTGGGCTACGCCCGCGGCCTCGGCGTCGAGGCGCGCTGGCTGGTACTCGATGCGCCCGCGGACTTCGCGCGTGTGGCGTCGCGCCTCCATGCGGGCATCCACGGCGACCGGGGCGACGGCGGCAAGCTCGGCGAGAAGCAGCGCGACCTGTATGAGCACGTTCTGTCGTCGAACGCCGAGAACGTCGTCGACGACGTCCGCGAGGGCGACGTCGTCATCCTCCACGACCCGCCCACCGCCGGCCTGGCGCGCGCCTTCAGGCGGGCCGGCGCCGCCGTCATCTGGCGCTGCCACCTGGGCGGGGGCCGAGCCGGGGAGGCGGCCGAGCGCGCCTGGGCCTTCCTCGACCGGTACCTGGAGGACGTCGATCTCGTCGTCGTCTCCCGGGAGGAGTACCGTCCGCCCTTCATCGAGCCGGAGCGCTGCGCCGTCGTCAAGCCGTCGATCAACCCCGACTCCCCCAAGAACCGCGTCCTCGACCTGGACGAGTCCTGGTCGGTGGCCCGCCTGGCGGGGATCTTCAACGGCGAGCCGCCCTTCGAGGCGGTCCCCTTCGTGCATGAGGACGGCCGCCCCGACGCCATCCGGCAGATGCCCTCCCTGGCGGGCGCGGGGCTGCCGGTGCCGACGGGGGTGCGCACGATCGTGCAGGTCGGCCGCTGGGACCGTCTCAAGGGCGCTAAGGAGCTCATCGGGGCCTTCGCCTCGAGCCTCGGGGCCCTTCCCGAGGACGCGCACCTGCTCATCGTCGGCCCGGACCCGGACCCGGATCGCGACGTGACCTCCGCCGCTGTCCTCGGCGAGGCGCTCGACCGGTGGGACCTCCTGCCGGAGTCCGTGGCGCGGCGGGTGCACATCGCGGCTGTGCCCATGCACGACCGGGAGGTCAACGCGACGGTGGTCAATGCCGTCCAGCGCGTCGCCGACGTCGTCACCCAGCGCTCGCTCGTGGAGGCCTTCGGGCTGCCCGTGGCGGAGGCCATGTGGAAGAAGGCGGCCGTGGTAGCCTCCGCGGTCGGTGGCATCCAGGACCAGATCGCCGACGGCGTTGACGGCGTCCTGGTCGATCCGGACGACGCCGGCGCGTGGGCCGAGGCCGCCGCCGACCTGCTGCGCTTCCCGGAACGGGCTCGGGAGATGGGGCTGGCGGCGCACGAGTCCGTCCGACGCGAGTTCCTTCCCGACCGGCACCTGTGCGAGATCGCAGGGGCCATCGACCGGGCGCTGGAGCTCCACAAGGACTAGGGCCCGGGTCCCGGGAGCCCGGACGCCCTGCTCCGCCGCCCCATTCGCTGCCCCCTTCGCCGAGATCGGTCCAGTTCCGCACCGAGATCGGTTCACTGAGTCTGGCGCGCGCTCCGAGACCCGGCGCGGGCGGACGCAGCATCTGTAACCTCGGGACGCCCGCCCGGAGCACGCCGAGGCGTGAACGTGCCTTTGCCGCAGTCGACGTTGGGCGCAATCAGCGCGACGGACCAGTCCGGACAGGTGTGCGACGTGCGAGGCGGCCCGCACAGGCGCGCAGCAGCGCCTCCGCGCCCCGGAATCAACCAGCGTGCAGACGACGACGCCGGACGGTCCGGCCCGGGCCGCAACCGCCTGTTATCCACAGGTCGAGTCCACAGGCATGTGCACGAGGTGGTCGAACGTCGTCGTGACGCGGCTAACGCTGTGGGTACCCGACGGCCAAGTCCGCCAGTCGAGACGAACGGCATCCGGAGCGGATGACGCCGCGCCCGACATGTCCAATAGACCGTCGGCACCCCCGTGGTCAAATCGTTGCCAGCACGCGGCAATCCACCCTCCGGCCGGACAGGCGCCGGAGACGGGACCCGCTCCACGACGCGCCAAAACCGTTACACGATCGTTACCTTCGACGTCTCACGACAGGCTTCCGCGCCTCCGCCGTTCGCCGACGGCAGAGCCGTCCCTGCCGCCGTCATCCACAGCTGTCCACACCCTCGGCGAGTTTTCCACAGGCACGGCCGGTATGTGAGCGCCGCCCGGCCCAGTGGGCGCTGCTCCCCCGGGCGGCGCTGTCCGCCCAGTCGACGCCGCTCACCCGGCACCCGCCGCATCCTGACGGAGCCAGGGGCCCGGCCAGCGGGCCCCCGACCGCCCGGGCGGCGCCCCAGCCCCTCAGGCGCCCACCAGCGAGCTGATGGCGGACTGGAAGAGCCGCAGGCCGTCCACGCCGGTGCGCGGGCCCGCCGCGGTGTCGGGGCCGAAGCCAGGCTCGACGGCGTGCTCGGGGTGGGGCATGAGGCCGACCACGTTGCCGCGCTCATTGCGCACGCCGGCAATATCGCGCGCCGACCCGTTGGGGTTCACACCGACGTACCGGAAGACGACACGCCCCTCGCCCTCGAGCCGGGCGAGCTCGTCGGGAGCGGCGATGAAGCTGCCCTCCCCGTTCTTGAGCGGGACGGTAATCTCCTCGCCGTCGGCGAACAGGCATGTCCACGCCGTCGTCGTGGACTCGATGCGCAGCCGCTGCTCGCGGCAGATGAACTTCTGGTGGTCGTTGCGGATAAGCGCGCCAGGCAGCAGGTGCGCCTCGGTGAGGATCTGGAAGCCGTTGCAGACGCCCAGGACGGGCATGCCCCCGCTCGCGGCGACGACCACCTCGTCCATGACGGGGGCGAAGCGGGCGATGGCGCCGCAGCGTAGGTAGTCGCCGTAGGAGAACCCGCCGGGGACGACAACGGCGGCCACGCCCTTGATGTCGGCGTCCTTGTGCCACAGTGCCACGGGCTCGGCGCCGGCCAGGCGCACGGCGCGGGCGGCATCGACGTCGTCGAGGGTGCCGGGGAAGGTGATGACGCCGATACGAGTCACTGGGCCTCCTCGTCGGCGGCGACGGAGACGACGTCCTCGATGATCGGGTTGGACAGCAGCGTCGAGGCGGCCTCGCGGGCCGCGGCCAGATGCTCCTCGGTGACCGGGCCGTCCACGGTCAGCTCGAAGCGGCGGCCCTGGCGCACGCCGGTGAACTGGTCGAATCCGAGGCGCGGAAGGCTCCCTACGACCGCCTTGCCCTGGGGGTCAAGAATCTCCGGCTTGGGCATGACCTCGACGACGATGCGTCCCATCGGTCCTCCTGGGTACGGGGTGGAGAGTGCAGGTTGGAGAGCGTCGGAAGGAAGAGTACCCGACGCTCCGGCGGGACGGTCGCGCCACCCCGCCCGCCGAGACCGAATGGCCGCGCGCCGGCGCACGGGCTCCGGCCAGGTGGCGGCCCGATCCGTGCGGCCAGCCGAACCGGGGATGTCGCCGGGTCCTCACACCGCCAGCGGCGCGCCGGTGAGGCGCTCGTAGGCCTCCAGGTAGCGCGCCCGAGTGCGCTCGACGACGACGTCGGGCAGGGCGGGCGGCTCCCGGTCACCGCAGCGGTCCCATCCGGAGGCGGGCGAGGCGAGCCAGTCGCGCACGTACTGCTTGTCGAAGGAGGGGGTGACGCTGCCGGGGACCCACTGGTCAGCGGGCCAGAAGCGCGAGGAGTCGGGGGTGAGGACCTCGTCGCCGAGCACGAGCCCGCCGTCCGGGCCGGCGCCGAGCTCGAACTTGGTGTCGGCCAGGATGATGCCGCGCTCGCGGGCGATGTCGGCGGCGCGCGCGTACAGGGCGAGGGTGGTCGCGCGCAGGGCCGTCGCGTTCTCAAGGCCGACCATGTCCGCGACCCGCTCGAAGGTGATGTTCTCGTCGTGGTCGCCGAGCCCGGCCTTCTCGGCGGGGGTGAAGACCGGCTCGGGCAGGCGCGAGGCCTCCGTGAGGCCCTCCGGCAGGGGGACGCCGCACACGGACCGGGCCCTGCGGTACTCGGCCAGGCCCGAGCCGGTGAGGTAGCCGCGCGCCACGCACTCGACGGGGTACATGTCCAGGCGGCGGCACACCATGGCCCGACCGGCGACGACGTCGGGCGCCTCGAGGCTGAGCAGGTGATTGGGGACGACGTCGGCGAGCTGCTCGAACCACCAGGCGCTCAGGGCGGTCAGCACCCTGCCCTTGTCCGGCACAGGCGTGGTCAGGACATGGTCGTAGGCGCTGATGCGGTCGGAGGCGACGACGAGCAGGACGTCCTGCCCGGCCCACGTGGAGCCGGCGGCGGGGGTGTAGACGTCGCGGACCTTGCCGCTGGAGCGGTGAGTCCAGCCGGGCAGGGCGGGAGCGGCGGGCGGAGTAGGGGCGCTCATGGGCCCATCCTGCCACCGGGGCCGCCGGCGGCCCGCCTCAGCGCTGCGGTCCAGTGCGGGCCGGTGGTGCTTACTACGCTCCTTTGTCCCTTACTGTACGGGGAAAAGGAGCGTAGTAAGGAACAAAGGAGCGTAGTAAGCGTCGGGGTCGCTCGTCGTCGAAAAAGCTGGGGCCGTAGTGCGTCGCCTCCAGCCTCTCCACCGACTCGGTTCTCAAGGTGACATTGGCAACGAAGTCCGGATCCCTGTTGTCCTCTTCCACCAGGCACTGGACCGCGCTCACGGTCATGGGCCCGTCCCCGGCGTCCCGTACTGTCTGGACCAGATTGCGCCCGCCCCAGGCTCCGATCCCCAGGCTCATCACCACCAGAAGAAGGCCCTTTGTGCGTGAGACGATGGGAGCGGCCCCATCACCTCGGAGACCGAGCCTCCCACGACTCCCACCAAGCCGATCGCGACCCTTATCAGGTCAACGACAATCGTTCTCATGACCCCGATTACGCCGGTTCCAACGCCCTCGCCTGCGTCTTCTGCTTCTCGTCATGCGGGCGTCCGGCGCACGACACTGCCATCCACTTGTCCACGATACCGCGCGGCCCGGCTCAGGCGGGCACGATCCCGGCGATGATGTCCGTCTGCCTCCACAGGCGGACCTCCACGGGACCGCCCCCGCGGCACGCCCGCCGGACGCCCGGGTCCACCGGCCCGTCGCCCAGGTGCACGTAGTCGGCCCGCCCGTCCGCATCCACCAGCGCAAGGCGGTCATCGGGTACCGACACGCCGTCCGGCTCCCGGCCCCAGTCCCACGGCCCGTAGCAGTGTTCCACGTGAAACGTCTCAGGGCCCTCCAGAAGATCCCCGCCGATCCTGCCCACGGTGAGAGCAGCGATCGGCACGCCGACCACGAGAAGAACAGCACCCAGGCCGGTGGACACGACCTGGGCCGCCCTGACCCGCAGGGCGCAGCCCTCCCGACAGCGCTCCACACGATCGGCCCGCTCCTTGCCGAGACCCGCACCGATGGCATCGAGCTCGCCGGAGCGCGTACGGGACAAACGGCGCTCCAGGGCCTCCACGCCCACGAGGAGGGTCACGGAGAACAGGAGCAGGCCCGCCGGGAGCAGCGCCGGCCGCAGCATGCCGAAGGGCCTGGTGCCCGGCAGGGCCCTGGGGACGAGGAGGCAGATCAGGCAGCCCGCGAAGGTCACGCCCGCCACGACCGCCGGCGGCACGGGCCGGTCGCCGGCCCTGAACAGGCGGGGCGTTCTCACACGCTCATCCTGCCATTCGGTCGCGTTCCGTGCCCCCGCCCGACGGCGCGGCAGGCTCGGCTCAGCCCTCGCGGATCTCCAGGACGGGGCCCTTGGGCGGGTGCCAGCGCATGGTGAAGGGCTCGCGCGCGGCGCACAGCCGCCGGAGCCGGTCGTCCACGTCGCTGCCGATGCTCCCGGAGACGTCGACGTCCAGCCGCTCCCCCGTCCCGGTGACCAGCTGCGCCTTCTGGCCGCTGCGCGGCCCGCGGCTGGACAGGCCCAGGCACTGGGCGACGTCGACCTCCTGCGGCCCGGCGACCAGGGACCGGACGGTGAGGCCCAGGATCATGACGGCGCTGGCGCCGAAGACCACGGCGATGACCGCGACGACGGCCGTCGCCGCCCGCACCCCACGACGTCGGAGCGCGGGGTTCGCGGCCCGACGGCGCCACCCGAGCCGGAGCGCCCCGCTGAACAGGGCGCACCAGAAGACGCACACCAGGACGAAGGCGGCCCGCTGCACCCACCACCAGCCCCCGTTGACCGGGGCGACGACGGCGGTGACGAGGATCGCGAGAACCGCGAGCGGCCCGCCGATCACGCAGGCCCACTGTCGCGGGGTCGGACGCGGCCGGTCGGCGCCGGGCCTTCCCAGCCGCCCCCCGGGGCCCGACCGGGTCACGGCTCAGCGTCCGGCGGCGATGTCGGTGCGGTACTGGCCGCCGTCGAGGTGAATGCGCGACAGGCCCTCGTAGGCGAGCTCCCGGGCGGCGGCGACCGTGTCCCCCACCGCCACCACGGACAGCACCCGCCCGCCGGAGGCGATCAGCCGGCCGTCGTCGTCGAGCCCGGTGCCGGCGTGCAGGACATGGACGCCGGGGAGGGCCTCGGCCTCCTCAATACCGGTCACGAGGCCACCGGCGACCGGGGCGCCGGGGTAGCCGGGGGCGGCCAGGACCACATCGACCGCGGCCTGGTCGGACCAGGTCGGCGCGGGCGCCTCGGCGAGGCGGCCGGTCGCGGCGCTGTGGAGCAGCTCGGGCAGGGAGGAGGTCAGGCGGGCCAGGACCGCCTGGGTCTCGGGGTCGCCGAAGCGCACATTGAACTCGACCACGCGCAGACCGTCGCCGGTCAGCGCCAGCCCGCAGTAGAGCAGGCCGATGAAGGCGGTGCCGCGCCGGGCCATCTCGTCGACGACGGGCTGGGCGATCTCGCGTACCACCCGCTCGGACAGGTCCTCGGGGGCCCAGGTCAGCGGCGAGTACGCGCCCATGCCGCCGGTGTTGGGGCCGGCGTCGCCGTCGGCCAGGCGCTTGAAGTCCTGGGCGGGCGCCAGCGGGCGGACGGTGGCGCCGTCGCACACGCAGAACACGGAGGCCTCCGGGCCGTCGAGGTAGTCCTCGACGAGGACGGTGCCGTGCTCCTCGGGCCTCTTGGCCAGGCAGGCCAGGCCGTGGTCCATGGCGGCGGCGCGGTCGGAGGTGACGACGACGCCCTTGCCGGCGGCCAGGCCGTCCTCCTTGACCACGTGCGGCGCGCCGAAGCGGTCCAGCGCGGCGGTGAGCTCGGCCTCGGTGGTGCACACGGCGGCCTCGGCGGTGGGCACGCCCGCGGCGGCCATGACCTCCTTGGCGAAGGCCTTGGAGCCCTCCAGGCGGGCCGCCCCGACGCCGGGGCCGAACACGGGGATGCCGGCGTCGCGCACGGCGTCGGCGACCCCCGCCACGAGCGGGGCCTCCGGACCCACGACGACGAGGTCGGCGCTCATCTGGGTGGCGAGCTCGACGACCTCCGTCGGGCTGGCGGGGTCGATGGCGAGGTTGGTGGCCACCGCGGCGGTCCCCGGATTGCCCGGGGCGACGACGAGCTCACTGGTGGCCGGGTCTGAGGCGAGGCAACGGGCCAGGGCGTGCTCTCGCGCGCCGGAGCCAAGAAACAGGATCTTCACGCCTCCAGGTTAGCGGCCGGGCCGCCCACGGTCGCGTCCTTCGACCGGTATCACAGCAGCATCACAGAATGTTCGTGTTCAATCGGTCGTTCCCTGCCCTGCCCCCCGCGGCCTCGCCTTCCTCTCGCATCTCCCGCGCATCCGCCTTCCTCGCAGCCGACTTTCGTCGAAATCGGTCGAGTTCCGCGCCGAGATCGGTTCGCTCCGGCCCGAGAGCATCAGAAGCGACTGCCCTTGCCACCACACGCCCTAACACCCGCATCCGCTGGCAAATCACTCCCGTCCTTGTCCGTCAGAATGACATTGGAATCGGACGACGTCGTGCCCCGCTGTACAATCCGCAGAATTCCAACGCTCGCCCCACCGCCGCGCCCGCCCGGTGCGGCCAATGTCATTCTGACGGACATCCAGGACGGCAGAGCGAACCGGCCCCACGCCGTCGTGCCCCATACCGATCTCATGCCGGCCGGGGCCCGCCCGTCTCCGGGCGAGCCGCAACGATCCTGCGGACCTCCGTGACGATCTTGCCCGAACGCACGTCGTTCGAGGTAAAGCGGACGACGGCATAGCCCCGTCGGACGAGCTCGCGGTCCCGTCGCCGATCTTGGTCGAAGGTCCACGGATCAGAATGGAAGGTGAACCCATCCAGCTCGACAACCAGCCAGCCGTCCACCACCAGATCGACCTCTCCGACTCCAGCGATGACGACACCGTCGGCCACATCCAGACCAGCTGCCCGCAGCTGGATGCGAGCCAGTGTCTCCAGCGGGCTGCGGGCCCGACCACTGGCCCGCCCCAGCCGAAGGCGACCCCGAGCCCGTCGCGGCCCTCGCAGATGCGCAAGCACCTGTGCCCTCGTCGTACCGCGGTGCAAGGCGGCGTCTGCGACCACGAGCGAGGTCCGCTCATCGCCGCAGCACAGCAGGTCGGCCACACAGTGCTCCACAGAAACGACCGGGAAAGCGGTCGGCGGAAGAATAGAACGCCCCCGAACCTCATGAACACGCTCGCCACCAACCGAAGGAATCTTACTGCCCTGGGGAGCCAGCACGTGAATCTCCCGCGGAGCGCCGAGCAGCGGCAGGCCGTAGTAGGCAGCGGCGTGCTCACAGGTGATGAGACCGCGGTGGATGCGGGCCACCAGCACACGTCGGTCGGCATTGGGGACGGCGACAACGCCGTGGGGGTGGAGCCGGAGGCGGCCCGATTCAACGAGCCGCTCAAGGTACCTGCGCTCATTTCGAGTCAGGTGCAGATCAGCCCGGCGCACGGCGCCCCGGGCCGCGCCGACACGGGAGAGCAAGACGTCGTCGTCCATGGAACGATTGTCGGCCGCGTGCGGGAAGCGGCGCCAGGGAGGAGCGCGCCTGTGGATAACTCTCCGCAGCCCTTGGCGCTCCCATACGGATGGATTCTGGCGACCTCAGCGGGTCATGTGCTCCCGTCCGTGTCCGTCAGAATGACATTGGAGCCGGAAGGAGCAGCTCCCCGCCACACGATCCGCAGGATTCCAACGCTCGCCCCGCCGCCGCGTCCGCCCGGTGCGGCCAATGTCATCGTGACGGACATCCAGGACGGCGGCGCGGGCAGGGGAAGGCCAGGGGGTCGGCAAAGTTGGTTTAGGTGGGTGGTTGGGTGAGCAGTCTGATGGCTTGTCCGGGGTGTCTTGCCGGGGATCTGGTGGTGGCGATGGGCTGGCGGGGCCGTGGGTCAGGCGAATGAGGCTGGTGGCGGCGCTCCTCAGGGTGGCCATGACTTGTGGGCCGCCTGCGGTGCGCGGCTGGTGGCGGTCCTCGTCGAGGGTGGCGTCTTGGATCCGGCGGAGGCGGTTCTCTGTTCCCCGGTGCCCCTGGACCCAGGTCAGCCACCGCCCGGGGGTGGGCCTGGTCAGCAGGTAGGGAGCAGGTCAGGTAGACCACCTCGACAGTGGTCTTCCTGGCGCTGCCCGAGCCGTTGCCGCCCTTGCTCCTTGGGTCCTTGATCGTCCTGGTGCGCCCGACCTGGAGGACCTGGGCGGCTGCGGGGAAGTCGGTCCAGGCCGCGGTGGCGGCCTGGGTGCGCATGGCGTCGGCGGTGATCACGGCCCCGTCCAGGCCAGGGGCTCGACCGGCTCGGGCAGGGCGGGGATCTCGTTGGACCTGTCCGCCACCTTGCGCTGGGTCAGGACCGTTCCGGTGGCGTGGTCCAGGGCCGCCAGCAGGTGCGGGGCGGCCTGGTCGCCGCTACGGGCGCCGCGCACGGTCCTGCCGTCCACCGCGATGAGCCTGCGTCCCTGGACTGCCAGGGGCAGCCTCAACGCCCTCCACCGTCACCAAGAACCACGCCGCACCCGCGCAAGCACACCGAAACCCCCACACCCCCAGAAACTCCGCCGACCCCCTGCGGGGAAGGCCCGGGCCGGACGCACGACGGCGCCTGGGTGCCCGAGCTGCCCGGGGGCTCCTCGAGCCCGATGGGTCCGACGCCGCCCCCGACGGTTTCCGCCCGGTCGCTCCCCGCAGGCACGGGGAGATCGTAGGGAATCGGCTAGGCTCAGGGAATCTCCCAGGCGATCCTGTCTCCAGCGGAGTTGGTGAACTCGAGGAAAGCGTCATCCGATAGCTCTCCCGTTACAAATGCAACTTTTCTCTTTACGCATTGACCCTCCTTAAGGACATTCACCCACTCCTCGTCATCATCAGCATCGCTGACCAACTGACTCGGCGTGACGCTATGATCACTGCCGTCCCAATGAAGTAAGACTCTATCTACATACATTTCACGCTGAGAGGAAGCAGAGGCATTGGACGCCCTCGTATCCCTTCCTCCACACATTTCCAACACATACGCATGCCTTCTTGGATTCACATCGGAATCGCGGAGGCCATAGGTCTCCGCGCGCGCAACCGTCCCGTTGCTGAGCGTCACCGACTGCCCCAACGGAACAGTGGTATCCACGACATCCGCCATGCGCAGCCAGTAGGAGAATACGTAGCCGCCGACCAGCAGCAGGGGGGCCACGCAGACCACGCGTCGCACGGCGCGCCGCCTGCGCCCCTGCTCAAGCCTCCGCTTCCTCGCCTCCATATAATGCCGGTATCCGGTATCGAAATCGCACGACAGTACGGGTACACCGGCGAGCGCCGCGTCAAGACGGCGCTGCAGGCTCCGACCACGCTTGAAGAACCTGGGATTGACGGTCGCCTGACGCCCCGAACGATCGACCACCCGGTATCCACCACAGGAATCGCGCAGCACGCATTCAAGATGATCCAGATCCACAACCCGTGGCGCATAATAGCTCGCGACGTCCCGCGCCACCCATGTCGCCAAGCGCCCTCCCCTGATCGCCACTCGGTGCGGAAGACAATCCCATTGAAGATGGTTGCTGCTCGGCGCCTCCATACTGCGCCACCCCGGGGCCACCAGTCCCGGTCGACGGGGAGCCTTAAGATCCTCCACCAGACACGGGTAGCCCTCCTCGGGTGTCCTCCGCGGATCATCGATGAGGTGGATCGTGTCCAGGAGCTGCAGGTAGGCGTACCGGACCTCATCCACGCCGACGTCCATCCGATCCTCGACGCCGTGCAAGCGAATCATCGCACGATGCTTCTCGGACATCGACGGTCTGGCCCTCTCGATGGCGCGCCGAACCTGATCATCGCTGACCACTCGGGGCAGCTGGGAGATGCGGTGATGAATCTCAGGCAGCCACTCGCCCTCGATGCGCGTCGGGGAGCTGACGCGGAACAGGATCACGCGGCCCAACAGAAGCTGCACGAACTGCAGCCCCTCGTCGCCCACCAGCCCCCGGGGAAGAGCGGAGAGAGTCCTGTCCAGCAGTCCTGCCAGAAGATAGAGGGCGCTGTCACCCGCAACGGAGTTCGCAGTAACCGCAGTCATGAGCTCATGCGCGCGCTCAGCGCTGAGTACGGTGCCGCACCGCTGATTCGGGTCATCAGCAATGCTTCGGATGATCTCGACCGACGTCTCAGGCCCGCCCGGGGATGTCCCGACCGCCGCAACGCCAGCAGGCGGGCTGCTGAAGGCGCAGCCGACGAGCAGCACATCGTCAGCGATCAGCACGTGCGCGCAGGAGCCCGTTGTCGGATCGAGCCGGGCGAGAAGACTGCGTGCCTTGACCTGCACCTCATCCTGCTTGACACCCGGCTGATGCAGCGTCCAGCTGTTGGCGCCGAAGCGCAGCACCAGGTCCTCAGTCTGATAGTGGTGGGCGACGTCCTCGTCGCCCACCTCATCGGGCAGCTCGGGCCTGGAGAAGAACTCCTCCAGCCGTTTCATAGCACCCGCCACAACGTCAAGATCGCCACCGATCACGATGTCGAGGTTCGATGGAGCAGCGCTCACCTGCACATCGGGGAATCCCACATGACCGGGACCGGTCTCCACCGGCCGCACCAGCTCCGCCCGCATCGCCGCGGCAAGGTACCGGAGCACACCCATGTCCTCAACGGCCTCATCGAGCTCGCCGTAGGCAATACTGATACCAGCCGTGTGGGATCCCCGGGGCTCGATGAGGAGCCAGTCATGGCCCCGGTACGTGCGCCACTCGACACTGGGCGGTCGAGCCTCCCGGGGCTCGTCCTCAGTGTTCATCTCCGATCAGCCTCGATCTTTCTCCCGGCCCGCACCCCGCGTGAAATCGACCCGGACGGCGTCTGCCGCGATCAGGTCGACGTCATCACCATCCGGTCGGTCCGCCTCGCTCATGATCGTCGACATCGCGGAGCCGACCGACGGCGCACAACGGCGCCCGGCCGCCTCCGCGATGGGAGGCGGCCGGGCACCGTCGGCCTCGGACTCAGCCGCCGGGCCGGCCCGGACTAGCAGCCGGCCGACTCAGGCCTTCTTGGCCTTGGCGGCCGCGATGCGCTCACGGAACTTGTCCAGCTGCGCCTTGACGGCGTCGGGCACCTTGTCGCCGAACTGCTTGAAGTACTCCTCGGTGTCCTCCATCTCGGCGGCCCAGGCGTCCGGGTCGATGTCATACATCTTGTCCCAGGTGGCCTCATCGACGTCCACGCCGTCGAGGTTGAAGTCCTCGAACTTCGGGTACAGGCCGGTCACGCCCTCGACGGCCTCGACCTCGCCGCCGGCGCGGCGCACGATCCAGTCCAGGACGCGGGAGTTCTCGCCGTAGCCGGGCCACAGGAACTTGCCGTCCTCGTCCTTGCGGAACCAGTTGACCTGGTAGACCTTGGGGAACTTCTCGCCCAGCTCGTCCTGCATCGCCAGCCAGTGGCCCCAGTAGTCGGCCATGTTGTAGCCGCAGAAGGGCAGCATGGCGAAGGGGTCGTGGCGCAGCGAGCCGACCTTGGCGTCCAGGGCGGCCGCGGTGACCTCGGACGCCACGGAGGCGCCGATGAACACGCCGTGGGCGGGCTCGTACTGCTCGGCGACCAGCGGCACGTTGGTGGCTCGGCGGCCGCCGAACAGGACGGCGTCGACCGGAACGCCCTCGGGGGCCTCCCAGTCGGGGCAGATGATCGGGCACTGCGAGGCGGGCGTGGTGAAGCGCGAGTTCGGGTGCGCGGCCTTCTTACCGGCCTCGGCGTCGGCGGGCGTGTAGTCGTTGCCCTGCCAGTCGATGAGGTGGTCCGGCAGCGGGGCGTCGATGCCCTCCCACCACACGTCGCCGTCGTCGGTCAGGGCGACGTTGGTGAAGATGGAGTTGGCCTTCATGGTCTCCATGGCCATCGGGTTCGTCTTGTAGGACGTGCCCGGGGCGACGCCGAAGAAGCCGGCCTCCGGGTTGATGGCGCGCAGGCGGCCGTCCGGGCCGGGGCGCATCCAGGAGATGTCGTCGCCGACGGTCTCGACCTTGTAGCCGGGGATCGTGGGCTGGAGCATGGCCAGGTTGGTCTTGCCGCAGGCGGACGGGAACGCGGCGGTGACGTGGTACTGCTTGCCGGTGCTCTCCTGGGTCAGGCGCAGGATGAGCATGTGCTCGGCCATCCAGCCGTCGCGGCGGGCCATGGTCGAGGCGATGCGCAGCGCATAGCACTTCTTGCCCAGCAGGGCGTTGCCGCCGTAGCCGGAGCCGTAGGACCAGATCTCGTTGGTCTCCGGGAACTGGGTGATGTACTTCTCGTCGTTGCAGGGCCAGGCGGTGTCCTTCTCGCCCGGCTGGAGCGGCGCGCCCACGGAGTGCGCGCAGGGCACCCAGGTGCGGCCCTCGCCGATGAGGTCCATGGCGGCGGCGCCCATGCGCGTCATAATGCGCATGTTGACCACCACGTAGGGCGAGTCCGTGATCTCGATGCCCAGCTGGGAGATCGGCCCGCCCAGCGGCCCCATGGAGAAGGGGATCACGTACATGGTGCGGCCGACGTAGGTGCCGTCGAACTTCTCGTTGAGGATCTTCTTCATCTCCGCCGGGTCGTACCAGTTGTTGGTCGGACCGGCGTCCTCCTCCTTCTCGGAGCAGATGAAGGTGCGGGACTCGACGCGGGCGACATCGCTCGGCAGCGACCGGGCGAGGAAGGAGTTGGGCCGCTTCTCCGGGTTGAGGCGGGTGAACATGCCCGACTCGACCATCTCGGAGGTCAGGCGGTCCCACTCGGCGTCGGAGCCGTCGCAGAAGTGCACCTTCTCCGGCTTGCCGAGCTCGGCGAGGCGGGCGACGAACGCGATGACATCCTCGGGCGCGTTGGCCGGCGCGGCCGCGCGCACATCCTTCTCAGACACAGTCATGTGGGTCCCTTCCTGGGTGTCTTGAAACACTGGCTGACACTCCCAATCCTCTCCCAACCGCCGACTTCGGTCACGCCCCCTTAGGTCCCAGCAGCGCCCCAATCGTCACACACGCCACACGCGTCCCGTGTTTCCGGACACATCTGCGCCCCGTGTAGCGTCGAAGGCGTGAAGAACCGACGTCGTACTGCCCCGATCCTCATGGCGGCCGTGGCCGCGGCGCTCAGCCTGTCCGCCTGCACGGCCCACATGGACATGACCATCAGCCCCTCCGACACCTACGACGCCACCCTCGTCCTGCGCGACACGACCGGCAGCGTGCTGACCGCCGACACCGACTGCCAGGACTACGCCGACCCCTCCGTCGTGGGCACCTCCGACGGCGCCGACGTCACTGCGACCCCGATCGGCTCGGCCGACGACAGCGAGGGCGTGGGCTGCGAGGTGAAGGCGACCGGCGTCAGGATTCCCGACGCCGATGAGGCCGCCGGCTCCGGAACGGTCCCGCTCGTCATGCGCGACGGCGACCGCTATATCGTCACCGTCTCCCCGATCGCCACCGGCCTCGACGGCGCTCCCGCCACGTCCGACGCCGGCGCCGCCTCCACTGCTGAGCCGCTCGCCGCCGCCGTCGACGCCCGCCTGTCGGTCACCTTCCCGGGCGCCGTCGTCGACGCCGGCGGCGGCAGCGTGTCGGGACGCACGGTCACCTGGGAGGGCTCCGACAGCCTCACCAGCGGCGTGAGCGCCTCTGGCTATGCGACACCGGACGAGGGGCTGGGCGTGCTGGAGCGCTTCGGGGCGTGGATCGCTGCCGGCACCGCGGCCGCGGGGCTCGCCGCGGTCGCGGTGGTCGCGGTGGTCGCGGTGGTCGCGGTGCGCCGACGCCGGTCGGCGGCCGGGTGGGCAGAGCGCGGCTCGGCCGAGGATCGGCGTCCCGGGTCGAAGAAGCGGGGTCCTCGCAAGGGCTCCCAGCGCTGACTCGCTAGGCCGGGTCGCCAAGCCGGGCCCTCCCCTTCGCCGAGATCGGTTCACTTCCGCGCCGAGATCGGTCCGGTTCCGGCTCGAGATCGGTCCTGAGGCGGCCGTGGTCGGCCGCCCTGGATCGGCATCCGCTTCCGTCCTGGCCCGAACGGGCTTCCAAAAGCTCGACGCATCCGTAGACTACTGAGCATGCGCGCCATGGCTTCCGCAGCCCTTCGTCGGCTCGGCCTCACCCTCATTATTCCAGCCCTACTCGCCCTGAGCGCATGCGGCATCAATTACGATGTCACCATCCACTCCAATGACACGGTCGACCTGACAGCGGTTTTCTGGGGCCTCGACAAAGAAATAATGGAGTCCGCCTGCTCAGCAAAAGGGACGGCCAACAGCGCCCCACCCTCCAGCAAGCTGAAGCCCACCTACACCCTCACCGAGTACAAAGGACATCCGGCCTGCCAGGTAGACGCAGAGGCGGTTCCCCTATCAGAATTCTCCAGCCCTCATGAGAACCCGTCCATCACGCACAGCGACGGAAAGTTCGAGATAACGGTGCCGTCCACCGATTTCAATAACAGGTACGAGGGCCTGGACTCCCGGTACACAGTAACTTTTCCCGGCAGGGTCATCGAGGCGTCGGGAAACGCAAAGACAAGTGGAAGCACGGTGACCTGGGACAACTACCTGAACGCGAACGAAGACTTGCACGCGGTCGGGAGAGACTCCCCCGATCCGCCCTGGGCATGGATTGGCGTCGGAGCCATCGCGGTCATGATTGTCGGAGGCGGAGCTGCGCTCACCGTCATCATGGTCACCCGCAGGAAACACTCAGCGAATGGCGCCCCGCCCGGCCCCTACAACCAACCCGGCACACCCTATCAACTCTACCAACCGGGAATTCCTCAGCCCGCTTACGAGCAGTCCGGGCATGCTCAGCCCGGCTACGGCCAACCAAGCTATAGGCAGTCCGGGTACAGCCAACCCGATCACGCTCAGCCTGGTTCCGAGTACGCCCAGCAGGGACCCACACAGCCAGGGTGCGGCCAGGCGGACTACGGACGCCCGGGCTACGTCCAGCCGGGGCACAGCCAGCCGGGCTACGGCCAGCCCTGGTACAGCCAGCCCGATTACAGCCGGCCCAGCCAGGAATCCCCTGGCCCCACCCAGTCCTGGCCGCCGAGCGACGACCACTCCGACCAGCAGTCGTACAATCCCTATCAACGGTACTGATGCCCATATCATCTGCGCACCCCCGAAACCGGGCCGCTTCTCCCCTCTCAATGGTGATTCTCAATGACGATGCACCGCAAGCCGGTAGCACCGCGCGCCTCCAGCAGCCGCTTCCATGGACCCGGGACTCACGCACATATACGTCCTCCACGCTCTTCGTCGGATCAGCGCGACTTCGGCCGTCCCCGCGCTTGTCCGATGTCTACGACCAGTCTCTGCCCGCACCCAACCGCCAGTCAGGCCGCTGGCCCGATTCCTCCGCAGCCCCGGCCGCCGGTATCGAGCCCGGCCCCGCGCACCCCCTTGCCCGACCTCCGCGCCCGGAGGCCGGGCGTCTCTGTGGAGCATCAGGCCGGCCGCTCAAAATCCCGACCCGCGGCACGGGTGCATTAATTCTCCCTCATACCGTAGACTCACCGTCATGAGCAGTCTTGTCCGCACTCGCCTACATCTACATCGTTTCACAGCGGCGATGGGCGTCCTCGCCTTCATCCTCATCGGCACTGCCAGCGCCCCACCCGCCGCCGCTGCCCCCAGTCCGAGCGATGTGAAGATGACGGCCGCATACCAGATTGAAATCCATGAGAACGAGACGGTCGACGTGACCGTCACGATGGAGGTCGAGGGAAGCTCCCCCAGCTCTTACTGCACAAAAGACCTGACGGACTCGATGAAATTCGAGGATCAGCCCGACGTCACCGTCGACGTGGAGACCAAAGACAATCAGTGCATCATGACCTTTACCGGCATAAAGATCGCCAATATGAACGATGACGCCAGTATGAGCATCGAGCATAAGGACAATAAGTACTTTTTCTCGGCATCTGACTTTTTCGAGATAAAAGACATCGACTCGACCATGTCGGTCACCTTCCCCGGAAAAGTGACCAAGGCTGACGACAATGCGAAGGTCAGCGGAAACACCGCCACCTGGCCTGATCTCGACTCTCTCAAATCGATCAGCGCCGAAGGCAGGGACTCTAAGTCTTCAGGGCTGCTCTGGGACTCTTCGGACTCTTCCTGGACATGGATCATAGTCGGAGCTCTTGTCGTCATCGTCATCGGAGGCGGTATCGCGGCCGTCGTCGTGCTGTCCAACCGCAAGAAGAAGCGGCTCGGTGCGCCAGTCGACATCTACAGCCAGCCCCAGGTGCCCGGCCAGCCCGGCCAGCTCCAGGTGCCCGGCCAGCCCCAGGTGCCCGGCCAGCCCGGCCAGCAGTCGTACCACCCCAATCAACAGTACTGAACCTGCATTCTCTCAGCCTCGATAGGTCCGAGACCGGAACCGCACTTCCTCCCAGATGACAGGACAAACAGGAAAACGATCCCACCGCGTCGCCGGGATGGCGCATCTCGACCCTCCCGTCCAGTAGGCTCTCCTGCATGCGCGCCCCTCTCCGCACCAGGCTGCACCGACTCAGCGCAGCGACGGCCGCCCTTGCTCTCAGCATCATTGGCGTCACCAGCACACCTCCTGCCGCCACCGCCGCCCCCGAATCCAGGAGCGTCACGAGTTCCTTCGAGTTCGACATCCACGAGCAGGACACCTTCGACATGACGTTCACTATGAGGAATGCCGACACTCCCCCCAGTCTCTACTGCGATAAGGACCTGATAACCGTCGACGACTCGACCGCCGACGTCACCACGAGGGTCCAGGGGGATCAGTGCGTCCTGTCCATATTCGACACAAATATCGACGGCTCGAAGAATGGCGAAGGACTGAACATCAGGCACGAGGGCAGCACATACGTATTTGAAGCCTCCGACCTCTCCGGCATGAAGGGCATCGGCGCGACCATCAAGGTCGCCTTCCCCGGCAAAGTCATAAGCAGCGACGAGCACGCCCAAGCGGACGGGAACAAGGTCACCTGGTCCGACATCGACACTCTCAGCTCGCTCAGGGCAGAGGGTGAGGACTCAGCAGGAAATCCAGCCCCAGACAAAGACAAGAGCAACGGGGGCTCCATCGGAGACAGAAGCTCCCAGCGCCTGTTCTGGGCATGGATCATCGCGGGCGGCGTCGCTGCTCTCGTCACCGGCGGTGTCATTGCGCTCATCGTTCTCAACCGCAGGAGAACACACTCCGACGCCACCGCACCGGTGAGCGCCCGCGACCTGTCTCGAACACCCGCCCAGCCGGGCTACACCCAGAGCGGCTATGGCTACACCCAGCCCGGGCCGGGTCAGCCGGGCCAGCAACCGTACAATCCCAGCACCCGACACTGATTCGTGGTCTGCATCACGTTCGTTCAGCCTCGGCACCGGCAACCGGGCGAACGACGGTGGCGAAGTCGCCGCGGGAACGCCGAGTCGCGCGCCTACGGCGCCACATACCGCACACGTCCAGCCGTCACTTCCGTAGACTATGGGACCATGCACTTCCCCCACGTTCTTCGCCGGCTCGCCGCAGCCGTGGTCGTTCCAGCCCTCGCCCTCATCGGCGTCATCGGCATCTCGCCCACCGCTGCCGCCTCCTCGGACTCGCTCACTGTCTCGATCGAGATCATCAAAGAGAACAACATCAAAGTGAAGATCGCATTCTCGAGCAGCTCTATCAGTCGCTCATCATGCGAAGATGCCAGTTCCTTAGACAGCCTCGACTCTGACGTCAAGGAAAAGCTCAAGACGGACTACGACTCCAAGAGCGACACATGCACGGTCACCGCCAATAACATATCCATGTCGCAGTACAACAGGCACTTCCCTGGAGAGATCGACCACGAGGGCAAGGAGTTCACCTACACGAGCAGCGACTCAGCCTTCTCGTATTACGATAGCGCAGAGGTATCGGTGACCTTCCCGGGCAAGGTCTCATCTGTCTCCGGCGACGGCAAGAAGTCCGGGAACACCGCCACGTGGAAGCAGGCCGACAAGGAGAAGAAAGACCTCAAAGCCACTGGGGCCGACCACAGCACGCCCTACCTCGCCATTGCCCTTGTCGTTCTGGTGCTCCTCGCAACTGCCGGCGGGATCTCCTACTACGTCCTCGTCGTGCAGAAGAAGAAGCAGGCGGTCTACCCCGGCGCCCCCATGGCGAACCCCGGCATGGCCCCGGGCTACAACCCTCAGGCCGGCCAGCCCGGCTACCCTCAGCCCGGCCAGCCGGACTACACCCAGGGCGGCTACGCCCAGCCGGGCTACACTCCTCAGCCCGGCCAGCCCGGCTATCCCCAGCCCGGCCAGCCGGACTACACCCAGGGCGGCTACGCCCAGCCCGGCCAGCCCGGCTACGCCCAGCCCGGCCAGCCCGGCTACGCTCCTCAGCCCGGCCAGCCCGGCTATCCCCAGCCCGGTCAGCCGGGCCAGGGCCAGCAGCCCTACTACCCCAACGGTCAGTACTGAGCCCCCGAGCCAGACGATTGGCTCTGGGCGGCGGGGTCCTCGGCGGACGCCGGGCTCTGCGAACCGATCTCGGTGCGGAACTCGATCGATCTCGGCGGGCGAAGGGGGCCGCGCGAGGGCGGAGGGCTGCGGGGTGGGGCGGGCTGGGCGCTCGACTCCCCGGGGCGCTGGAAGGCCGACTCCTCAGGTCCGAGCGCCGCGTACGGGGACCGGCATAAACTGCGGGCATGAGATCCCATGCCAGATCGACCCGCACCGCTCTTACACTGATCGTACTATGCGCGCTCGCTCTGGTCGGCATCGCGCCCACCTCCGCAGCCGACATGCTCAATCCGCAGCTGAAGGCGAACTACGAGTTCACGATCCGTGGTGAGGACGAGGTGGACCTCACCCTGATTATGACCGCTTCCGGCCTGCCGGGCGAGGCATTCTCCCAGTTCTGCAGGAAGGAGAACTTCCCCACCATCGAGGGTCCGAACCCGGCCACCGTCGAGCAGATAGAGCAGGACGGAGAGCCTGCATGCAAGATATCAACCACGAACATCCCGCCCGAGGGCACCTCCAGCATCTCCTGGTCAATATCCCACGAGAACGGCAAATTCATCTTCTCGGCGACGACGAAGGCCGATCTCGATGACGCCACCATGACCGTGAACTTCCCCGGCAAGGCCGTGAAAGCCAGCGAGGGCGGTAAGACCGACGGAAACAGTGCGACCTGGACCGGACTCAGCACCGGCACATCGGTGACGGCCACGGGCAAGGACTCCCCGAGCCAACCCTGGATATGGGTCGCCGTCGGCGCCATTGCCGTTCTCGTCATCGGAGGCGGCATTGCGCTCGTCGTCGTGCTGCGCGTCCGCAGGAATAAGCGGGCCAACCTCGCACGGCTGGCCCCGCCGCCCGGCCAGCAGCCGGCCCCGCTCAACCAGCAGCTGGCCCCGCCGCCCGGCCAGCAGCCGGGATCCTTCACCGGTTAGAGCCGAGCGCGCGGCTGCTGGACCACCAGCGGCCCCGGCCCGCCGGCCCTATGCTGCGGCGGCCCGTCACCCGGAAGGCGGCGGGTCGCCGCATCATTCCCCGTCCGGGCCCTGCTCAGCTCGCGTCGGCCCCGGCGGTTCCAGCCACCGGCAGCCCCCGGCGTCGGGAACGGATCAGCCGAGCAGCGCGTGACGTGTAATGGTGGCCTCGCGCCCCGGCCCCACGCCGACAGCGGCCACCCGCGTGCGGGCGAGCTCCTCGACGCGCAGCACATAGTCCCGGGCGGCGCGCGGCAGGTCGGCGAAGGCGCGCACCCCGGTGATGTCCTCGCTCCAGCCGGGCATCTCCTCGTAGACCGGCACCGCGTGGTGGAAGCCGGTCTGGGTCAGCGGCATCTCGTCGGTGCGCTCGCCGTCGACGTCGTAGGCCACGCACACCGGAATGGTCTCGTGCCCGGTCAGCACGTCCAGCTTGGTCATCACCAGGTCGGTGAGCCCGTTGACACGCGCCGCGTAGCGGGTGACGACGGCGTCGTGCCAGCCGCAGCGGCGCGGCCGCCCGGTGGTCACCCCGTACTCCCCGCCCTCGGTGCGCAGGCGCTCGCCCATGTCGTCGTGCAGCTCGGTGGGGAATGGACCCTCCCCCACACGGGTGGTGTAGGCCTTGACGACGCCGACGACGGAGTCGATGCGGGTCGGCCCCACGCCCGTGCCGGTGCAGGCGCCGCCGGCAGTGGGGCTGGAGGAGGTGACGAAAGGGTAGGTGCCGTGGTCGATGTCGAGCATGGTGGCCTGACCCGCCTCGAACAGGACGGTCCTGCCGGCGTCGAGGGCCTCATTGAGAACCAGGGAGCAGTCCACGACCATGGGGCGCACACGGTCGGCGTAGGTCAGGAGATCGTCGGCGACCTCGTCGGGGTCGATGGCCGGGCGGTTGAAGACCTTGAGGAACAGGCCGTTCTTCTGGTCCAGCGCGGAGCGGACCTTCTGGCGCAGGATCGACTCGTCGAAAAGGTCCTGGACGCGCAAACCCACGCGGTTCATCTTGTCCGCATAGGTCGGTCCGATGCCCCGCCCCGTGGTGCCCAGGTGACGAGCGCCGAGGAAGCGCTCGGTGGTGCGGTCCAGCACCCGGTTGTATGAGGGGATGAGGTGGGCCGAGGCGGAGACGCGCAGGGCCGAGGCGTCCTTGCCGCGCGCCTCGATCTCGGCGATCTCGTTGAAGAGCACCTCGAGGTCCACCACGACGCCGTTGCCGATCATGGGCGTGACGCCAGGCGTGAGCACGCCCGCAGGCAGAAGGTGCAGGGCGAAGGCCTCGCCGTCGACGACGACGGTGTGGCCGGCGTTGTTGCCGCCGTTGAACTTGACGACGTAGTCGACGTCCTGGCCGAGCTGGTCGGTCGCCTTGCCCTTTCCCTCGTCCCCCCACTGAGTCCCGACGACGACAACAGCTGGCATGGGCTTCTCCCCTGTTCGTGACGGTGGCGCACAAGCGTCTGCGCCGATCGCCAGCCTACCTGAGTGGCAGCGTCGGCAGGCCGCGGTCGGGGCCGTTGGGAGGGCCGCGGTTGAGGTTTCACACGGGGGGAGGAAGCCTTCGTGAGACGCTCCGGGCGGGCGGCGGGTCCCAACGTCAACGGAGGTTCGTCACGTGAACGTACCTTTCCATCCTTCTGGGGGTAGACCTCAGAAGGACGGGAGAAAGGCACGTTCACGTCCCGACGCACTCCGGCCTGCTCCGCGCGGGCGCCCGAGCACTGCACCCGATCGCAGTCCCGGCACCCGCCCCGGCCGACTGAGGCGGGCACCCCGAACCGATCTCGACGCGGAACTCGACCGATCTCGACGGGCGCCCGCCGGCTCGCCGCCACCCCTCCGCAGACTTCAACCGCCCGGCAGAGCCGCCGGCCACGGCCGCCGCTCGGTCCACACCAGCCGGTGCAGCTCGATGCCGCTCGCGCTCAGCACCGTCCGGCGTCGGAACAAGTTGATCGCCCGCAGCGCCGCGGGAATCGCTAGGGTGATCACGACCACCCAGAATGCGCCCCGGCTGTCCCGGCGCGCCGTGCTGTCCCATGCCTCGCCTCCGATCATGCCTGTCGAGATAGACATTTTCGGACGAGATAGACGGCGACACCGCCTATCTCGTCCGAAAATGTCTATCTCGACGCGGGCAGCGCCCGGCCGGTCTCAGCGCTTGGCGGAGCCGACGGAGCCGAGACGCTCGCAGGCCTCGACCACGCGGGCGGCCATGCCGTTCTCAGCGGCCTTGCCCCACGAGCGGGGGTCGTAGACCTTCTTGTTGCCGACCTCGCCGTCGATCTTGAGGACGCCGTCGTAGTTCTTGAACATGTGGTCGGCGACCGGACGCGTGAAGGCGTACTGGGTGTCGGTGTCCACGTTCATCTTGATGACGCCGTTGCGCACGGCCGTGGCGATCTCCTCGGCTGTGGAGCCGGAGCCGCCGTGCATGACCAGGTCGAAGGGGGAGCCCTTGTCCCCGACCTTGGTCTTCAGGCGGTCGCCGAGGCGCCTCGCGACGTCGTCCTGGATCTCGCCGAGGAGCTCGGGGCGGAGCTTGACGTGGCCGGGCTTGTAGGCGCCGTGCACGTTGCCGAAGGTCAGCGCCGTGGTGTAACGGCCGTTCTCGCCCAGACCGAGGGCCTCGACGGCGGCCCACGCGTCGTCGGCCGTGGTGTAGAGGCTGGCGTTCTCCTCGCCCTTGATGCCATCCTCCTCGCCGCCGACGGCGCCGATCTCGATCTCCAGGATGGTGTTGGCCTTCTTGCTCATGGCGAGCAGCTCGACGGCGATCTTGATGTTGTCCTCGAGGCTCTCGGCGGAGCCGTCCCACATGTGAGACTGGAAGGCGGTCGGCTCGCCGCGCTTGGCCTGCTCGATCTCGATCTCGAGGAGGGGCCTGAGCCAGACGTCGACCAGCTTGCGCGGGCAGTGGTCGGTGTGGAGGGCGACGACGCCCACCGGGTAGAGGTCGGCAACCGCGTTGGCGTAGGCGGACAGGGCGAGGGAGCCCTTGACGCGGTCGGCGCGCGAGGAGCCGGACCAGTACGCGGCGCCGCCGTTGGAGACCTGGATGATGCCGTCGGACTCGGCGTCGGCGAAGCCCTTGAGAGCGGCGGAGAGAGTCTGCGACGAGGTGACGTTGATCGCGGGGATGGCGTACTTGCCGGCCTTCGCGCGGTCAATCATGTCGGCGTACGACTCCGGGGTTGCAATAGCCACTGTGTGCCTCCTGATAGTCAGTGAATGGGCAGTGGTGTGCCACTGATTCTTCCACGGATCAGGGCGGCCGTGTAGCGGATCATGGTCCCGGATCGGCCGCGCGCGGCCGATCGCGCTCCTCCCTGAGCGATACTGCTTAGCACTCTCGCATCGAGAGTGCCAGAATGGAGCCACCCGGAGGGAACGCGGGAAGCGCCCTTCCGGAGCTGTGCCGGACAGTCCGGCACAGCGACCGCATGGAGATGGTTGACATGGCGACAGCAGCATCGTTTGATCCGTTCCGCGACCTGGACCGCCTGCTGACGGGCGGCATGGTCCGCACCCCCGCGTCCGTGGGAATGCCCCTCGACCTGTACAGGAAGGGCGAGTCCTTCGTCGCCCGCATCGACCTGCCGGGGGTTGACCCCTCGACGATCGATGTCGACGTCGAGGACCGCACCCTCACCGTCCGCGCCGAGCGTCCGGCCCAGGACGCCGAGGGCATCCAGTGGCTCGCCCACGAGCGCCCGTCCGGGACCTTCGCCCGGCAGCTCACCCTGGGCTACGGGCTCGCGCTGGACCAGATCTCGGCCCGGTACACCGACGGCGTTCTCACGCTGACGATCCCGGTTGCCGAGGAGGCCAAGCCTCGCAAGATCGAGGTCACGCACGCCTCGTCCTCGCACCCCGTGATCGAGGGCGCCGACGAGTCCTGACGCCGGCCGGCGCCTCTGGCGCCCAGCATTGCTCGGCGCCCGCCCCGCGCGGGCCGGGCCCCACCCGAGGGGCCCGGCCCGCGCGACCGCGTTCCGAGCGGCGCGGCAGCACCCTGGACCTGCGGTCGCAGGTCCGTCCTTCGGCCACGGGCCCCGCGGCGGTCAAGGTAGACCGCGGGAGTCTCAGGCCTCAGTCCGGGGCGGGGCCGGCGTGCTGGAGGATCCAGGCGTGCATGGCGACGGCGGCGGCCGCGGCCACGTTGATGGAGCGCGTCGAGCCGTACTGGCCAATGCGCAGCAGGCGGGAGCACCGCGCCAGCAGCTCGGGGCTGATTCCCTCGCCCTCGGAGCCGAAGATCATGAGGCAGCGCTGGGGCAGGGCCTCGCCCTCCAGCCGCCGCGAGCCGGGGCCGTTGTCGACGGCGACCGCCTCATAGTCCGCCTCGGTGGCCCAGGCGAGCAGCTCGGCGGGCTCGGGATGGTGGCGCACGTCGAGGTAGCGGTTGGTGACCATGGCGCCGCGCCTGTTCCACCGACGCCGGCCCACGATGTGGACGCCGGCGACGTTGAAGGCGTTGGCGGTGCGCACGATCGAGCCGATGTTGAGGTCCTGGCTCACGTTCTCGACGGCCACGTGCAGCAGGTGCGCGCGGGCGGCGAGGTCGGCGCGGATCGCCTCGACGCTCCAGTAGCGATAGCGGTCGACGACGTTGCGCCGGTCGCCCGAGGCGAGCAGCTCGCGGTCGTAGCGCGGATCGGCCGGCCAGGCCGCACGCCCGCCCGGCCAGGGCCCCACCCCGACCTCGCGGCGGTCGGCCGGGGCGTCTTCGTCCAGCGGAGCGGGCCGAGGCCGACGGCTGGCCCGCCACTCGCCCTCAGGCGGGTCGGACGTCTCCACCGGCTCGCTGTCGGCAGACCCCTGAGCAGCTGGGCGCATGTCGTGATCCATGGCGGCATTGTCCCGCCCCGCCCGCCCCTCTCGCCGAGATCAGTTGTGAGCCAATCGTCGATCCGCTCGGGCGGGACGGCCGCCGGGCGATGGCGACCTGACGGCTGTGTTCTCAGCGTTCCATCTGCGCTCGGAGCGGGGTCGAGGCGCAGTTGCACATGGGAGGAAGCGACTTCAGAGACAGGACGCTAATTTTCGTTGAGATTCTGCGCTTTTTTCGACGTCGTCAAAGCTCGTTGACACGCTCCCACGTGCGCGTAGGGGGTCTGCGCACATGGGAGCGGTGCTTCGCTCACCACCGATACTTCGTTTCCGCATGATTCCGCGCTTCCAGCTGGAGCGGGTAGCAATCGAATGTGCAACTCCCGCCCGCATGTACGAGCCGAGGCCGACTCGGCGAGGCCTCGCGACGCTCCAGGCCATCGACCTGCAGGAAGTTCCTGCGGGGTCCGGCCTCTATGCCGTGAGCTCACGCGAAGGATGCCCGGCGGTAGAGCAGCGCGATGTTCTTAAGCGTCGCCCGATCGGGCTCCGCATCACAGGCGTACGTGCCCGCGTCAGGATCGAAGGCATGTTGTGCAGCGGCTCTCACCTCATAAGGGTCCTGCCCCCGGTCACCAGCCGGCGCGTCGACACGTGCAACTCGTCACCGAGGGCTGCCGGCTCCACCGCAGCGAGGCTGCGGGCACCGCGGAGTGACTTGGAGAAGGCTGAGGCGGAATGCCCGCAGCCTGAACCACGTCTTCCCGCGTGCGGCTTCCACGTCGAACTCACCGTCGCTGGCGCCCTCGCGGAGCGAGGGACCGCCAGCGCGGCCTCCACGTATCGGGCCCGCCAGACGAGGGCCGGCCTGGGGTCGGCCAGTCGGACCCGCCTGGCCGGCGTCGTCGGCCCAACCCCAACGCCCCAGCCCCAACCGCCCCTACTTCACGGCCCCGGAGGTGATGCCCGAGATGATCTGCCGCTGGAAGACGGTGAAGAGCACGACCAGCGGGGCGCTCATGAGGAGGATGTAGGTGAAGATGAGATGCCAGTTGTTCAGGTGCACCCCTGCGCTCGCCACCGCGAAGAGGTTGAGCGGCAGGGTGTCCATGTGCCCGCCCACCACGAAGAAGGCGTAGAAGACGTCGTTCCACACGTACAGGCTGATGAGAATGGTCGCCGTGGCCAGCACCGGGCGCAGCAGCGGCAGGATAATGGTGAGGAAGACCCGCAGCGGCCCCGCGCCGTCGATGCGCGCCGCCTCCTCCAGCGAGACCGGGACCGTGCGCACGAAGCCCGTCACGAAGAAGATGACGGTGGACAGATACATCCCCACGTAGGCACAGATCATGCCCACGGCGGTCCCCGCCAGGCCCAGCTGGCGCAGCAGGAGCACCAGGGTCACCACGGCCGGCGGCAGGATGATCCCGCAGATGCCGACGGCGTAGACCACGGCCGCCGCCCTCCCCGAGCGGCGCGCCAGCACCCAGGCGGCCATGGAACCCAGGACGAGCACGAGGGCTACGGAGGGGACCAGGAGCAGCAGGCTGCCGATGAAGGCGGCTCCGACGCGGGCACGGGAGACCACCTCGGCCGTATTGGCCCCCAGCTGCCAGTGCGAGGGCAGGGACAAATCCGGGCTGAGGGCCTCGGCCTGCGACTTGCCGGCGGTGACCAGGACCGTCCACAGCGGCACTCCCACCAGGACGGCTGCCAGCAGCACCGCGACGACCGGCTGGATTCCACGCTTGAGGCGGTTCATGCCATGTTCCTCTCTCGACGCCGGAGCATCCCGATGACGGGGAAGGCCAGCAGGACCACGGCCAGGAAGAGCACGAGGCTCATGGTCGTGGCCTGGGCGTACAGGCCCTGGCCGAAGGTGCGGAAGATGTACAGGTTGAGCAGCTCGGTGGAGCCCCCGGGCCCGCCCCCGGTGGTGGCCTGGACGATGTCGAAGGAGTTCATCGAGCCCAGGAGGGCCGTGGCCACATTGAAGGTGACGGCCGGGGCGATCAGCGGGATCCGGATCCGGGTGAGGGTCTGCCAGCGCGAGGCCCCGTCGATGCGGGCGGCCTCCAGGACCTGGTGGTCAATGGTCTTGAGTCCCGCCAGGTAGACGAGCATGGACATGCCCATCCACTTCCAGGCGTGGATGATGATGACGACCAGCAGGGTCCAGCGCGTGGAGCCCAGCCAGGCGATGCTCACCGGCCCGCCCGTCAGCAGACCCAGGAGCTGGTTCACTCCGCCGTCGGGCTTGAGGAGGGCCTGGAAGACGTAGCCGACCGCCAGGGCCGACATAATGACCGGGATGAAGAAGACCACCCGGACGACCTTGTTGACGGCCGTGTCCCGCTCCAGGAGGAGGGCGAGCCCCAGCCCGAAGAGGTTCTGGACGACCGCCACCCCGCCGGCGTACAGGAGGGTGATCACCAGGGACCGGCGCAGGTCGCCGGAGGAGGCCAGCTGGGCGAAGTTGCTCCACCCCGTGGGCTGGATCGAGGACTTGAAGCTGGACCAGTCCGTGAAGGCGTAGACGAAGTTGTACAGCGTGGGGGTCAGGAAGAACACCGCGAGCACGGCGAACGCCGGGACGACGAAGGCCCAGGGGTGGGCGGCGCCCGAACCGCGGACGCCGCGCCGCGACCCGCCTCGTGCGGCCGCCATGCTCAGAAGCCCTTCGCGCCGATGGCCTTGGCGAGCTGGACGAACTGCGCCTGCGTCTCCTGCCCCACCTGGGCGGGCGTCTTGGTCCCGGCGATCATGTCGCCCAGGTTCTTGGCCAGGTCCGGGTTGGCAATGGCCAGGGACTGCATGGAGCCCACGGAGGAGGCCAGGGTCTTGTTGGACTCCACCAGGGCCGCGGGAGCCGTGGCGGGGGTGTCAACCCCCGAGATGATCGAGACCGTGTTCTGCTCCTTGATGAAGTCGGCGTAGCCCTCGGAGAGCCAGTAGGTCAGGAGCTGGCGGGCGGCGGTCTCGCGCGAGGAGTCGCCGGTGGCGAAGACGACGACGGCGTTGGTCTGGTCGGGGATGGACGTCGCCAGGGCACCCTTCTTGGAGATCGGGAAGAAGCCGATGGTGGAGTCCAGGGTGCTCGCGTCCGCCTGGGCGGCCATATTGGCCAGGAGGCTGGTGACCTGGATGGCCATGGCGGCCTTGCCGTCCAGGAGGGCTTTGGCCTGCTGGTCGAAGGTGGCGGTCTTGATGTCCTCGTTGAACAGGCCCTCGCCGATCATGGAGCTGTAGGCGTCAATGGCGCCCTGGATGTCCGTGCCCGTGAAGGCGTCCTCGTTGGCGTTGACCCTGTCCCACAGGCCGTCCTTGGCGGCGTCGGCCAGCTGGACCTGGACGGCCCACTGGGAGGCCCACCACTCGCCTCCCATCTCGTAGAAGGGGGTGACGCCCTTGCCCTTGAGGGAGCGCGCCGCGGTGAGGAGCTCCTCGAAGCTCTTGGGGATCGTGACGCCGTTGGCCTCGAAGACCTTCTTGTTGTACCACACTCCCATGACGGAGGGGGCGGAGATGAAGGCGGCGTAGCGGGTGCCCTCCAGCGTGCCGCCGGCGTCCAGGACGCTGGCGTCGGTGGCGGCCTCCCAGGGGGCGCCGTCCAGGGGCAGGAGACGCTCCTTGGCGCCCAGGCTCAGCAGCTGGGAGGCGGTGGGCTGCCACATGGCCAGGTCCGGGAGGTCACCGGTGGCGACCTTGGTCTGGACGCCCTGCTCGTAGGGGTCGGGGATGGTGACGATCGAGACCCTCGCGTCGGTGGCCTCCTCGAAGGCCTTGACCACGGTGGCGGGGATCTTGGCGGAGGACTGGGCCGCCCAGAAGGTCAGCTCGACGCCGTCGAGCCCGTCCGTGGCCGCCGGCCAGGAGGCCGGGGCGCCCTGGCCCGCGGCGCCGCTGCCAGGGTCGGAGCAGGCGGCGAGCGCGATGGCGCCGACGAGCGAGGCGGCCATGGCCAGGGAGGCGCGCCGGGTCACGGGCGCGGTCAGCGGGTTGAGGGGGCTGCGGTTCATGGGTTCTCCGTTCATGCGGCGTCATTGACGCAGTGGTGGGACCGGACCAGGTAGGCCCGGGCGAGGGGTGTGGCCGCGCCGGTCAGGCGCAGCCCGTGCGGACCGGGCTCGGCGCGCAGGCCGGGCTCGGGGACGAGGTCACGGGGCGGGTAGATCTGCTCGACGCCGCAGTCCGCCAGCGCGGGCAGGAGGATCTCGGGCGCACCGGAGCCCAGGCCGGGCCGGTGCCACACCAGGAGGATCCCCTCGCGGGAGTGCGGGGAGGCGGCGCGGGCGGCCACCACCCAGGGGTCGTTCCAGCCGGCGACGTCGGCGGGCCACCAGGGCGCGTCCCGGCACAGGTGTGTGCGCAGGGCCTTGGCCAGGTCGGCGGCGGCGCGCACCAGGGCGATCTGGTGGTCGCTCATCCGGTCCAGGTGCCCCGAGAGGTAGACGGAGCCGGCCAGGGAGGTGACCAGGGTGTAGACGATCTCCTCGTCGCTCATCCCCGGCTGCGGGTACCCCCAGCTGGCGGCCTGCTCGGGCAGGACCGTCAGGGGGGCGTTGGCGGCGATGGGCGGGTAGCGCAGGGGGTCCTGGAGGTCTGAGGTGGACTGGAGGCGGGCGGCGGCCAGAAGCGCGTAGTCGGTGGTCATGCCGCCGGAGGCGCAGTTCTCAACCACCAGGCCCGGGTGGCGCCGCCCCAGGGCGGCGAGCCACCCGGCCCACGCCCGGGAGTGCTCCAGGAGGGCGTCGCCGGCCGAGTCGGCACCGGCGTCGGGCCCGGCGCCCGCGGAGTAGTTGTCGTCCACCTTGAGGTAGCCGATGCCGTAGCCGACCATCCGGTCCACGACGGCGTCGAGGTGCTCGCGCGCGGCCGGGTGACGCATGTCCAGGCGCAGGCGGCCCTGCTCGATGAGGAGGCTGCCGCCGCGGCGCATGAAGGCTTCAGCGGGAAGGCTGCGGGCCAAGGGGCTGCGCGCCCCGACGGCGAGGGGCTCGATCCACAGCCCGGGGGACATCCCCTCCGCGCGGATGAGGTCCAGAGTGGCTCCAAGCCCCTCGGGGAAGCGGCGAGCGGAGGGCTCCCAGGCGCCGACGGCGTCCCACCAGGCCCCGTCCTCCTCGTCGGAGTGCCAGCCGTCGTCGATGCAGTAGACCTCGGCGCCGGCGCGGGCGGCCGCGGGCACGAGGGTGGCCAGGCGCTCCGCCGTCGGGTCGGCCATGAGGGTGTTCATGTAGTCGTTGAAGACGACGGGGGCCGGGTCGGTGGTGGGCGCCGTGCGCTCACGCAGGGCCCGGCGGTAGGCCGTGAGCTCGACGGCGGCCCCCTGCCAGCCGCCGTCGGACAGGACGAGGGCCGCGGTGGGGGTGGCCGCCTCCTGGCCGGGGTGCAGGACGCGCATCCAGCCGTGCTGAAGGTCGGTGGGGCCGCAGACCACCAGGCCCAGGACGCCGCCGCGGCGGGAGACCTCCACCGTCCAGGCGCCGTTGTGCTCCACCTGCCAGGCGAGGGCCTGGCCGCCGGCCGGGTCGGTGAGGATGCCGACGGGCTCCCAGCGGCTGGAGGACCACCCGGACTCCGCGCTCAGGCGCAGGGTGTCGCGGGGGGACTGGCCGTGGACGGCGGTCCCGACGTCGACCAGCTCCTCCCCCAGGCGCTGGTGGCGCCAGCGCTGCTCGGCCATCCAGGCCGAGGGCGCGGTCATGAGGTCGAGGTCGTCCAGGGGCGCGCCGGGCAGGACGGTGGCGGACAGGATGCTGAGGGCGGTCAGGTGCAGGGGCGCGGCGCCGTCGTTGCGCACTCGCGTGCGCACCCGCAGGGAGGCGGGGGTGGGGCGTCACAGGTCGGTCAGGGCGACCAGGCCGGTGGTCTCGTCGCGCTGGGTGAGCAGGTGGTGCGGCCAGGGCCCCTCCTTCTCCTCCAGGGTGACAGGCCGCAGGGCGGCCCCCTGCGCGGTGCGGGTCAGGCGGTGATCCACGAAGGCCCGTCCGGTCTCCACAGTCAGGCACTCCACCAGGGGGAGGGCCGGGACGTGGGCCGGGCTGCCGCCGACCGCGAGCGCCGCGGGCCGGCCGGGCTGGATGCGCAGGCGCGCCATGCCCAGGTCGCGGACGGGCACCGCTGCCGGTGCAGTCAGTGCGGTCATCGCAGTCATCAGAACCTCCAGACGAGGCGGCCCGCATCGGCCCCCTCTCAGACTGCGCCCACCGTAGGAAGGGTCGCATTCGCCTGTCCACGAGCTGTGAAACATCCGTTTCACAAGATTCTGCGGGGATCTTCCCGCTGTCTCCGTCGAGGTCTACCGTGCGTTGAGGACCCTCCGAGTCGTGCGAAGGAGCATGAACGATGACCCCGATGACCCCGGTGACCCCGGTGACCTCGATGACACTGAGCCGACGTCGCGCCGTCCTGTCCGCGGCGGTCCTGACCGGGCTCCCCCTTCTGGGCCCGCCCGCCCCGGCCCGCGCAGAGGGAACGGACATCAACCTGAAGGAGTGGACGCTCATCGACTCCCTCAGCGACGGCTTCGACGCCCCTCTGGACTCCGCCCGCTGGCACCGCGGCCTGTGGTACCCGACCTCTGGGGTCGGGGCCTTCCGCGACGAGAACGCGGAGGTCTCCGACGGCGTCCTGCGCCTGTGGGCCAGGGCCGAGGGATCCGGGGGCGGGGGCGGCGCCAGCCACACCTTCGGGGCTGTGGAATCCGTCTTCGACACCCCCGGCGTGTGCAGCTACGTGGAGGTCCGCGCCAGGGCCCTGCCCTCAGCCGCCCGCGTGCTCTCCGCCGTCTGGCTCCAGTCCTCCACCCTCAGCGGCGAGAACGCCCTGGCCGCCGACCCGAACCCGGAGATCGACGTCCAGGAGACCTTCGACTTCCACGCCATGACCTCGGCCACGCACATCTGGCCGGGCGGCAACGACGCCGGCCACCGATCCTTCGGCGGGCACACCTACCCGACGGCCGATGACGTCTCCTCGGACTACCACTTCTACGGCGTCGAGCGCCGGGAGGGCGAGGTGCTCATCTACTGGGACCGTCATCTCGCCTGGCGCCTGCCCGCCCCCGACCCTTCCCTGTGGCGCATGTCCCGGCACGTGGTCCTCAGCCTGGAGGGGCACCTGGGCAGGGTCCAGGACTCCGCCCTGCCGGCCTCCTTCGACATCGACTACGTCCGCACCTACTACCGGACCCCCGCCCGGGTGCAGCCGGACGGAGACGTCCGCGTCCTCGACCCCGAGGGCCGGGCGCTGACCCTGGGCTCTGCGGGCGTCGTGCTCAGCGCCTCCACCGGTGAGGACACTCGCTGGCGCCTGCGCCGCCAGGACGATCTCACCTATGTGCTCGCTTCGCCGTCGGGGGCCGTGCTGGGCGCCGAGTCCGCCACCGGCTATGCGGGCGGGGGCCTGGTGGCCTCCCCCGGGGCGGGTACCGGGACGGACACCGCGGGCAGCCGGTACCGGTGGCACGTCCTGCCGGTGGAGGACGGAGTGAGGATCCGCTCCAAGCTCAGCGGCCTTGCCCTGTCCTCCGGAGGCGGACAGCTGGTCACCGGGGAGGAGGAGCAGGCGACGACGTGGCGGATCGAGTCCCCCGCCTCCACCCAGTAGGGACCCCGCCGCCCCCTCTCATCGAGATCGGTTCAGTTCCGGCTCGAGATCGGTTCAGAGCACCAGACGCCTCATGAGCCCCTTTGGCCACAGCAACCTCGTCGCGGGCCGCCTCAACACATCGCGGCCGAGAAGCACCCTACGCCCTCTTCACCCCCGGCACTCCGCGAGTGCCGCACAAAATACCGGAATACTGCGGCGGTGCACGGCCGGGTCTCGGGACCGGGTGTCCGCCAGAATGACATTGGACCCCTCGGACGCCCTTCCCCTCGAAGACATCCCTGCAATGACGCGGTTCCCCACCGGCGCCTCAGCAGCCCGAGCAGCCAATGTCATTCTGACGGACAGCTGCGCACTCCGACAGGCCCAACACATCATCATCCGGCCGACCCGGCCCATCCTCTGGACCGCGAGAAGAACCATGACGCCCGAGCCCCCCAGCGGCCAACCCGCATCCCCGCCCCGCACCACTGCCAGAGCGACAACGAACCGATCTCGAGCCGGAACCGAACCGATCTCGACGTGGGAAATCACGACCGGCTCTCACCCCAGGTCCAGCCAGCTGAGTCCCAGCAGACAGCGACGCTCGGCCTCGCCCGCCGAGCTCCGCCAAGCCGACGACGCACTAGGTCACCGGGCCTGACAAGACCCACAGGCGCACCGGCCGCAACCGGCCGGGCGGTTACAACCCGCGCCGAGCAAAGCGGCCTCCCGTCCCGCTACTCATGCGGGCCTCACAGCAGCATGACTCGAACTCGTGACCTCCAGCAGACGGGGACGGCCGCCCCCTCGCGTAGCCTGGTGGGGCGCCCGTTCCGCCTCGGGCGCCCCACCGGGGAACGACGTCGGAGAGGTGGCGCATGAACGAGACCAGGCGCCCGTGGTTCCCGCCCCGGCTCGCCGACGTCGCCGCCCGCGCCGCGACATCCAAGGCGACCGCATCACGCGCCCTGAGCAGAGACCAGCCGGCGGCCTCCCCCACCACCAAGCGGGTGCGACGGGCCGCCCGCGACCTGGGATATCGCCCCGCCACCGACCGCGCCCACCTCCTGGTCCTCTCCACGGACATCAGCCGCACCGGCTACTGGGCGACCGTGTCGGGGGTGCTAGCCGCCTCCGACGAGTTCGGCGTGGACCTGTCCGTCCACGGCCTGAGCGGCGGCCCGCAGCGGCGGCGCGAGATCCTCTCCCGCGCCCTGGACGGACGCGTGGACGGCGTCGTCCTCCTGGAGTTCGACTCCCTGAGCGTGGCGACCCTGGAAGACCTGCCCGTGGACCTGCCGGTGGCGATCGCCGGAGGCCGCCCGGACCCCGAACAAGAGGAGCCGCCCCGGGCCTGGACGGACGACTACGCCGGCGCCATGACCGCGACCCGGCACCTGTGCGACCTGGGCCACGAGCAGCTGGCCTATGTGGGCGTACCGAGTGCTGGCCACCCGGATCCGCGCCTGGCCGGCTGGCGCGAGGTCCTGGCCCAACGCCACCTGCGCGGCGGCGAGCCCCTGGCCCTCGGCTGGTCGGTGGAGACGGGGCTGCGAGCCGCCGCGACCGTGCGGGCCTCAGGGGCGACGGCGGTCCTGTGCGGCAACGACGACCTGGCGATCGGGCTGGTCGCGGGGCTCGCGCGCGAAGGCGCCCGGGTGCCGCAGGACGTCTCCGTGGTGGGCGTGGATGATCACCCCCACGCTCCCGGCATGATCCCGGCCCTGACGACCGTGCGCCTGGACTTCGCGGCCGTGGGCGAGGCCGCGGCCCGCCTGGCCCTGGGGGTGGAGGCGGGGCCCGTCGTCGAGGTCCCCACGCAGCTGGTGGTCCGCGACTCCACGGCGCCGCCTCCGTGAGTCCGACGACGCCGGGGGTCCAAGCGAGACGATGAACGGAGGCCGCTTGGTGCACACGTGAACCGATCTCGAGCCGGAACTCGACCGATCTCGGTGCGGGATACTACCGATCTCGGCGAAAAGACGGCAGGCGGGTCGGGCGGGTCAGCCCAGACCGAGGTCGGCCAGGCCGAGCGCGGCGTAATAGGGCAGGCCCTGGGCCTCAATGCGCTCGCGCGCGCCAGTGTCGCGGTCCACGACGACGGCCACGGCCAGCACGTTCGCGCCGGCCTCGCGCAGCGCGTCGACGGCCTCCAGCGGGGAGCCGCCGGTGGTGGAGGTGTCCTCCAGGACCACCACCCTGCGACCGGTGACCTCGGGCCCCTCGATGCGGCGCCTCATGCCGTGGTCCTTGGCGGCCTTGCGCACGACGAATGCGTCCAGGTCCAGTCCGCGCGAGGCGGCGGCGTGAAGCATGGCGGTGGCCACAGGGTCGGCCCCCATGGTCAGGCCCCCGACGGCGTCGACGTCGTCCGTGCTCAGACCCGCCTCCTCCAGCATGTCGAGCATGACGTGGCCGATGAGGGGCGCGGCATCGTGGTGCAGGGTCGCCCGGCGCATATCGACGTAGAAGTCGGACTCGGCACCGGAGGCGAGGGTGACCCGGCCGCGCACGACGGCGAGGCTGGTGACGAGCTGGGCTAGACGGGCGCGCTGGGAGTCATTCGTTGTCACCCCACCAGGCTAGATGATTGATTCCGGCGGGGCGCAGGACGAGTCGGGCGTCTGAGTGCTCGCCTCTGCGCCCCCCCGGCAGACCCCGGCGCCCCCTTTCGTCAAGATCGGTCGTACTACGCGCCGAGATCGGTTCGAGGCGCCCGCCCGGGCGACATCGGACGTCAACGTCCTGAGGGAAAAGGTGGCTCCTACGCACTTTTAACGCCGAACCCCGCCCCGCCTGTGCTGCAGAACCGCGGAATCACACCGATCCACACCGCGCCCGAGACCGCCGACCACCTTAAAAGTGCGTAGGAGCCACCTTTTCCCACCGCGACGTCCAAGGCGCGACCTGGCGGGCGAGGGCACGACCCCGTGCAGGACCCGGCCGGGCGAGTGGAGTCTGCCGGCCTGTCGGGGCTCTGGGGTCTTCGAGGAGACCGCTCTTGACGGAGAAGTGCGCAACGGGTGTCCCGGACCGATCTCGACGCGGAACCCGACCGATCTCGGTGCGAGGCTGAACCGATCTCGGCAAAAGGAAAGGGGACGGGCAGAGGACGGGGGACGGGCGGCTCGCCGATGGACTCAGCCGGCCTTGACCGCCTCGATCGACTGATCCATCTGATCGGGGCCGAGCGGCCCGACGTGCACCTGCTGGACCACACCGTCGGCGTCAACGAAGAAGTGCGAGGGCACGCCCATAATCCCGTAGGACGCGGAGACGGTCTGGTCCTGGTCGGCGACCTGGGTGAAGTCGTTGCCGACGCGCTCGGAGTAGGAGCGGACCGCCGGAAGGCTCTCCCCGACGTAGACCACGACGACCTGGATGTCATCGCCGTGGGCGGCAGCAGCGGCCTGCACATCGGGCATCTCGGTGCGGCAGCCCGTGCACCAGGTGGCCATAAACACGAGCCACACCGGCTTGCCCCGCATCTGCGCCAGCGACACCCGGTGGCCCTCGATGTCGGCGCCCTCGAAGGCCGGGGCCGCGTCCCCCGCCACCGGTGCCTTCTGCACGCCTTCGACCTCCACCTGGGTGACGACGGCCGTCTCGGCCTGGGGGTCCTCGGCGGTGCTCGGCTTGACCACCCACCAAGCCGCAATGGCGATGGCGAAGGACGTCACCAGGACGACGGCGATCTGGCCGAAGCCGGAGCGGCGCAGGCGGGCCCGCCAAGCCGGCTCGTCGGCGGACGAGCGCTTCTCGTCCGACTCGTCCGACTCGTCGGACTCGGCGGAGCCGACGTCGGACTCGGCCAGCTCATCCGGCTCGGCCGGCTCGGCCAGCTCATCGGGCCTGACGTCAGACTCGGCCAGCTCATCCGGCTCGGCCGGCTCATCGGGCCCGTCGGCCCGTTCGTCAGACTCTGCGAGCTCGCCCGGCTCGTCGTCGTGCTCGGGCGGATCGGAACGATCAGGCATAGGAGTGCAGACCTCCGAAGAACAGGTTGCCCAGATAGGTGAAGATGACGGCGCAGAAGCCGAGGATGAGCAGCCACGCCGACTTCGATCCCCGCCAGCCGCGGGTCACCCGCGCGTGCAGGTATGCGCCGTAGATCAGCCAGGTGATCAGGGCCGCGGTCTCTTTCGGGTCCCAGCCCCAGTAGCGGCCCCACGCGACATTGGCCCAGATCGACCCCAGGATAAGCATGAGGGTCAGCATGGGGAAGGTAACCACCGTGGCCCTGTAGCCGAGGTCGTCGAGCACCTCCTCCCTGGGCCAGCCCTTCCACTTCACGTAGGGCGCGAGCAGGTACATGACCGCGGCCGCGAAGGAGACCACGGCCGCACCGTAGCCGATGGAGGCGGTGAGCACGTGCAGGGTGAGCAGCGGGGAGTTCTGCAGCGCCGGCATGAGCGGGCTCGGCCTGTAGGACAGGGTGGAGGCGTAGATGAGCATCGCCAGAATCACCGGCAGCACAATGACCGACATGGTGCGCACCCGGTAGCGCCACTCGAAGTACACCTGGGCGAGGATCATGCCCCAGGCGAAGGAGATTGCGAACTCGTAGTGGTTCGAGAAGGGCATGTGGCCGGTCGCGATCGTGCGGGTGATCAGCGACCCGGTCAGCAGCACCAGGCCCAGCTGCGTGGACTTGGCGGCCCACCAGGTGACGGTGAACCGCTTGATCGGGGCGTGACGGATCCCCCCGGTCACCGCCACGGTCCGGTCGCCGTCGCCGGTGTTGATGACCACCGTGCCGGCAGGCTCGGAGGCGGCGGTCGGGGCCGCCCTCGCCGCCCTCGCCGACATCCGGACCGCGAAGAAGGCGCCCAGGTAGGCGATGGTGGACAGGGCTACGAGTGTTGTGGTGATGAGCAGGAGGGCCTGGGAGTACTCAATCATCGGTGGTCGTCCTCTCGTGGGTGCGGACTGTGCCGCTCGTGCCGCTTGTGCCGGTCGCGTCGGTCGCGTCGGTCGCGTCGGTCGCGTCGGTAGTCTCGCCCGCGTCACTCATCTCTTTGCTGACGCGCACAGTCATGTCCGTGAAGAACCTGGTGAACCCGGAGTCCTGCCGGTCCGGCGAGGCCATCTGGACGAGAGCCCCGTCATCGGTCTCGGTCACTCGCACCCACAGCCGCCGGTGCCGGGCGAGCATCGTCATGCAGGTGCCGACGAACAGCAGGAGGAACCCGAACCACACGAGCCCGGTCCCCGGGTCCTTCTTGACGATCATTCCGGTGAACTGCTGCTCCCGCTCGAAGGTGAAGGTGTAGTCCCCCAGGGGCGTCGGGGTACCCGTGTCGAGCGTGGTCCTGTCAACGGGGTTGCTCGTGTCGCCCTCGTAGATCTCGATCCCCACCTGGCCGGGCTCGATGCCGGTGGCGGTCTGGCCGGAGGCCGATCCGACGACGACGAGGGTGTTGCCGTCGGGCAGGGTGGTGCGCCCGTAGATGAGCTTCTTGTCCTTGGTGGTCCGTTCCAGGGCGACGCCGTCGTGGAAGACCTCCGCCCCGGAGGAGTCGGTGATCCTCAGGACGGCGGCCACGCCGAAGTAGGCCTGGTGGAACATGACGCCGTCGTAGGACAGGGGGGAGTTGATCCGCACCTGGCGGCCGGCCACCTGGCGGTCACCGTCGTAGAGCACCAGATCGGAGACGTAGTCCTTGGGGGAGCCGTCGTCGTAGTAGGTGTCCTGGAACCCCTTGGCCTCGGCCACCAGGGTGGTGCCGTGGCCGACGTCCTTGGGGTAGCCGACGGTCAGGGTGAACTGCTGGTCGCGGAAACCGGTGAAGGAGGAGACGACGAAGCCGGCCATAATGATCACGAAGGCGGTGTGGGCGAAGATGGTGCCGAAGGGCCCCCAGGAGCAGCGGTCGATGTAGGCGCTGCGGCCGGGGCCGCTGCCGTCGATGATCACCCGCATGCGGTGCCCGCGGGCGTCGGCGCAGACGGTCTCGAAGGCCTTCTCGGCGCTGACCGGGGCGGTGAAGCGGGAGCGCAGCCGGGCGCGGTCGAAGAACCGGGCGGTCACCCTGACGCGCGGGTGGCGGGCGGCCCTCCAGATGATCGGCAGCCGGTGCACGGTGCACGCGATGATCGAGGCGGCGAGCAGCCCCATCACCATCAGGAACGGGATCGAGGTGAACATGGTGAAGACGCCGGCCCTGTGCAGGACGCCGGTCCAGCCGCCGTAGACCTGCCGGGCCTGCTCCAGCCACCGGGTGGTGGCCTCCGGGTCGCTTCTGACCTCGGCCGGCATCTGCGCGAAGAGCACGCCCAGGAGCGAGAGCAGTCCCGCCAGCAGGAGGAGGACCAGGCCGACGACCTTCTTGTAGAAGAAGGCGTAGATCTGCCCCAGGACCTGCCCCGGGGAGAGGGCGGCCGGGTCGTCCAGGCCGTCCACCGGAGCGGAGCTGTTCGTCCGGCTCTCCTTCGGGGTGATGTCCTCGCTCATCCGCTGCCTCTCCTCAGATCCCAAGCTCCGGGACCAGACCGGCCAGCTTGGCGAACAGGTTGGTGATCATGAGAAAGCCGACGGCCACCAGCAGGCTCCCGCTCGCCAGCGAGACGCCCACGTGGTGGCGCCGGAACCAGTCGAAGCGCCTGGTGACCTGCGCGGACCCGAGGGCGACGGCGACGATCGGCGCGCCCAGGCCCAGGCAGTAGGCGCTCATGAGGGAGACGCCCGACCAGGCCGTGGCGCTCATGGTCGCCAGGGCGAGGATGCCGCTGAGGATCGGCCCGATGCACGGGGTCCAGCCCGCGCCGAAGACGACGCCCATGAGGCCGGCGCGCAGCGGCGAGGCGCTCCCCCGCGGCATGGAGGCCCGCACCATGCCGTTGAGCGGGCCGATGCTCAGGACCCCCGCCACGTGCAGGCCCATGAACACCAGGACGGCCCCGCCGGCGATGCGGGCGTAGACCGCGTAGGGGCCGAGCGACCGCCCGACCAGGCCCAGCGACGCCCACAGCGCGATGAAGACCGCGGAGAACCCCGCGACGAAGCACAGCGCATTGCCCAGGGCCGCGCGCCCGCTCACCCGCCCGGCGCCCGTCCCCACGAGCTGGCCGACGAAGGCCGGGACGATGGGCAGGAAGCAGGGGGAGGCGAAGGAGACAAGTCCCGCGAGCAGGGCCACCGGAAGCGTGATCTCCATGCGGCTACCCTCCGGCCGACGGCGTCGCAGGTGCTGGCGTCGCCGTGGGGGAGGCGGTGGCAATGCGGCTCAGGTGGGTGCGCACGCCCGCCGCCAGCTCCGAGTCGGGGGAGATCTCGAGCACCTTGTTCCAGCACTCGACCGCGCGCCCGGTGTCCGGCGGCGTCTTGGCCATGTAGAGGAACCCCAGGTTGTACCAGGGCTCGGCGACACCGGGATCCACTTCGGCCGCGCGCCGCCAGTGCTTCTCCGCGGCGTCGTACTGGTTCGACCCGTACTCCGCGCTGCCGATCGCCAGGAGCGCGTCCAGGTTATTGGGGTCGATGTCGAGGACCTGCTGCAGCCAGGTGATGGAGTCCTGGTACAGGTCCGCCTTGAGGTACATGACGCCCAGCTCCTGGCGGGCCGTGATGTTCGTGGAGTCCGCCTCGGCCTCGGCCTTGAGCGAGGCCTCCTTGTCGGTGTCGACCGGCTCGGCCTGGTCCATCGCGGCCACGGCGGAGGGGTCCGCGCTGGCGCCGACCGCCGGATGGTTGGACGGCATGGTCATGGCCGACCCGTCCTGGCCCGCCTGCCCGATCAGCCCCATCTGCCGGACAATGATGACGACGGCGGCAGCCAGGAGCATGACCAGCACCAGGTTCACCCGGGAGACCCCGGTCCGCTGCTCCAGCTTCGACGCCGGGCGCGGGCGGTTCTTCGCAGTCCGGGGCGCCCGCGGGGCCGGCTCCTCGTCGTCCTCCCCCAGGATGTCCTCGACATCGGCTGCCCGCTCGTCGTCGGCGCCCTTCTGCCCGCCGTCGCCACTCTTGCCGCCGGGGCGCTTCGGCTTCCGCCCGGCCCCGGGGCCTGCGGGCCCCGCCTTCTCGGCCCCGTCGCTCTCGGCGCCCTCGAGCTGGGCCAGCTGCTCGCCGGCCCAGCCCTTGAGGTGCTCCGGAGCGGTGGCGAGGAAGGATGCCAGCTCCTCCCGGTCCACTCCGCCGCCTTCAGGCGTCATCGCCTCGCACCACTCCCCCGCATGTCTGCGATCCCATCAGCCGCAATCACTTCTTCCCGGTCGGCAGGTGCTGCTCCGGGACCGCCGGGGCGACGCCGTTGTCGACCTCGACCCCGCGCAGCGCCAGCTGGCCGGAGCGCGCCCAGTCGGTCGCCTGGTTGAGGATGGAGATCGAGTACGCCGGAGCGTGGAAGCCGCGCCCGTTCTCGGAGAAGGAGTAGTCGACGACGAACTGCGCCTTGCGCTGGTAGTCGCGCGCCGTCGCCAGCTGCGCCTCGGTGGCCGAGCCGTTGCCGGCGGCCGTGGTGATATCGGTGATCAGGGCGTCGAGGGCCGTGAAGCTCACGTTCAGCGAGCTCTGCCAGCGGGTCTGGATGCCCTCGACGCGCTCGCGCATCTCGGAGGCGCTCGAGTGGTGGCAGGTCAGGCAGGAGGAGTTGATCGTGTCCTCGTTCGCCATGGGGCTCATGATCTGGTGGTTCGAGACCTTCGACGCCCCCTCGCGGTTGTACGCCATGTGGCAGTCGGCGCAGGTGACGCCGTTGGCCGCGTGAATGCCCTGCGACCAGGTCTCGAAGTCGGGGTGCTGCGCCTTGAGAATCGAGGCGCCGCTCTCCTCGTGGGTGAAGTCGGTCCAGCCGACCTCGTCGTAGTAGTCCATCGCGTCGTAGACGGTCAGGCCCTTCTTCCACGGGAATGTCAGGGTCTTGCCCTCGCCGGCGAAGTAGTACTCGACGTGGCACTGCGCGCACACGTAGGTGCGCATCTCCTCATTGGTGGCGTCGCGGTTGACGTCGTAGTCGGTGATGCCCTCCGCGGCCTTGGCCTGCTTAATGCCCTCCATGAATGCCGGACGGGTGATCGTCAGCTCCATGGTCTTGGGATCGTGGCAGTCGATGCAGGCGATGGACGAGGAGGCGTGCTCGACCGCCTCGCCGTAGGACATCGCGTTCATGGCGTCGAACCCGGCCTTGCGGTCCCCGTTGCCGAGCTCGTCATAGACCTCGGGCATTGAGGCGTGGCAGTTCAGGCAGGTTCCGGGCTGCTTGAAGGGGGGCTTGGTCCGCTTGGTGTTCTTCTGGTCCTCCAGCGCCCACTCGTGCCCGCGGGGCTCGGTGTAGTCGACGGAGAACGCGTAGCCGCGCCACATCCGCTTGGCCCGAGTCTCCATGTCGATGCGGGAGAGCGTGTGGTACTCGCGAGGGTCCTCGGCGGTGGGGGTGACCTTGACGAAATCGCCGTCGGTGTCCTCGATGGTCTTCTTGTACTGCTCGTACTGGATGGGGAAGTTCTCGCCCCACACGGCCGGGTCGTAGGTCGTGTCGGTCAGCTGAACCACCTGGGCGAAGGGCCACTTCGCCTCCTGCTTGTGCTCGACGATCGTGGTCAGCAGCCAGGTCAGAGCCGCCGAGCCGACGGCGACGACGACAAGGACGGCGATCGGCACCCACCGCCTGCGCGGACCGGTCCAGGAGGTGCGCCTCCTGCGCTTCCCGCGGCGATCGGCGCGCGTATCGGCGTCGTCGTCGAAGTCCTCGACGTCGGCGGGCTTCTCCGCGTCGGTGACGGGCACCTCGGCGTCGTCGTTCTCGGTACTCATGTCGCATCACCTCTTGTGCCCGACGCCGTCGTGGCAGTGGATGCACGACACCGTCTCACCCTTGTGGGTCGAACTGTTAGTAGCCTGCTCCACGTAGTCGGAGTGACAGTAGAGGCAGGCGGCCTCGGTGATCTCGCGATTGTGCTCGCGGATCTGAATATTCTCCGGATAGTTCTGGAACGTGAACTTCAACGAGTGCCAGAAGCCGTTGTCCGCCTTGTTGATGTACTTGTGGACGATGCTGTCGTGCGGGGCGTGGCAGGAGTTGCAGGTGGCGACGTCGTGGTGGCTGCCCTTCTGCCACCCCTCGTACTCCTCGCGCATGGCGTGGCAGTTCGCGCAGGTGGCGGGGTCGTCGCCGAGGTAGCCGGTGACGCCCGAGTACTGCAGCGTGAACAGGCCCACACCCAGGACAGCGCCGAGCAGCGCCGCCAGAGCGATCCCCGACCACCCGGCGAAGGCGCGCGTGAAGCCGCGCCACAGCGACTTGATGAGACGTCTCACACGGCCCTCCCCTGCACCTGGTCGTGTCCCGGTCTCGCTGCGCGTCGTCATCGACCCTGCGCTCGCCGGACAGAACAAGGATAGCACACAACGTCATCAAAGTTGAGGTTCAGCACACGCGGCCCCGCCCCCGCCCCGCCGAGATCGGTCGAGCTCCGGCTTGAGACCGGTCCGAACGCACAGACACGCGCAGAGGCGGCCCGGACCGAGAGCATACAGCGCTCGCGGTCCGGGCCGCCCCCGGGCCGTCGTCCCCGCAGGCCCGGACCGACCCGCGGGATGCGTCAGGACAGGGCGGCGACGGCCGCCTCGTAGTCGGGCTCCTCGCCGATCTCAGAAACCTGCTGGGTGTAGAGCACCGTCCCGTCGGCGTCGAGCACGACGACCGCGCGCGAGAGCAGGCCGGCCAGCGGGCTGTCGGTCAGGGTGACGCCGTAGTCCTCGCCGAAGGCGGAGCGGAAGGCCGAGGCCGTGACGACGTCGTCGAGCCCCTCGGCGCCGCAGAAGCGCGCCTGCGCGAAGGGCAGGTCCTTCGAGACGCAGACCACGACGGTGTTGGCCAGACCGGAGGCGCGCCTGTTGAACTCGCGCACGCTCGTGGCGCACACGCCGGTGTCCACCGACGGGAAGATGTTGAGCACGACGCGGCGGCCGGACAGGGACTCGGAGTCGATCGGGCCGAGGTCGGCGCCGACCAGCTCGAAGGCCGGGGCGTGCGAGCCGACGGCGGGCAGCTCGCCGACGGAGTGAACGGGAGAACCGTGGAGCGTCATAGAAGCCATGCATTCATCATGGCAGTTAATAGGTGGACGCTCCAGTGAGATGCACAACCTTTCACTGAGGCCCGCCCGAGCTCCCGCGCCCGGCCACGCGCCGCACGAGCCAGCGCGGGGCGAGCCGCAGGGCGGCGTTGACCGTCCGGTAGCGCGCGCTCGGCGTGCAGATGACCTGGCCCCGGCGCACGGCGTCCAGGGCGGCGCGCGCCACGTCCTCGGCCCGCAGCCAGACGACGCCCGGCCACGCCGTCTCGTCCATGCCGGCCCGCCGGTGGAACTCGGTGCGGGTCATGCCCGGGTTGACCACCGTCGCCGTCACCCCGGTGCCGCGTAGCTCGGAGGCGAGCCCCTCAGTGAAGGTCCGCACCCAGGCCTTGTGGGCGGCGTAGGTCCCCATGGCCGTCAGCGCCGTCACGCTGGAGATGTTGAGGACGGCGCCGTGGCCGCGCGTCACCATCCCGGGCAGCACCGCGTGCGTGAGCTCCATGACCGCATCCACCATGACCGCCAGGGCGCGCCGCTCCTGAGCCAGCTCGCCGCCCACGAAGGGCTGGCCGACTGCGAAGCCCGCGTTGTTGACGAGCAGGTCGATCGGACGGGCGGCGACGTCGTCAGCCCCGCGGGGGCGCTCGGTCGACGCGGCCGCACGCGCCACGGTGGGCTCCAGCCGCAGGCGACCGGCGACGGCCGCCCGGCCCGCAGGTGTTGACAGGTCCGCGGGCAGCACCTCGACGCCGACGCCGGCGACCTGGCAGAGCTGCTCGGCGACGGCCGTCAGACTCTCCCGGCTGCGCGCGACCAGGACCAGGTCATGGTGCGCCTCGGCCAGCTGCCACGCCAGCTCGAGGCCGATGCCGGCGGTGGCGCCGGTGATCAGTGCGGTTCCCATAGGAGGAGCCTAGATGATCGGCTCCCCGCGAGCGGCCTGTGCGCGTCCGCGTCGCCCGGCCAGTCCGAGATCGACGCTCTCGGACGAGATCGGCGGCGACGCCGTCTCTCGTGCGAAAATGTCCGTCCCGACGCAGAACGCAGGAGGAGCCCGCCCATGATCCAGCACGCCCGGGGCGACATCCTGGCGGCCGACGTCGAGGCGCTGGTCAACGCCGTCAACACCGTCGGCGTCATGGGCAAGGGGCTGGCCCTCGCAGTTCAAGCGGGCCTACCCGGACATGTTCGACAGCTACCGCGACGCGGCCCGGCGCGGGGAGCTGAGCCCAGGGCGCATGCACGTGTGGCCCACGCGGGCCGACGGCAACCCGAGGTACATCATCAACTTCCCGACCAAACGGCACTGGCGGTCGGCCTCCCGGCTCGCGGACATCGAGACGGGCCTGGCGAGCCTCGTCGAGACGGTCGTGGGGCTCGGAGTCTCCTCCCTGGCGATCCCGCCGCTGGGCTGCGGGCACGGCGGGCTCGACTGGGGACGGGTGCGCCCCCTCATCGAGGAGGCCCTCGCCGCGCTGCCCGGGGTCACGGCCGTGCTCTACCTCCCGGCCGACGACGCCCCGCACGGCTAGAAGCACGACGACGATCGCGCCGCGGACGCCCGCACGGCTGAGCCCGCCTCCCCGCCGTCCTCACTACCCTGCCCGCCTCCCCCGCTACCCTGGGGCCATGCGCCTGGCCACCTGGAACGTCAACTCCGTCCGCACCCGCGTCGACCGCGTCATCGCCTTCCTGGAGCGCGAGGACATCGACGTGCTGGCCATGCAGGAGATCAAGTGCAGGCCCGACCAGTTCCCCCGCGCCCCCTTCGAGGCCGCGGGCTATGAGCTGGCCGTGCACGGCCTGGACCAGTGGAACGGGGTGGCGATCGCCTCGCGGGTGGGGCTGACCGACGTCGTCACCGAGTTCCCCGGGCAGCCGGGATGGGCCAGGAAGGAGGGCGCGGCCGCCGCCGTCGAGGCCCGGGCGCTCGGGGCGACCGTGGGCGCGCGAGACGCTTCGGACGACGGGAGGGCAGGCACGACTGAGACGAGCGGACCAGGGGCGCCGTCGTCGGGCGCGGTGCGGCTGTGGAGCCTGTACGTGCCCAACGGGCGGGAGCTCGCCCACCCGCACTACCGCTACAAGCTGGCCTGGCTGGCGGCGCTGCGCGAGGACGTCGGGCGGTGGCTGGCGGAGGAGCCCGGGCAGGCGCTCGCGCTGGTCGGCGACTGGAACGTGGCGCCGCGCGACGAGGACGTGTGGGACATGAGCGTCTTCGAGGACGCCACCCACGTCTCGGAGCCCGAGCGGGCGGCCTTCCGGGCGTTCGAGGAGGCGGGGCTGGCCGAGGTGACCCGCGGGCGCGTCACCAACTACACCTACTGGGACTACCAGAAGCTGCGCTTCCCGCGCAACGAGGGCATGCGCATCGACTTCATCTACGGCTCGGCGGCGCTGGCGTCACGGGTGACCGGCGCGGCCATCGACCGCGACGAGCGCAAGGGCAAGGGCGCCTCCGACCACGTGCCCGTCATTATCGACATCGCCGACGCCGCCTGACGCGCTTACTACGCTCCTTTGTCCCTTACTGTACGAGGAAAAGGAGCGTAGTAAGGAACAAAGGAGCGTAGTAAGCGCGGCGGACGGTCAGAGGGCGAGGATCTGGTCGCTCAGCTCGGGCCACTGGGTCACGTGCACCCGCCTGAAGGGCTGCGCCCCCAGGAAGACCGCCTGGCGCCGCGCCACCGGGTCCACCCAGACGAAGGAGCCCGACTGGCCGAAGTGCCCGAAGGTCGCCGGGCTGTTGGCCGTCCCCGTCCAGTGCGGGCGCTTGCGGCCGCGCACCTCCACGCCCAGCCCGAAGTCGTTGGGCGCCTGCCGGCCGTAGCCCGGCAGCACGCCGTCGAGCCCCGGGAAGGCCACCGATGTCGCCTTCGCGGCCAGGTCCGCGCCGACCAGCCTCGGCGCGGCGAGCTCGCGGGCGAAGACCGCCAGGTCGCGAGCGCTGCCCTCACCCGAGTGCGCGGGCGACCCGGGCACGAGCACGCTGGACATGCCCAGGGGCTCCAGCACCGTCGTCTCGACCCATCTCTCCAGGGGCGTCGCCGTGGCCTCCTCGAGCCGCTCGCCGAGGATCTCGATGCCCCGGTTGGAGTAGATGCGCCGCGTTCCGGGGGCGGCCAGGACGGCGTCGGAGTCGAAGGCGATGCCGCTGGCGTGGGCCAGCAGGTGGCGCACCGTGGCACCAGGCAGGGCCGCCCCGGCCGGCCCGTGCGCCGTGCCCGCCCCAGCCCGCCCGTGCGCCGTGCCCGCCCCAGCCCGCCCGTGCGCCGTGCCCGCCCCAGCCGGAGCCTCCAGGTCGAGCAGGCCGCGCTCGACGGCGACCAGCGCGCTCCACGCCACGATCGGCTTGGTCACCGAGGCGAAAGGGAAGATCTCGTCGACGTCCCCCACCTCGATGAGCGTGCGCGCGCGTCCGTCGGTGTCCAGCTCCGAGGCGACCACGGCCACAGGGAAGCCGAACCCGGCGAGCGCGGACACGGCGCGCGGTGCGGCCGAGCGGTCGGGCGAGGAGGCGGACCGCGTCATGGCGCGCTCAGCTCAGGCACAGGAGCTGCTCGTGGAGGACCTCCAGGACGGGCGCGCGAGAGGCCGCCCCCTGCCCGAGCGCGCGGGCCATCTGAGCGGAGAAGGAGTCCACGCGCCGAGAGGTGTCGCGCAGGTCGTAGTACTGCTCGACCTCGGCGTCGTAGGCGGTCAGCGCGTCCGGGTGGTCGTCGAGCTCGGGGTAGGCGTCGGTCCCGACGACGATCTCGCGCGGCAGACGGGGCTTGTACTGGGGGTCCTGGGCGGGGTGCCCAACGAGCAGGCCCAGGACCGGGTAGGTGCGCGTGGGCAGGCGGAGGGCCTTGATGACGCGGCGGACGTCGCCGATGATCGAGCCGAGGTAGGTGGTGCCCAGCCCGAGTGACTCGGCGGCGACGACAACGTTCTGCGCGGCGATGACGGCGTCCTCGACGCCCTGGAGGAAGAGGTTGGTGCGCTCCAGGGGCTCCAGGGAGGCGCCGGCGCGCTCGCGCAGGGCGGCGTTGCGGTGCAGGTCGACGACGAAGACGAACAGCTCCCCGCGGTCCCCGCCCACGTAGGGCTGGCCGGAGGCGAGATGGAGCTGCTCGCGCACGGCCGGGTCGAGGACGCGGATGATCGTGACCTGCTGCTGGAAGGAGGAGGTGGCGCTGTGCCGGGCGACGTCGAGGAGGGTGGTGAGCGTGTCCTCGTCGATGCCCTCGTCGGTGTAGGCGCGGATGGTGCGGTGGGCCATCTGGGCGGCGATGGTCGAGTTGGTGACGGGGGTCGTGGCGGGCGTGCGCAGGGCTGCGGGCGCAGGGGGGTCGGTGGGCGCTGTGGGCGCTGTGGGCGTGGTGTCGGTCATGACTCGGAGCCTAGATGATTGATTCCGCGGGCGGACCGGAGACGGGCCAGGTGGGCGGGCCGAATCCTGCGTCTCTCGCCCCTCCCTTCGCCGAGATCGTTCGTACTCCGCATCAAGATCGATTCGAGGCGTCGGCCGGGCACCTGCTGGACGGCCGTCCCGACGCAGTCTTAACCGGCTCCCCGAGAACTCGGAGGCCAGCCTCAGCAGACAGGCGGTCACACGAGCGCAAGCTGCACATGGGAGAGCAGGGCCGTCGCAGGGATAGCGCAGGTTTCCGTTGAGATTCAGCGGTTTCTCAAGATGCGTCAAGATCGGTTGACGCGCTCCCATGTGCGCAGAGGGGGGTCTGCGCACATGGGAGAGGTATCTCGGTGCTCGTCGAGATCTCATTTCCGCATGATTCCGCGGTTTCGCTCGGCGCGCACCGCAAACGAATGTGCAGCACCCCCCGACCCGGCGCCCACGGGTGGGGTCGAGCGTCCTAAAAGTGCGGCAGGAATCGCGCTGCCCCACCCGGACGCACCGGGCCCGGCGGGCCGCACCAGGCCCGCAGGCGGCGAACCCCGGCGGGCGGCGGACGAGTGCGGCAAGTGCGGCGAGCAGGACGTGCCCGACGGCGGGCAGGCGCGGCGGGCGGACGGGCCAGCTGCCCGCCGTTCAGGTTCCGCATTGGTGTGGGCGGGCGCCTATACGATGCCGCCGATGCCCTTCTACCACCGCCCCGGCCGCGCACTGCGCCCGCTGCCCGCCCTGTCCCCCGCACCCGCCGCAACGCCGGCCGCTGCCGCGCCCGCCGCGAGCGCCGCCGACGTGGGCTACGCGGTCATCGACCTGGAGACCACCGGGCTGTCGCCGGCGAGGGACTCCATTATCGAGATCGGCCTGGTGCTCCTGGGCCCCGACGGCTCCACGCAGCGCAGCTGGACCACCCTGGTGGACCCCGGCGCGAGCGTGGACGTGGGCCCCACCTACATCCACGGGCTCGTCGCCGAGGACCTCATCGGCGCCCCGGCGCTGGCGGAGGTCGCCGACCTGCTCGTGCGCGACCTGGCCGGCCGCGCCGTCGTCGCCCACAACGCCCGTTTCGATGTCGGCTTCCTCACCCAGGCCTTGGGCGCTCTCGACCGCCTGGGCCGCGGAGCCCGCATCCCGCGGGTGTGCACCATGGAGCTCGCCCGCAGCTACATCACCACCCCGTCGCGGCGCCTGGTGATGTGCTGCGAGTCGGCGGGCGTGCGGATCGGCAGCCACCACTGCGCGCTGGACGACGCCCGCGCCTGCGCCGGGCTGCTGCGCCACTACATGTCCGTGGGCCGCGAGCGAGGGGACGACGTCGTCGCCTGGTCCCGGTCCCTGGAGTCGGCGGCGGCCTTCAGCGCCTGGACGTGGGACGAGGCCGCCGCCCGGGCGCAGGAGGACCGACTGGTGCCTCGCGCCGACGACGGCGTGCTGCGCCTGCCGCGCGAGCTCCGTCGGCCCGCCGGGTGACGGGCCGGGCCGGCTCGCGACGGGCGGACCCGACCGGGGCGCGACCGGCGCTCACTCCAGGGCGACGAGGAACCCGTCGTCGTCGACCGCGACCCCGTGGGCGGCCCCGGCGATCACCTGGGCGATCCTCTCGATGAGCTCGCGCGCGGCGCCGCGGGTGCGCCGGCCCACCCGGGAGATCGTCTCGCTGCGCGCGTCGGCGGGGTCGCGCGGCACCCAGACGACGCCGTAGGAGACCACGCCCCCGGAGGCCCACGACTCGCCGCGCACCGCCAGGGGCATCTCGTCGGTGCCCAGGACCCGCACCTCGATCATGCCCCGGCTGGGGAGCTCGGGGTCGACGTCGGCGACGACGGCGTAACCGTCGCGCATCTCCTCGATGGGCTCGCCCGTGGCCATGGCGCGGTCCTCGATCTCCCCCATCTCGCGCCGCTGCCGCTCCGCCCGGCGCCACGCCTCGTCCAGGGCGTCCTCGCCGATGGAGGCCACGAGCCGCTCCAGGGCCTCCTGTCCGACGGCCTCCAGGCCGCCGGGACCGAAGATGTTCATGGTGTCCATGCGCAGGCGGGCGCCGGGTGCGACATTGCCGATGAGCGTGGCAGAGGCGTCCGGCGCGATCCACACGGGCGCGTACACGGTCAGGGAGATGGAGGTCTCCGGGTCAGGGGTGATGAGCACGGGCCGCGGTTTGCCTCCGCGGACCTCGGGGTCGCCCGCCAGGCGCAGCGCCCCCGCGAGGCGGCGGGCCATCGCCCGCATCCGGGTCAGGGCGATGAGCTCGGTGCCGGTGGGCTGGGCCAGTGGGAAGGCGTCGGAGAGCGCGTCGATGCCGGTCAGCGCGGCCGGCAGCGGACCGGAGCGCGTCGGCTTGCACTCCAGCAGCATGACCTGCGCCGCCCAGGGCGGCAGGTCGAGCAGGCCGCGCAGCTCGTCGTCCAGGTTCCAGGGCCCCTGGAGCTCGGCGCCGGGAAGCAGCTGGAGACGCGAGGCGCCGACCCATCCCGAGTGCAGGTCCTGGGACATGGCGAGGGCCTCGACCTCGTTGGCGGTGATGTCCTTGGTCATGACCAGCAGGTGGCGGGTGTCCACTCGCCCTATGGGCAGGGTGCCGACGGCGGAGAAGGTCGCGGTCTCGGTGGGCAGGGACAGAGCGAGGTCGCCTGCGCCGATGGTCATCGTGGGCGCGTCCACCTGGCTGTTCATGGTGGGCGGGGCTGCGTGGCTGCTAGCCTGACGGACGGAGCCGCTGGCTCTGCGGCCGGAACCGCCCGCACCGCGAGTCGAGCCGACGCCCTCCCGGGCCGAGCCGGCCCTGCGGCGGGCCGGGTCGCCCGCCCGCTCGACCGCGCTGACCCGCCGGGGCGAACCGGCAGCCCCGGCCGCGGCGCCGGGAGAAGCGGCAGCCCCACCGCCCTCACGCGCAAAGCCGCCGATCCCCGGCGCAGAGCCCCCGGCCCGACGACCCGTGGCGCCGGCCTGCGGAGCAGACCCGCTCACCCGACGGGCCGCACCACCGGCGTCGTAGACAGAGCCACCAGAGCCACCAGAACCCCCGGCCTCCCGAGCAGGGGGGCCTGCCCAGCGGGGCGTGCCCGCCCAGGTGCCGGCGCCTCCGGCCTCCTGGTCGGAGGCGCTCGCCCGACGGGCCGCGCCGTCGGAGTCCCGGCCGGTCCCGGCGGCCCGATGCGACGCGGCGGACCGGCGGGTCGGGGCACCGGCCCGGTGGTTCGTGCCGCCAGCTCGGTGACTCGTCATGCCTGCTCCTCGGTTCCGGCGGGGGCTGCGTCGTGCGGAGGGGCGCCCTCCGCGGTCGATGCGTCTGGATGCTCGATATGCTCGATGCGAATCCGGTGGAAGGACTTGTGGCCGCGCGACGCCGTCGGACCGCGCTGCCCCTGGTAACGCGAGCCGTGCGCCCCCGAGCCGTAGGGGGCCTGCGCGGGGCTGGACAGCCGGAAGAAGCACAGCTGGCCGACTTTCATGCCCGGCCACAGCTTGATGGGCATGGTGGCCGTGTTGCTCAGCTCGAGCGTGACATGCCCGGTGAAGCCAGGGTCGATGAATCCTGCAGTGGAGTGCGTGAGCAGGCCGAGGCGCCCCAGGCTCGACTTGCCCTCCAGGCGGGCGGCGACGTCGTCGGGCAGGGTGACGCGCTCGTAGGTGGAGCCGAGCACGAACTCGCCGGGGTGGAGGACGAAGGGGTCGTCTGGGCCGACGTCGATGAGGTGGGTGAGCCCGTCCTGCTCGACAGCCGGGTCGATCACCGGGTAGCGGTGGTTGTCGAACAGGCGGAACCAGCGATCCAGTCGCACGTCGATCGAGGCGGGCTGGACCATCTCGGGATCGTAGGGGTCGAGGACGACACGGCCGACGTCGAGCTCGGCGCGGATGTCGCGGTCGGAGAGCAGCACGGGGCTGATTGTGCCAGAGGCCAGCGGCCCGAGGGCGCGGGCCCGCGCGAGTCCGGCGCACGCGCGCGGGCCTGACCTCAGCTGGACAGGGGCACGCCGCGGGCGTCCACACCCCAGGGCTGAGAGCCGGGCTGTGCGCTCAGGATGAGGATGCCCTCGACAAGGGCCCAGATCTGGATGCCCAGGACGATGAAGATCCCGATGACGATAATGGAGAGGACAAAGCCGACGATGGTCCCCACCAGCTGGCCGATGGCCTTGTTGGTGTAGCCCAGGTAGAAGTTGTGGACGCCGAGCGTGCCCAGGAAGATGCCGAGCAGGCCTGCGGCGACCTTGGACTTCTGGTCGTAGTAGCCGACGCCGGCCTGCGGGTAGGGCATCTGCCCGGGGGCGGCGCCGGGGTAGTAGCCCTGCTGGGCCCCGGGGTCCTGCGCGTAGGCGGCCCCGCCGGGCTGCTGGAACCCGGGCTGCTGGAACCCGGGCTGGGCGCCCGACGGCGCGGAGGCGTAGGGGCTCGCAGCCGAGTAGGGGGCGCCCGACGGCGCGGAGGCGTAAGGGCTCGCAGCCGAGTAGGGGGCGCCCGACTGGTTGACGTCGGCGCCGGAGGCGGAGCCGATGGGCATCGTCGGCGGGTACTCAGAGGGGTCGTACGCGTTACTCATCAAGAGCCTCTCACGATGTGGGTGGGGAAGGGCCGCCCGAGTGCGACGGCTCGTGGCACAGGCTAGCGGCTTCTCCGGTCAGACTTCCACGATGGGAAGACGGTAAGAAGTAATACGCCGCCGACGCCGCCCCGGCCCCCGGGGCACGTTTTCCGGTCCGAGCCCATGTGGGGTATGCTGCTCCAGCACCTTCCAGCAGGTGAGCGCGGGTGTAGTTCAATGGTAGAACTTCAGCTTCCCAAGCTGACAGCGCGGGTTCGATTCCCGTCACCCGCTCCGGCAGGGCCCGGGACCGCGATGGTTCCGGGCCCTCTTGCTGCAGGGCGCAGTGACCAGCCGCGGCCGCTCGCCGCAGCGCGGGGTCAGCACCTGCGCCCGGCCACCACGAGCAGCAGGCCGCCGGTAATGGCGGCGTTGCTCAGGGTCCCCGAAACGGCTGTGCGCCGCTTGGCCTTGTCCGCGATCTTCCAGAAGGGGTGCCCGACGACCGTCGTCGGGATGAGCATGCTCACAAGTACGGCAGCGGACAGGCGCGGTGCTACGCCCAGGGCGAGGGCGCCGCCGGCGAGCACCATGCCCGCGCCGTTGAGCCTGACCAGGTCCTCCCCCGCCACCTCGGTGACGACGCCGTACTCCTCCTTCGCGGCTTCGACCTTGGGGGCGAGCAGGCGGGCGCCCTTGAACTGGCTGATACCGCCATTGATGAAGACGCCGGCCAGGAGGCCTCGGGCGAGAAAGGTGACAGGACCGGTCATGGTGCTCCTCGGGTGAGTAGTCAGGGTGTCTTTGCACCAGCGTATCGGTCGAAGCCGCCCGGCACTGTGACGCCCGGCATCCCCGCGTCCTCGGCCTCGGCCCTGACCGCGGGCGCGCTTCAGGTCGTTGACCACCCGCATGCACGCCTGTGCGGGCATTCTCGGCCTTCTCGACCGTCCTCGTCCCGGCCGCTTAGGCGCTGGGCCCCGGCCGCCGTCGTCTGCCGGGACTGCGGCGCCCGGCCCGGCGCTCAGGTCAGGGCGCCCCATATGCTCCACGCCACGACGCCGGTCGCGGCGGCGTCGACGAGGAACCAGGTGACCAGCCACAGGCCGGCCGGCACACCGGTGAGCGCCGCGAGCGTGCGATGGTCCTGCGCACCGTCCCGGGAGGCGGCGACGTCGCGCAGGGAGTCCCAGGCTCCCACGAGCAGCGCCAGGCCCACCCCGGCGACAAGACCGGCGCGCAGCGGGGCGCCGGCCGTGCTGTCGCTCCACCACCACAGGCCGAATGTGAGCGCCCCCACAAGGGCGACGAGGACCACCGTGCGCACCGAGCGGGACATGACGAGCAGCACCATGAGGGCCACCAGGGTCAGGATCAGGACGAGGCCGCCCCACCCCGCCAGCGCGGCGAGAGCGACCAGGGCGCCGAGCACCGCGGGCGCGGGATAGCCCGACCAGGTGGTGAAGACCCGTCCGGGGCCGCGCTCCTTGCCCGCGGTCACGGCGTGCCCGGCGAGGTTCTTCTCGACGACGAAGCCCTGGAACTTCCGCCCCACGAGCATGCCGGCCCCGGCGTGGCCGGCCTCGTGCACGATGGTGACCAGGGTGCGCCCCCAGCGCCGCGCCGTCGGGAAGGCCAGGACCGCCGCCAGGACCGCCAGGGCGATCCACAGGGCGAGCTGGTCGGAGGCGATGCGGGACAGGGGGTCGGACCACCAGGAGCTCCAGTCAGTGTTCACGTCCGGAAGTGTGCCACACTCCCCCTCGCCGAGATCGGTCCGGTTCCGCGCCGAGATCGGTCCGAGGCGCCCGCCGGGCACCAGTCCCCCCTCCCCGCACAGCGAGGCTCTCACAGAAAAGCACAAATATCCTCAGGGACGCGCGCCGCCCCCCTCCCCGCACAGCGAGGCTCTCACGCTCGGACCGGGCCCCGCGCCCCACTGGAGTCAGTCATCTAAAGTCCCGGGCATGACCGATCTCCCCTCGTCGCGGCTCGTCGTGGCGGCCGCCGTCGTGGACCGCCTCGCCCGCCCCACCGTCATGCTGTGCGCCGCCCGCTCCTACCCGGCCGAGCACGCCGGCCAGTACGAGCTGCCCGGCGGCAAGGTCGAGCCCGGCGAGACCCCGACCCGGGCGCTGGCGCGCGAGCTGGCCGAGGAGCTCGGCCTGACGGTCGTCCTCGGAGAGGAGGTCCGCCCGCCCTCGGGCCTCGCCGTGCCGGCCCCGGCGCCCGCCCCCGCCGCGGCCGGGTCCGCGCGCCTCCCCAGAAGCTTCCCCGACGACGACGCCCCCGCCTGGCCCGCCATGCACGGGTACCGGATGCGCGTGTGGCTCGCGGAGCCGGCCGACCCCGACCACGGCCCGCAGCGCGGGGGCGCGCACGAGTCAGTGCAATGGGTCACCTGGGACGATCTCGGGGCGCTGCCCTGGCTGGAGGCCGATCTGCCCATCCTGGCGGCGATCCGCACCGCGGCGACCCCGCCAAGAGCCGCACATCCTTTCTGACGGTTCTCGCGATTCCGTCACCTCGTAGGTTAGGGTGGCCATATGCCGAAGATCATGGGAAGCTCGCTCGCCGAGCACCGCGAACGAACCCGTACCGCCCTGTTCGACGCTCTGTCGGAGCTGATGGCCAAGCGCTCCTTCGACAAGATCACCCTGTCCGACGTCGCCTCGCACGCCGGCGTCGGGCGCACCGCGGTCTATAACCACTTCGCGGACAAGGAGGACCTCCTCCTGGCATTCATGGAGCACGAGACGGCCCGCTACGCCGAGGAGCTCTCCGCCGCGCTGGCGGGGGTCGAGGACCCCATTGACCGGCTGCGCGTCTACGTGCGCCAGCAGGCCCTGATCAAACGGCACTTCCACTTCCCCTCCTCCGGGCCGCTGGCGAACTCGGTCTCCCGCGGCACGGCGGGCCGGCTGCGCGCCCACGCCGGGCTCATGGCGCAGATGCTCGCCCAGATCCTCACCGACGCCGTCGCCACCGGGGCGATCCCGCCCCAGGACCCCGCTCAGGTCATTCCGCTCGTGCACGCCTGCGTCATGGGCGGTCGCCCGACACCGACGGAGCCGGCCGCCCGCGCCGCCTACCTCGACGCCCTGGACACCTTCGTGCTGCGCGCGGTCGGCGCCCCCGTGCCGGAGCACGGGGTCCCGGCGGTGCCCCCCACCCACGCCACCCAGGACATGAGCGACGAGGCGCAGGCCGAGATCTCAGTGCCCTCAGTGCCCTCCGTGCGCGCCGTCGCGGGCTGACCGGTCGCCGATCGGCCCGGGCCGCGGCGCACGCCCCGGCTGCGCGGCCCAACCGATCTCGGCGCGGAAGTGAACCGGTCTCGAGCCGGAATACGACCGATCTCGGCGAAGGCTCGGCTCACCCCCAGTGCGGTGGGACGTCGCGCAGGAGCTGGGCGTCATTGGCGCTCTCCTCGCCGTCGCGGCGCCCGCTCACCCCGCCCTCGCGGGCGCGCGCATCGGCCAGGGCGTCGAGGCTCTGACGGCGCTCGGTCTCGGCGTCCGCCTCCGGGCTCTCGCCGCGCGCGACCCGCGCCCGGTCCTGCGGCGAGAGCGCGACGACGCGCCGCCTGCCGCTCACCGCGTCCGCCGCACGGCGTTGGAGAGCACCGCGCTGATGCCCGCGCCGTGGCGCGTCAGGGCGAGCGCGGCCCGGAGCTCCTCGACCTCGGACCGCTCGTCGCGCTGGACGCCGTCGGAGCGTATCCACGCGATCATGTCGTCGAGCTGGTCGTCGGAGTAGGCCTGCAGCGGCAGGCCCTCGGCGATCGGGGGCCGCTGGGCCCGCCCGGCCTGCGAGCCGGCGGCCTTCGGGCCCGGGCTCGCCGCCCGGCCGATCGCCCTCGTCCCACGGACCGCTCTGGGCGGGGACGCCGCCCCGCGCGGGGACGCCGCCCTGGCCGGCGACGACGCCGCGTGCGCGGGCGAGGGCACCACCGCGGGCGGGGGCGCCGCGGGAGGCGGCGGGGCCATCTCCTCGGTGTCCTCCAGGTCCTCCATGTTCGTCGGGAGCCTCGGCGCGCCGGGCACCGGCTCGCTCCTGGAGCGCTCGGTGAGGACCGACATCACCAGCGCCTCGACGCGGCGCGCCTCCGCCTCGGGGTCGACGAAGACCCCGGCCGAGAATGCCGTGTGCACGAGCCAGCCCCGCCGCTGGAGCCGCTCCACCCAGTGGCGGTCGCGGCGCCGCAGGCTCGGCTCGGCGACGTAGGCGTCATCGTCGGTGACCACCGCCACGAACAGCTCTCCGGGGTAGTCGGGGTGGCCGATGGCCAGGGGGATGCGCGGCCCGCCGGGCACGCCGTAGCGGGGCACCACCTCCAGGCCCTTGCGCCACAGGTGCTCGGCGAGGTCCACCAGGAGCCGGTCGGGCACCGCGGCGTCCTCGATCTCCACGGCGTCCGTCCCCGAGGCGCGCAGGAGCACCTCGCGCAGCAGCCGGGCCCCCGGGGCGTGCAGCCGCTCGGGGTCGAGGTCGTCGGGCCCCAGGCAGGAGACGACCTGGGTACGGCCCCGGGAGACGCACAGCGCCTCCACCAGGCCCACCATGCCCCCGGCCCGGGAGACGGAGCCGAAGCTGTGGATGGTGCGGCCGTGCGGCGTCTTGGCGTAGCCGACCGAGACGATCGCGTGGTCCCGGCGCAGCGAGCGCGCCTCGGACAGGTCCACGACGACGAAGGGCTCGGCGATCCCGGAGGCGAAGAACTTCTCCAGGGCCACCGAGCCGGCCGCGGCGCCGGCGACGGCCTTGCGGATCTCCTCGGCGTGTCGGGCGTTGAGGGCCACGACCGCCAGCGAGCGCTCGGGGCGGCCCAGCGCGTGGTCGATGACCAGGTCGACGACGCGCTCGACCTCGGCCTGCACCGACTCCACAGCCATCTGCCCGGGGGCGGGCATGCCGCGCCCGTCGACGAGGTCGAGTGACAGGCTGGAGGTCCCCGGCGGGGAGGGCACGGCCTCCACGACCCCCTCGTAGCCGTTGGTCGCAAGGAAGGCGGCGATCCGCGGGTCGAGGGTGTTGCGGCCGGTGGGCAGGGTGACGCTGGGCAGCAGCGGCCCGAGCTCGGCCGCCAGGCCGGTGGTGGCCCGCCGCGGGTCGCCCACGACCAGGACCTGCTCGGCCCGCACGAAGGCCGGCATCACCTGGGCAACCGGCATGTGGGCGCTCGCGTCCAGGATCGCCAGGTCGACCACGGCCTCCGGCCTGAGCACCTGGGGGACGAGCGTGGGCGGCACGATCCACACCGGCTTGGCCACCATGGCCACTGGGTGGGCGGCGATGATGTCGCGCAGCGGCACGCCGTCGTCGCGCGACAGGGCGCGGTAGAGCTCGCGCGCGGACTCCTTGTCGGTCTCGACGGCGGTGCGCACCCGGCGGGCGCAGGCGTGAGCCACGGGCGCCGCCAGGGAGGCCACCTGGGCGGTGTCCAGCTCGCGCAGCGAGTCGGCCAGGTCGTTGAGGGCGTGCGCGTCGAGCCCGCCCAGGGCCGGGTCGTCGCGCAGGATCTGCGCCAGCAGCGAGGACCACCAGCAGTAGGTGAGCTCGTCCTCGATCTGGCCGGCGTCAATGGCGCGGTCGGACAGGTCCTGGGCCAGCGCCGTCAGGCCCAGCTCGTCGAGCTGGGTCACGACACGGCCGAGCTCGGGGAGGATCTGGGCGGTGGTGTCGTCGTCGGCCAGGGCGCGCACGCGGGCCTCGAGGTCCTTCAGCGGCATGGCCATGAGGTCCGGGGCGTCCGGCGCGCGCCCGAGCACGGGCTGGACCTCAGCGACGGCCTTGCGGGCCCGGGTGGCGACCGCCTCCATCTCGTCCAGCCCGGGCGGCAAGGTGGGCCAGCCGCCGTCGGGGTCGTGACGGCGCCAGACCTCGCGGCGCTGCTGGACCTTGACCAGCTCGGCGTGCAGGTCGTCCACGTCGCGCCCCGGACGCACCAGGTCCTTGGCCTGCCGGATGAAGCGGCGACGGGTCGAGGCGCCCATCTCGATGTCGCGCTCGTCGCGCCACCGCCTGGTGGCCGTGGCGATGACCATGTCGGCGGCCGAGCGCTCGAAGACCTCGGGCGTGAAGACGTCGAGGGACTCGCGCACGCCGTCGAGCATCTCCAGCTGCTCGCACCAGTCGGCGAGGGTGGCGGCGCGGGTGAGCCCGGCGCCGAGGGCGACCTCCTCGGTGTGACGCACGACGGCGGGCAGGAGCCCGTCGGCGAGCCTGCTCAGCTGGGCGAGCACGTCGGTGGCCTCGTCGATGTCGGCGATGGTGATGCCGTTCCAGGCCGAGGCGCGCGTGCGCGGGGAGAAGACGCCCAGCATGTTGGCGCGGGTGAGGAGCTCGACGGCGCGGGCGCGGCCGTCGTCGTCGAGCCGCTCCAGGCGCCCCGGCGCGACCCGCTCCTTGGTGCGGGCACGCACGCGCCCGGTGGTGAGGTCGGCGAGCCGCTGCAGGGCGTCGTAGGCGGACACTCCCCAGGGCTTGCGGGGCTCGTGGAGGGCCTCGACGTAGCGGGTCAGCCGGGTGCGCACCGCGGTCAGGCGCTCGCGCATGCTGACGATGGCGGCGACGTCGAGCTCGGGCGGCATTGAGCCGAGGGCCTCCTTGATGCCCTCGCCGGCGTGGCGGCGCCAGGAGGCGTCCTCGGTCAGGTCGAGCACGATGTCGCCGAGCCCCAGGTCGCGCAGCGCATCGGCGACGGCGTGCCCGTCGGCGCTGGTGGCGGGCACGTGCAGCACGGTGCGGCCCGAGGCGGCGGCGTCGGCGACGACGGCGGCCAGGGTGGCGGCGACGTCGGAGCCGGGAGGGGCGTCCAGGAGCAGCGAGGCGCCCGAGCCGACGGCCTCGACGGCGTCGAGCTGGGCGGGGTCGAGGTCGCCTGCGCCGCGCTCAGCCTCGGGCACGCGGTCCTCGGCGCGGGGGGCGGGCAGCTCGACGTCGAGCGCGTCGCGGGCGATGTCGTCCCCGGCGAGCGCGGAGACGAGGGCGGAGGTGCGGGCGCGCTCGACGGTGGCGTCGAAGTCCTCGATGAGCGCCTGGCCGGGGTGGACGAAGGCGCCCACGACGAGGCGCTCGTGGATCTCGAAGCCGGGCAGGTACTCCCGGCCCAGGCCCCCGAGGCGGGCCAGTGCGGCGCGCGGGGTGAAGCCCTCGGCGGACAGGGCTGCGTGGGCGATGGCCTCGACGTCGGTGGTCGAGCCGTAGCGCCGCAGGGCCCGGGTGAGCACGGGGTTGAGCTCGATGGAGGGGTCCAGGGTGAGGGAGGCCTCGGCGGTGGCGCTGGACAGCCGCACGGGGCGCAGCAGCACGGGGGCGTTGACGTTGCGCACGATCATGCGGCCGCCGGCGGGGCCGGCTCCGGGGCTCGCGGATGCGGGGCCGGTAGCTCCAGTCGAGCCGGCCGCGGCAGCGGGGGTGCCGGCGGTTCCGGTAGTGGGACTCGCGGCGGCGGAGGCGGCGCTGGGGCTCGCAGCGGCGGCCGGGCCGGAGACCTCGGCCGGGCTGGAGGCCCCAGGACTGGTGGCCCCGGCCGGGCTGACGGGGCTATCCGCCGAGTCGGCCGCGTCGTCGGCCCTGGGGCCGCTCTCCGCGGGGCCGCCCCGGGACCGCGACGCGAACGGGATGCCGAGCTGCGGCGCGGGCTCGTCGGCCGGCACGGTCTCGGTCCAGGTCGCCACGCCGATGGCGAGGTAGACGGGGGCGACGCCGAACTGCCGGGCCAGCCGGTCCGTGTGCCCGGCGACGTCCTTCAGGCTCTGGCGGGCCTGCGCCAGGGCCTCGCTCTCGCGCACGAGATTGCCCAGGTGGGTGGGGCGTCCGGCGTACAGCTGCGCCAACCCGGAGGGGTGGGCGGTCGTGAGGTCTACGACGGCGTCGAGCAGCCCGATGTTGTCCAGGCTGGAGACTCCCCCCAGGTCGATGAGCTCGTCACGCCAGGCGGTCAAGGCGTTCTCCACCACCGCCCGGCGCTCCGGGGACGCGGGCGGGGCAGGAGGCGCGGCGGGCGGTTCGGGCTCCTTCCGAGGCGCGGGTGGCGAAGGAGCGGACGCCGCAACGCCTTCGGGCTGAGCCGTCGGTCCGCTGGTGCGGCGCCGGCTGCGTCCGAATGAGAAGAGTGAAGGCGTCATATCCCCAACATATCGGCAGGAGGGCGCCAAAGGGCGCAGACGCACCGGGGCGGGTCGCGCGGGTCTCGTCGGATGCGGTCTGGGCCACCGGCAGAGCGGACGCGTTCGTCGAAGCCGCCGGATGGTTCAACCCTATGTCCGCAGGCGCCCCCGCGCACAGCCCCCTCGCCGAGATCGGTCCGGTTCCGCGTCGAGATCGGTCCGGTTCCGCGTCGAGATCGGTCCGGTTCATTCGCCAACGAGCCGGCCGGGAAGGCCTTGGCCGGCACCGACGGGGCTGTGGCTATGGCCGCCGACCTGCAGGCAGTCAAGGGGCGCACGAATGGCCTACGGGCCGATTCATGCATCACACTTCGACAGCATAAGATATGCATAAGACGATCAGCGGAACTCACTCGCATAAAGAGGAGGCCTCTCGATGTTCCGTGCGGACGTACGCAAGATGATTCTCGGCGGCGTCCTCAAGGGCGCGCGGAGCCGTTCAAGTCTGCGCGCAGATGGGATTCCCCGTGCCGGACTCCTGCCCCTCCTACGCCTACCCCACCTTTGATTACTGACCCGATACGGCAGCGAGTCCGCTTCGCATGTGGGCCACGGAACTGACTGCCGTTGACCTGCACGTGAGTCTGAGGCGTCACCCGGCCCTCAGGGGCATCGACCTGTCGTGCTCGGGCGGCACCACCGCCCTCGTAGGCCCCAACGGCAGCGGCAAGTCCACCCTGCTGCGCACGATCATGGGACTGACGGCGGCGACCTCCGGGCTGATTCACGTCGCCGGGCGCTACACGATGCGGGAGGCACTCGACTATGCGACCTGGACCTCGCCCAGCAGGCCTCCTTCCGCAAGGTCATCGCAGAGCCGGCCCAGGAGTCCGCAGTCCTGCTGACCACGCACCACACGGAGGATGTCGAGCGTCTGGTCGACAACGTCGTCGTCATATCGGAGGGGAGCACGGTATGGAGCGGTGACGTGACCGGGCTCGAAGACCCCGCGGAACAGGACACGGATGAGAAGCCTCCGGCCCCGGGCTCGTGGATCGAGGCCTCCGTCTCGGGTCTTCTCTCCGAGAATCACGGCGGAGGCCACTCGTAATGGGTCGTAATGGGTCGTAATGGGTGCAGAACAGAGACGGTGGTAACCAGGTGTGGAATGGGGTGTCCGCCTGTACCTGGGCCGCCGGCCTGCTCGCCGTCGTCCTCGTCAAATCCTTCGGGCGCTAGTGGGGGTGGGAGTACGAGTGGCTATGGGCCATGGGCACCCTCTCCTTCTCCTCGATCTTTCTCGTCCCCCTGTGTGCAGGTATTGCCGGACCTTCCAGGGGGCGAAGGCCGACGTTCGGACGCATGTGGAGCCGTACCTCGCCGCGCTTCAGAGCGTCGGCGTCGAGACACCCGATCGAGTGACTCAGGAGTAACGACGGCGGCGACTCTCTGGTTATCGAGTCGAACGACATTGCGGACCCAGACGACCAGAGAATCAGGAGCTCTCTGCTCGACTGGCTTGGTCGCGACAGATGCGCGTCGTGGAGCGGGAACCGAGATGAGGACCCTTCACGGATCATCTGGGACTGGTTGACTGGTTGAGTCCTGCGCGCCGAAGGCGTTCCGAAGCATTTCGTGACAAACGTGGATCTGGCCTCCATGAGTATTGAACAGCAGGACGAGACGCTGCGCACCGCGGTCAGCCGGCTCGCGCAGTGCAAGCGGTGACCAGCGCCACCGGAGCTCATTGGGCCGGGGGACACGCCTCCTGTCGCAGGGCCAGAATCGGAGGCTATCGGCCACGGCACAAGCGCTAGCATCGCCCTATCGACCGGCGCTGGTTAGTGGTGCTGCGCTATCTTCGTGTGCCCGAGGTCGCGCTCGCCTGTGCCCTGTCGGTCTGCTGTGCCTTCTTCCTCCCCAGGAACCCGTCCCGGTACCCGGGCGGCTGAATGTCTACGCGGTTGTCATCAACGCGGTCCCCGTCCTGCCCGCACTCGCCATCATGGCCTCAGCGGCGAGCGTGGGGGCGCGCGAAGCCGTCTCCGCTCGCGGAAGGCTGAGAGTGCTCGCCCCAGCCCTTCTTATCAACAGCGCCCTGATCGCTCTCACCAGCGCAATCGCCTGGACCGCCGGAGTCCGGACCTTCGCTCGCAACGGACTTATCCTGTCCTTCGCCGGCACAGCCCTCGCCATATGTGTCGGCACCAGAGCGGCAGGCGTCCTGGTCGTCTGCGTCAACTGGCCTCTTGGGGCGGACGCGCCCGATGAAACGAGATGGCGGTCCTGGCTCATGGCCTCGGCCGGTCGGACCTCCGCGTGGGCACGTGGCGAGCTCACGACCACGTGCGTCCGGCCCGGCTCAGGTACTGCCTGAACCGATCTCGACGCGGAAGTGAACCGATCTCGACGAAGGGGCGGGAGGCGGGGCGGCCGAGGAGCGGGGAAGGGACTGCCCGGGCCGGGCCCGACCGTCGTCGGACCCGCCCGGACCTCCCGCCAGTGCCCCCGGCGCGATTCGAACGCGCGACACCCGCTTTAGGAGAGCGGTGCTCTATCCCCTGAGCTACGAGGGCACAGCCCAACCCTACCGCACGCTGCGCCGGGCTGAGACACCCGGCGCCGCGCAACGGATCACGCCGTGGTCAGGCGCGCTTCCAGGGAGTGCCCGGGTTGCGCGAGGCGGGGCCGTCGTCGCCCTTGGTTCGGGCGGGCACCACCATGACCGGGCAGGAGGCGTGCGACAGGACGCCCTGGCTCACCGACCCCAGCAGCAGCCCGGAGAACCCGCCGCGCCCGCGCGAGCCGACGACGACCAGGTCCACCGCCGTCGAGAACTCCGCCATGAGCTCGGCCGCGTTGCCGTCCAGGGCGTGGCGGCGCACCACCACCGCGGGGTGCCCCTCGACCGCGTCGGCCACGGCCCGGTCCAGGCCGGAGCGGACGTCGGCGAGAACCTGCTCGCGGTCGACGGCAGCCGGCAGCCACGCCAGGGCGCCGGCTCCGGAGGCCATGGGCACGGCGGCAATGGCGGTGAGCTCGGCCTCCCAGGCCTCGGCCTCGTGCACGGCCCAGCGAAGCGCCTTGCGGGCCGACTCCGAGCCGTCCACACCGACCACGATGCGGCGCACGGGCGTGTACTCGGCGCCCTCGGTGTGACGGGGCACCACGACCGTGGGGCAGTGGGCGTGCGCCGGCAGCGCCGAGGAGACGGTGCCGAGCAGGCGGTCGGCGAAGCCCCCGCCGCCCCGGGTTCCGACGACGGCGAGCGCCGCCTCGCCGGACAGGTCGACGAGCACCCCGGCGGGGTCGCCGGTCTCCAGGGAGCTGGTCACCGCCACGTTCCTGCCCTGCACCCGGGCGACCGCTTCATCGACGACGGCCTGGGCGCCCGAGCGCACGGCCGTGTCGTCGAGAGCCGCGTACCCGCCGTCGAGAGAGGCCGTGGTGAAGGAGGGCAGGGAGTATGCACACAGAATATGCACCCGCCAGTCGTTGCGCGCGGCTCTGGCCACCGCCCAGTCGACCGCACCGAGAGACTCCGGTGATCCATCGACTCCGACCAGGATGACTCCGTCTTCGGACATGACTTGTGCCCCTTTCTCCGGGCGCCGGGAATCCGATACGGATCATTCTGCCCCGCAATGCCGTGTGCTCAAAGCCACTGAAAGCCACCGCCGCGTGTGGACTGCGTCAACAAGCCGCCTCCACCCGGAACGCGCACGACGGCCGCCCCGGAGGGGGCGGCCGTCGTGCTGCGGATGACAGGCGGTATGGGCGGCCTCAGGCGACCCGCACGTAGCCGATCGGGGTCTCGTAGATGTCGCGGTAGACGACGCCGGTGGCCTCGGTCCCGGCGTCGATCATCTTGCCGTCCCCGGCGTAGATGCCCACGTGGTGGCCGAAGTAGACGATGTCGCCGGGCTGGGCCTCGGCGGCGGAGACGAGCCTGCCCGCCGACCCCTGGGCCTGCGCGGTGCGCGGCAGGGAGATGCCCATCTGCGCGTAGACGTACTGGACCAGGCCCGAGCAGTCGAAGGCGTCCGGGCCGGCGGCACCGGAGACGTAGGGGCGGCCGACGTACTGCATGGCGATCGCCACGGCGCCGCCAGCGTTGGAGGCGGGCGCCGGAGCCGTTGAGGCGGAGGTCTCGGAGGCGTTGGTGGCCGTCGTCGCGGAGTCGTCCGTCTTCGCGGCCGTGTCGGCCTGCGGAGCAGGTTCCTCGGGGGGAGCCTCCGCGGTGACCTCCTCGGCCACGTCGGCGTCGGTCTTGTTGGCAGTGGCGTTCGGGGAGATCTGGATGGCCGGGTTGGTCAGAACCGCATCACGCGCACCGGCTGCGAGCGCGCCGACACCGGTGTCCTTCAGCGATCCGGCGGAGTCGGCAGCCTCTGTGCCACTGGCGGCCGACGCGCCGGAGGCGATCATCGTCAGTGCGAGCCCCGAGGAGGCGGCGGCGGCGAGGCTGCGACGCGCCACAGGGGTGACGGACGTGACGGGACGGGAATCCTTGCGGTGACGGGCCCTGGGGCGAGGCTTGGTGGTGGACATCTTTCTCCTTATTGAGCTGCCGAGGTGAGCTGTCGGGTTCGGACTGGAGAAGCCCGGCCTGCTCCCGCAGGCTTCACCCCATAGGCCCGCAGTTCACCCGCGGGCCAGTCGTGGTTCCCCCGTTCCTGCCGTGGTTCGGGAAAGGAGCCCCGGCTCGAGCGGCAGGACAAAGCCTCGAGCCAAGGATCGCGGGGATGGCCTCGCGACATGGGTAACGGTACCCGAGAAGTACCGAAGTGTCACGGCATGATCACGCGCACGGATGTGGGAGTCCACACTTTCCCGTCGGGCACATCCTCCCAGAGGATGAAAAACCGCCCCGGCCCTGGGGAGACTGGGGCGGCTCCGGAAGCGAGGGCGACGCGTCAGATACGCAGGAAGGTGCCGCCGCCGCGAACCGGAAGGTAGCGGACGCCGGTGCTCTCGTCCTCGGCGGAGACCATCATGCCGTCGCCGGCGTAGATGGCCACGTGGCCGGACCACCAGATGACGTCGCCGGGCTGGGCCTCGGCGGCCGAGATGACGGTGCCGGCGGCGCGGATGCCCTCGGAGGAGTGGGGAAGAGAGACGCCGAACTGGCCGTAGACGTAGGAGACCAGCCCGGAGCAGTCGAAGGCGCTCGGGCCCGAGGCGCCCCAGACATAAGGGGAGCCGACATACTGCATCGCCAGGGCGGCGATCGAGCCGGCGGAGGACTGGGCGGGCGCAGAGGGCGCGGACTCCTGCTGCTCGGCGGGAGCCGAGGCGGGCTGGGCCTGCGTCGCGGGCTGCTCCTCCTGCTGCGGCGCGGGAGCGGCCTCCTCGGCGGCGGGCTGCTCGGCAGCGGGGGCCTCCGCGGTGACGTCCGCGTACTGGTCGGTGGGCTCGAGCCTGGAGGTCGTCGAGGTGGTGATGGCCGCGTTCGTGTTGACGGCCTCGCGCGCCTCGTTGGCAAGGGTGTCGACGCCCGCCTTGGTCAGCGCGCCGGCGGACTCGCCGACGTCGGTGCCCTCCCCGGCGGCGTTGGCGCCGGAGGCGATGATCGTCAGAGCCAGACCTGAGGACGCGGCGACGGCGAGGCCTCGGCGCGCGACAGGACCGGCGTCGGACAGTGGGGTCAGCGGGGGGGCGGCCTTGCGGTGACGGGCCTTGACGCTTGAAGTCACTGGTTTCTCCTGAAAGAGCCTACGGAGTTAGCTGTCGGGTTCGGGCGGGAGACGCCCGGCCCGCTTGCGCGGGCTTCACCCCAAGGCCCGAGCCGGCCGCATGAGCCGGAGCGGACCGGAGAAGTGGTTCCCCCGGGCCTGCCGATGGTGTGTCGGGAAGGAGGAGGCGAACATCGGCAGGCTTAGGCTCTGTCCACCTCTCCGCAGTCGACGTCGCCGACCGCACCGGCAACGTTAGCGGATTTTTATCTCCTGTGGGAAGTCGTCGGGACGCCGACCCGCTGTGCGATCACCCACGAGGGTGAGTGTGCTGTCATACCGCCGATCCGACCGCCCCGATCGTGACCTTTTCGTGACTTATGAGGGCCGTCGACGGCGGCCGCGGACCGGGAGGGCGGGTCCTGGGCCGGACGTACTCAGACGCAGGGTGGCGGCACCGCGGCCGACGACGGGTGGCGACGCCAGGCCGCTTCCCTACTGCTACCCTACTGCCTGCGCAGGAAGAGGTGGCGCGCGAAGTCGTGAGAGAGCACCACCGGCTCCTGCGTGGGGCCGACCACGCGCACGCCGCCGGCGGAGGTGCGCAGGCGAACCGTCTCGCCGACCCGGATGCCGGCGTCCTCGACCCGGGCGATGAGCTCCGCGTTGGCCTGAATGGGCTCGCCCACGCGCGCCACGACCGCGGCGAGCTCTCCGGTCCGGCTCAGGCGCGTCGCGCTGACCTCGCCTGCGCCGGGCGCGGGATGCACCGCCGCACAGGGTGGGATGGTGTTGCCGAACGGGTCCGTGTCGGTGTCCTGGAGGATCTGCGCCAGCCGCTCCTCGACCTGCTCGCTCATCACGTGCTCCCAGCGGCACGCCTCTTCGTGAATTAGGCGACGGTCCATGCCGATGACGTCCAGAAGCAGTCTTTCGGCAAGCCTGTGCTTGCGAATGACCTCGGTGGCGCGGGCGCGCCCGACCTCGGTGAGCTTGAGCGAGCGGTCGTCCGCGACGTGGATGAGGCCGTCGCGCTCCATGCGGGCGACCGTCTGGGAGACCGTGGGCCCGGAGTGGTCGAGGCGCTCAACAATGCGCGCTCGCAAGGGAAGAACGCCGTCCTCCTCCATCTCGTAGACGGTCTTGAGGTACATCTCTGTGGTGTCGATGAGCTCGCTCACGGCCAGGGCCTCCTCACGATTCGACGACGCTGTGCGGGCCTCGCACGGACGGCGGGTCCCAGCCGTCCCGCGCCCCTGGTTCCAGGATATCCGGGCGCCATCGAGCCGCCTCGCAGCATGGGGCCGGAACCGGCCTCCCGCACGACGCCGGGCCCGGCTCACCCGGCGGCGTCGTCCCCGCCCTCCCGGCGCCCGGGCCCGCCGCCCAGCAGGTGGGTGCGGGTGGTGGGGTACAGGCTCACGTGCCAGTGGCGCCGGGCCCACACGACGGCGACCAGGGCGACGACGACGGCCGCGGCCCCGCCCACCGCCAGGGACATGCGCGGCCCCCAGGTGTCCGAGACCCACCCGATCAGCGGCGCACCAATCGGCGTCACGCCCAGCAGGCACATCATGTACAGGCTCATGACGCGCCCGCGCACCTCCGGCGCGGTCGTCAGCTGCACCGTCTGATTGGCGCCGGTCAGGACGGTGAGCACGCACAGCCCCACCGGCACCGTGGAGGCGGCGAAGAGCCAGTAGGTCGGCATGACGGCCATGACCAGTGTGAAGACCCCCAGGAGGAGGACGGCGCCCACCACCGTGCGCACCCGCGGGCAGCGGCGCCGCGCCGCCCACAGCGCGCCGGCCAGCGAGCCGACGGCGAAGACCGAGGAGACCGTGCCGTAGGCCTCGGACTCCAGGTCGAAGGCGCTGCGCACCATGGCGGCCATGGTGACCTGGAAGTTCAGCGTGAGCATCGAGACCACCGAGATGACCACGATAATGACCATGAGGTCGCCGCGGTGGCGCACGTAGGCCAGCCCCTCGCGCACCTGCCCCTTGGCGCGGGCGGCGCGGGGCAGATCGTAGAGCTCGGCGACGCGCATGGTCACCAGCGCCAGGGCCGGGAAGAGGAAGGTGAGCGCGTTGATCACGAACACCCAGCCCGCCCCGACCCAGGCGATCACCAGGCCGGCGGCCGCGGGCCCCAGCAGGCGGGCGGCGTTGAAGGAGGCGGAGTTCAGGCCGACGGCGTTGGCGAGGTCGCCCGAGGGCACCATTCGCGCCACGAAGATCTGACGGGCGGGGGCGTCGTAGGCGCTGGCCACGCCGGTGGCGAGGGCCGCGAGGTAGACGTGCCACAGCTGGGCGCGCCCCGCCAGGACGTCGGCGGCCAGGAGGGCCGAGACGACCCCCATGACACTCTGGGTGGCCACCAGGAACCGGCGCTGGTCCACGCGGTCGGCGACGAGCCCGGCGTGCGCGCTCAGCAGCAGGGCCGGCAGGAACTGGAGGGCGGTCGTGGTCCCCGTGGCGGCGGCGGAGTCGTTGGTGAGGATGCGCAGCACGAGCCAGTCCTGGGCCACGCGCTGCATCCACGTGCCGGTGTTGGTCACAAGGGCGGCGAAGAACCAGACGCGGTAGTTGTGGAACTTCAGCGACTCGAAGATGCGGCTCACGGTGGACGACGGCTCCGTTTTCTGTTGACGTGCGCGCAGCGGGCGGGCCCGCGTCCGACGACGGGGTCGGCGCCGGCCGGCAGTGGGCCGGGCCCAGTGAGGGGCAGGGGCGCACGATCGGTGTCCGTCGACGCGCAGCCGGTGCCCGGCGCTGGGCTCCGCGCTCCCGCGGGACGCGCGCGTGATTGTGTGGATCGGTTGATTTTACGCCCGCGTCGGTCCGACGGGGGCGCACCGCGGCGCGAGCGCGTGACGGCAGCCGGCGGCCGTCTTTCAACCCGGTACGTCGTCGGCGACCAGCATGTCGAGGTCGCATGGATGATCGATTCCAACAGGGCGCAGGCCCGGCCCGCGGCTCCCCTCCGTCGAGATCGGTTCGGTTCCGCGCCGATCTCGAGCCGGAAGTGAACCGATCTCGGTGAGGGGGAGGCGGGCGGGCGCGCCCCGAGGCGCTCGCCGTCGTCGGCTCAGGCGACCCCGAGGATCGCCTTGATGGGCGTGAGCGTGAAGTAGATGATGAACATCAGGGAGGCCACCCACATGAGCGGGTGGATCTCCTTGACCCGCCCGCGCGCCAGCTGGACGACCAGGTAGGCGATGAAGCCCGCGCCGATGCCGTTGGTGATCGAGTAGGAGAAAGGCATCATAATGATGGTGATGAAGGCCGGCAGGGCGATCTCCGGGGACTTCCACTCGATATCGGTCACCTGGGTCATCATGAGGAAGCCGACAATGACCAGGGCCGGGGTGGCGGCCTCGTAGGGCACCATCGAGACGACCGGCGCGAGGAACATGCTCAGCAGGAACAAGACGCCGGTGACCACGGAGGCCAGGCCGGTGCGCGCCCCCTCGCCCACGCCCGCGGCGGACTCGACGTAGGAGGTGTTGGAGGACACGCCGCCCAGGCCGCCCGCGATCGCGGCCAGGGAGTCGACGACGAGGATCTCGCGGGTCCTCGGCGGGGTGCCGTCCTCGCCGAGGAGGTCGCCCTCGGCGCCGATGGCGACCATGGTGCCCATGGTGTCGAAGAAGTCGGCGAGCAGCAGGGAGAAGACGAGCAGGACGACGCTCACGACGCCGACCCTGTCCAGGGATCCCAGCAGGCTGAAGTGCCCCAGCGTCGCCGGGTCCGGAAGCTCGACCGGGGAGCCGGACAGGGAGGGGACAGACAGGGACCAGCCCGTCGGGTTGGTCTGCGCGTCGAAGGCTCCCAGGTGGGCGGCGGCCTCGATGACGGCCGCGAGCACGGTGGAGGCGACGATGCCGATGAGGATGGAGCCCTTCACCTGGCGCACGTGGAGGATGATCATGAGGAACAGGCCGAAGAGGAATACGAGCACGGGCCAGCCCTGCAACGAGCCGCCCAGTCCCAGCTCCAGCGGCGTGCCCCCGGCGCGGACCACCTTGGCGTCCACCAGGCCGATCAGGGCGATGAACAGGCCGATGCCCACGCTGATGGCGGTCTTGATATGAGCGGGGACCGCCCTGAAGACGGCCTCGCGGAAGCCGGTGAGGACCAGGACGAGGATAATGATGCCCTCGAGGACGATCAGCCCCATGGCGTCGGCATAGGTCATGCCGCTGGTGCCCACGAGCGTGTAGGCGACCATCGCGTTGATGCCCAGCCCCGCCGCCAGGGCCATCGGGTAGTTGGCGACCAGGCCCATGAGGATCGTCATGACGCCGGCGATCAGGGCGGTGCCGGCGGCGATCTGCTCGGTGGTGCCCAGCGGCGCGACGCCCTCGTGCGGGGTGGACAGGATGAGCGGGTTGAGCACGAGGATGTAGGCCATCGTGAAGAACGTGACGACGCCGCCGCGGATCTCGCGGGCGAGCGTCGAGCCGCGCTCGGTGATGTGGAAGAAGGAGTCGAAGACCGAGCCGCGGGAGGCCGCTTTCTGGGATGTGGGGGTGTGCGTACTCACAACCCGATCCTTTCAGATGAGACCGGGCGGGCGCGCGGCACGCCCGCTGTGCGGACATCTCGGTCCTGCGACGGTCGCCCCGGCCCGGCGCGGAGGGCGATCGGGACCAGAACGGGCCGCCACAGCGGCGAGCGGGTCGCCCCGGCCCGGCGCGTCGGTCCGGCGGTGGTCGCGGCCCCCGGATCGCCGTCGTCGCCTCTCCTGCTCGGCGCCGGGACGAGGCCGCCGGCGTCGTGGGAGGCTGGGGGCATGAAGATCCTCCTGACCGATGCCGGTTACATCGACCCCTCCCCCATCCGCGCCGCCGGTCACGACGTCGTCCTGTTCAGCGAGGTCGAGCCCGTCCCGGCCGAGCACCGCGACGCCGAGGGCATGGTCCTGTGGGGCGGCGGCGGGCCGGGGCGCGCCGACGTCCTGGCGCAGATGCCCGGCTACCTCACCCGCCTGCGCTGGATCCAGACGCTGGCCGCGGGGCCGGACAACGTCCTGGCCGCCGGCTTCCCGGACTCGGTGGCGATCACCTCGGGGCGCCACTTCCACGACCGCACGGTGGCCGAGCACGCGGCCGCCCTGGCGCTGGGCTGCGTGCGCTCCCTGCCGACGGCGGTGCGCGCGGCCGACCGCCACGAGTGGGACCGGGCCCTGGGCGGGGCCCACCCGATCCACGACCCGCAGCGCCTGACGACCCTGTACCAGGCGCGCACGCTCGTATGGGGCTTCGGGGCGATCGGGGCCGCCACGGCCCGCCTGCTGACCGCCTTCGGGGCGAGCGTGCGCGGGGTGGCGCGCTCGGCCGGGGATCGGGCCGGCTTCGAGGTCATCGCGGCCTGCGACATCGAGTCGGCCCTGCCGCAGACCGACCTGCTGGTCATGGTGCTGCCGAGCACGCCACAGACCGCGGGGGCGCTGAGCGCCGAGCGGCTCGCGCTGCTGCCGCGCCGCGCCGTCGTGGTCAATGTGGGCCGCGGCACGACGGTCGATCAGGCCGCCCTGGAGGCGGCCCTGCGCTCGGGCACCATCAGCGGGGCGGGGATCGACGTCACCGACCCCGAGCCCCTGCCCGCCGGCTCGACGCTCTGGGACGCACCGAACCTGCTGCTCACCCCGCACGCCGCCGGGGGCCGCGTGGTCGGGGCGGTGGAGCGGATCATCGCCAACGCGGCTGCGGTCGACGCGACGCCGCCCGGCGAGCCGGTCAGCGGCCTGGAGGCCCTGGTCATCCGTTGACGGAGGTCCGGGTCGGGGCCGCTCGCGCCGTCGCCCCGGACCGGTCTCGGCGCGGAACTGGACCGGTCTCGGCGCGGATTACGACCGATCTCGACCGGGCAGACGGGCTTCCAGCTCGGCCAGGGTCGTGGGCCCCTCGGCCTCGGGTGCGGCGCCGTGCTCCGGCGGCCTGGCCGTCAGGCTCGCCACGGCATCGCGGGCGGCGGCCGCCCGCTCGGCGGGCTCGTCTGCGGCCGAGGGCCTCCGCGGCGCCTCGGAGGCGTCCTCCCGCGGCGCCGTCGTCCTGCGGGTGCGGGCAGGGCGCCGCGAGCGGGACGTGCGCGCAGGCTCCTCCTGGGGCGTGACGGGGTTCTCGACCGACTTCTCCGGCTTCTCGGGCCTTCTCGGCTTCTCCGTCTCCTCGTCCGCATCCGGCGCGCTCTTGCCTGGGGCCGGCACCAGCGCCATCGCCCCGCGGGAGCGGCGCGCGCGCCTCCTGCCCGGGCTCTTCCCCGCCTTCGCGGGCGCTCGCCCGGCCCTCCCGGTGGCCGGCTCCTCCTCGACATCGGGCGCGCCCGCGGCCCCGGAAGCGCTCTCGTCCCCGGCAGCAGCCTCGGCATCGGCCCGCTCGGCGGCCTGGCCGCGGCCGCCGCGGATTGAGGCGCCGTCGGTGCCCAGCGGCTCCAAGGCCCTGTCATCCATGTACGACGGCGTCACCGGCCACTCGGGCCCCTGGTCCGGCAGATCGGTCTCGGAGTGGGCCCCGCAGCCGTGGTCGAGGGACACGACCCGGCCGTCGTCGATCGCCAGCTCGTTGGCGCACACCCCGAAGACATGACGCATCCGCCCGGCGATGGGCAGGAGGAACCCGCAGGTCGAGCAGCTCGCGTGCGCCTTGCGGACGCCGTCGGCGTCCGGGCCGTGCTCGCTGTCGTACCACCGCTGGGCGGCCTGCCGGATGCCCTCGGGGCTGAGCACGCGGGCACGGCCCAGGTCGAGCTCGTCCAGGGCGATCGTGTCGCCCTCCTCGCCCGCGGCCTCCCAGCCGGGCTCGAGGCGCTCGTCGGTCTCGCGCCTGGGCAGGCGGTCGGAGCGGCCGATGTCACCGGAGCGGAGACGATCAGCCCAGGGCACCCACGGCGGGGCGAGGAGAGCGCCCTCGCCCGGCAGGAGCTCCAGCTCGCAGACCGTCGCGGTGCGGCTGCGCGGCGGCCGCGCCATGGTCACCGCCCAGCGCCAGCCGTCGTAGCCGGCCAGGTTGCACTCGAACAGGTGGGTGACCAGGCGCTCGGCCTGCAGCTTGGCGGCCGTGTGCTCGCCCACCGCCAGCGGCTCGGTGATCTCGTACAGCGCCTCCCGGGCGCGCTCGACGGCGGCCGGGGAGGTTAGGGTCCGGTCCTTGGCGGCCGCCGTGCTCTCCGCCTTGGTCGGCAGGGAGCCGGGCCGTTCGACGTCGGCCTGATCCGGCGCCCCCTTCGGGACTGCGGAGCCCCCGGAGCCGGTCGCGGTTGATGCATCTGTCGCTGCGTCAGTCACCCGCCCAGTGTAGAGGCGCCCCGGCGGGGCCGCTCAACCGGTTCCAGGAGGCCCGCGAGCGCGCGTCGCACAGCCCTGAGGTCGCGGCGGACCCTATCGAGCCCGTTGCGGCCCGAGGGCTCCGGGCGGGCCGCAACGGCGGCGGCCTCGGCCGCCAGAGCATGAGCGTCATCGACAATGGCCTTCAGATACCGCGCTCTCCTCGCCGAGATCGGTTCGGTTCCGGCTCGAGATCGGTTCACTTCCGCACCGAGATCGCCGTTGCGATCAGTGGGCCGCCGGTGGGGAATGCGGTAGGTGGCCCCCACCGCCCCGCGAGCGCCTGGTTCATCGAGGCGCACGGATGAGCGCCTGTGGGGCGGGCCGTGACCCGGTGCGGCGTCCGGGACTGGGAACGAAGGAACGCGTCTGCGCCGTGGGGCTGCGGGAAATACGCTCGCCCTGAGGGGCTGCGCGAACGGGTTGCACATGGGAGACGGGGCCTCACCAAGGCGACTACCTACTTTTCCGCACGATTCCGCGATTTCCTGACTTCCGTCACGACGAGTTGACGCGCTCCCATGTGCGCAGACCCCCCTCTGCGCACATGGGAGCGCGTCAACCAATCCTGACGGTTGGAGCAGATCCGCATAATTCCAACGAAAACCCGCACCTGCCCCGTCGGGCCCCCTCTCTCCCATGTGCGGACCACCCCACAACCCACCCCGCCCTCACCCGGATACAGGCTAGGCGGCATGCGCGGACGCCGCAGGAGCCGGCGATCCTGCCCACGCAACCGCACCAACCAGCCAACACGCCCGCCAGACCCAACGGACCGATCTCGAGCCGGAACCGGACCGATCTCGACGAAGGGGGAGAGGTGGCGAAGGAAGGAAAGAGAAAAAGAGAAGTTATAGAGAAAGGAAGAAGAAAGGATGAGATGGAGGAGAGCGGGCCGCCCGGCCTACTCGCCGTTGACCGACACGATCCGGTGGACGGCCACCGTCAGCTCGGTCTGGCGCACGACGTCGGCGATCCGCACCCGCCCCGGCTCGACGGCGAGCACCCGCACCCGCCGCTCCTGCACGGCCCCGTCCGGCCCGGCCAGCCGCAGCCGCAGCTGCGTTCGGGAGGCCTGGGCCTGACGCAGCAGGGCCAGGGCGTGCACGGGGTCGGTGGCGGCGCTCGCGGGAACGCCGGAGTCGGTGCTCATCTGCTCCCCGGCTCGCAGTCGCGAGACCAGCGCCGCGAGCTCGCGCTTTCCGAGACGGCGGCGGCGCACCGAGTGCTGCGAGCCGGGGTACGCCGGCTCGGGCGCCCGCACCCCGCCACGCCGCGCCCGCTCGGCCTCCCCGGCGACGAGCAGCCGGCCGGAGGCGTCCTCCAGGACGGGGGCGAGCCCGGCCGAGCGCAGCTCGCGCAGCACCCGCCCCGTCGGCACCGACGAGGCCAGCACGCCGGGGCCGACCTCCGCCAGCGCCAGGCCGGCCAGCTGCGGGTCGCCGACGATCCCGGCCGCCACCGCCGGGTCCCCCACGCGCAGCACGCTGACGGCCTCGCGCACGCGCACAGCACCGTGACGGCGAACGGCGTCCTCGATCAGGACCGTCAGGGCGGAGGGCAGCGGCGTCGGGCTGTGGGCCGCCAGCTCCTCGACAATGTCCTCGCCGGAGCAGCCGGCGTCCAGGGCCCCGCGCACCGAGTCGGCGGTGAACCGGACGGTCAGGGCCCCGCCGCGCGACTCGATCACGGCGCAGCGCTCGAGCACCGCCGCCAGCGCCGGGACGGGCCGCCCCGGGACGATCGCGGTGAGGTCGGACTGGACCAGCAGCATGTCGACTGGGTCGGGCAGGTCGGCGGCGAGGGCCTCCTCCAGCCGGGCCAGGAGCCGGTCCTCCTCCGACTCCCGGTCATCCGGCCCGTCGGCCCCGAGGCCGCCTCCGGCGCCGGCGGCATCGTCGCCCCACCCACTCAGTCCGGCGCCGCCGTCGTCCCAGAGCGAGGATCCGGCCAGGAGGCGCCCGGCGCTGCTCAGCGCCCCGCCCCCGGTCAGGCCGAGCTGCTCGGCCTCGGCCAGCACCGCCGTCACCGCCCCCTCGGGCACGGGCCGCCGCGGCCTGGCGAAGGTCAGCGCGGCCCGCACCCACACCGGGGTGACCGCCGTCCCCACCGGCAGCGAGGCGAGCAGCCTCAGCACGCGGCGGCGCAGGGTGCGGGCCCAGGCCGCCTCGACGTCGGCGCCCAGCACAGGACGCAGGATGCCGTCGTCGCCGCGCCGGCCGACGAGCCAGGCGGTGCGGGCGCTGGCGGGCCAGGCGACCACCAGGGCGGCCCAGCGCTCGGGCAGCTCGGCCCTCAGCCAGGCGGCGGCCGTGCGGGCGGGCACCCAGGCGGTGCCGTCGTCGTCGAGCCCGAGGAGCCCGGTGGCCGCGGCGGCCTCGATGAGCGAGGCGGCGGTGGCGGGCTCAACGCCGAGGACCTCGGCGGTGCGGCCCAGCGCGCGCACGCCCACGCCGCCGGTGCGCAGGATCGGCCCGCCCTCGCGGCCCCACTCGTCGAGCAGGGCGCCCACCAGGCGGACGGTCTCCTCACCGTGGCGGGTGGCCTCCGCGGCGACGGCGTCGGCGGACAGGACCTCCAGGTCGTCCGGCTCGGGTGCCCTGAGGGGCTCGCGGGTCAGGCGGCCGCCGCGCAGCGCGAGTGCGACTTGCCGGGGCATGACGAAACGGGTGCGGCCGGCGGTGTCGTGGTCGCACGCCAGCCAGCCGCGGCGCACGAGCTCGGCCGCGCCGGGCGCCTTGCCGCCGACGCGCAGCGTGCCCACGGGCGGCCCCCACGTGAGGGCCCGCAGCATGGCGAGCGCGGCCTCGGAGGCCTTGCCCGCCTCGGCGCGCAGCTCAGACAGGGGCGGCGGGAGGGCGATCGGGTCGACGGCCGCGGGCCCCAGGCCGAAGGGGTGCGGGCCGAAGGCGTCGGCCAGGCCGGTCACGGGCCCGGAGTCGATCACCAGGGCGAGCCGGGCGAGTCGCTCCAGGCGGGCGGCGACGTCCTCGGGCTCCAGGTCGAGCGCCGCGGCCAGGGCGTCGGCGTCCTGCTCCTCCAGGGCGACGACGGCCTCGGCGACGGCGAGGGTGGGGGTGTCCAGGTGCGCCAGGGCCGCCTCCACGCTGGGGCGCGCGCCGGCCCGGGCGGCGAGCGCGGTGAAGGAGGCGGACGGCGGGGTGGTCAGGTCGGGGCGGGCGGTGAAGAGCCCGATGACGTCGGCGTCTGGCAGGGCTGCCAGGTGCGCGGCGAGGTCCTTCAGGCTCGCGCCGCCGGCGGTCGGGGCGCGGGGGCTCCGTTCGCTGCGTTTCTCGTCCCCGCCGCACTGCTCCCCTATGCTCATTTTCACTACTCTAGTGCCCCTGTGCGTGCCCGGCACCCGCGGAGGACGCCACCGGGGCGGGCGCCCCGCGCGCTCCCCCGACGCCCGGGGCGGGCGCCGGAGGCGGACGAGCGCGAGCTGCGCGTGATCGGCGCTCCCCCGACGCCCGGGGCGGGCGCCCCGCGCGGCCGCCGCGGCGACCCGAAGCGAGCGGCTCGGCCCCGGAGCGAAACGATCCCGGTCGCATCCCTACGTTATTGCTCACTCATACGCGCCGCCCGCCGGTTACAGTGGACGAGTGGGCAATGACGCTGAACCGACCGCATCGACCGAGCCGACCGAGCCAGCGGCATCGGCCAGTCCTATCATCCCGGGCTTCCTGCCGTCCTACCCCGCCGCCACCGACCCCGCCGCCCTGCGTCTGATCTGGCCGCAGTGGCAGGGCGCCGGCTACGACAACGCGGGGCTCCTCGTCCCCGAGCTGCCCGTCCAGGTCGCCCGCCGCGGCTACGTCGCCGGCGCCCGGGCCCTGGCCGCCATGCTCCCGCCGTCGGGCGGCCCCACCGAGATCGTGCCGGTGTCCCTGGAGGAGCTCGCCGGGCCCGACGGCGCCGAAGGCTCCACCGGCGGCATCGAGTCGCGCAGCGCCGTCCTGGTCGGCATCGACGCCGCCCTGGACCGCATCCGCGCCCACCCGGAGGCCCGGCGGATCCTCACCATCGGCGGTGACTGCTCGGTGTCGGTGGCCCCCTTCGCCCACCTGGCGGCGCAGTACCGGGAGGACCTGGCCGTGGTCTGGGTCGACTCCCACCCCGACACCGATACCCCGGACACCGGCTACGACGGCTACCACGCCATGGCCGTGACCGCCCTGGCGGGCAAGGGCGACCCCGAGGTCCTGGAGCACCTGCCAGCCGCCATCGACCCGTCCCGTATCGCGCTGGCCGGCCTGCACGACTGGGTGGACGACGCCTACGCCCATGTCGCCCAGTGGGGTCTGGCCGTCTTCGGCCCCGAGGACCTGCGCGCCGACAGCGGGGCTCTCATCGACTGGTTCCGCTCCACCGGCGCCTCCAGGCTCGCCATCCACCTCGACGTCGACACGATCGACTCCGACGAACTGCCCCTGGGTCTTGGGCTCATTCCCGGGGGACTGAGCGCCGCACAGGCCCACCGGCTCGTGGCCGACCTGGGCGAGGCGGGCGACGTCGTCGGGCTCACGATCGCAGAGTTCCTCCCCCGGCGGCTCCTCGCCCTGGGCGCGGTCCTGGCCGACCTGCCCCTGGTCAACGGCTGATCGCGAACGACGGCTCCCGGCGCCCGAGCCCCGGCAGCCGGGCGCAATGGCCGCCATCCGCGGCCCGGGCGCGGCCGTGGCGGCGACCCAAAACCACGGAAACGCTGTGAACAATGCATCGCCCGAATCACGGCGGGAGCGGCACCGCTCTTGGGATACTTCGTATCATGCCAGCCCCTGCGACGCCCGACGGCCCCCTCATCGTCCAGTCCGACAAGTCGGTCCTGCTGGAGGCGGCCCACCCTGACGCCGACGACGCCCGCCGCGCCATTGCGCCCTTCGCCGAGCTGGAGCGGGCCCCCGAGCACATCCACACCTACCGGATCACCCCGCTCGCGCTGTGGAACGCCCGGGCGGCCGGGTTGGACGCCGAGACCGTCGTCCACGTCCTGATCACCTACTCGCGCTTCCCAGTGCCCCACGCCCTGCTCACCGAGATCGCCGAGACCATGGGCCGCTACGGGCGCCTGCGGCTGGTCGCCGACCCGGCCCACGGCCTGGTCCTGCACACCACGGACGTGCCGGTCCTGGAGGAGGTCATGCGCTCCAAGCGCACCCAGGGCCTGCTGGGGACCCGGCTGGGGGAGGCCGACGTCGTCGTCCACCCCTCCGAACGCGGCCACCTCAAGCAGGTCCTCATCAGGCTGGGCTGGCCCGCGGAGGACCTGGCCGGCTACGTCGACGGCGAGGCCCACCCGATCGCCCTGCGCGACGACCCGGCCGGGGTGCAGTCGCACGCCCCCGGGGCCTTCGCGCTGCGCCCCTACCAGGCCGAGGCGGTGGAGAGCTTCTGGTCGGGGGGCAGCGGCGTCGTCGTCCTGCCCTGCGGGGCCGGCAAGACCCTGGTGGGGGCCGCCGTCATGGCGAGGAGCTCGACGACGACGCTCATCCTGGTCACCAACGCCGTCTCGGCCCGCCAGTGGAAGGAGGAGCTCATGCGCTTCACCTCCCTGACCGCGGACGAGATCGGCGAGTACTCGGGGTCCCGCAAGGAAGTCCGGCCCGTCACCATCGCGACGTACCAGGTGCTGACCACCAAGCGCAAGGGCGTCTACCCGCACCTGGACCTGCTGGACTCCCACGACTGGGGGCTCATCGTCTACGACGAGGTCCACCTCCTGCCCGCCCCGATCTTCCGCATGACGGCGGACCTGCAGGCGAGACGCCGCCTGGGGCTGACCGCCACGCTCGTGCGCGAGGACGGGCGCGAGGACGAGGTCTTCTCCCTGATCGGGCCCAAGCGCTACGACGCCCCCTGGAAGGACCTGGAGAACCAGGGGTGGATCGCCCCGGCCGTGTGCACCGAGGTGCGCCTCGCCCTGGACTCCGGGGAGCGGATGGCCTACGCGACCGCCGAGAAGGAGGACAAGTACCGTCTGGCGGCCGCCACACCCGCCAAGCTGGAGGTGGTGGACAAGCTGCTGGCCCGCCACCGCGGGGAGTCCGCGCTGGTCATCGGCCAGTACGTCGATCAGCTCGAGGAGCTCGCCGAGCACCTGGACGCCCCGCTCATCACCGGGGCCACCACGGTGCGCGAGCGCCAGCGGCTCTACGGGGCCTTCCGCGCCGGGGAGGTGAGCACGCTCGTGGTCTCCAAGGTCGCGAACTTCTCCATCGACCTGCCGGGCGCCAGCGTGGCCGTGCAGGTGTCCGGCTCCTTCGGGTCCCGCCAGGAGGAGGCGCAGCGGCTGGGGCGGATCGTGCGGCCCAAGGAGGACGGGCGCCAGGCGCACTTCTACACGGTCGTCACCCGCGACACGATCGACCAGGAGTTCGCCGCCCACCGGCAGCGCTTCCTGGCCGAGCAGGGCTACGGCTACGACATTATCGACGCCGGAGACCTGTAGGGCGGGCCCGCGCCGGCCCCGCGCCTGCGCCGCCCCGCCCCCGGGCCTCCCGGGCCTCCCTCGCGCCGGCCCCGCCCCGTCGAGATAGACATTTTCGGATGAGGTAGACGGTTTCGCCGTCTACCTCATCCGAAAATGTCTATCTCGACGTCTGGATCTTGCCGTCGTCAGCCCTGCACGACGGCGGGCGCCGCGGCTGCGCGGCCGGTGCGGGCGGTGTGAGCCGCGTGGGCCCGCGCGTTGCGCACCAGGATCCGGGCCAGGGCCCTGCCGAAGGCCTGGATGACCGGCTCGACCCTCTCGGCGTCGGCGCGGGCGCGCGCACCCGCCTCGACGGCCTCGGCGGGCAGCTCGGAGTCGGGCAGCGCCTCGGCCTCCTCCTCGCCCTCGACGACGCCCAGGGCGCGGGCCGCCGACCGGGCCCGCCAGTACTCGATGCGCGCCGGCGTGGACTCGGGGTGGTGCTGGAGGGCCAGGAGCTTGCCCGCGCGCCACGCCTGCACCGGGGCGCCGGCGGAGGCGGCCAGCAGCGTCGCCTCCTGGGGCAGGCGGACGACGCCGTCGTCGTGGGAGACGATGACGGGCAGCCGGGTGCCGTCCCGGGTGGGGACGCCGGCCCTCACCGCGGCGCGCACGGCCTCGTCCACGATCTCGGAGAAGACGGCGTCGCCCGCGGCGGCCTCGGTCAGCTCCAGCTCGACGACGCCGCCCTCGCCCCCGTGCGGAGAGGGGACCGCGGTGGCCCCGCCCAGCGCCTCGGCGGCGACCTGGGCGCCCAGGCAGATCGCGACCGCTGGCACGCGCTCGGCCACCGCATCCCGCAGCAGGGCGCGCAGGTCCGCCAGCCAGGGGTGCTCGACGTCGTCATGCGCGCTCATGGCCCCGCCCAGGACGACGAGGCCGCCGTCGATCTGGGACAGGTCGGGGATCGCGTCACCGGACCAGGGCCGCACCATGCGCAGGGAGGCGCCCTCGGCGAAGAGCCACTCGCCCAGGCGGCCCAGGGGCGCGAAGGCCTCGGGCTCGACGACGGTGACCACCGGCGCTGAGGTCGGCACCGACGCAGGTGCGGCTCCCCGCTCGGGCCGGGCGGCGCGGGCGGCCGCCACCGCCGCAGATGAGTTCGGGTTATCAATCATGGCCACAAGGGTGACCTCTCCCTGTCAGAGCCGCAACACGAGGGCGCGGGCGCGCAGGCGGGCCGGGGCGGGCGCCCCTCAGGGCATGGCCCATATCCAGGAGCTGATCGTGGCCCAGACCTCGGTGCCGAGCACGGGCCGCAGAGGGATGTTCGTCGGAGTGCCGTCGGGGTCGGTGAGGGGGCCGGGCTGCTCCATGATCTCGTAGAGCATGGTGCGCACGCCGAGGGTCAGCATCTGCCCGGTGAGGGTGAAGCCGTCCCGGTCCCGGTCCTGGCGCATGCGCATCACCATGGTCCACTGCCCGGCCTCGGCGTCGCGGACGAAGCTGGAGGCGCGCGGCCCGTTGCGCCCAATGACCTGCATGAGACGCACGGCAGCCTCGATGTCCGCCAGGCGCGCGGCGGAGGCGAGGGTGTCGAAGATCTCCTCGGGGCCGTCGTCGATCACGGGCCGGGGGTAGAGGTGGTCGTTGGCCAGGGCGATGTGGGGGACCTCGACGTCGTCGCAGGCGTAGATGTGGACGCCGTCGGCGTCGTAGCGCGCAATGGTGCACCGCGGCGCGGCCAGGAAGATGACCAGGTCGCGCACGCTCACCGCATCGGCCGGGTCGAGGCGGCGCAGGACGTACCGGGCGTCGGCCGCCACGAGGCCCGCGAGCACGCCCCGGGCCGCCTCCGTCGGGCCGTAGGGGTCGATCACGCCCAGGTCCTCCAGACCGGCCAGGGCGCCTTCCGCGTAGGTGGCGCGCTCGGCGGCGGGCCCGGTGAGCATGCGCTCCAGGACGTCCCACTGGGCGGCCTCCAGGATGATGATGCCGCGGCCGGTGTCGAAGGAGCTCATGCCGCCACCTCCAGGGTGTCGCTCATGGCCAGGAACTGTTCGGAGACGGCGCCGAACTCGCGGGTGGCGCACGTGAAGGTCACGGTCCACAGGTGGGTGCCCTCGGCGCTGCGATCCAGCCAGGCCACCTGGAACAGGGTCAGGGCCTCGTCGTCGAGGATGTAGATGCCGCTGCGCAGCCGCCGCCCCTCGGGGCTGCCGGCGGCCGGGAACTCGTCGATCATGCGCATGCCGGGGACGCTGTCCGCCATGACGCGGGCCGAGCCGACCAGGACCTCCTCGGGGTCCTCGTCCGGGGCGAGCGTCGTGCGCACGGCCACGAGGTTGGGGGCGTAGGTGCGGGTGGCGGGCACGGCCGCCGCCACGTACCGCACCGTGTCGCCCGCGGCGTCGAGCAGGCCCGCGGGCAGTCCGGACAGGTCCTCCAGGGTGATCGTCTGCCACCCCGGGGCGAGCCGGACATTGATTGTGTCACGCATTGTTCTTCCCATCCCTTGCGTGCGGGGGTCTCCGGCCCGGCGGGCCCGGGCCGGCGCCGGGGCCCCTGCGGCCCTCGGGGCCAGGCCCGGCGCCGGCCGTCTCGCCGGTGAGGCCACCAGCGTAGCGTCGAGGCGGGCGCGCGTCCGCGGGCTCCGTCTTGTCAGTGGCTCGTCAGTGGCCTGTCAGTGGCCGACGGCGGTCGGCGCGGTGTCGGCGGAGGGCCCGGCGGGCGGAGAGCAGGCGGGGCCCGCCCGGCGGCACGACGGGCGGCGGGCTGTCGGCGGGTGGAGAGCCTGCCCGGCAAGCACGACGACGGCGAGCGGCCCGCCCGGCGGCACGGCGGGCGGTCGGCGGGCGGGGAGCCTGCCCGGCGGCACTCCCGGGCTTGCACCGTGGACGGGGGAAGCGTCTTGACCCGCTCGCCGCACGGACGCGGCAGCCCCGAGCCTGCGTCGTAGGCAGGGGAAGCGCATGCTCCTCCATCAGCCGGCCAGCACCTGCGGGATCACCTCATCGAGGTATGGCCGGAATTAAACAAAATCGTTGTCTGGCGGCGTGATTGGGAGACGCTCCGGGGCTTGTCGTCGGGACGGAGGGGCGGCTTGGCGGGTTGGCGGGTTAGCGCCTGGGGTGATCATTCCCAGTTCGGCCCAGCCCTTGCCGCCGACGTGGCGGAGGTCTGCTCGCCCTTCCCGGGGCCTGCTCGGGCTGGTCGGTGGCCCTGATGCGGTCGTGTCGTGGGCGCGTCCGGGCAGGGTGGCCGGGAGCCGGGCCAGGTGGCCGGCTAGGGTGCAGGCGACCGGACGCGTTGTGCCCGGCGGTCTTGCGCTTTCCCGACTAGCGCTCGGGGTGGTTCTTCCAGGTAGACAGGGTATCGGTGTGCCGTCGACGATCAGTTTTGAGGCGGGATCAGGTTGCCGACGGTCGGTGGTTCCTGGGGCGATCGCCTGAGTGATCACGGAGCGCGGGGCACTGTGGAGACGTTGGACACCGCCGGCAACCGGGCCCCTCCCAGCCCGCGCTGGGCGCGGGTCTCGATGGTGCTGGCCACCGGGGTCTTGCCTGCCGCGTCGCGTCCGGGGATAGCGCTCTTGGGGCCGCCCGGGCAGGGGCCTGTTGGTCTCCACCCGCCCCAGAAGCGGCCGGGAGTGCTTCGAACCACGCCGCCAACGGGATTCTGGTGCCGTCCAGCAGCTGTCAGGCCTCGAATGCCAAGACGGATTATGTAAAGTGGACCTGCAAGGCGAGCGAGAGGGGTGTGTCGTGATCACGACGACCGCGGCCGAGCGCGGCCAGCGCGTGTCTGAGGCGATTCACAGCGGCCAGATGGAGGGCCTGCCGGTGACAGTCGCGGGGCGTCAAGATGCCCAGGAGTACGTCGCCGGTCGCATCAGCTCGGATGAGTTGGTGGCACGAGCACGCGCCCGCTATGGACTCGACCGAGCCCGTTGACCCGTACCTTGACCCCGAGACAGATCTGCTGAGGAACAAGGTCGGCGCACGTACAAGGGCCACTCTCGACGAAGCCGAGGGCGACCTTTCGTTCGCCCGGCTAGTGCAACTCATGGATCGACCGGTGAGGCCGACCGGAGACCTCGATGAGTTGCGCTCGATCCATCGGCACCTGTTCCAGGATATAGCTGGAACGACTTATACGCCGTCAGGGCCGCAGAGGACCGCTCCCACAGCCGCACGTCATGCTGGGACGGCCCTCCAGGTGTAGGTCATCTGGAGGGCTGGCCCAGCATGACGCCATCAATTGACGACGACGAACAGGGCGGCAGGACCGACTGCGGCCCGCCGACGTATGGTCCCGCCACCTTGGCGGAAAGAACAACCTCGACAGCAAAGAGCCGCACTAGTCAGGCCCCACCAGTAGATCAGTCGGTCAGCACCTGCGGGATCGCCTCATCCAGGTACCACGTCCAGAACGCCCGACGAGCAGGCACATCGGTCTTCTCAATCGACATCCAGTTCAGGGCGTTGCTGGCAGCGCTAGCACAACAGTAACTCGTCTCAAGCGAGTCCGGAAGCAACTCATCGTCATCTGCAATATCATCGGCTGAGGTATCGTAGTCGGGATTGCGATAACAAGCAGACGTCACCATATGTGATGTCCCATTGGCAACCAGATATGCAGGTTGGGTAATGGAATTGAAATTCTTCACCTCATTGTCCATCTGGACGGTGAAGGAGTCTGCACGCCTGTCGGCCTGTTCTGGGTCCGCCTGCTGGTCGATGAGCTCCTGTGCCAGGGTGAGCATCTCCTCGACCCTGCCATCGCCGGGGAAGGCCCGGTCCCAAACGTGCTGAACGTGCCGCACGCACATCATATCCAACTCGATCCGGTGTCGGTATGACGTTTCGTCGTCCTGGGGGTCCAGCATTGCTTTCCAGATCCGCGTGCGGGTCGCCAGGGTCAGGATCGCCTTGTCGCTGGCGGCCAGCTCGGCCCGGCCGGCCTCAACCTCTCGACCCACTGCATCCATGTCGATCATGCGCCCTATTCTCCTCCGTGCGCCGCACCCGGAGAAGCCCGACCGCCAACGGTACTCATCTCGGCGGTCAGCCCAGCCCAATGCGCCGACAGCGGTAGTTCGGGATCCAGGCAGATGCCCGTGTTTACAGGAACCCTGCCGCCCCGGCCGAACCCCTCTACGGGCACTGCCCCCTGTGGGCGTCAGTCGGCCAGCACCTGCGGGATCGCCACGTCCAGGTACCACGTCCAGAACGCCCGACGAGCCGGCACATCCGTCTCCTCA
>NZ_JONS01000006.1 GCF_000711965.1 Actinomyces israelii DSM 43320
CCCTTAGTGTGCCAGCACACCCACAACCACCACGGAATACCAACGAAAAACCCACCTCAAAACCCAGACCCCACCAAAGTGTCACGAGTCAGGAGACAATGGTGTAGAGGCCGGGGCCGGGCGCCGCATGGGCATCCGACCCCATGAGCGGGCCATCGCCCGGCCCCGCGAAGAAGAAGACGACGCAGCCCGGCGAACTGTCATCCGGGTCGGTCACCACCGCTCACCGCTAATAACCGACGGCGGCCTGACACTCCTCCTGTTCGCCTCGTCCTACTCTCGGGGGCATGCGCCCGGCAGGCACCCGCCCCAAGCCGGCCCGCACGAGCCCGGTCGGCAGAAGGCGGAGAGGATGAGGAGCTGATGACCGACCATCGTCGCAGCGGCCATGTCGAACCACCCGCGCCCGGGGAGGCGAGCCGTGAGCGCACTGCGCTCATCGGGTTGCTCGACTCCGGGGTCACCGCGATCACCGATGGGGGCGGTCTCGTCTCCGCGGTCCTCGATCCCATATCCGGCACCGACGTCGTAGCGCGCTTCTTCGTGGGCGTCTATGAGCGCCAGCCCGATCTTGTCGTCCGAGAAAAGCGGGTCAACGGCCAGCCGGACATGAGACCGGTACTCATCAGCCCCTGTCATCCTTGGACACTTTGAGGCACGAAGGCCGAGACCGGGGCGCTCTCACCCCACCGGCACATCGCGTCGAGGACCGGCTGCAGCTGCCGTCCGAGATCGGTGAGCTCGTAGACGACGCGCGGCGGAACCTCGGGGTAGGCCATTCGGGTCACAATGCCGCGGGACTCGAACAGCCGGAGCCGGTTGGTCAGTGTGTGGGCGCTGATTCCCGGCAGGGCGTCGCGCAGCTCTCCGAAGCGCTGCGGCCCGTGCAGGAGCTCGCGCACGATTAGCGTCGCCCACGGCCCGTCGAACAGCAGCAGGAACCGGGCCACCCCGCACTCCGGAAGATCGGTGTCACTCACAATCAGGATCCTACCCCATTAGTGCAGTTGACGTAACTGATGCTATTTATGCACTAATGGAGTCATGGCGTACATCGTTCACGGCGCAACAGGCGCCCAAGGCTCTCCCGTCCTGTCCGCACTGGCCGCCGCGGGCGCACCGGTCGTGGCGGCGGTCCGCAATCCCGATGCCGTTCCCGACGGCGTCCCCGCGCTGGCGGTCGACCTGGCTTCCGCGGACTCCCTCGTCCCGGCCTATGAGGGTGCCGACGGCGTGTTCGTCCACCTGCCCATGGGGCCGCCCGAGGCTGCGGGCGCCCAGGCGCGGGCCGTCGTCGAGGCGGTCACCCGGGCCCGGCCCGGTCGCGCGGTGGTCTCCGCCAGCGGGCAGGTCGTCGACCAGCCGGACTCGTCTCTGATGGCGGCTGCGGACAGCCCCATTATGATGCTCATCCGCGGGCTTGCGGACAGCGGCGTCCCCACCGCCGTCGTCGCCCCGCGCCTGTACCTGGAGAACCTGCTCCTGCCCGTCGTCGTCGGCCCCGCATGTGAGGAGGGTGTTCTGCGCTATCCGCTGCCCGCCTCCTTCCCGGTCTCGTGGAGCTCACATCTGGACGTCGCCGACGTCGTTGTCCGCCTGCTCACCGAGGCCTCCGCCATCGGCGGCGCGGGTGCGGCCGGTACAACCGGCACTGCCGGCACGGTCTCGGTCGGGCACCTGCCGGGACTGACGGGCCCGGATCTCGCCGCTGCCTTCTCCACCCGCCTGGGATGCGACGTCCGCTTCGAGGCTATTGCACCCGAGGAGTTCGGCGAGCTCATCGCACCGCTCTTCGGTGCGGCGGCCGCGTCGGTGGTGGAGTTCTATCGGGCCCTCGGAGCGCAGGCCGGGTGCGTCATTGACCGGGGCACCAGCGCCCAGCGGCTCCTGGGGCTCAGCCCGCATCCGGTCGAGCGGTGGCTCGCAGACATGTCGGTCTGAGGCTGGGCGGGCGCAGTCGCGCGGGACGACGGCGACGCCTGCGCAGGAGGCTGCGATACTCCAACGACCTTCAGAAAAAAGGGTGCTCCCGCGCCCGCACAATCAGCTCCGATCACGTGCGGGCAGCGGGACCATGGTCATGTGCAAGGAGGAGCCTGAGGGCGGGTGTCCGTCAGAATGACATGAGTTCTCTCGCCTGTCACACACCTCGGAGCGACCCTTGCAACCATGCGGTTGTCTGCCTGCAACCCAACGACGCGGACGACCCCGCACAGCGGCACCGCGCACCGGGCCCGCTCGGGTGCGCGACGAGCCACGGCAGCACCGTACGGGCTGATGCCGCACCCGCTGAGCCTCAGCGGGCACCGCCGTCGGCGCCCCCGTCCTCACCCCGCCGCAGCCGGGCCTCGACGCGCTCGACCTTGGCCGTCATCTGGCCCGTCCGGCCAGGCCGGATGTCGGCCTTGAGGACGAGCGCCACGCGCGGGCTCACCTGCGCCACCGCCTCGCAGGCGGCCTTGACCACCGCCATGCACTCGTCCCACTCGCCCTCAAGGGTGGTGAACATCGAGGTGGTCTCATTGGGCAGGCCGGAGTCGCGCACAACGCGCACGGCGCGCGCCACCGCCTCGGAGACCGAGCCGTCGGGGTCGTCGGTCGTGGCGGGGGACACGGAGAAGGCAACAAGCATGCAGCCAGGCTAGCGCGGCCCGCCTCCGCGCGGCGCTGCGGCTCGCCCCGCCCGACGACGTCCGCCGCTCTTGCCTTCGAGCGCGCTCGAAGCCCTACGGTCGCCCCATGAGCCCCATGAACGATGTCGACGACGCCCGCCTCCGCGCGGCGCTGCGGCTCGCCCCGCCCGACGACGTCGGCCCGTCGGACCCGGCCGGCGCCGCAGGTTCCCCGCACGCGACCACTCCCGACGGCGGCCCGGCCGACGAAGGCGCCGACTGGGACATCACCACGACGGCCCGCCACCTCGGCGTCAGCACGCACACCCTGCGCTACTACGAGCGGATCGGGCTCGTGCGGGTGGGCCGTAGAGGCTCCGGGCACCGCCGCTACGACGCCGCTGCTGTGCGCCGCCTGGTGTTCCTGACCCGGATGCGGACATCCGGTATGCCGATCCGCGACCTGCGCCGCTACGTGAAGCTGGTCGAGGCCGGCCGGGACACGGCGCCCGAGCGCCTGGCCATACTCACCGGGCACCGAGAGGCCCTGCGCGCCCGGATCGCCGAGCTTCGGCTCGCCCTGGCCGCCACCGAGTACAAGATCGGCGTCTACACCACCAGCATGCGCGACCACGAGGCCGAGCGCGCAGACGACACCAGCACGAAGGAGACCCGCCCATGACCGACAAGACCGCTACCACCACCGGCGCAGTCACCACTCCCGCCCGTCCCCAGCACGACATCGACAGCCCGGAGAACCTCGCCCGTCGCGAGCGCGGCCTGGCCGTCCTGGCCTCGATCGACGGCGACGCGGGCCGCTCCGTCATCGACTCGCTGACCGACGTCAGCCCCGCCTTGTCCCACCACATCGCGGCCTTCGCCTTCGGGGACGTCTACGACCGCCCCGGCCTGGACCCGCGCAGCCGCCAGCTCGTCACCATCGGCGTCCTCACGGCGCTCGGCGGCTGCGAGTCGCAGTTGAGAGTCCATATTGGAGCGGCCCTTAACGTAGGGCTCACCCGCGAGGAGATCATCGAGGCGATTCTCCACTCCTGCGTGTACGCGGGCTTCCCCCGCTCTCTCAACGCGATCTTCGCGGCCCGGGAGGCCTTCGCCGAGCGCGACGACGCCGGCTGACCGTGTCACCCGACCGTCCCACGCTAAGAAGCTGGACCCCTTTCCCAGCACGCCCCGGACGGGCCCACACCTCCATCATCCCCGGCCCGCGACCGCGCGATGCCCACACACCTGCATGAGGCGCGCGGGCCCCACCAGACAGCTCGACCCACCTTGCCGACGATTCGTCCCCGTCATACGATCTGCCGGGTCCCGCAGGAATCAGGGTCCGGTCGTGACCTGGCAGAGGACCGAAGAACCTGAGAAAAAGCAGCAGGATGCCCAGCATGGCAAACCGGATCCCCGACAAGCCCGTGGGCAACTACGGCGTGGACGCGATCCTCGAGGCCGTCGGGCTCAGCCTGGGCGCCCTGGCGCTGCTGTCCGGCACCATCGCCGGTATCGCCTACTCCGCACCTGTCTGGACCTGGTTGCTGACGGGAACGGGCGCCATCACCCTGGGATACTCGGCGATCACCTTCTGGTACGCCACCCTGCGCGGGAAGTTCCTCGTCTGGGCCAGGCTCCTGGACTCCCTGCGCCTGAGGGGTGATGAGACCTGCCTGGACCTGGGCTGTGGTCGCGGGGCCGTCCTGATCGCCACCGCGCTGCGGGTGCCGCACGGCCACATTACGGGGATCGACCTGTGGCGCAGCCGGGACCAGTCGGGCAACTCGGCCGAGGCGACCCGCACGAATACCGAGCTCAACGGCGTGGCCGACCGGGTCACGCTGGAGACCGGCAACACGACCCGGCTCTCCTACGAGGACGCCTCATTCGACCTGGTCACCGCCAGCATCTCCATCCACAACATCCCCAATGCCAAGGGCCGGGGGCGCGCGGTGTCCGAAGCGCTGCGCGTCCTGCGCCCGGGCGGCTGGCTCGTTATCGCGGACCTGGGCAGGACGAAGGAGTACATCGAGGTGCTCAGGAACGCCGGGGTGCCGTTCACCACCACGTCCGCCGACTGGCAGATGCAGTGGGGGATGCTTCCCACCACCCTCATCCAGGCGCAGAAGAGCACCCGCTCCTAAGGAGGCTCCTCGCCACCGGCCCGCCGAGGCTGAAGGCGGCGGTACCGGGCAGACCTGCTCCCTTGCGCAGGTCCGCTGAGGTCGACGTTCTCGCCCGCGCACTCGTCCGGCTGGTTCTTACCCGCGGGGCGCGAGGTGGTGGCTGCGCGAGCCACGAAGTCGAGATCTGATGGACACCCAGTTCGGCCTGAGTGTCTCAGCGTTCCAGGCTCACTGCTCCAGGACGCAGGCGGAGGCGCAGGGAAACAGGGAAAGCGGTGGAGTCCGGGAGGGACCTGCGCCCAAAAGAGGTGGAGCGCGGACGACGGCGCGGCCACAGGCGGTCAATTGACGGATCGGCGTTCCCCACAGAACTGGTGGGGAACGCCAATCTCAGTGAGGCGGCTGACGACGCCGAGGGGTGACGTCGCCGGTTGCCATCAGCCGCTGTCAGCCGCTGCAGGCGATTACTACGGGCGTGCCACGGCTGTGCAGTGGTCTGCCAGCCCAGGGGAGTGGTGGGCCGGGTGCTGGCGGCAGGTGATCGCAAGGGGCGCAGGGGCTGGCTCCTTGTGGTCAGGGCCGGGGCTGCGACGCCTCGGGCGGGCGCCCGCCGGGCTGCCGCGCGTCACCGCGCCCTCGCGGCCGCAGGGGGGCGGGCGCGTGGACCGCGAGGCGGTGCACACCCGCCCGCGCGCGCCCAGGGCCCACCAGGCCACGGCCCCGCCGCAAGAACCCGGCACCACCGCCCACCCGGGGCCAACAGGCCGGGAAAGCAGACGAGCGGCCGATACCGACCTGTACCCGCACCCGGGAAGAGGGCTCGACCCATCTGGCACCCCCTCGGGCCGCGGCACCCCGGCACACCCCCACCCAGCACCGCCCAGCACCTGAAGGACCACGGCACTCGCCCCTCGGCGGGAAGGACCGGGCCGCGCCGGGCGGGCGCCCGAGCAGAAGCCGGCGGACGCGACCCTCAAGGAGCCACAGAGCCCACGCCGATGGTCCACCCCACAAGAAAGAAGACCATCCATTCAGGCCGCAAGTCCACAGGAACAGCAGGCGTAGTCCTGTGTTCCGCATCCGGTCTGCCTACTACTAGTGTCCCGCGCCTTTAATTCGCTCTGATTGTCTGGTAGTGGCTTTGAGGGTCTTCTGGTCGGTCTTAATCTGTTTGAAGGATTCAGGGTTATGGTTACGGGTGATCTCGGCGAAAAGGCGCCTATGCCCGCTTGATCCGCAATGAGCAGGTAGGACCGTGGGGCGCGTGGAAGCGGGGCGGCGCTCGGGAGCAGCGCTCGGAGGCGGGGCATCATGGGGAAGGTCGGCCGGCAGCGCGGCAGACCGCCCGCCCCTGCCGCTGCAGAAAATGATTACCCCACGCACCTTTAAGACGATCAGCGGCTTCGGGCCCGACGGGAATCGGCATGATTCCGCGGTTCCGCAGTTCCGCAGTGCGGGTCGGGCGATGCGGGACGTTAAAAGCGCGTGGGATGATCACTTTCCGGGCCGCAGCGGCATCCGACAGGAGCCTCGGACCGATCTCGACGCGGAACTCGACCGATCTCGGCGACGGAGAAGAAGGCGCGCCCCGGCGACGCCGCCGGCCAGACCGACCCTGGGCGACGCCGCCGGCCAGACCGACCCTGACAGACCCTGACAGACCCTGTCTGCGTCACAGCCCGCGGCGGTAGGTTGACGGGACACCGATGACGAAGGAGAGCTCATGGCCAGCAGGTCAATTCCCACCACTCCCACCACTCCCACCATCACCCTCAGCAACGGCGTCGCGATCCCGCAGATCGGCTACGGGGTCTTCCAGACCCCGCCGGAGGAGACCGAGCACGCGGTGCGCGAGGCCCTCGAGGTCGGCTACCGCCACATCGACACCGCGCAGGCCTACCGCAACGAGGAGGGGGTGGGCGCCGCCGTCGCCGCCTCCGGCCTGCCGCGCGAGGAGGTCTTCCTGACCACCAAGATCTGGATCACCAGTTCCGGGGAGGAGCGCGCGGCCCGCTCCATCGACGACTCCCTGCGCCGCCTGGGCACCGACTACATCGACCTCCTCCTGGTCCACCAGCCCTTCGGCGACTACTACGGCACCTACCGCGCCATGGAGAAGGCCCTGGAGGTCGGAAGGACCCGCGCCATCGGCGTGTCCAACTTCCACCCCGACCGCTTCGTGGACCTGGCCGAGAACGTCGAGGTCGTGCCGGCCGTCAACCAGATGGAGACCCACGTCTTCAACCAGCAGGCGAACAGCCGCACCTGGTACGCCAGGTACGGTACGGCGCTGGAGGCCTGGGGCCCGCTCGCCCAGGGCAGGAACAACATCTTCACCCACCCCGTGCTCTGCGCCATTGGGGACAAGCACGGCAGGACCGCCGCCCAGGTGGCCCTGCGCTACCTGCTGCAGCGCGACGTCATCATCATCCCCAAGTCCGTGCACCGCGAGCGCATGGTCGCCAACCTGGACATCCTCGACTTCCAGCTCGACGACGCCGACCTGGCGGCCATCGCGGCCCTGGACGAGGGCAAGAGCCTGTTCATCGACCACACCGACCCCGAGTCCGTGAAGTTCCTCCTCGGCTATCTGTCGAACTGACCCCCGGCCGACCATTCATTCGCCCGACGACGAGTCCGGGCGGAGGCGCCCGCCCCGCCGGAAGGCCCCGGCCCCCGCCCCGGCGGCGGGGAGGCCCCGGGTCCCGCCCCGCCGGGAAAGCTCACGCCCCACGCCTCACGCCGCCACCAGCACCTGCACCATGACGATCTTGACCACGATCGCCAGCGCGAAGAGCGTGGCGTACCCGGCCTCGACCCGCTCGTCGTCGTGCCTGGACAGGGCGAAGGCGAGGATCGCCGGCTGTCCCACGAGGCCCGCGAGACCCCCGGCTGCCCGCGGCGCGCTCACCCCGGCCCACCGCGCCCCGGCCAGGAGCACGGCGGCACTGACCGCCACAATGAGCGCGGCGAGCCCGCCCACGGCCAGGCCGGTGCGGGAGAAGGCGGCGGCCGCGAAGTCGGGCCCGCTGGCCAGCCCGATGGCGGCCAGGAAGAACAGCAGGCCGAGCTGGCGGATGGTGGCGTTGGCGGCGTGCGCCAGCCCCCAGACGAAGGGGCCGGTGCGGCCGACGCGCCCGAGCACCATGCCCACCACGAGCGGCCCGGCGGCCACCCCGAGCCTGAGGGTGACGCCGCCGGGCAGCGGAATGGCGACGAGCCCCACCAGCACGCCCAGCGCCATGCCCAGCCCCACGGAGAAGGCGTCGATCTGAGCGATGGATCGCTCAGAGTCCCCGAAGTAGTCGGCAGCCCGCTCCAGCTCGTCACTGGGCACGACCGCCAGCACCCGGTCGCCCAGCTCCAGGACGAGGTCCTCGCGGGCGAGCAGGTCCAGGTCGCCGCGCCGCACCCGGGTGATGACGCCCCGGAAGCGGCCGGGCATGTCGAGCTCGGCGATGGTGCGCCCGGCCACGCGCGTGCTGGAGACGGTCAGGCGCCGGTAGTCCACGGCGGTGCGGTCCTTGGCCAGGCACCGCTCCAGGCCCGTGCCCAGCTCGTCCACGGCGGCCTCGACGGCGGCCGGCGCGCCCACGATGACGACCTTGTCCCCGGGCAGCAGCTCCTCACGGGGGTGGACCACCCGGGTGAGGCCGTCGCGCTCCAGGTAGGAGATGCGGATGCGGCCGGCCCTGAAGGCCTCCATCTCGCCCAGGGCGACGCGGCGCAGAATGTGGGCGCTGGTGGCGGTGATGCCGTCGGCCGACGCTGGGCGGGGGTCGCGCCGCCCCGGCCAGTCCCGGTTGATGACGGCGGCGACGATGAGGATGGCGACGGCCACGCCGACCGGGTAGGCCAGCGCGTAGCCGACAGCGGGCTCCTGGGTGCCGGCCGCCTCAATGGCGGCGTCGAGTACGGGGGAGGTGAGCGCCCCGGCGTAAGCGCCGGCGTCCATGGCGGGGGAGATCCCCGTCAGGCGGGAGTAGAGGGCCCCGGCGCCGCCGGCCGCCACGAGCGCGGCCGCGCACAGGCTCATGAGTGGCAGCTGGCGGCGCAGGTCGCGGAAGAAGGTGTTGCCCGCGCCAATGCCGACCGTGTAGCAGAACAGGCCGAGCCCCAGGCTGCGCAGCAGGGTCAGGTCGGCCCCCAGCCGCGGGTCGAGCGCCCCGACGGCGAGCCCGACGAAGAGCGCGCCGGCGGCCCCGAAGCGGATGGGGCCGAAGGGGATCTGCCCGACGGCGGTCCCCAGCCCGATGACGAGGAAGACGGTGAGCAGCGGGGCGGCGGCGAGGATGTCGACGACGGGGCGCAGGAGGTCGGGCACGCCCCCAGGCTAGACGACGCCGAGATCGGTCGAGTTCCGCGTCGAGATCGGTTAGCAACCGATCTCGACGAAGCCCCGCGTTCCGTAGCCCGCTACAAGCCCCACTACAATGGGCTGGTGAATGACGCGCACAGCACCCCCGGCGCCCCCGCTCGCCCCGTTTTCGACGACGGCGCAGCCGGGGCCGCCGACCCGGACCGGGAGAACCTCACCTGGGACCTCTTCGGCGCCGCCGAGCGCGAGCTGTCCGCCCAGATCGTCGCCTCCGGCTGGATCCCCGACCTCATTATCGCCATCGCCCGAGGCGGCCTCATCCCCGCCGGCGCCATCGGGTACGCCATCGGGGTCAAGGCCATGGGCGCCATTAACGTCGAGTTCTACACCGACGTCGGCCGGACCCTCGACGAGCCCATTATCCTGCCCCCGCTCATGGACGCCTCCGGGCTGCCCGGCAAGAAGGTCCTCGTCATCGACGACGTCGCCGACTCCGGCAAGACCCTCCGCATGGTCATGGAGATGCTCAGCCACCAGGGGCTGGACCTGGGCGGGCGGACCGTGAGCGTCGATGCGCGCAGTGCCGTCGTCTACCGCAAGCCGCGCTCCATGTTCGAGCCGGACTACTGCTGGCGAGTGACCGACAGGTGGATCAACTTCCCCTGGTCGGTGCTGCCGGTCATCACTCCCGCTCCGGCCCCCGCCTCGGAGGGGAGGCGCCCCGACGACGGCGCCCCCGCCTGAGGCCGTCCCCGCGTCTCAGCGGGACTGGGGCCGCGCGCCGACGCCGGCCTCCTCGTCCCCCTTGTCCAGGACCCTTGAGTCTGGCTTTGTACCACACCGACGCTCTACCCTGGAAGGCGGCACGGCGGATCGCGTCGTGCATCCCCACACTCAGCGACGAGAAGTGACCCTTCTATGGACACCCAAGAACAGACAGAGCTCCCCTCGTACACACCCGAGGAGGAGCGCCTCATTATTCGCAACAAGAACGGCGTTCCCGTCGGCATCAGGCCCCACCACAAGTGGACGCCCAAGAGCATCGCCGTCTGGGCCGTCGTCACGGCCCTGGGCGTGCTGGGCTGGTGGATGCTGGCGGTCGTCCGCGGCGAGAGCGTCAACACCATATGGTTCGTCGTCACCGCGATCTGCACCTACGCCATCGGCTACCGCTTCTACGGGCTCTACATCCAGCGCACGATCATGCGGCCCGACGACTCCAACGCCACCCCGGCCGAGCGCATCAACAACGGCCGCGACTTCGATCCCACCCACCGCGTGGTCCTCTACGGCCACCACTTCGCGGCCATCGCCGGCGCGGGTCCGCTCGTGGGCCCCGTGCTCGCCGCCCAGATGGGCTACCTGCCCGGCACCCTGTGGATCATTATCGGCGTGGTCGTGGCCGGAGCCGTCCAGGACATGCTCGTCCTGTTCTTCTCCATGCGCCGCGGCGGACGATCGCTCGGCCAGATGGCCACCGACGAGATCGGCAAGGTCGGCGGCATCGTCGCCACCGTCGTCGTCTTCGTCATGCTCATGATCGTCCTGGCCGTCCTGGCCATGGTCTGCGTCAACGCCCTGGCCGCCTCCCCCTGGGGCGTGTTCTCCGTGGGCTGCACCATCCCGATCGCCGTGTGCATGGGCCTGTGGCTGCGCTTCGTCCAGCCCGGCAGGATCACCCAGGTCTCGATCGTCGGCTTCACCATTCTCATCGGCGTCATTATCGGCGGCCGCTGGGTGGCCCAGTCCTCCTTCGGCCACTACCTGCACCTGTCGCCCACCACGCTGGTGTGGGCCATGATCATCTACGGCTTCCTCGCCGCCGTCCTGCCCGTGTGGGTGCTGCTGACCCCGCGCGACTACCTGTCCACCTTCATGAAGGTCGGCACCATCGTCGTCCTGGCCGCCGGCATCCTGATCGTGCGCCCCGTCGTCGAGATGGCCGCCGTCACCGAGTTCGCCGCCAACACCGACGGCCCGGTCTTCGCCGGGAAGCTCTTCCCCTTCCTGTTCATCACCATCGCCTGCGGCGCCCTGTCCGGCATGCACGCCATGGTCTCCTCAGGCACGAGCCCCAAGATGATCCAGAAGGAGACCCAGGCCCGCATGATCGGCTACGGCGGCATGCTCATGGAGTCCTTCGTGGCCATTATGGCCCTGGCCGCCGCCGTCTCCCTGAGCCCCGGCATCTACTTCTCCATGAACACCCCCGTTGACACGCTGAGCAACCTCGCCGGCCCCGACGTCGTGGCCTCCACGCCCTGCGACCCCTCCAACGACCCCGAGTATCACTGCGAGGACCTGGCCGCGGCGGCCGTGGAGAACCTGGGCGTCACCGACGCCCACGGCAACAGGATGAACCCCCGGTGGGACTCCTGGGACGAGGACGGCAACCCGAAGACCTACACCGGCGCCGAGGCCCTCAAGCAGCTCGCCAGCGACGTCGGCGAGCCCAACGTGGTCGCCCGCACCGGCGGCGCCCCCACCCTGTCGGTGGGCATGGCCCACATCCTCCACCAGATCGGCGGCGGCCGCACCATGATGGGCTTCTGGTACCACTTCGCCATCATGTTCGAGGCCCTGTTCATCCTCTCCGCCGTCGACGCCGTCACCCGCGTGGCCCGCTTCCAGCTCTCCGACGCGCTCGGCAACGCCTTCCCGCGCTTCAAGGACCCCTCCTGGCACGTGGGCGCCTGGGTCACTACCGCCGTCGTCGTGGCCGCCTGGGGCTCTCTGCTGCTCATGGGCGTAACCGACCCGCGCGGCGGGATCAAGACCCTCTATCCGCTGTTCGGCATCGCCAATCAGCTCATCGCCGCAGTGGCCCTGCTGGTGGTCACCGTCATGGTGGTGCGCAAGGGCTATACGAAGTGGGCGTGGATCCCCTTGATCCCACTGGCCTTCGACACGGCGGTGACCTTCGTGGCCTCCTGGCAGAAGATCTTCTCCCACGACTCGCAGGTGGGCTACTTCCAGCAGCACCGCAACGCCCTGGCCAAGCTGGACACGCTCTCCGACCCGGCGGCCATCGACGTCCAGCGGGCGATCGTCCGCAACACCATGATCCAGGGGACGCTGTCGATCATCTTCCTCGTCCTGGTCGCCTTCGTCATGGTCTGCGCCCTGGTGCGCGTCATCCGGACGATCCGCTCCGGCGACACGACGACCTCGGAGGACCCGTACCAGGAGTCGAACTTCTACGCCCCGGAGACCATGATCGCCTCCAAGCTCCAGAAGAAGCTCGTCGCGGAGTACGAGAAGGTCGGCGACCCCGACCTCATCCCGGGCCGCTCGCACGCCCCCGCGGACAGTGCGAGCAGCTGAGGGCCGCGTGGGCAACCCGCTGGAAGATCGGCCGCGCCGATCGACGACGGCGAGTGCGGCGCCGGGCCGGGGCGCTCCCGGCCCGGCGCCCGGGGCCGCACAGCCCGGCCCGGCCTTCGCGCAGCCCGGCTCGACGGCGGGCGCCCTCAGCGGCGCCGGCCTGTCCACCGGGTTCGCGCGCCTGCGCGCCGGCCTGGCCCGCGCCCGCTGCCTGTGGCGCGACTTCACCGGCGAGTCGGCCTACGACCGCTATGTCGAGCGGCACCGGCGCAACCACCCCGACCACGAGCCAATGAGCGAGCGCCAGTGGTGGCGGGCGCGGGCGGAGCACGACGAGCGCAGCGTCTCCACGGGCTGCTGCTGAGCGACGCGCTCCCGCCCTCGGCGTCCCGCCCGTCCTCTCCCGCGCCCCCTTTCGCCGAGATCGGTTCACTTCCGCGTCGAGATCGGTCGTATTCCGGCTCGAGATCGGTTCGATGTGTTGGCCAGCTGGTGGTCTGGCGCGTCCTGGGCGTGCTGCGCTGTCCGGCCCGTGGCGTGGTGGGCCGTGGAGTCATGCCGTTCTCTACGGGCTCGGTGCCGTCTGGCGTCTCGGAATGTGCGTGGGTGATCGCTTGTGGTGCCCTGATGCCGGTCGTCGGGGCGACCGGCACCGGGGCGGCTGGGCCCTGTCGCGGAGGTCGTCGGGGCCGGGGGTCGGGGGTCGTCGCCGGTGGCGTGTGCGGTGGCCTGGCCGAAAGGAGGGGGCCGCACGTGGGAGCGGGGGAGGGGGAGCCCACCCGGGGCGAGCGCGAGTCTTCCGCGTGCGTCCCCGCCCGAGCACCCTCCCGGCCGAACCCGACCACGAGCCCACGGCCGCGAGCCGGCGCCTGGACGGAATTGCGTGGCCGAGCGGCGCTGCGCGGCGGACAAGGACGACGCCGTCAGGCTCCCGGGCCCGGCAGGTGCACCGGCCGCCGCCGAGCCCGCAGGCCGGGTGCGACGCCAGTGAAACCGAATCGATCTCGACACGGAGCTCGACCGATCTCGACGAGGGGGGCCGCGGACGCCCGGCGCCCCGGAATCGAGCGTCTACCGAGCGCGTCGGTCCAGGAGCATCTCCAGGGCGTTGCCCACGTGGTCGGAGACCATCTGCCAGTCGTGGTCGGCCTCGTCGTCGGGCTCGTAGACGACGGTGACTCCGCGCTCGGCCGCCAGGCCGGCGAGAAGCGGCGTGTCCTCGACGTCGACGTCCGGGGACTGCCCGCCGACCGTGAGGTAGAAGCGCAGCCCCTTCCTGACCTCGAAGTACGGATCGGCCAGGTAGTCGGCGGGCGACTGCTGCGCGTACTCGTCGTCGTCGGCGAGCAGGGGCGCGGCGTCCGGGCCCGGCTCGCCGTAGTCGGCCATGGCCGCGGCGGAGGAGAACATGTCCTGGTGCTGGAAGAGGAGGTTGGTGGCGCAGAACGCCCCCATGGAGAAGCCCATGAGAACACGGTGGTCGGCGTCCGCGTATGTGCGATACGTCTCATCGACCCAGGGGACGACGTGCTTTGTGAGATAGGTGTCGATGAGTGGGCCGCCGGTGGTGGAGTCCAGGCAGCGCGTGTCGGACACCTCGGGGGTCGAGATCTCCGGGGAGACGGCGATGACCGGCGGGATCGTGCCGTCGTTAATCAGCTGGTCGAGGCGGTCGGCCAGGGAGGCCCCGACGAACCAGTCCGACGACTGCCCGGGGGTGCCGTGGAGCAGGTAGACGACCGGATAGCGGGTCGAGGACCGAGGGTCATAGGTAGGCGGCGTGTAGACGAACGTCATGGAGTCCGCCGTCCCCAGATCTGCATCGCCATCGACCGCCACAGCGGCCACGGAGCCCGCGTCCACGCCGTTGCCGGTCACGACCACGCTCTGAGCGATCGCCTCCTGGGCTGCCATGGGATCGGTCACGGACGTGTGGTCCTGAAGCAGGACGGAGACGATGCCCGAACCCCGCGGACCCCCAGTGTTCAGGGCATCGCCCTGGACGCCCACGCTCCACGCGCACAGCACCAGGAGAAGAATGCCCACCGCACTGTAGACGCGGCGTCTGCTGACGAATCGCTTCTGACTCACCCGACAATTGTCCGCCTACTGGACCCGACGGCGGTTGTGTGTCCTGCCACGTCCGCATGTTGACCAATAGCAGTACTCGTCCGGCTAGCCTCCCGACCATGACCCGCTTCCGCACCATCTGCCGCGTCGCCGCGGGGTTCTACCTCGTGGTCGTCCTGTTCGCCGTGCTATGGGACTCCGGCGCCCAGATCGCCATGCTCAAGGAGTCGCTGGGTCCGTGGTTCCTCGACGCCGTCGGCAAGGACATCGTCCTCAACCTGGTCATGCTCGCGCCCCTGACCTTCCTCGCCCACCTGGGCTGGCCGCGCGTCGCCTGGTGGCAGTGGGCCCTGGCCGGCTGCGCCGTCGGCGTCGGCGCCGAGCTCGCCCAGTGGGCGCTGCCCTTCCTGACCAGGCGACCGGCCTGGGCCAATATCGCCGAGAACGCCGTCGGCGCCTGGACCGGCGCCCTCGCCGCCCACGCCCTGTGGTGCCTCCGACGCCGTCCACCGGTCGGGACGCAGAGCACCCGCCCACGTCCGGGGCTAGGCGGGCGGACCGGGCTCATCCGCGGATCGCGCCCGGAGCGCCCCGAGTGCGGCGCCGCGTAGCTCGGGCGGGCAGCGGTTGGTCGGCGGGCGCGTACCCGACGGCGGCGGGGCTGCGCGGCCCGGACGGGCAGCGGACCGATCTCGAGCCGGAAGCGGACCGATCTCGGCGCGGAACTCAACCGATCTCGGCGTCGGGCGCGCACCCGCGACGTGCCCGCCCGCGCAGCGGGCCCGCGCCACGCGGCACGGAGCGGCAGGCCGCAGCGCACCCGCGCAGCACGGCGAAGGGCCCGGGCCGCCGAATCGTCGTCGGCGGGCTCCGGGCCCTTCGTTCTTCGTGCGCGGGGGGGGACTCGAACCCCCATGATCGTGAGATCACACGGACCTGAACCGTGCGCGTCTACCAATTCCGCCACTCGCGCGAGAAGCGAGGACGACGATAGCCGCCCTGAGGTCCCGGCGTCCACTTCGTGTCACCGATCATCGGGTGAGACCGCTCACCCTCGCCCGTCGTCGGCTCCCGATATGGCGCCCGCCTGGGACATTTCCTATGGTTACAACACAACCACGGCTGGCACTACCCGCCCTAGGGGCCACAGCCGTTACGATGGGCGTGGCTCGCCTGGCGCCACCGTACCGCCCGGCATCACGGCCACCGCGGTCACCTCGGACCGCGCCGAGCACACGGGGAGGTAGTCCATGGGCATCCTGGACAAGTTCGAGAAGGGCGTCGAGAACGTCACCAGTCGCGCCATGTCTCGTTTCTCGGACGATGTCGAGCCCATCGAGATCGCCTCGAAGCTGCGCGAGACAATGGACAAGCGCGCCGCTTCCTTCGCCCGCGACCGATCCGTGGTTCCCAATGTCTTCCGCATTCACCTGGCGCCCAGCGACGTCTCCCGCATCGAGGGCTGGGGGATGGACGAGATGATCCGCCAGATGGAGGAGGTGGCCACCAGCCACGCCTCCGAGCAGGGCTACTCCTTCGTCGGCCCGGTCAAGGTCACCTTCACCCCCGACGGCGCCCTGACGGCCCCCGCCATTGAGATCGAGTCCTCGACACGCCGGGGAGGCGCCGCCCCGGCGGCGTCCGCCAGTGCGACGCCGAGCCACCCGATCCTCGACATCGACGGGCAGAGATACCTGCTGACGGGCCCCGTCACCGTGATCGGCCGAGGCTCGGAGGCCGACATCATCGTTGACGACTCCGGCGTCTCCCGCCGGCACCTTGAGATTCGTCTCACACAGGGTCACGCCATCGCCACCGACCTGGGCTCGACCAACGGCACCTTCGTCGAGGGGCACCGCGTGGACGCCGCCACTCTCCTGGACGGCAACACGCTCACGGTCGGCCGCACCCGGATCATGTTCTGGGACGGCTCTCAGAGCGCCGAGGCAGGCGTGTGAGCGAGCTCGCCTTCACCATCGCACGACTGGGCTTCCTGGTCCTGCTGTGGATCTTCGTCCTCTTCGTCGTCCGCACTCTGCGCCGCGACACCGCCGAGGTCTCGGCGCCCGCACCCCGCCGCCGCGCCAACCGCGAGAGCGGCTCGTCCGCGCCCCACGGACGTCGCCGCGGCGCCACTCGCCTCATCATCACCGAGGGCCCGCTCGCAGGCTCCATGGTCCCCCTGACGCCGACGTCGATCACCATCGGCCGGGACCAGAACTGCACGCTCGTCCTCAACGACTCCTACGCCTCCTCCCACCACGCGCGCGTCTTCCCCAAGGACGGCTCCTGGTGGCTGGAGGACCTCAACTCCACCAACGGAACGACGCTGGCAGGCCGTGCGGTCCACGGCGCCGTCGAGTTGCCAGTCGGTGTACCAGTCCGAATCGGCCAGACCACTTTGGAGCTGCGTCCATGACAATCTCACTGCGATACGCGGCGCGTAGCGACGTCGGCCTGGTGCGAGCCTCCAACCAGGACTCCGGGTACGCCGGCCCCCACCTCGTCGTCCTGTGCGACGGCATGGGCGGGCCGGCCGGCGGGGACATCGCCTCGGCCGTCGCCATTGAGCACCTCGTCCCGCTGGACGCCGACTCCCACCAGGCCGGCGAGCTCCTCGGACTGCTGCGCGAGGCCGTGCAGGAGGCGCACACCGAGCTGGTCACGCTGTCGGCCGGCAACCCCGACCTGTCGGGGCTGGGCACCACCTGCATCGCGCTCATGCGCAGCGGCAACAAGCTCGCCATGGTGCACGTGGGCGACTCGCGGGCCTACCTCCTGCGCAACGACGAGCTGACGCAGGTGACGACCGACCACACCTTCGTGGAGTACCTGGTCGAGACCGGGCGGCTGACCCGCGAGCAGGCCCGCCGCCACCCCCAGCGCTCCGTCCTGCTGCGCGTGCTCGGCGACGCCGAGGGCGACGTCCAGCTCGACGAGTCCATACGCGAGGCGATCCCCGGCGACCGGTGGCTGCTGTGCTCGGACGGCCTGAGCGGGCCGGTCACCGGCGAGACCATCGCGGAGGTCCTCTCCAGCGTGGAGGACCCGGGCCAGGCCGCCGACCAGCTCATCGACCTGGCGCTGCGGGCCGGCGGGCCCGACAACGTCACCGCCGTCATCGTCGACGTCGTCGAGGACGAGCACCAGCCGCAGACCGACCCGCAGATGGTCGGCTCCGCCGCCAACCGCCGCGCGCACCTGAAGCAGGCCGCCTCCGGAGACTCCCCGACCTCACCGGCCTCCGCGGGGGACACCATGGTCGCCTCGACCCCGGCGGCCAAGGCCGCGGCGCTCGTGGCCAGCCTGGAGGACTCCGAGGACGGCTCGGCGTCGCCCAGCCAGGAGGAGGCCATCGCCGAGGAGGTGGTCGCCCAGAAGTCCCGGCACAAGCGGCGCCGGCTCCAGTCCCTGATCGCCTCGGCGATCCTGGTGCTGGCGCTGGGCGGAGCCGCCTTCATGGGCTACCGCTGGACGCAGACGCAGTACTACGTCACCATCGCCGACGGGAAGGTCGCCATCTACCAGGGCATCCCCCAGCAGCTCGGACCGCTCACCTTCAGCCACCTGGTGGACACCTACGACAAGCCCGCCCCCGACGACCTGGACGACCTCATGCGCGAGCGCCTGACCGAGACGGTCAGCCGGCCCTCGTTGGAGGCGGCCCGCGAGTACGTGGATGTGACCGTCGCCGCGCACGTCAGCACCCCCGCGCCTGCACCGGCCCCCACACCGACCCCGACCGCTGCACCGACCCCGACCGCCCAGCCGTCGGCGCCCCCCTCCCCCGAGGAGCAGGCGCCCCCGATCGACTCGGACCAGTGACGGGCGCACCATGAGCAGCACGCGCTCGGCAGCGCATCCCGCGGCAGCATCCTCGATCGCGCCCCGCCCCAGCGGCCGCGCCACCGGGCGCTGGGCCGAAGTGGGTCTTCTCGTCGTCGCCCTGGTCATCGGGCTGGGCGGCTTCGTGCTGACCGCGCTGAACCGCACCGGCTCCTCCCCGGCGCAGATTCTCCAGCTCGGCGGGGCCCTCGTGGCCGTCGCCGTCGTCGTCCACCTGTGGGTGCGGCGCACGGCGCCGTGGGCCGACCCGGTTCTCCTGCCCACCGCCGTCGCCCTCAACGGGCTCGGGCTGGCCATGATCCAGCGGCTGGACCTGTCCTACGCGCGCCTGGGCCAGGCCCACGACTACGCCCCCAAGCAGGCCATGTGGACCGGCATCGGTGTCGCGCTGTTCTGCGCCGTGCTCGTCGTGCGCGACTACCGCCTGCTGCGCCGCTGGGACCGCTGGGCCATGTGGCTGGGCCTGGCCTTCCTCATCCTGCCCTTCATCCCCGGCCTGGGCCAGAACATCAACGGCGCCCAGATCTGGATCCGCCTGGGCCCCATGTCCTTCCAGCCCGCCGAGCTGACCAAGGTGGCGCTGGCGGTCTTCTTCGCCTCCTACCTGGTCTCCAACCGCGACAACCTGGCCCTGGCCGGGCGGCGCATCCTCTTCCTCAACCTGCCGCGCGTGCGCCACCTCGGCCCCCTCATGGTCGTGTGGGGCGTGAGCATCCTGGTGCTCGTCGCCCAGCGCGACCTGGGCTCCTCGGTCCTGCTGTTCGGCCTGTTCGTCGTCACGCTCTACGTCGCCACCGACCGGCCGAGCTGGCTGATCCTGGGCGGCCTGCTGTTCGTGCCCGCCGCCTGGTTCGCCGCCACCCACCTCAACCACGTCCAGCAGCGCATCACGGCGTGGATGAACGCCATGGATCCCGACGTCTACAACGCGCCCGGCGGCTCATGGCAGCTGGTGATGGGCCTGTTCGGCATGGCCTCAGGAGGGGTGCTCGGCTCGGGCTGGGGCGCCGGCTACCCGAACCTGGTCACCTTCGCTAACTCCGACTTCATCGTCGCCTCCATCGGCGAGGAGCTGGGGCTGACGGGGACCCTCGCCATCCTCATGCTCTACCTGCTGCTCATCGAGCGCGGACTGCGCACGGCGATGAGCCTGCGCGACGGCTTCGGCAAGCTGCTCGCCGTCGGGCTGTCCTTCACGATCGCGATCCAGGTCTTCGTCGTCGTCGGGGGCGTCACCCGCCTCATCCCGCTGACGGGCCTGACCACGCCCTTCCTCGCCTACGGCGGGTCCTCCCTGGTGGCGAACTGGATGATCCTGGCCCTGCTGGTGCGGCTGTCGGACGCCGCCAGGCGCCCGGCGACGACGGCGCCTCGCTTCGTCGACACCGCCGAGCTGCCCACCGGCATCCGCAAGCACGTGCTCGACGCCGGTGCCGACTCGGACTCGCCGGGCACCGCCCCGGAGGGCGGACCTGGCCGTTTCGCGGGCTCGGCCGACCCCACCGGCGTCATCAGCCCCGCCGACTTCGACGACCCCGCCGAGCCCGCCGGCTTCGAGGGTTTCGACGACGACGGCCGGCCCGCCGGCCCGCCCACGCCCGTCAAGCCCGCGACCCCCGTCAGGCCCGCCGCGCCCGTGCGCCCCAGCGGCGCTCCCGGCGACGGCGGCTTCGCCGGCTCCAGCGCCCCGGGCAACGGCCCGTCCGGCTCCGGCCGCCCGGCCCGGCCCGGAGGCCCGGGGGGCTTCGCCCGACCGAACGCCTCCGGCCGCCACAGCGCCCGCAGCGCCCAGAGCACTCCCGGCGGCTTCGCCGGCCCTGTCGGCCCTGTCGGCCCCGCCGCACCCGCCAGCCCCTCGGCCGCGCCCTCGCCGCCTCACGCGGCCGGGCCCGGCTACCCCGACCCGCCCCGGAGCGCTGCGCCGGGCCGTACCGGCTCCTTCGAGCGCCCCCGCCGCCCCGGGCCCCCACCGGACGACCCCTACGCCACCACCTTCATCGACACCGAGGAGGAGCAGCCGTGAACCGACAGATCCACCAGGTCACCGTCCTGGTCGTCATCATGTTCCTGGCGCTGTCAGCCTCCTTGACGAGCGTGCAGGGGCTGGCGCGCCCGGCCCTGTGGGAGTCCTCCAGCGCCCAGGGCACGCTGGTGACCGACTCTCGCAACTCCCGCACGGTCTACGCGGAGTTCGGCACCGACCGCGGCCAGATCATGGTCGGGGGGACCGCCGTGGCCGACTCGGTGAAGTCGGACGACGCCTACTCCTACCAGCGCACCTATCCCGGCGGGGAGCTCTACGGCCCCCTGACCGGCTACTTCTCCACCGTCTTCGCCTCCATGACAGGACTCGAACGCGCCGAGAACTCGGTGCTCAACGGCCAGGACCCCTCCCTGTTCTCCAGCCGCGTCAAGGCCGTCATCACCGGGGAGTCCCAGCAGGGCGGCGCCATCGAGCTGACCATCGACCCCACGGTGCAGCAGGCCGCCTGGGATGCCCTGGGGGGCCGCCGGGGGAGCGTCGTCGCGCTCAACCCGTCCACCGGCGCCATCCTCGCCATGGTCTCCTCCCCCTCCTACGACCCCACCCAGATCGCCTCCCACGACGGCGGCACCGCCCAGGCCGCGTGGGACACCCTGAACAACGACGCGGGCAAGCCCCTGGTCAACCGCGCCATCGGCGGCGACCGATACCCGCCGGGATCGACCTTCAAGATCCTCACCGTGGCCGCCGCCCTGCGCAGCGGGAAGGCTGACGCGAACACCGAGGTGGAGGCCCCCGACACCCTCACCCTGCCGGGCACGACCCACGCCCTGTCGAACTACGCCGGCGAGTCCTGCGGCAATGGGAAGGTCACCCTGTCCTACGCCTTCGCCGAGTCCTGCAACACGCCCTTCGCGCAGCTGGCCATGGACGTGGGCGACAAGGCCCTGTCCGATGAGGCCACGGCCTGGGGATTCGGGGAGTCCGAGTCCATCCCCCTGGACGTGACGCCCTCGACCTACCCCGCCACCTCCTCCGACGCCGAGACGGCCATGGCCGGGATCGGGCAGGCCTCGGTCCGGGCCACGCCGCTCATGATGGCCCAGGTCGCCGAGACCATTGCCAACGGCGGCAAGCAGATGAGGCCCTACCTCGTGTCACAGACGCTCGACCCGGACCTCAACGTGGTGAGCACCACCAGCCCGAAGGAGGCCCGCGCCCCGATCTCCTCGCAGACCGCGCAGACCCTGTCCTCCCTCATGCAGCAGGCCGTCAGCGACGGCACGGGCTCCAGCGCCCAGGTCGCCGGGGTGTCCGTCGCGGGCAAGACCGGCACGGCCGAGACCGGCTCGGACGAGGGCGGTCCCGTCACCTGGTTCGTCGGCTTCGCCGGGACGGACCTGAACAAGCCCTCGATCGCCCTGGCCGTCGTTCTCGACGGCGGGGAGCAGACGGCGGCCAACGGCACCGGCGGCTCGGTCGCCGGGCCGATCGCGGCCAGCGTCATCGATGCGGCGGTGGACCAGTGAAGCCCGCCGTCGGGCTGGAGCTCCAGGGACGCTACCAGCTGGTCGAACGGATCGCCCTGGGAGGCATGGGGGAGGTCTGGCGCGCCACCGACCTGCGCAGCGGGCGGGCGGTCGCCGCCAAGATCCTGCGCCCCGAGCTGGCGGGCGACGAGATCTTCCTGACGCGCCTGCGGGCCGAGGCGACGAACTCCCGCGGGCTGCGCCACCCCAACCTCGCCGTCGTCCTGGACGCTGGCGAGCGCGACGGCTCGGGCTGGATCATTATGGAGCTCGTCCAGGGGCGGGCGCTGTCCGACATCATCGCCGAGAAGGGCACCCTGCCGCCCGCCCAGATCCTGCCGATCCTCGCCCAGGTCGCCCGGGCCCTCCAGGTCGTGCACGACTCCGGCGTCATCCACCGCGACGTCAAGCCCTCCAACATCCTCATCAACCGGGAGGGGCTGGCCAAGCTCACCGACTTCGGCATCTCCACCGGCGTCAACCAGCGCCCGCTGACGGCCACCGGCATGGTCATGGGCACGGCCCAGTACCTGGCCCCCGAGCAGGCCATGGGCAATATGGCCACCGCGGCCGGGGACCTGTACGCGCTGGGGATCATCGCCTACGAGGCCCTGGTCGGCCACCGGCCCTTCACGGGCACCACCCAGGTGGATATCGCCTTCGCCCACGTCAACGAGCCGGTCCCGCCCCTGCCCGCCTCGATCCCGGCCGAGGTCAGCGACGTCGTCATGGACCTGCTCGCCAAGAGGCCCGCGGACCGCCCCCGCACGGCCCGCGAGGTCGCGCGGCGCCTGGACCGCATTGTCGTCAACCTGCCCGCGGACTCATGGGACCCGCGGCAGACCCCGACCTGGGCCTCCACGGGGCGCCGCGTCGACCGCTCCCGCCCCGAGAGCGCCACGCCGACCCGCCGCGCCGCGGGCGCACCCGACTCGGGCCCCCGGTCCGCTTCTGCGCCGCGGCACCGGCGTCACGCCCGCCACGCCGGCGACGAGCACGGCGAGCCCGCCCGCCGCACCGGCAGGCGGGTCGCCTCGAGCACCCCGGCGTCCCCGGGCGCGGGAGCCCCGCGCGCGGGCGCCTCGGGCGCCCCCGGAACCTCGACCCGCGCCATCCCCGCCGCCGAGCGCACGCGCACAGCGGCGGCCAGCGCCCTCGAGATCGACCCCTGCCCAACGCGCCACGCCTCCGGGCGCGGCCTGTTCGGTCTGCCCCTGGTCCACGTCCGGCTGATCATCATTGTCGCGGTCGCTGTACTGACTCTTCTCGCCATTGCCATTACCGCGGGTACCCTTACGTCAGCACAGTCGGACACTCCCCGCGGGCAGGCCGTCGGGTCCGTCATCCCACCACAGGAGGCACTGTGACCGGTCAGTTCCCCCAGGTCCTCGCAGGCCGCTACGAGATCCGAGACCTCATCGGACGCGGCGGCATGGCCGAGGTGCACCTCGGCTACGACAAGCGCCTGTCACGCATTATCGCAATCAAGTTGCTGCGCTCCGACATCGCCGGCGACCCCACCTTTCAGGCGCGCTTCCGCCGCGAGGCCCAGTCGGCCGCGGCCCTGAACCACCCGACCATCGTCGCCGTCTACGACTCCGGCGAGGAGGAGATCACTGCGCCCAACGGGGCGACCCGCTCGGTGCCCTACATCGTCATGGAGTACGTCGAGGGCCACACGGTCCGCGAGCTCCTCGGCGACGGGGACGCCGTCCCCATCCCGGAGGCGGTCGAGATCACGACGGGCGTGCTGGACGCCCTAGAGTACTCCCACCGCGCGGGCATCGTGCACCGGGACATCAAGCCCGGTAACATCATGCTGACCTCCACCGGCGCGGTGAAGGTCATGGACTTCGGCATTGCGCGCGCCATGGAGGACTCCTCGGCGACGGTCACCCAGACGCACGCCGTCGTCGGCACCGCCCAGTACCTCTCCCCGGAGCAGGCGCGCGGCGAGGTTGTCGACGCCCGCTCCGACCTGTACTCCACCGGCTGCCTGCTCTACGAGCTGCTGACCGGACAGCCGCCCTTCACAGGGGACTCCGCGGTCGCGATCGCCTACCAGCACGTGCGCGAGATCCCCAAGCCGCCGTCGGCCCTGGCAGCGGACGTGCCCGAGTCCCTCGACCGGGTCGTCCTGAAGGCCCTGGCCAAGGCCCGCGACGACCGCTACCAGGACGCCGCCCACATGCGCAACGAGCTCCTGGCGGCGGCGCGGGGCATGGCCGTGAGCGCGCCCGCCACCGACACCTGGCAGGCCCCCGCCGCCCTGTCCTCGCCCTCGACGACGGCGCTCTCGCCCGCTCCCGCCCCGGGGCCGCCGAGCCCCGCCCAGCCCCCGGTCAGCCCCGATCGGAGTACCGAGAACAAGCAGCCCCGCCGTCGCTGGTGGGTATGGGTGCTGCTGCTCATCCTCCTCATCCTGGTGGGCAGTCTCATCGGCCTGGCCGCCTCTGGCCTCATAGGGGGCAAGCCCAGCCCCACGCCCACACCGACGGCGACCGCCGCGACCGTGCCGGACGTGTCCGGCATGACGGAGGACGATGCCAAGAGCGCCATTGAAGGACTCGGCCTGACCTACAACAGGGGCCAGGACGTCCCCTCGGACACGGTCAAGGAGGGCCTGGCCGTCTCCTCCGACCCGGGAGCCGGCACCTCGGCCGTTCTCGGCACCGAGATCACCGTGAGCTTCTCCTCGGGCGCGGCCACGGCCGAGGTCCCCAACGTCGCCGGCATGAGCCAGTCCGAGGCCCGCAAGAAGATCGAGGAAGCGGGCCTGGCCTGGGGCGACGTCACCACCGAGGACTCCCCGAGCACGCAGGAGGGCAATGTCGTGCGCACCAACCCGGCCGCGGGCACCTCGATGTCGCGCGGGGAGACGGTATCGATCGTCGTCTCCTCGGGGCGCACGACCGTGCCCGACGTCGTCGGGAAGAGCCAGGACGAGGCCCAGGCCGCCATTGAGGCCGCGGGCCTGACCTACAACACGACGACGAACGACACGAAGACCACCGATTCATCGAAGAACGACCAGTACATCGTGACCGCGATCGACCCCCAGGCGGGCCAGAGCGTCAATCTGCAGTCCTCCGTCACCCTCACGGTGACGCACTACGTCTACGAGACCGCGCCGAGCCCGAGCCCGACCCCGACTCCCACTGCCACCGGCGGTGCATTGACGCCTCCCAACAAGGGTGACGACAACGGCGGCGGCAACGGTAACAAGGGCGACGGCAAGAACAACCACGGATAGTCCGACGGGGTCGTCTTCGTGGGGCCGGCCGGTCACGCCCGATGCGTGACCGGCCGGCTCCGCGCCAGCAAGCCCGACCACTCCCGCTCGTCACCCCTCCTTTCGCCGAGATCGGTTCAGTTCCGCGCCGAGATCGGTTCTGTGTATCAGGCTTCTCACGAGTCCCGTTAACCACAACGTGCGCGTCGCCGAGTACGGGCCTCTCGACTGCCCCTGATCGCGGTCGAGAGGCGGCCCTCTACGCCCTCCTCACCCCGGCACCCCGCAAGTGCAGGTCGCAGGCCGTAGCGGCGCGCGGCCCGGGTGTCCATCAGAATGACATTAGAGCCCCCAGGCGCCGTCCCCCTCGACGACGCCCTTGCAATGACGCGGTTCTCCGCCAGCACCTCAACGATCCGGGCAGCCAATGTCATTCTGACGGACATCCGCGCACCCCGACACGCCCGGCGCATCGTCACCCGACCCGGCTCTCGCCGGACAGGCCCCCACCCCGCGACCCCCACCTACGACCACGAGCCCACGCCTACGACTGAGTGAAGGGCGACGCGCCCACTCGCGGCCCCCGCCGTCGTCACCGAGATCGGTCCGCGGAGCCTGCCGGTCATCCCCGGCCGCCCCGGAGTCGGTCACGACGACAGACCCCGGGACGCGACAAAGCGATCACCCCACGCACATCTAAGACGGCCAGTGACGCTGAACCCGTGGAGAACCGGCGTGACTCCATGGTTCCACAGAAATGCGGCCCCTCGCACCCGAGGGCGTTGACCGACTCACGGTCGCGCGGGATAATCACTCTCCCAACCAGCAGCGCGCCCCACCCCGGGCCCGCTCGTCTAGACCGTGGCCTCCCCGGAGATGTTCCAGGTGGTGTTGGCCCAGGGGAAGACGACCTCGAAGAGGAAGAGCACCACGATCACCGTCAGGGCCAGGGCCTCAATGGCCTTGAACCAGGCCGGGCCGGGCAGGTGGCGCCAGATCCATCCGTACATCAGTTGACCTCCGGGTCGTTGAGGACCGAGGCGGGGCGCCCCTCGGACCGGGGCATCCAGTAGGAGAACTTCCCGTGGACGACCCACCGGTGGTCGTTGCCCCACTCCCCGGTGGTCAGGGAGTGACAGGTCGTCAGCGTGATGTAGCGATCCACGGGCTGGGCCTCCGGGTCGCCCGGCACCGGAGCGATGACATCGACCTGCGTCGGCTCGACAATGTCGTGAGAGGTGACCGTGTAGACGTACCAGGTGTCCTTGGTGGCGACAATGATCTCATCGCCCTCTTCAAGGGTGTCGATGCGCAGGAAGGAGTTGCCGTTCGTGCGGCGGTGGCCGGCGATCGCGAAGTTGCCGACCTCACCGACCTGCTGGGTGTCCGGGTAGTGGCCGGCCGCCGCCTGGTCCAGGACGTCGGGGCCGGTCCCCTCAATGACCGGCATATTGTTGTTCGTCACGCCGTACCACTTGGGGACGATGAGCATGCCGATAGTCTCGCCGTAGCTGACGGCCTCGAACTCCGGGGGAGGATCGGTGTGCTTGGTGCCCTCCTTCTTGGGAGACTCCACCTGCGTCTCGTGGAAGGCCAGGGTACTGGCCTCGGCTTTCTGGTTCGCGGCGATCCCGGTCCACCACAGCTGCCAGACCAGAAAGAGCGCCACAACGATCCCGACGGTGATGAGGAGCTCCCCGAACCCCGACAGGACCCGATCGAGTGCAGAACGACGACGACGGGGCGGCGGAGCCGCCCTGTGGCGATGAGCTGCCATCAGCCCTCCTGGTGGCCTAGACGTCATGTGCTGTCGGCCAGTCTAGGGGTTTGCGCACCCCGATCACGACTCCCGCACGGTAGATGTCGCCTTATCATCCAAATGATCGATTCCAATAGGACGTGAGCCTGGCTCACGGCTCCCCCTTCGCCGAGATCGGCAGGTCTCCGCGTCGAGATCGGTTCGAGGCGCCGGTCCGCACGGATCCGGGGCTCTCACCCCCTTCCAGGGGCGGGCACGCGGCCCGCAACACGCCCGGCCGGCCGAGGCCGAAGACCTGTCCGACCTCGTCACCCCCGCCGTGGTCGTAAAACGTACGCCCACGCCCCCGAGGTACGCCCACGGGGCTGAGGTACGACCGCGCCGACCGGACAGAGACGAACACCCGGACTCAATCATCTAGGCTAGTCAGCAGGCCCGGCAACGAGTCCGGCTCCCCGTCGTCCCGCCAGTGAGGAGGCCCGCGTGGCCCAGTCGAAGAAGTCCGACTCCGAGAGCCCCAAGAGCTCCAAGAAGAAGTCCGAGAGCCCTAAGAATCCCAGGCGCTCGGGAAACCCCGCCAAGGCGGCCGCGTCGAAGAAGGAGAGGCAGGAGTCGCGGGCCGCCGCGAACCGGGTCTCCCGGGTCCCGGTCAAGGTCAAGCGCACCGGCAGCCCCAACTGGTACGCGCCCACCATGGTGACCCTCATGGTCATCGGGCTGCTGTGGGTCGTGGCGACCTACCTCTTCCAGGGCAAGTATCCGCTGCCGTACTTCCGGTCCCACCACGAGCACGACTGGCTGGCCAACGGCAACCTCTACGTGGGATTCCTCATTATGATGCTCGGCTTCCTGGGGCTCCTGCGCTGGAAGTGAGCGGCGAGAGCAGCATGCGCGGCGCCTAGACCTCCTGCACCCGGTCGGGGTGCGAGCCGGTGCGCAGGCCCCGGTCGAGGGCGTCCAGCGCAGCCATCTGCCCGTCCGACAGCGCGAACGAGAACACGTCGGCGTTGGTGACCATGCGCTCACGGTGCGTCGTCTTCGGAATGACCACCAGGTCGTGCTGCAGGTGCCACCGGATGACGATCTGAGCGGGCGTGACGCCGAGCGCGGCGGCCATGCGAACCACAACCGGATCGTCCAGCAGCCGACCACGCCCCAGGGGCGACCAGGACTCGGTGACAACGCCGAGGCTGCTGTGCAACGCCCGCAGCGGCTCCTGGGAGAGATAGGGGTGGAGCTCAATCTGGTTGACCGCCGGCGTCACCCCAGTGGCCTCGATGATCGTGCGCAGATGATCGGCCTGGAAGTTGGACACGCCGATGGCGCGCACACGGCCCGACTCCAGGATCTCGATCATGGTGCGCCAGGTATCGACCAGGTCGAGACCGGGGGAGTCGGCCATCGGCCAGTGAATGAGGAACAGGTCGAGCACATCCAGGCGCAGGTCGCGCATGGTGGCCTCGAAGCTGCGCAGGGCGTCGTCGCGCCGATGGTTGGGGTTGTTGAGCTTGGAGGTCACCCACAACTGGTCGCGGGGCACTCCCGAGCACGCGATGGCGGCGCCGACGCCGGCCTCGTTGCGGTACATCTGGGCGGTGTCGATATGCCGGTAGCCGACGTCGAGGGCGTCGCGGACCACGCGTTCGACCTGCTCGACGCCGACCTTGTAGGTGCCCAGACCCAGCTGCGGCATCTGCAGGGGAGCGGACTCGTTGGTCCCCCGAATCAGGGAGGCCGGGGGCGTGGGGACGACGGTGTTCATGCTCTTAAGCCTATTGTCCAGGATCTGCGCAGGTCGCCCCAGGCTCGGCGGTGTCCCGCACGACCTGTGCGGGACACCGCCGAGCGTACTCCGGGACGGCCCTCCTGGCTGCCCTACTCAGCCTGGGCCGCGGACCCGCCGTCCTCGTCCTCGGCGGAGTCGGCCCAGTACTCCTCGGCCCACGGGTCCTCCACGGGCTGGCTGCGCCGCCACACGACGTATGCGGCGCCCGCTGCGGCACCGGCCAGCACGAGCCAGCCGAGCGTCTTAAGGACGGGGTGCTTCTTCTTCACGGGAACCTCCGGAATCTCGAGCGCCGCGTTCTTCGCGGCGACGGCGATGCGCTGAGCACGCTCGGTGAGCGTACCCTCTGTGCCGGCCGCGGCCTGAGCGGCGACGGCGGCCCTGTGAGCGGCCGGGGCGTAGTCCTCGACCACCCGGGTACGGGCCTCCTCGACGACGGGCTGTGCGCGCAGCTGGGCCTCCTTGGCGGCCTTGACGACCTCGGTGCGGGCCTTGCTCACGCGAGGAGCCGCCCAGACGGCGGCGCGCTCGGCTCGAGCCGCAATGTTCTCGGCGAGGGCGGCCGCCTCCTGCCGGAGCTGGTCCGTGTCGATCTTCTTGTCGAAGGTCTTGCAAGCCATGATGGTCTCCCTGCTCGGAACGATGAGGTCGCTTGGGGCCCATCGTTCCACTCACAGGCCGTTCGCACCCGCAATCCGGACAGGCGTTTTGCCTGGGGTGAACAGGTCAATCCACAACCGAGCGTCTCAGCGCCGCCGGTGGTACGCGTGCGACGATTGCGGTCATGGAAGCGACACTGCACACCAACCTCGGCGATATCCGCCTCGATCTCTTCGCTGACCAGGCCCCTGAAACGGTCTCGAACTTCGTGGGTCTGGCGACCGGGGAGAAGACCTGGACAGACCCTCGCACGAAGGAGCAGTCCAACGCGCCCCTGTACTCCGGCGTGATCTTCCACCGCGTCATCCCGGGGTTCATGATCCAGGGCGGCGATCCTCTGGGCACCGGCACCGGAGGACCCGGCTACACCTTCGATGATGAGATCGACCCGTCGCTGACCTTCACGCAGCCCTACGTCCTGGCCATGGCCAACGCCGGGCGCCGCCTGGGCAAGGGCACCAACGGCTCCCAGTTCTTCATCACCACGGCGCCCACCGAGTGGCTGCAGGGCAAGCACACGATCTTCGGGGAGGTCGCCGACGACGCCTCCCGCGAGGTCGTCGACAGGATCTCAGCAGTGTCCACCGACCCCCGTGACCGCCCCGTCGAGGACGTCGTCATCAGTTCCGTCACCGTGACCAAGTGACCCGCGCCCCCACCACGCGCTGCACCTCGACGCCGTCGGCCTGCTACGGACCGACGGCGTCGCCGCACTCGCGCCCTCTCCAACCCGCACAGCCCGACAGGAGCACCCATGACTCAGCCCCGCACCAATCCGCCGGATAGTGCCCCGGTGTGCCCGAGACACCCGGACCGGGTCGCCTATGTGCGCTGCCAGCGCTGCAACCGCCCCACCTGCCCCCAGTGCCAGGTGCCGAGCGCCGTCGGCGTGCACTGCGTGGACTGCGCCCGCAGGAGCGCCGCATCCCGTCGAGGCGTGCGCTCCCTCCTGGGCGGGCGGGTGGTGACCGACACCCTGGTCACCAAGGGACTGATCGTCGCCTGCGTGTTGATCTACCTGGCACAGAGGGCCGTGCCTGAGCTCGGCGTCCAGCTCGCCTTCGTGCCGGCGCTGGCGGCCGACCAGCCGTGGCGCTTTATCACGACCGCCTTCCTGCACGCCTCGCCTATGCACCTGGCCTTCAACATGTGGGCCCTGTGGGTGCTGGGCAGCGCCCTGGAGCCGGTGCTGGGACGGTGGCGCTTCACCGCTCTGTACATGCTGAGCGCCGTAGGCGGATCGGCCATGATCTACTGGCTGGCCTGGCCGACGACGCCGTCGGCCTGGGCGGGTCTGACGGTGGGCGCCTCCGGGGCGGTCTTCGGCCTGTTCGCGGCACTGTTCATTATCCAGCGGCGCTTCGGCAGGGACACGACGATGATCGTGGGTCTGCTCGCCCTCAACCTGGTCATCTCCTTCCTGGGGGCGAACATCTCCTGGCAGGGGCACCTGGGAGGGCTCGCGACCGGGGCGCTCGTGTCGACGCTGTACGCGTGGGCCCCGCGGGACAAGCGCACCGTCTACGGGGTGTGGGGGACGGCGGGCATCGCCATCGGACTGGTGGGCCTGATCCTCCTGCGGGCGGGGCTGACGTGACTGGTACGACCACTCGCAGCGCGAGCCTCGAACAGTTATCCACAGGTTTGTTCGAGGCTGTGAATCTGGGGAAGCACACCGCTGTGATTCATCCACAGCTGTGCGCACACCTGTGGAAACACAACGGCGTTATTTTCCACAGGCCCACCCACAGGTGGGGAAAACCCAGCACTGAGGCCGCACGTCTCTCCACCGCTGTGAACACCGCCCGGTGTGCTCGGTTGTCCACCGCTGTGCGTAGAAGCAGATAAACCTTGTGATTTCCTGAGCGTTTGCCCCCAACTACCCGTTACCTTGTTGGTGGTCCGTGGGCCGGCCCGCCGCCATCGGGGCCCCTGGGGCGTGACAGTGACCTGGGACACGGGGCTGACGGTGGGCTGCCTGCCGGAGTGCGTCGGTGCGCCGCGTCGCCGACCTGACGCCCCGGGGGTGCCGGGACCGGCACGCGTGACGCGGCAGTGACCGCCCAGGCCGCCAGGACCGCGCCCCACGCCCTGAGAGCCGTCACCAACTCGGAGGAGGACACCGCGGTGCCGAGCATACTCACCGCATCCGGGGCCTGGGCGCACGCGGGCCCCGCCCCGGGCCCTGGAGAAGGCCCTGGGGCCGCACCCGGGGCGCGACGCGGTCCCGGAGGTCATCGCCACCTGGCGCCGCGCCCGCCAACCTGAGCACTGCCGGACCGACCGGGATCGCCGCCGGGCTCAAGGAGCACAGCCGCCGCCACAGCGCCTGGGCCCAGCAGGCCTGCGACGCCCCGGAGAAGCAGACCGCGGCCCTCACCGGCACCGACGCCGCCGGCGCCGTCCGGCCCACCCGGCTCGCCTTCCTGCACGCCCAGCGGGCCGAGCACCGCGACCGGGCCCGGCGCCCTGGCGGGCGGATCCGCCCTCTCCCGGCCCCCACCACCCGCGACCGGCACCAGGGCCCCGACCACCGCAGCACTCCTGGCCGAGACACCGAGCAGGACCTCCACCACCGCCCACCCGACCTCCCGCACCCGGCCCGTCACCCGTCACCGGAAGACCGGGAACCTCCATACGGGCGAGCATACGGGGCGAGCACGTCTCCACGCCGGCAGCAAGAGACTCAAACGAGCCCTGCTCGACCCCGCCCTCACCTTCCTGCGCCCCGACCCCGTCAGCCGCGCCCACCACCAGCGCAAACCAGACCAGGAAAACACCCGGACCAGGCCTGAGGTGCTTGGTGCTTCTCAGACAGTGGTGGAAAGAGCACTGTTCTTGGGCGATGAGGGTGGAATCTGATAGGGAAGGACCACCCGGAGTCCGCTGAGGCAGAGGTGAGCCCGGAGGCGGTGCGCACCGCCCGTGCGCTCCCAGGGCCCGCCAGTCCGCGCAGCCCCGCCGCAAGGACCCGGCGCCACCGCCCCCGGGCCGCGACAGCCAGTACACCGCCGCCCGGTACCTGGAGGGATACGGCACTCGCCCCTCGGTGGGAAGAACCGGGGTGCGCTGGGCGGACGCCTGGGCGGAGTCCTTCAATGCGACACTGAAGAACGAGAGAGTCCACCAGATGGTCCACCACCGCAAGAAACACCGCAAGAAACACCGCAAGAAACAAGGCCATCCGGGATACTGCCTCCTGAATCGAACTGGAATACAATCAGAAACGTCTCCACTCCGCCCTGGGTCACAGGACACCCGGCGAGGCCGACCAGGAGCACCGAGGAACAGGACAGGCATCCTGAAACACAGCTCTTAAAGCCACCCGAGACACGCCCGGCAGTCCGCTGACCAGGCGCTCTGCCAGCGCATCGAGATCACCGAAAACGAGGAGGCGGCGAGCCGACTCGCCGAGCCGCTCGCGCCCTCACCCCCGCGTCCCCAGAGGATGCCGGGTGCTCTACTACGTCATCAATTGTGGAGCTAACGGGACTCGAACCCGTAACCCCCTGCTTGCAAAGCAGGTGCGCTACCAATTGCGCCATAGCCCCTGGGAGGTCGGCAGTGATGCCGACGGCGAGTCATCTACTCGACCGGGTCAGTGACCTCGGCCCATGCGGCGCGCTCGGCGCGCGCCGCCTCGATCCTCAGCCACACCGCGTAGGACACGATTCCGAGGAATGAGAAAACCGCGGCTGACACGAGCAACCGGTTCCTCATGAACCCTCCTCATCGTCCACCGCGGGGGTGGGCCTAGCTGGACTCGAACCAGCGACCTCATCCTTATCAGGGATGCGCTCTAACCAACTGAGCTATAGGCCCGGTGACGCGGAAGAGGGTATCCCACCGCGTCGACCGCCTCCAAATCGAGTCAGTCGTCCGCCAGTGTGAGATGAATCCCACCGACGAGTGTCGCGGTCAGGTTGTAGAGGAACGCCGTCACCGTGGACAGGGCGGTGGTCAGAGCCACGTTCACCACACCGATAATGGTGGCCATTGAGACCGTCTGCTTGAGGGCCAGGTACTGCAGGAGCGTCGTGTAGGCGTTGTTGTCGGTCTGCATGATCGTGCTGGCGAGCTCCTTGATGGTGGAGAACACGTGCAGGGCGTCGAGCATGTACCACACGAAGATGGCGGCGACCACGAACATAATGCCCGCCGCCACGCTCAGCATGAAGGAGACCTTCATGATCGACCAGGGATCGACACGGGTCAGGGACAGCCGGACACGTCGCGGACCGGCGATCGTCTTGGCTGACTTACTACCGGACTTCCCGGTGCTCTGGGAAGCGCTGTCTCCCCCCATGGGCGGGAAGGACTCCGACTGGCTCATGCCTGGACCTCACTCTCGTCGTCGCCCGAGCCTACCGCCTCAGCCTCACCCGGCGCAGCGGTGTTGGCAACTGTCATAGCCGAGTCCTCTCCGGCGGGCTCCCCGGCCGCGGGCTCCCCACCCACAGCCCCGTCCCCAGCCCCGTCCCCGGCCGCGGGTCCGTCGCCCTCGAGCTCGCGCTCGGTACTGCGGGCCACGGCGATGATCCGGTCGCCGTCGTCGGGCTTGGCGAAGGTCACGCCCTGCGTGGCGCGCCCGGTGCGGGAGACCTCGGCCACGGCCGAGCGCACCACCTTGCCCGAGGCCATAATGCACAGGACCTCGTCGCGGGGCGCGGTCACCAGCGCCCCGACCAGGTCGCCGCGTGCCTCGACGAGGTTGGCGACCTTGACCCCCAGTCCGCCGCGCCCCTTGGTGGGGTAGTCGGCGACGGCGGTGCGCTTGGCGTAGCCGCCCTCGGTGACGACGAACAGGTCGGCCTCGGCCCACTGCGGGTCGATCACGCCCATGGCCAGCAGTGAGTCGCCCTCCCGGAAGCGCATACCGGTGACGCCGGAGGTCGCCCGGCCGGTGGGCCGCAGGGTCTCGTCGTCGGCGTGGAAGCGCAGCGACTGGCCGTGGCGGGAGACGAGCAGGAGGTCCTGGCCGGCGCACAGCAGGGAGGCGGAGACGAGCTCGTCGCTGACCCCGTCCCCGTTCGCGCGCAGGTTGATGGCGATGACGCCGCCGGAGCGGTTGGAGTCGTACTCGCCCAGGCGGGTCTTCTTCACCAGGCCGCGGCGGGTGGCCAGGACCAGGTAGTCGGCCTGGCCGTAGTCGCCCAGCTCCATGACCTGGGCGATCTCCTCGCCGGGCTGGAAGGCCAGCAGGTTGGCCACGTGCTGGCCCTTGGCGTCGCGCCCGCCCTCGGGCAGCTCGTAGGCCTTGGCGCGGTAGACGCGGCCCAGGTTGGTGAAGAACAGCAGCCAGCGGTGGGTGGTGGTGACGAAGAAGTGGTCGACGACGTCGTCCTGGCGCAGCGCGGCGCCCCGGATGCCCTTGCCGCCGCGGTGCTGGGAGCGGTAGGCGTCGGTGCGGGTGCGCTTGGCGTAGCCGGAGCGGGTGATGGTGACCACCACGTCCTCCTCGGGGATGAGGTCCTCCATGCTCATCTCCCCGTCGAAGGGCACGATGCGAGTGCGGCGCTCGTCGCCGTACCTGCTCACGATCTCGGCCAGCTCCTCGGAGACGATGGCGCGCTGGCGCTGCGGGGAGGCGATAATGTCGCGCAGGTCGATGACCCTGGCCCGCAGGTCCTCACTCTCCTGCTGGATCTTGAGGCGCTCCAGGGCGGCCAGGCGGCGCAGCTGGAGGGAGAGGATGGCCTCGGCCTGGGCCTCGTCGACGCCGAGCAGGCCCATGAGGCCGACCCGCGCCTCCTCGGTGGTGGGCGAGCGGCGGATGAGGGCGATGACGGCGTCCAGGGCGTCGATGGCCTTGAGCAGGCCCTCCAGAATGTGGAGGCGCTCCTCGGCCTTGCGCAGGCGGTAGCGCGAGCGGCGCACGATGACATCGATCTGGTGGGCGACCCAGTGGCGCACGAAGCCGTCCAGGCTCAGGGTGCGCGGCACCCCGTCGACCAGGGCCAGCATGTTGGCGGGGAAGTTGTCCTGAAGCTGGGTGCGCTTGTACAGGTTGTTGAGGACGACCTTGGCGACGGCGTCGCGCTTGAGGACGATGACGAGCCTCTGGCCGGTCCGCCCGGAGGTCTCGTCGCGGATGTCGGCGATGCCGCCGACCTGCCCGTCGCGCACGAGCTGGGCGATCTTGTCGGCCAGGTTGTCGGGGTTGACCTGGTAGGGCAGCTCGGTGACCACCAGGCACTGGCGGCCCTGGATCTCCTCGACGCTCACCACGGCCCGCTGGGTGATGGAGCCGCGCCCAGTGCGGTAGGCGTCCTCGATGCCCCGGCGGCCCAGGATGGTGGCGCCGGTGGGGAAGTCGGGGCCGGGGATGCGCTCGATGAGAGCCTCCAGCAGCTCCTCGCGGGAGGCGTCGGGGTGCTCCAGGAACCACTGGACGCCGGCGGCGATCTCGCGCAGGTTGTGCGGGGGGATGCGCGTGGCCATGCCCACCGCGATGCCCTCGGAGCCGTTGACCAGGAGGTTGGGGAAGCGCGCGGGCAGGATGACCGGCTCCTGGTTGCGCCCGTCGTAGTTGTCCTGGAAGTCGACGCTCTCCTCGTCGATGTCGCGGACCATCTCCATGGCCAGCGGCGCCATCTTGCACTCGGTGTATCGGGGGGCGGCGGGCCCCAGGTTTCCCGGCGTGCCGAAGTTGCCCTGCCCGGCCACCAGCGGGTAGCGCAGCGACCACCACTGCACCAGGCGCGCCAGGGCGTCGTAGATGGCGGCGTCGCCGTGCGGGTGGTAGTTCCCCATGACCTCGCCCACGACGCGCGAGGACTTGGAGAAGGAGGCGCTGGGGCGGTAGCCGCCGTCGTACATGGCGTACAAGACGCGGCGGTGGACCGGTTTGAGGCCGTCGCGCACGTCCGGCAGGGCGCGCCCCACGATGACGCTCATGGCGTAGTCGAGGTAGGAGCGCTGCATCTCCATCTGGAGGTCGACCGGCTGGATGCGGTCGCGGGCGGGCTGCTCGAGCTCGGTGGTGGTCTCGTCGCTCAACGTGTGTCCTTTGGTGTCGTGAAGTCAGGGAGTCGATCGGTGCGTGCGCCCGACGGCGGGGGCCTGCCGGGCCGCCCGGGCCCGGCAGGCCGGGTCCTCAGATGTCGAGGAAGCGCACGTCCGCGGCGTTGCGCTGGATGAAGGAGCGGCGCTGCTCGACGTCGTCGCCCATGAGGATGGAGAAGGTCTCGTCGGCGTCGGCGGCCTCGTCGAGGGTGACCTGCTTGAGGATCCGGGTGGTCGGGTCCATGGTGGTCTCCCACAGCTCGTGGTCGTTCATCTCGCCCAGGCCCTTGTAGCGCTGGATGCCGCCCTCCCTGGGCAGGCGGCGCCCGGCCTCGACCCCGACCTTGAGCTTGTCGTCGCGCTCGACGTCGGAGTAGGCGAACTCGTGCTCGGCGCCCACCCATTTGAGCCGGTACAGCGGGGGCATGGCGATGTAGGTGTGGCCGTTCTCAATGAGCGGGCGCATGTAGCGGAACAGGAGGGTCAGCAGCAGGGTGGCGATGTGCTGGCCGTCGACGTCGGCGTCGGCCATGATGACGATCTTGCCGTAGCGCAGCTTGGAGATGTCGAACTCCTCGCCGATGCCGGTGCCGAAGGCGGTGATGAGGCTGCGGATGGTGTCGGAGGACAGGGCCCGGTCCAGGCGCGCCTTCTCCACGTTCAGGATCTTGCCGCGGATGGGCATGATGGCCTGGTGCTCGGGGTCGCGCCCGCCGACGGCGGAGCCGCCGGCCGAGTCGCCCTCGACAATGAAGATCTCGCACTCGGCGGCGTTGCGGGAGGAGCAGTCGCGCAGCTTGCCGGGCATGGAGGCGGACTCCAGGACGCCCTTGCGGCGCGTGGCCTCGCGGGCCTTGCGGGCCGCCAGACGGGCGGCGGCCGCCTGGGTCGCCTTGGCGATGACGGCCCGGGCTTCGACGGGGTGGGAGTCGAACCAGTCGCCGAGCCGGGAGTAGACGGTCTGCTGGACGAAGGTGCGGGCCTCGGTGTTGCCGAGCTTGGTCTTGGTCTGGCCCTCGAACTGCGGCTCGGTGAGCTTGACGGAGATGACGGCGGTCAGCCCCTCGCGGATGTCGTCGCCGGTGAGGTTGTCGTCCTTGTCCTTGAGCAGACCCCTCTCCCGGGCGTACTTGTTGACCAGGGTGGTCAGCGCCGTGCGGAAGCCCTCCTCGTGGGTGCCGCCCTCGGTGGTGTTGATGGTGTTGGCGTAGGTGTGGACCGACTCGGAGTAGGCGGACGTCCACTGCATGGCGATCTCCAGGCTGATGCCGTGGGCGTCGCCCAGGGTCTGCTCGGCCTCGAAGTCGATGATCTCGGGGTGGACGAGCTCGACCTTCTTCGACTTGTTGAGGAAGGCGACGTAGTCGCGCAGGCCGCGGACGTACAGGTAGGTGTCCGAGCGGTGCCCCACCACCGGCTCGTCGGCCGGCCTGGTCTCGTCGCCGGTGATCTCGTCGCCGACGTCGGTCACGCCGGCGCGCTCGTCGGTCAGGGTGATGCGCAGCCCCTTGTTGAGGAAGGCCATCTGCTGGAAGCGGCGTCGCAGCGTCTCGTAGTCGAAGACGACGGTCTCGAAGATGGCGGGATCGGGGTAGAAGGTCTGGGTGGTGCCGGTGGCGGTGGTCTCCTCGCCCTTGACCAGGGGGGTGGTCGGCTTCCCGCCGTCGCCGAAGCTCATGCGCCACACGTGCCCCTGGCGGCGCACCTCGGTGTCGACGCGGGTGGACAGGGCGTTGACGACGGACACGCCGACGCCGTGCAGGCCGCCGGAGACGGCGTAGCCGCCGCCGCCGAACTTGCCGCCGGCGTGGAGGATGGTCATGACGACCTCGACGGTGGGCCGGTGCTCGGTGGGGTGCTCGTCCACGGGGATGCCGCGGCCGTTGTCGACGACCCTGAGGCCGCCGTCGGCCTGGATGGTGACCTCGATGTGGTCGCAGTAGCCGGCCAGGGCCTCGTCGACGGCGTTGTCCACGACCTCGTACACCAGGTGGTGCAGCCCGCGCTCGCCGGTGGAGCCGATGTACATGCCGGGCCGCTTGCGCACAGCCTCGAGCCCCTCAAGGACGGTGATGTCGGAGGCACCGTATTCGGCCGATCCTTGACCGATGTGGGACTCGGCGGCGGTCACAGGCTGGTCCTGGTCAGACACGTGTCAGCTGCTCCTCTTTCTGTGCGCCGGGCGGTCCCGATCCCTCTGGACGCCAGCTGGCGGGCTCGGTCCCGCGGCGTGTAGGTGGGTACCTGCGAATGGCCCAGGGCGCACCATGGGCGTTTCTGAGTCGATTCTAGCGTGAATCGGCATGGAAACCCTTGTCAGACGACGCCTGTCGGGCGTGTGCAACGTCACCAGCGCAGTCACCAGCGCCCCATCCCGTGCGCCCGCCCCGCGACCCGCGCCTTGACAGGCACTCGGAGACGGGATAGTGATTCTCATACCATTAGGTTCGCCTAATCTCGACCTAGAAGAAGGGTGGCCATCTCCCATGTCCGCAGATCCCAAGACTCCCGCGACTCCCACTGCCTCCGCGACATCGACGCCCGCAGCCACGGGTACTGGGCCATCTGGGCCGTCGGGGTCCTCGGCCGGCCGCTCGCTCAAGCCGAAGGACCTCATTACCGTCGGCATCTTCACCGCCCTGTACTTCGTCGTCTTCTTCGGCTTCGGCATGCTCGGCTTTTTCGGGCCCGCCGTTCACGCCGTCGGCATTGTGCTCGGCAGCCTCGCCAACGGCATCGTCTTCGCCCTCTACGTCACCCGCATCCGCAAGCCCGGAATGGTCTTCCTCACCGCCATCGTGTCCTCCCTGCTCATGGTGCTGACCGGCCACGCCTGGACCACGCTGCTCACGGCGGCCGTCTTCTCCGCGCTGGCCGAGCTCGTCCTGGCCGGCGGACGCTACCGCTCCGCCCGCGCCTCGGTGATCGCCTACGGCGTGTTCTCCCTGTGGGTCGCCGGCCCGATGCTGCCCCTGTACTTCCAGCACAACGCCTACATCGCCAACATCAGCAAGCAGATGGGCGAGGACTACGCCCGGGCCTGGGACACCCTGTTCTCCCCGACCTTCATGGCCGGGCTGCTCGTCCTCGTCTTCCTGGCCTCCTGCCTGGGCGGGCTGCTGGGTCAGAAGATGCTGCGCAAGCACTTCGTGCGCGCCGGCATCGCCTGACATGCAGATCCTCGCGGCCTCCGCGCACAGGGGGCGGCTCCGCCTCGACCCCCGCACCAAGCTCCTGCTCGTCATGGTGGTCAACATTGCGGCCCTGACGCGGGTCGATCAGACGGCCTCCCTGGTGGCCTTCGTCTGCGCGGCCCTCCTGCTGGCCACCATCGGGTCATGGCGCGCCCTGGGAATCCAGGCCCTGATCTTCATGGTCTGCCGCGGCACCCAGCTCCTGGGAACGCAGGTCCTGGGCGGGCCGGTGTGGCACACCGTGGGGGCGGTCGGCTTCTTCATGGGCAACTTCGTCACGGTCCTGACCATGGGCGTCTACCTGGTGCGGTCCACGACCCCCTCCGAGCTCATCGAGGGTCTGCGCCGGCTGCGAGCGCCCGACGCCGTCGTCATCCCCCTGGCTGTCATGCTGAGGTTCTTCCCGACCCTGGCCGAGGAGCTCACCGCCGTCGTCCAGGCGGTCAGCCTGCGCCGTCTTCACACGAGCCAGTGGGGGTTCCTGCGCGAGCCGCTGACGACGGTGGAGCACATTATGGTGCCCTTCCTCGTCTCGGCGACCCGGATCGGCGACGAGCTGGCCGCCTCAGCGCTCACCCGGGGCCTGGGCGGGACACGCTCGCGCACCACCATCACCGACCTGCGCTTCCGCACATCCGATGTCGTGGGCCTGGCCATGTCCTTCCTCATTATGCTCGTCTTCGTCAGGGGGGTGATGTCATGACCGACGCGCCTGATACGACCGATGCCCCGACAGACATGATCGGCATTGACCACGTGTCCTTCTCCTACGGCTCTGAGGACGCCGCCGAGAGTCTCAGGAGCATGGTGCTCGGGCTGGAGGACGTGAGCCTGCGCGTCTCACCGGGCGAGTGCGTTCTGCTGTGCGGCCCGAGCGGCTGCGGAAAGTCGACGCTGCTGCGCCTCATCAACGGCCTGGTGCCCAACTTCCACCCCGGCGCCCTCACCGGTGACGTGATGGTCGCGGGGATCAACGCCCCCGCCTCGCCGCTGGACGTGACCGGCCGGCGGGTCGCCACGGTCTTCCAGAACCCCCGCACCCAGTTCTTCACCTCCGAGGTGCGCAGCGAGCTCGCCTTCGGCCCGGAGAACTTCGGAATGGCCCCGGACACGATCCGTGCCCGCCTGGCCGTCTCGGCCAGGCGCACGGGAATCGACGACCTCCTGGACGCCGGCCTCTTCCGCCTCTCGGGCGGCCAGAAGCAGCTTGTGGCCTGCGCCTGCGCCATGGTCGTCGAGCCTCGGGTGCACCTGTTCGACGAGCCCACCTCGAACCTGTCCGCGGAGTCGGTGGACCTTCTGCGCAGCGTGCTCTCCGACCTGCACGCCTCAGGCGCGACCATGGTCATCGCTGAGCACCGCCTGTCCTACCTGCGCGGCATCGTGGACCGCGTGATCCTGCTCGACGGCGGCGGGATCGTGCGCGAGATGCCCGCCGAGCGCCTGTGGGCGATGAGCGAGCAGGAGCGCACCGGCCTGGGGCTGCGCTCGCTCCGCCCGGTGACGCCCATACGCCCCTCCGTCGTCCTGCACGACGCCGGCACCCACGACGCCGGCACCGGCGGGGGCGAGGAGAGGCCGGGGACGAGCACGTCGGACGAGCCCGCCGGCGCGCCGTCGTCCCAGGGCGGGCTCGAGCTGGAGAACCTGCGCTTCTCCTACGGCTCCCACCGGGTTCTCGACATCCCGCGCCTCAGGCTGCCGCGCGGCCGGGTGACCGCGCTGGTCGGCCCCAACGGGGCCGGCAAGTCGACCCTTACGCGCGTGCTGGTCGGCCTGGAGCGGGCCAAAGGGGCGATCCGCCTGGACGGCCGGGTGCTGCGCGCCAAGGAGCGCACAAGGCTCGGCTACGTCGTCATGCAGGACGTCCACCGCCAGCTCTTCGCCGCCGAGGTGCGCGAGGAGCTCGCCCTGGGCGTGCCCGCCGACAAGCTCGACGAGGACCGCATTGAGCGTATCCTGGCCGACCACGGCCTGGCCGAGGTGGCCGGGCGCCACCCCATGTCGCTGTCGGGCGGTCAGAAGCAGCGCCTGGTGATCGCCGCCGCGCAGATGGTCGACAAGGAGGTCTACGTCTTCGACGAGCCCTCCTCGGGCCTGGACTACCGCCACCTGCGCTCCACGGCCCGCACCATCCGCGACCTCGCCGGGTCCAGCAAGGTGGTCGTCGTCGTCACCCACGACGAGGAGCTGCTGGACGCCTGCGCCGACAGCGTCGTTCAGATGCGCCCACTCGCCCCCGCCTGAGCCGCCCCGCGCCGTCTACCCGTAGGTGTCCCGGGGCCCGCGGCCGCCCCGGGCGGCGCCGAAGCGGCCGCTGCGCCAGGTCGGTCCGCCCGGGCCCATGATCCGGATGTCGACCGCGCCGCCGCCGCGCCCCAGGGCCTCGGTCACCCGCCGCTCAATGGTGGGCAGGAGCAGGCGCAGCTGCTGCGCCCAGGCGCTGGAGGAGGCGCGCAGCGTCAGTCGTCCCGGCTCGAAGCTCTCGACGACGGCGTGCTCGGCGATCCGTGCCCCGACGATCTCCTGCCACCGCACCGACACCGAGGCCACGGCCAGGTGCCCGGCCCAGCCGTGTCTCTCGGCGTAGCGCCGCAGGTCGCTCTTGCCGGTGCGCGGGTCGAAGCGCGTCGGCCCGGGCCGGTCGCGCCCGGGCGGCAGGCCGGGGCCCCGGTCGCTCGGGTCGCCCTCGCCGGAGCCGCGCGCCGCGCGCCGGGCGTCCCAGGCGGCGACGCCGTCCTCACCCGACGCCTGGCGCGACAGGGCCTTGCGGATCTCGCCCGCGTTCCACGCATGGCCCCGCTCCCGGGCCAGCGCCCGCATGGCCAGGGCGTCGCCCGCCTCAGCCACGGCTGACTCCCGAGGCGGAGACCCGGTAGCGCGTGCCGGCCAGCGCGGCGGGCACGTCGTCGTCCACGGCCGCGGTCAGCAGCGCCTGCTGCGCCCCGGCGACGACGTCGGCCAGCGCCGCGCGCCGCCCGGCGTCCAGGGAGGCGAAGACGTCGTCGAGAATGAGTACCGGCTCCCCGTCGCCGCCGTAGGCATCGACGTCGTGGCGCAGCATCTCGTAGGAGGCCAGCCGCAGCGCCAGCGCCAGGGACCACTGCTCGCCGTGGGAGGCGAAGCCCTTGGCGGGCAGGTCGCCCAGGTGGAGGATCAGGTCGTCGCGGTGCGCGCCGACCAGGTTGGCCCCCCGGTCGATCTCGCGGCCGCGCATCCCGGCCATGGCCGTCTCCAGGCGCGCGGCGGTGGTGGCGACGTCGGCCAGCTCGGCCTCAGCAGCCGTGGCCGCCTCGTCGCGCGGACCGGGCTCCGGGCGGCCCTCGTGGAGCAGCAGGCTGGAGCGGTAGGACAGGCGCGCGGCCGACTGGCCCTGGCTGACCCGCTCGTAGGAGGCGGCCGCCCACGGGCGCAGCCGGGCGACGACGTCGGTGCGCGCGGCCATGAGCCGGGCGGCGGCGGCGGCCAGCTGGGCGTCCCACACCTCCAGGCTGGAGATCATGGAGGCCGGCACGCCCCCGGACCGGCGGGCGGCGCGGGCCGCCTTCAGCAGGCTGGCGCGCTGGGAGAGGATCTTGTCGTGCTCGGCGCGCACCCCGGCCAGCGCGGGGCGCAGGGTCACGGCCAGGTCGTCCAGGAAACGACGGCGCACCCCCGGCTCCTCGCGCACCAGGGCGAGGTCCTCTGGGGCGAAGACGACGGCGCGCAGGATGCCCAGCAGGTCGCGGGGCCGCGCGGCGCCGCGGTTGAGCCGGGCGCGGTTGGCCCTGCCGGCGATGATCTCTATCTCCAGGACGCTGGGTCGCCCGCCGTGGACGACCTTGGCCCGCACGACCGCTCCGCCGGGCTGCGGCTCGCCCGGCGGGGCACGGCGCACCAGGGCGGTGTCCGCGCCGGCCCGGTGGCTGGAGAGGGTCGACAGGTAGGCGACCGCCTCGACGAGGTTGGTCTTGCCCTGCCCGTTGGGCCCGATGAAGGCCGTGGGGCCGGGCTCCAGGGCGAGGACGAGCTCGTCGTAGGAGCGGAAGTCACTGAGTGCAAGGTCTGAGACGTACACAGGCGTCCACGGTCGCGCCCGTCCCGCTCAGGCGCCGAACCGGATCGGCATGAGCAGGTAGCGGAAGGACGCGTCCTCCTCGCCGTCAATGGCGCTCATGCCGGTCAGGACCGCGGGCTTGGACGGGTGGGTGAAGTCGATCTTGACGTAGGGCTGCGTGATCGCGCCGAGGCCGTCAACCAGGTAGCTGGGGTTGAAGGCGGTGGTGATGTCCTCGCCCTCCAGGTGGGCCATGAGCTGCTCGGAGGCCTGGGCGTCGTCGCCCTGACCGGCGTCCAGCGCCAGGTTGCCGTCGGTGAAGGCCATGTGGATGGGTGTGGAGCGGTCGGCGACCAGGCTGACCCGGCGCACTGCGCCTATGAGCTCCTCGCGCCCCACGGTGGCGTGGATGGTTGTGGACTCCGGGAACAGCCGCAGCACCGGCGGGTAGTCGCCGTCGGTGAGCAGGCTGGTGGTGCGGCGCCCGCCGGCCTCGAAGCCGATGAGGCTGGAGGTCGCCGAGTCGGGGTCGGTCAGCGCCACCGTCACCTTGCCGGTGGAGGTCAGCGACTTGGCGACGTCGGACAGGGTGCGGGCCTTGAGCAGCGCGTGCGTCGTCAGGCCGGCGTCCTGCGGGGACCAGGTCATCTCGCGCACCGCCAGGCGGTAGCGGTCGGTGGCCATGAGGGTCAGGGACTCGCCGTCGACGTCCATCTGCACACTGGTGAGCAGGGGGAGGGTCTCGTCGCGCGAGGCGGCGATGGAGACCTGGGCGACCGCCTGGGCCAGGTCATGGGCCTCGACCGTGCCGGCCACCCCGGGCATGACCGGCAGGGCGGGGTAGTCGTCGGCGGCCATGGCGGCCAGGGAGAAGTGCGCGGCGCCGCAGGAGACGGTCACCTTGGTTCCCTCGACCTCCATGTCCACGGGCTTGGAGGGCAGGGCCTTAGCGATGTCGGCCAGCAGACGGCCCGAGACCAGGACGACACCCTCCTCCTCGACGTCGGCGGCGACCTCGCACCGCGCCGAGACCTCGTAGTCGAAGGAGGCCAGGATGAGGGAGGCGGGCGTGGCCTCCAGGCGCACACCGGCCAGGACAGGAACGGGCGGGCGAACGGGCACCGAGCGGGCGGTCCAGGTGACGGCCTCCGCCAGGACGTCGCGGTCGACCCTCAGCTTCATAGGGCGCCTCCTTGTGTGAGCATGCGGTTCGGTCTCCCGGTCAGGGGCAGAACTATCCAGGTGGAGTCTAGACGTATGAGGGCCGGGCGCGTCCACATGCCGGATACCGGTGTGCTCGGGGTCGGTCGGTCCTCTCGTACGGGCTGTGGAGATGGATCGTGTAGATGAGGTTCAGTAGGGGTATTAGGAGGTGTGGATTCTGGGGATAAGTCCGATCCGGCCCGGAACGGCGCGGGTGCGGGGTGTGGAACCACAAGAGAGTGGTTCGGTGGAGCCGGCCGGTCGGCGGTGGTTTTCCCCCGGCACCTGTCTGCGAGCCCACATCCCGGGCGGCCGCCGTCCACATCAGGAGGCCGGTTGTCCACCGGAGCGCGCAGGTTCGTCCCCAGGCCGGTGGAGCGGGGTGTGGGACACGGACGCCCCGCTCCACCGGGGTGCGGGGAGGGACGGCGGCGCGGGCCTGGACTGAGCAGAGGCCCTCGACGACGGCGCTCGGCGTGGCCCGGCCGCCTGGGCGGCCGGCCCCCTCCGTCCCGCCTGGGCGCCGGCGCGCGGGGTCTCTCCCGGCGCCCGGCGGGGCCCTGTGGCTCCGGGCCGGCCGGGCCACGCGGGTCGCCCCCGGCCCTCAGCGGGGGGCCTGGGCGGCCTGCTTGATGCGGGCGGTGATCTCCTGGACCTGGTTGTAGGTGTCGCGCCGCTCGGCCATCTGCGTGCTGATCTTGCGGCTCGCGCTCATGACGGTCGTGTGGTCCTTGCCGCCGAACTCCTTGCCGATCTTGGTCGTGGACATCTCGATGAGCTCGCGGCACAGGTACATGGCGATGTGGCGGGCGTGCACCATGGTCTGGGCGCGGTCCTTGGAGCGCAGGTCCTCGATGGTCAGGCCGAAGTAGTCGGCCGTCTGCGTCATGACCAAGGCGGCGGTGATCTCGCCGCCGCCGGAGCTGGCGATAATGTCCTTGAGCACCATCTCCGCCAGGGTCTGGTCGATGGGCTGGTCGGTCAGGGAGGCGAAGGCGGTGACGCGGATGAGCGCCCCCTCGAGCTCGCGGATGTTGGTGGTGACCCGGCTGGCGATGTACTCCAGGACGGGCAGGGGCAGGTCCACGCCCTCGGCGCCGGCCTTGTTGCGCAGGATCGCGGTGCGGGTCTCCAGGGTCGGGGGCTGGACGTCGACGGTCAGCCCGGACTCGAAGCGCGACAGCAGGCGCTTCTCGAAGCCCTTGAGGTCCTTGGGGGGCAGGTCGGAGGTGAGCACGACCTGCTTGTTGGCCATGTAGAGGGTGTTGAAGGTGTGGAAGAACTCCTCCAGGGTCTGCTCCTTGCCGCCCAGGAACTGGACGTCGTCGACCAAGAGGATATCGACGTCTCGGTAGCGGCGCTTGAAGTCGTTCATCGTGCCCTCGGCCACAGAGGAGATGAAGTCGGAGACGAACTCCTCGGAGGAGACGTACTTAATGACCATGTCCTGGTACAGGGAGCGGGCGTGATTGCCGATGGCGTGCAGCAGGTGAGTTTTACCCAGGCCCGAGCCGCCGTATATGAATAACGGGTTATAGGCGCCGGCGGAGCGGTCGGGGTCTGGGTTTCCGGGCTGCTCGGCCACCTTGAGCGCGGCCGCGAAGGCGAAACGGTTGGAGTCGCCCATGACGTAGTTGTCGAAGGTGTAGCGGGGATTGAGGTGGGAGCTCTTGTCGAAGGCCTGAGGGGTCTCGGGCCGGGCGAAGGCGGCGGCGGGGTTGGTGACGTAGGACGGTGCTCCTGAGCGCGTCGAGCGCGAGGACTGCAGGGCGTGCCGGCCGGCGGTCCCGGCGGCTCCGGGAGCCATGGGGGGCTCGACGGCGGGCGGACGGGCGCGCACGACGGGCTCGGGCGCGTCGGACTCGGCCAGGGTCGAGGACAGGTCCAGGCGGGGCTGGACGGGCCGTGCCTGCGGGCGCGTGACGGTCATGGTCGGTGCGGGCGCCCCGGCGTCCAGCGAGGTGTCGACGGTCACCTCGAAGGGAACCTTCCGGCCCCAGACCTGTGTGAGTGCCCGGCTGATGGTGGCGCGCGCCTCCTCGACCTTGCTCTTGGTGAAGGGCGAGCCGGCGACGAGCACGAGGGTGCCGTCGACGTCGATGACGCGCGTCATCCGGATAATGGAGAGCTTGCCGGTGCTCAGCTCGGTGGAGTCCGACAGGATCTCCAGGACCGACTGCCACTTGAGTGTCGTTTCGTCTGGCACGGCGTGCTCCTGACGGGTGGGGGCGATGGAGGTTCACATCATGGGGTTTTTCCACAGGGTTGTCCACACTTGTGTCTATCCACAGGATCATCCCCACCTGGGGACAGCGCGGGCGGGACGGCGCCGCGTGTCCTGTCTCCGGGGGCCGTGCGAGCGCCGGCGGCGGATGAGCGGCAGACGGACGGCGACGGCGTGTCGGGACTCTCACCGCCGATGCCGCAGGATCGTTTGACCCTGCGGAAAAGACGGCCGTATTGTGGTGCGGACGTTCGCACGGAGTCACGTCCCGGTCCATGGGGCAGCCGGTGCGGGCGACCGTGTCGCGATCCCGTGATGCACGGTTCCGATCATCCGACCAGGAGTACACCCGTGAGCAAGCGGACCTTCCAGCCGAACAACCGCCACCGTGCTAGGGTGCACGGCTTCCGCAAGCGCATGAGCACCCGCGCCGGCCGAGCGGTTCTCGCCGCGCGCCGCCGCAAGGGCCGTGCACGTCTCGCCGCCTAGCCGGTTAAGAAGGTGCTTCCGGCGGCGCACCGAATGCTGCGGAGTGAAGACTTCTTCACCGCGGTACGGTTCGGCGTGCGCACCGGCAGCCGCAGGCTGGTGATCCACTACCGCGCCGGCGAGACCGGGGAGACCACTCCGGCGCTCGTCGGCGTCGTCGTCCCCAAGAAGCAGATCTCGCGGGCCACCCACCGCAACCGGATCAAGCGCCGTGTCCGCGCGCTCATGAGCGCGCGCGTGGACGCCATCGAGCCGGGGGCGCGAGTCGTCGTGCGGGGCCTGGCCGGGGCCGAGGGCGCCACGAGCGACGAGCTGGGGGCCGACCTCGATCGTCTGCTCACCCGCAGCCGTGAGGCGGCCCGCCGGGGCCGGTGCAACGACCGGCCGGGGCGGGGCCGAAGATGAGTCCGTGGGCGAGCAGGTCTGGGACTCGTGATCGGGTTCATGATCGCGCCGCACGCGTGGTCACCGCTCCCGTGCGCTTCTACCAGGCGTGCATCTCCCCGGCCCTGCCGCGCCGGTGCCGGTACTACCCGACCTGCTCCGCGTACGCCGTCGAGGCGGTCCGCGTCCACGGGGCGCTCAAGGGCGTCCTGCTGGCGGCCTGGCGGCTGGCGCGGTGCAACCCCCTGACCCCCGGCGGCGTCGACCATGTGCCCGACCCGGGCCGGTGGCGCTACCACTATCCCCATGACGTTCCCCGATTCGAGATCGACCAATCCGCCGGATGACCCGCATCGGGAGCAGGCCGGACATCCCGGTCGGCGGGGCCGCACTGCCGGCGCCCGCCACGCCTTACAGCTAGGAGTGCAATGGACACGATCCTGTGGCCCCTCAAGGTCGCCGTCGCCTGGGTCATGGTCTACATCCACAAGTTCCTCTTGCTCATCGGTCTGCACGATGGGCCGGGCGTGGCCTGGGTGCTGTCGATTATCGGCCTGACGATCTTCGTGCGCATTCTCATTATGCCGCTGTTCGTCAAGCAGATCCGGGCCAGCCGCGGCATGCAGCTCATGCAGCCCGAGCTCCAGGCGCTGCAGGCGAAGTACAAGGGGAAGAAGGATCCCGCCTCCAGGCAGCGCCAGCAGGAGGAGATGATGGCGCTGTACCGCAAGCACGGGACGAACCCGTTCTCCTCGTGCATGCCGATCCTCATTCAGATGCCGATCTTCTTCGCCCTCTTCCGGGTGCTGGCGAATCTTCAGGCGATTGCCGAGGGGACCTACGAGGGGCAGGACTCGATCGGCCCGCTCACGGCCGAGCTGGCGAATGACGTCCAGCATTCCACCGTGTTCGGGGCGAGCCTGTCCTCGTCCTTTATGAACTCCTCGGACCTGACCGTCAAGGTCGTCACGGTCATTATGATCATTGCCATGAGCGCCACCCAGTGGTACACGATGGCGCAGCTGAGCATGAAGAACATGCCCGAGTCCTCCAAGAGCTCGGACAATCCCATGATGCGCTCTCAGCGCATGATGATGACGGTCATGCCGCTCTTCTTCGCATTCACCGGCGTGCAGTTCCAGATCGGCGTGCTGATCTACTGGGTGACCTCGAACCTGTGGACCATGGGGCAGCAGTTCTACACGATCAATCGCATGCCGGCTCCCGGCTCGGAGGCGGAGAAGAAGTTCCGCGCCCGTGAGAACGCCAAGCGGGCGCGCAAGGGCCTGCCGTCTCTTGAGGAGGAGGAGCGGGCCAAGGCCGAGGCCGATGGGACCGCCAGGGCCGGCGGCCAGCGGTCGCAGCCGGTGCGCAAGGACCGTCAGAAGAAGGGAGCCGGACGGGCGTCGTCGGGTGCCGCGGAGGGGCGCGAGGGCGCCGATGAGGCCGACGACGCTGCTGACACTGCCGGCACCGCCGCCGGGGGCTCGTCGTCACGCAGGCCGGGGGGCCTGACGGATGAGGAGATCGCGCGGCGCCGCTACGAGAGGCGCGCGCGTGAGCGAAAGCGCGCCGCGCAGCGTCGCAAGGCTCAGAAGAAGAAGCGCCGGAGCTGACCCGCAGCTCCGAGATTTGATTTGAGGAGAACGGACCCGCCATGAGCGACAACACCGCCCCGTCCAGTAGTACCGTCAAGCGCCTTGAGGAGGAGGGCGAGGTCGGCGCCGACTACCTCGAGGAGCTTCTCGATATCGCCGACCTCGGTGGGGATATTGATATTGACATCGATCATGGGCGCGCCTCCATCGCAGTGGTCGCCTCGGAGGAGGGGGACGCTCGCGAGCTCGCCGACCTGGTGGGGCGCGACGGCGAGGTGCTCGAGGCCCTGCAAGAGCTGACCCGCCTGGCGGTGCAGGCCCGCACCGGCAACCGGTCGCGCCTCATGCTCGACATCAATGGCTATCGCGTCGCGCGTCGCACCGAGCTGGCGAAGATCGCGCAGGAGGCCGTCAAGCGGGTCCTGGCCACCGGTGAGACCGTGTCGCTGGAGGCCATGAACCCCTTCGAGCGCAAGGTCTGCCACGACGTCGTCGCCGCCGAGGGCCTGTTCTCCGAGTCCGAGGGGGTCGAGCCGCACCGCCATGTCGTCGTCATGCCCGCCGATGAGGATGACGACGAGCCCGATGCGGACCAGGCCGTCGATGATCGGGCCGAGGCGTCCGAAGGGGACTGATATGGGTCAGGACGTGAACGGTGGGGCGGCGGGTGCGGGCTCGATCGGAGACCCGGGCGGGAACGCGGTCGAGGTGGAGCAGCCTACGGATGAGATGCATGAGCTCTTCGGGCTCGCCTTTGCCGGCGCGGAGCGCTTCGCCGAGATGCTTGGCGCCGAGGGCGAGCTGCGTGGACTGGTGGGGCCGCGAGAGCTGCCTCGGCTGTGGACTCGCCACATTGTCAACTCCGCCGCGCTGACGCCCTTCCTGCCCAGGCGCGGGACGGTGGTCGACGTCGGCTCCGGCGCGGGATTCCCCGGGGTTGTCGTGGCGCTTCTGCGCCCCGATCTAGAGGTAACGCTTATAGAAACAATGGAGCGGCGGGTCGAATGGCTCACGTACGTGGTGAGCGAGCTCGATCTGGACAATGTCACCGTGCACCGGGCCCGTGCCGAGGAGGTCCGGGACCGGTTCGACGCCGTGACCGCCCGCGCCGTCGCGAATCTGACCAAGCTGGTGCGCCTGACGGCGCCTCTGCTGCGTCAGGGAGGCAGACTGCTGGCGCTCAAGGGGGCCAAGGCGGAGGAGGAGGTCGAGGCTGCGAAGTACGTCATTAAGAAGGCCAGGTTGAAGCCGGCGGTCATTCACGAGGTCGTGACACCGGGCGAGGAGGTCACGCGTGTCGTCGAGGTGCGTCGTCCCAGGCGGTGAGGGGCATCCCGGCTGGCGCGGTATACGTGCAGGATGGCGGCCGAACCGGGGACTCGGCGGCGGCGCGGGGTCACAATCCGAGGAAACGCCATTAATGCGTGACGTGCGCGGCGGGGCTCGTCGTCGGCGTCGTCCGGCTCACGTAGACTGAAGTGCCCGGGCCGTGAACGCGGTCGGGGATGTCGTCCGAGGAGAACAGTTTTGTCGGGATCGTCTATCTTCGAGCAGCTGCGTGCCGACCACTCGGCGCTGGAGGAGTTCGCTGGAGTGCGCTTCCCGCATCCGGATCAGACTCGTATTATTGCCATCGCCAATCAGAAGGGCGGGGTCGGCAAGACCTCGACGACGGTCAATGTCGCGGCGGCATTGGCGGAGGCCGGGCTTCACGTGATGGTCATCGACGCCGATTCCCAGGGCAATGCCTCGACGGCGCTCGGTGTGGCCCACGATGATGATCAGGTGTCCATTTACGACGTCCTCGTCGATGGGACCCGGATCGACGAGGTCGTGGTGGCGACGCAGTTCTCGCAGACCCTGCTGTGCGTCCCCGCGACGATCGACGTGGCGGCGATCGAGATCGAGCTCATCAGCACCCCGGAACGCGAGTCGCGCCTGCACCACGCCTTGCAGGAGTACCTCGCCAGCAGGGAGGCCGCCGGTCTGCCCCGACTGGACTACGTGCTCATCGACTGCCCGCCGAGCCTGGGACTGATGACGATCAACGCCTTTGTCGCAGCGGGGGAGGTCCTCATTCCCATGCAGGCCGAGTACTATGCCCTGGAGGGTCTGGCGCTGCTCACTCGCTCGGTGGACCGCATTGCGCGGATTCACAACCCGGCGCTCGCCGTGTCCATGATCGCGCTGACCATGTTCGACAAGCGCACGACCCTGGCTCGGGACGTCGAGGAGGAGGTCCGGACCTATTTCCCCAGTGCGGCGCTCCACACGCGCATTCCGCGGTCGGTCCGTGTGGCCGAGGCGCCGTCCTTCGGCGCGCCCGTGGTCTTCTGGGATCCGCGCTGCTCAGGCGCTGTGGCCTACAAGCAGCTCGCCCAGGAGATCGCTCAGCGCGGGGTGGCCGGCTGGGAGAAGACCTCGGCAACGGTCGGCGGCAATGACGCAAATGACGCAGACGACACCGATATCGCAGATACCGCAGACATTGCGGGTATCGCAGACGACGTACAGGAGGCGTGACGATGGCGCAGAAGAGGCGCGGGCTTGGACGGGGACTTCAGGCCCTTATCCCTGAGACGCAGACGGAGACGCCGTCGGCGCGTCCCACGGACGTCTTCTTTCCCGAGTCGCGGGACGAGCCCTCCGCGGAGAGCGCCACGACGCCCACAGGCGGTGAGACCAACGAGGAGTCCAGGGGCGGAGATGCTCGGCGCACGTCGGACGATATCGCGGCGACGCTCCTGGCGCCTCCAAGGAGAACGAGAAGATCGACGTCGAGGGGGACGGGGCGGCGGGCCACGGCCGGGAGCTCGCAGTCCGACGGCGCGGAGAAGAGGACCGCGTCGAGGACGAAGCGCAACCGTGCGACCGGGGGAGTTTCACGTGAAACATCGGCGAGCGAGCCCGCCGAGGAGCCCGCGGCCCACCCGGGTGGGTCTCGAACGGCTGCCGCCTCCGCCGTCGTGGAGAAGAAGGAGCCGGAGGCCGCGAAGACAGCCGACGGGGCCGCCGAGGCCGACGGCGGAGAGCAGCAGACGCTCGTTCCGGTCCCGGGGGCGACCTTCGCGGACTTGCCCGTGGACGCGATCACCGCCAACCCGCACCAGCCCCGGCAGGTCTTCGACGAGGACGACATCTCCGAGCTCGCCGCCTCGATCAAGGAGGTCGGCCTGCTCCAGCCCATCGTCGTGCGCCGGCGCGAGGGCAGTGACGGCGACGACGGCGATGCCGGCTACGAGCTGATCATGGGCGAGCGGCGCCTTCGGGCGGCCAAGGAGGCCGGGCTCGAGACGATCCCCGCCGTCGTCCGTTACGCGGCAGATGATGAGCTGCTGCGGGACGCACTTCTGGAGAACCTGCACCGCGTTCAGCTCAACCCGTTGGAGGAGGCGGCCGCCTATCAGCAGCTTCTCGAGGACTTCAACTGCACGCATGCGGAGCTCTCGCAGAGGATCGCGCGCTCACGCTCGCAGATCTCGAATACGCTGCGTCTCATGAAGCTGCCGCCTCTTGTGCAGCGACGACTCGCCGCCGGAGTGCTGTCCGCCGGGCACGCCCGGTCCCTGCTGGGGCTTCCCGACGCTGCGGCCATGGAGCGTCTGGCTCAGCGCATTGTGGCCGAGGGGCTCTCGGTGCGGGCGACGGAGGAGCTCGTGGCGCTGCACGACGAGCCCGATGCGCGGCGTACCAGGCCACTTCGGACGCGGTCGGCGACTCTTCCGGCCCTGTCGACGCGGCTCTCGGATGCTTTCGACACCCGTGTCAAGGTGACCCGTGGGGCCAAGAAGGGGCGAATCACAATCGAGTTCGCCGGTGACGACGATTTGGCGCGCATTGTCACCGCACTCGCTCCGGGGACCTCTCTGGACGAGGACTGAGCGCGGCCGGTCGGGCCGCGGTGCCGCGAGGGCTCCACGTGAGTGGGCTTTTCGCGAGTGTACTCCTCATGCTTGCGCTGGGGCTGCACGACGTGGTGATGCGAGTCGTGTCGATCGGGTACGTGGGCCGGGGATGCAGTGCGGTTGTGTGCGCTGAGCACATAAGTTGGCATGGTGGAGCGCACTCGATGAGCGGTAGAGGAGTAGCCGTTACGCATGCTTATTTCTGTGCAGCGCACGTGGCATGCACCTGGCGTGCACGTGGCGTGCATGTGGCGTGTGACGCGGCGTGGCGCTGTGAGGGCGGGAAGCGGCTTTCCGGTGGGACATTCGACGGGCGGATGCCCGTGCGCATATGCTCGGTTCATTTCGGGCGGTCTGCGCCTTCTCGCCGGCGCTGGGTTCTGTCCGCCCGAATCCGCGCCGCATCAGTCCGGCTGGGACTGGCTGTGCGGCCTGTGCCCGCTTTCGCAGCGGGGAGACTCGTGTGCGGGACTGCGTCAGATCTTGGGGGCAGCTTTGCCTGCCGCTCGGGCACGACGCTGCTCTCCTGGCCCCGGCCGGTTGCAGCTCCACGTGGTGCGCCGTCGAGGCCAGGCCGTTGCGATGCTGTTGGTGAGCGTGCTCGGTCGCAGTGGCCGGCGGAAGCAGAGCGGTCTGCGGCCCTGGCTGGCGGCCGAGCCCCGGGTCGTGGCGACCCGCTCATGTCGGTGCTGCTCGGGGAATCGCCGTTGAGTTCATAGTCGACCCGCGTGAAACTGTTCCTGCTGGGGCCGATGCGGAGCATGGGCTCTGTGAAAGCGGTCCAGCAGTTCTAGAAGAGTCAGCCTGAGGCCTGCCGGGATGAGAAGGCGGTTCGGTCTACCCGGACTACCGGGGGTCCTCCGAAGCATGTCTCTGCGTTTTCCGTCTGTCGGAGGCGAGAGAGCAGAGATGCGTCACTGGGCTCGCATCCGGTCGCGGGCCTCGCCTGCAGAGGGCGTCGGAAGCAGTGTCCGATAGCTCTTACTGGCCTGGAGGGCTGCCCGTCCGTGTACACGATGACATCCGCACTGTCGGTCACAGGAGGGTGGTCCTGGTCCCACGTCGGCAATAGGGCGTTGACTGACGGCGGTGTGGCGCCTGTTCCCCGTGCATCGTGAGACGGCCGGGGAATCGGCTCGACCAGGGCTGGAAGCCGCTGCTCTCCTTGCGCATGGTAGGGCATCGGGTCATCGGTCTCGATTGAGCGGCGATGCAGCGGTTTCACGTGAAACATGGTCGTCGTCTTCGGTCTCCGAGACCGGTCTGGGGGGCGTGTCTTCCCCATGTGGTTCGAGACGGGGAGCAACGGCGGTAGGAGTAATCCGTTAGCGGGACGATCGGTGTCCACCAGTGTTCGATGCTGTGGACACGTAGAGTCTCGTGCGTCGCGCAGCGCGCGCCATTGCTTGAATGATCGGGAGCGAATTTGAATAGCACAGGCCTCCATGTCGAGTGCCAGACAATCGACTTCGAGGCCGGTTGCGCTGCCGGTTGGGAGCATATGACCCTTGCGCACCTCTGAGACGTCCGGCGATCTTAGAGCGGGAGTGGTCCGGACTCCAGGAGGCACTGGGCGGTCTTGGGTGGGGGCGACCTCACGACTCCGCGACTCGGCGGTGCGGGCGGACCGGACAGTCTGAGAGACTGAAGATGCGTTGTGTCTTGTCGTCAGTCAGTCGCGGAGGAGAGGAGCGACCGCAGGTCCTGCGGAATCTCGTGACACCCTTGCCGTTGGCTGCGTGATGGCAGATTGTCCGCGGGTATCGGTGTTTCACGTGAAACACGGACCATTGTTCGCATGGGGTCCGCAGATGCTCAGAGGCTCCGGCAACGGTTGGTGTCGCTGCGGGCGGCGACCTGCCTGTGAGCATGTCTCACCCTGCACCTGGAGGCCGGTGAGAGGGGTGGACCGCATGGGGTCCTAGGCGGGGTCGTCACCATGGTTCCGCATTCACAATATGCGACGGAAAGGCAGGATCATGGCCGTTCGGACGGTCCAGCTGTGCCGCAACTTAGCAACAAGGCGCCCCAGATCTCGCGACCCGAGTCATGTGACTCCAGGGCGTCCGAAGTCCAAATGCACAGGACCGAGGCGCGAGGAAGGAGTCATTTTCCTGGGAGAAGCAATGCAGAGGTTTCACGTGAAACAGGGCCCGGGCGCGAGTGCAGCTTCGAGTCACGTGAGCCTCAGCGCAACTGAGTCGACTTGAATGACTGCTGCGATATGGAAGTGACGACAGCCGCCGAGGCAGAAGCAGGGGCTGCTCAGACCATGTCTTGTCCGGAGCAACTGCTCGGCACATAAGGCTGCGGGCTACCCTGGAAGATGAGCGGCGGTCCGCCACCGGATACGGCGGGCGGTAGAGGAGTGCTGGGAACGCTTCGATGACCAGTGCGCGGAGAGCCGGCAGACAAGGGGCGCACTCACTTGCTGTATTGCGCAGGTCTGAGTCTGGCGACCAGCGGATCGAGATGTACACGATGGTCGTGGAACCAATCGAATACGGTTGACACCCGTAGGCACATGGCCTGCTGATCGCGATGGATTCCGATCACGCCCCGGCGACGAGGGGCGTGCTCTTCTCCAGAAGAAGCTGGTTGAGGACATGTGTTTCACGTGAAACAGATTCAGTCTCTGCCGCGGACGTGTGCGAGGTGGCGTGCTACGCGGACCGGGACGATTGACAGGACTGGACTACGATGGCCTCTCACTCTCATTCTGGACAGCTGCGTAGGAAGGGGAGGGATGCTGCCGCCAGCTTCCTGACACTGAGCGAGACGCACGAGAACATATGTCGACCGCCGTCCTGCTCGAGGACAGGCGCAGTACACGTGTTGCGGATTCCGCTGCGCCAAGAGCCGCCCTGACAGACCGCCGTCGGCGTCGAGGGCTGCCTGCTCGCACACGGGGAGCGACAAAAACCCCGCGGTGCGCTTCAAACGGGTCGTGGGAGCACGGCGTGGGCAGCATTGCCTCAGGTACAGGGGCCTCTGCTGCACCGACCTCCTGCGGAAAAGGGAACGCAGAGCATTCGGAAGAGTCGTCGATACTGCTTCCGCCGCGCGTCCTCTCACAGGAGTCGGAGGTGCCACTCATACGGCGGCCTGCCGCCAGCACCCACCCCCGCTACGGGCGACCGAGAGCGCTTGCAGGAGCGCTCAACAGCGCAGTGACGGACTCTCCTAGATCACCGACCTCAGGTGTCGAAGAAGAACAGCTGTCGCCACGGGACTCCATGGCGACTAGCCATGTACGCTTCACCGGTCCCAGGGCGGAGTGAGTTTCACGTGAAACATAGCGCGCTGTCCGGCCCAGAAAGGCGCGCCGAGGCGGACAGCGTTTCCGCGGAACGGGTCGATAGTGACAGCTCTGGTGGACATCCTGGTGCCGGTCGAAACCCTCTGCTGAGGGGCATGTCCTATCGAGTACCATGGGAGCGGTTCGATTCATCGGTCTTCTGGGCGTATGGCTCGACGTCTGCAGTTCCCGGCTCAGGACGCGGCCTCTACTCCGTTGTGCACTCCTCCTCAGGAGCCGGTGACCAGAGTGTGCGGGAACCTACGTCGGGTACGTTCGGTTTCACGTGAAACCGAACGGGCGCAGCGGCACTGCGACGAGGACATGAAGGCCTGGTGCATGCTGGATCAATGTCGTGGTGACGCCGTCTGTGGTGTCTCAGGAGACCTGAGGCACTCGGATGTCGTGACATCGGTGACAGTGGTGGCATGGGAAATGAGCTGTCGCCTGGTCGGCGTATGGAGACTGTCGGGTTCAGTCCTGCTGTCAGTGGTGAGAGCGTCTCGGGGTTCTGTCGGCGGGTGGGGAGATTTCGAGGGCGTCGTGCTACCGGGTCCGTCGTGTGGCTGACGAGCAGGGACGGGCGCGGGCCCTGGCAGCGGCCTCCAGGGCTCCCAGGACGCCGGTGCGCAGGTGGGGCGCAGACACCGACGCTGCTGTCACGCGGATCCGCAGGGACCTGGAGGCCCAGGGCAAGGAGCCCGGCGCCTGGAGCGTGTGGTGGGTCCTGCCCCGGGGCGGTAGCCGACAGGCACCCTCGCGGTCCACCATCGCCCGCAGTTGCATGGAGCGCATATCGTCGGCAGGCCGAAACAGGGCGGCATTCATACATACGCTGCCGCTACTGACTTCATCGTGCGACCCGGGAGGGAAATCCTTCGCTGGTCGCAACACGATCCCAATGAGCCTGTCAGGAGCCGTCCTTCGCCGCACGTTTCACGTGAAACAGGGTAGCCGCCCATCGACGACGGCACTGGCGGCCTTCACGTGGGAGTTCTCGAAGGCAGATGGTCTAATGGCCTGCGCGGGGAACAGCCCAGACCATTCAGTCATACAGAGGTGGATAGAGAATGCGGGTGACTGAACTTGGCCGTATGCCGTCGCATGACTCTCGACCATGAACAGGCGGGGCACCAGCGCACGACGGGAGGCCGGTGCTGATCTGGCGCCGGAGCATGGGCCCGGATGATCCCAGGCCATAGAGATCAGCGGAACTGGAGATGGTCCGTGCGAAAAGGGCCCAGGACGGAGGTCAGACAGGTCATGCCGAAGGGGTGCTGCTCGCAAGGACGCCGATGACAGGGACGAGTAGCTGTCCCTGTCATCGGGATACGGCTGCTGCCGACTGGATGTACCAGTCCTGAACATGGGATCGACATGACGACGGATGACGGGCGGTCCTGGAGGCGATGGTTGTACGTGGTGGCGCAGACTCGTGCAGCGAGGTGTGGAGCAGCACGGCCGCGCTCCCCTCCCCAGTGGGCATCACCTCGGCTTCGGGGACTAGGACGAAGAAGATCGGGTGGCTGCGGCGAGGGACGTCTCTTTCTCCGTGCCCGTGGCAATGCCAATAACCGGTACGACTGATCGGGTGGTCGCTGCTGCAGACCCCGCCACCTCAGGGGGCACCGTCTGCACAGTGCACCCTGTTCTTGGACGGCTCGGCATGCATCGAGCACCGAGGTGCTTTCACGCCTCGACAGATGGGGTGTATAGCCAATACCTCGAAGGTGCTCGCTGAGGCTGGGCTATCAGGTCCTCATTTCACGTGAAACGCCTCGACCGGTTCGTTTGCAACCAGTTAGCGAATCGTCTCAGCGCGATCCGCTGTGTGGGAACATGAGGCGCAGCGGGCTCCGGCTCCCCTCCGATGCCGCATTGGGCGGGGTGAAGGTTTGCTGTGTCGAACGATATGGCGGAGCCTGCGCAGGCACATAATGACCAGCTGAGTGAGGTGAGCGGCTCGTCGGGGCGGTACTGATCTGGTGGAGGGATGCTGGTGGCCGGGCCGTAGAGCTCCGGAGGATCCGCCCGAGCGCGCTCCAGACGGACAACGCCGAGGTGGTCCCCGGATGACCGCAGCGGTCCGCCGGACGTCGGCGAGCACGACGAGTGCCGGTGTTGGCCTTGAACAGGAGGTCATGCGCAGCGCGGGCATGACCGGCTGGCCATGACGCGGTTCGCCGTTGTCTCAGAGCGGTCGCCCGTGACGACAGATGTGTTCCTCTTGAACGCAGAGAGACTCATGTAAAATAATTCATTACCCAACGGTGGTGCTGCTCGGCGCCCTCACACAGTGAGATTTCGAGAGAGATGCAGCGCCTCAAGAGATCGGCGACAGCTCCAAGAAGGTGACATGAAGGCGTCAGAGCGCTCAGCGACCGTGCCGCCATGGCGTTCGGCGCACAGAAGTCCACAGCCGAACCCGCACTGCACAGGCAGCGCGACGGGAGCCCCGGACCTCTCCGCTTCTGCCGAGCCCATCGCTTGTTCGAGCGAGGTCGCGGGGTGATTCACGTGGACAGGGCCGGCCCCGCCGTCGGCCTTGAAAAGGATGGATAGTGGCCAGCCCCCGCACATCACTACAAACCCCGGACGGCTTCGTCGTCGCACGCCTGCCCTTCGGCGGTACGTGGCTGACCGAGGTGAGTCCCTCGCGGCAGATCCCAAGCCATGGGTCGGATCTCTTCGCCACCACCTACGCTCTCGACTTCATGGCGGTCGACGAGCGCGACCGCACCGCCCCCACCTGTGGGCCGGCGACCATTTTCGGCGTCGAACCCCCGGGAACTGTTCTACGCGTTCGGCAGCCCGCTGCCGGCACCGGTCGACGGACAGGTCATAGCGATCCATGACGGAGAGCCGGACCAGGTCGCGCGTCGTTCGTTGCCGGCCCTGATTCCGTACAGCCTCACGCAGGGCGGCGCATCCGGCAGGGAATCGGGGCGATCGCTGATAACCACGTGATCATCCGCGACCAGGACACTGAGCATTTTGTTGGCCTGATGCACCTCAAGCTGGGCTCGCTGAGCGTCGCTCAGGAAGACCGAGTCAGGGTCGGCGACCGGATCGGGGCGTGTGGAAACTCCGGGAAGTCGACGCAGCCCCACCTGCACATTCAGGCCATGTCCGGCCCTGACCTCAACACGGCTCGCGGGCTTCCTCTGCGATTCGTGGAGCTTCGCGAGCGGGAGCGGAGTACGCGCTGGTCCGGTAAAAGTCGTGCCCGTGCCTGCCCCGAGCAGAGCACGATCATCACTAGGCCTTGCGGGCCATTATGACGTTGTAGACGCCGGAGACGCCGGGTGCAGTGGGGGTGGCGGGATCAGGCTGTCAGGACTGGTGGTGCTCAGTCAGCCAGCCTCGTACAGGAAGAGCCCGCCGCCCATGGTAGACCGTAACGCCCGCTGATCCCGAGGGCGGGCGTCGCTTCCCCGGCTTGGCGATGGTGCATGCTGCCCTCCGGGAACCGCATGGAGCTCTGTGCACGGTATGCGAGCCCCGTACCCGCATATCGCACACGGGAGGCCGCATAACGGGCGTCACCACCGCAATACAGTGCCCGCGCAGATCGCCAGGCTCGCGTCATCCATACGAGTAGGGCAATGAGATCCCTGGCCTGCCAGTGTATCGCCCGAGGCCAGCCCAGCGGTCCAGGGCAGGGCGAAGACGAAGCGCGACGCCGGCCGCCTGCGCGACTCGCGCCGTCGTCGTCCTCGAGGAACAGTCTGGGCTCCGGTCCCCCTGCCCCGCGCCCGTTCGCTCTCGGGCTGGGACGTTTCACGTGAAACGTCCCAGCCCGAGAGCGAACGGGCGCCGCGAGGACGGAAACGGATCAGGGGTGGACGAGTGGGTGATGGACGAGTGCGTCGTACAGGCCGGGCAGGTCGCCGTCGGCCTCGGCCGCCAGCGGCAGCAGCGAGGTCTCCGTCATGCCAGGCACCACATTGACGTCAACGAACCAGGGGGTTCCGGCGTCGTCGAGAATCAGGTCGGTGCGGGACAGGTTGCCGAGGCCGAGCGTGCGGTGCACCGTCATGGCGGTGCCCTGCACGCGCTCGATAAGCTCGGGGCTGAGCCGTGCGGGCACGAAGTACTCCGAGCGTCCGGGGTTGTACCTGGCGTCGAAGTCGTACTGCCCCTCCGAGACGACCTCGACGGGCGGGAGCGCCCGCAGCCCCTGCCCCGTGTCGACGACGGAGACGGCCACCTCGGTGCCGGGAACGTACTTCTCGATGAGGGCGCGCTCGTCGTAGGAGAAGCAGGCCACCATAGCATTGCGCAGCTCGTCCGCATTGCGGGCCAGGGAGACGCCGAGACCGGACCCGCCCTGATTGGGCTTCACAATGACGGGCAGCCCGAGGTGCGAGGCGACGACGCCGAGCGCCTCCTGCGCCCCGAGCTGGGAGAAGTAGGCCTTGGGCAGAGTGACCGAGTCCGGCGTCAGCACGCCCCCGATCCGCACCGTCGCCTTCGCCGTCGGCTTGAACGAGGCGCGCTGGCACCCGTCGGAGTGCGTCCCCACATAGGACAGTCCGAGGGCGATGAGCACATTCTGGAGTCCCCCGTCCTCCCCGTGCAGCCCGTGGACGAGCGGCCACACGACGTCGGGAGCGAATGCGCGCAGCGACGAGATGGTCCGCGCGTCCACATCCAGGACGAGCACGTCGTGACCGAGGTGCCTGAGGACTGACGCGACGCGATGCCCGGAGCGAAGGGAGACATCGCGCTCGTGGCTGAGGCCGCCGGCGAGAATGGCGACGCGGAGCGGCTCGGTGGAGGCGGGCGCAGTCGTGGGCATGGACTCTGACGACTCGGTCATGGTGATTCCTCAGATCTGATCCGGAGCGGGGGCTGACACGCCTTCGGTGGGATGGGCGGGGAACGGGCCGAAGAGATTGATGAGGTCGAGGTCGTGCGCGACCACCTCGGACAGGCGCCGCACTCCCTCACGGATCTCCACGGGCTCGGGATAGCAGAATGACAGCCGGACGTGATCGTGCCCGGCGAAGCCCCCGGCGTAGAAGGCCGTGCCGGAGACATAGGCGACGAGATTGGTGACGGCGCGCGGCAGCATGTCCTTGGCGTCCAGCCCGTCCGGCAGCCCGACCCACACGTAGAAGCCGCCCGCGGGCACGTTCCACGTGCACGTGGGCATGAACTCCCCGAGCGCGGAGACCATGGCGTCCCGGCGGCCGCGGTACATGCCCCGGAACTCCTCGATCTGGAGCCTCCAGTCGAAGTTGTCCAGGTAGGTGGACACCGAGTACTGGCCGACCGAGCTCGGGCAGAGGATCGCCGCCTCGGAGGCCAGCTTCATCTTCTCCCTGACGGCGGGTGGAGCCACCGCCCAGCCGACCCGGTAGCCGGGCGCGAAGATCTTCGAGAACGAGCTCAGGTACACGACGTCGTCGGGTGCGAGGGTCTTGAGGGCCGTGTAGGTCTGCCCCTCGAAGCCGAGCAGTCCGTAGGGATTGTCCTCCATTATCAGAATGCGGTGCCTGCGGCAGATCTCAATAATGGCAGGACGACGCTCCTCGGACAGCGTGACACCCGCGGGGTTGTGGAAGTTCGGCAGGCAGTAGAAGAACTTCACGTGCCTTCCCTCGCGCTCCAGCCGTGTGATCGTCTCCTCCAGCACCTCCGGGATGACGCCGTCGGCATCGATCGCCACCTGCTGGATATCGGCCTGGTAGGTGGAGAAGATCGACAGGGAGCCGACATAGGTGGGAGCCTCGGCGAGGATCACGTCTCCGGGATCGATGAAGAGCTCAGTGACAATGTCAACGGCCTGCTGGGAGCCGGTGGTGATAATAATGTCCTCTGGATCGGCGTCAATGCCCTCGAGCGCCATGATCTCCGGGATCTGCTCCCGCAGGCGCGGCAGTCCCTGTCCGTTGCCGTACTGGAGCGCCCTCCCCCCGTCCTTGCGGATCATCTGGGCGGTGGCGTCGGCGAGCCGGTCAAGGGGCAGGTCCTTGAGGTTGGGCATCCCGCCGGCAAGTGACACCACCTCGGGCCGGGCGGCGACGGCGAAGAGCGACCGCGTCTCCGAGGCACGCAGGCCGTGGGCGCGGGCGGCATAGCTGTCCAGCCATGGATCGAGCCGATTGCCTTTCACCTGGTTCGCGTCAGTCACGTCGTCGTCCTTCCTGGGCGGGCACCGCCGTAGGAGGCCAGTCTGCCACGGCGGGCCCGTGCCTCGCCGCTCTGCTCCCAGAACGGACCGGAGCGCCTTGGGAGCGCCGGTCGGACCCGACACCGGTTCATGCGCCCCGTCGCGGGGCCGGGATGTGTAAACCGGGCCCATTGGAGGGCGTCGGGGACGATAATGGTGGGGTGCTCTCCCGCGGTGGCGCGACGCCGCAGTTCCTGCAGGGAGGGGACCTAAGCGGTCCTCCGGGTTGGGCCCGGTCGGGGATGAGGTTCGAAGACGGAGGCCATCGCATGAGCGATCAGGACAGGCGCACAGAGCTCGAGAAGCTGGAGGCTGGAGACGTCTACTGCTTCTTGGATCCGGAGGTCGTGGCCCGCAAGGAGTCTGCGGTGGTGGCGTGCCGGAGATTCAATGACGCCGATCCCGCCGACGTCGAGGGGCAGACCCGCATTCTGCGGGAGCTCTTCGGTTCGGCCGGAGCGGATCTCTCTGTGCAGCAGCCGTTCCGGTGCGACTACGGACCCAACATTCATGTTGGTGACGGATTTCTCGCCAATTATAATGTGACTATTCTTGATATTGCGCCGGTGGTCATCGGCGATCATGTCATGATCGGTCCGAACACGCTTATCACAACCGTGGGCCATCCTCTGGATCCTGCGGGCCGGCGTGAAAAGCTCGGCCAGGCCTCCCCCGTGCATATCGGGCACGATGTGTGGCTCGGCGGGAATGCTGTTGTCCTTCCTGGAGTCGCAATAGGCGATAACGTTGTCGTGGCGGCGGGCGCGGTGGTTTCCAAGGATATTCCGGATAATTGCGTGGTGGGCGGAGTCCCTGCCCGCAGGCTCCGGGAGCTCAATGCCGAGAAGAAGGACTGATTCGTTGATTCTGGCGCGAAGCTGAACCGGTCTCGAGCCGGAGCTGAACCGATCTCGGCGAAGGAGGCGGCCGGAAGGGCGTGGGAGGGGCGGCGGGGAGCGGCCGGTCAGGCGCGCAGAGCTCCGGCCTCGATGAGGGCGCGCAGTGGCGCCTCGTCGTCGGCAATGGTCTCCACGTGCTGCGGCAGCGCGAGCAGCCCGGTGATCTCCGGCGGGACGGGCTGGGCCCGCCCCAGCGCCTCGGTCACGGTCCCGCCGAACTTCGCGGCCTTGGCCGTCTCAAGCACGAGGGTCGGAAAGCCCGGCTCCATGAGCCTGAGCGCCACCGTGACGCCGTCGGCCGTGTGCGGGTCGATGAGCCTGCCCGTGGCAGAGTGCACCCGGCGGATGGCGGCCAGCCGGTCGGTGTGGGACGACGATCCCGAGACGAAGCCGAACTCGGCGCCCAGTCGTACCAGGTGATCGGACAGGTCGAGGACGCCGTCGGCCTCCAGCGCGGGCCAGCGGCGGCCGAACTCCTCGGGGCCGAGCAGCTGCCAGATGAAGCGCTCCAGGTTCGACGCCTTGGAGATGTCCATGGAGGGGCTCGATGTCGCCAGCGTCTCCGCGCCCCTGCGCGGACGGTAAATCCCCGTGGAGAAGAACTCGTCGAGAACATTGTTCTCGTTGGTGGCCAGAATGAGGCGCCGGATCGGCACCCCCATGGAGCGGGCCAGGTGGCCGGAATAGATATTGCCGAAGTTCCCGCTGGGCACGGCGACATCCACCTCGGCGCCGGCGCCCCGCTCCTTCTCATCGGTCATCCGCAGCCACGCCCACACATAGTAGACGACCTGCGCGGCAATGCGGCCGATATTAATGGAGTTGACAGCGCCAATGGAATATGCCGCCTTGAACGCGGCGTCATTGTTGAGCGCCTTGACGAGGCTCTGGCAGTCGTCGAAGACGCCGTCGACCGCAATATTGTGAATATTGGTGTCGTCGAGCGAGTACATCTGGGCGCGCTGCACGTCGCTCATCCGCCCCAGCGGGGAGAGCATGAAGACGGCGACGCCCTTCCGGCCCCTGAAGGCGTGCTCGGCCGCGGACCCGGTGTCGCCGCTCGTGGCGCCGAGAATATTGAGCACCTGTCCCCTGCGGCCGAGCACATGGGGAATCGCCTGGCCCAGGAACTGCATGGCCAGATCCTTGAAGGCCATGGTCGGTCCCTCCGACAACCCGACGAGCCCGAGTCCGTCGGCGACGTCGTCGAGCCGGTTCACGGGCACGACGGGCGCCGCGAAGCGCCCGGGCCCGTAGGCCGCACCGGTCAGGGATGCGAGGTCGCTGGCCGGGACGTCCGTGGCGTACAGGCCGATGACCTCGGCGGCGAGCTCGGGGTAGCTCAGCGGCCGCCACCGCTCGAGCCGGCCCCGGTCGACCGCAGGGATGCTCTCCGGCACGACCAGGCCGCCGTCGGGCGCGAGCCCGGACAGGAGCACCTCGGTGAAGTCGGCGGGGGCCATCCCGCCGCGGGTGGAGATGAAGCGCATGGGCGTGCCTTCGCGTCGTCGGTGTGCGGCCGCCTCGAGTCTATAGCGGACCCGCATGCGAGCCGAGCTCCACACCGATGCGCCGGGTCTCGACGGCGCCCGCCTCGGCCGGGCTCCGGGGCGCAGACGGGCGTGCGGGGCCGCCGTCGAGAACAGCGGCCCGCACGCCCCGCTCCCCGCTCCGGGGCGGGCGAGCGGGGCGTGCGGAGGGCCGGCGGATCAGCCGAGCGCCTTGCTGACCTCCTTGGTGAAGGAGCCCTTGGGGCGCGAGCCTGAGAACCGGTGGACGACCTTCCCGCCGCTCACGACGGCGAAGGTCGGGATGGAGCTGACGCCGAAGGACGCGGCGGTGGCCGGGTTGGCGTCCACATCGACCTTGACGAACTTGGCCCGCGGGCCCAGCTCGGCGGCGACCTCATCGACGACCGGCGCCATCTGACGGCACGGGCCGCACCACTCGGCCCAGAAGTCGATGACGACGGGCACCTCCGAGGCCAGCACCTCGGACTCGAAGGTGGCGTCGGTGACGGCAAGAGCGTTGGACATGGTTCTCCTCCAGAGAAGTCGGGTGGATGGTCAGGCGGTGAGAGCTGCGAGGTAGTGCTCGGCGTCCAAGGCCGCGCGGCAGCCGGAGCCGGCGGCGGTGACCGCCTGCTGGTAGTGCGGGTCGGCGACGTCGCCGCAGGCGAAGACGCCGGGGACCGCGGTGCGCTGGGACGGCGCCTCGACGGCGATGTAGCCGGCGTCGTCGAGCTCGAGGACGTCGGCGACCAGCTCGGACCTCGGGACCTGCCCGATGGCCACGAACAGGCCCGCCGCCGGGATGTCGCGCCGCTCCCCGGTGGCCACGTGCTCCAGGGTCACCGACTCCAGGGCGTCCAGGCCGTTGAGAGAGACGACCCTGGAGCTCCAGGCGAAGTCGATCTTCGGGTCCTCCTGGGCGCGCCTGGCCATGACGGCGCTGGCGCGCAGCTCGTCGCGGCGGTGGACGACTGTCACCGAGGAGCCGAAGCGGGACAGGAACAGGGCCTCCTCCATGGCGGAGTCCCCGCCGCCGACGACGACGATCGGCTGGTCCTTGAAGAAGAAGCCGTCGCAGGTGGCGCAGTAGGACACGCCGTGCCCTGACAGCCGGTCCTCGTCCTCCAGGCCCAGCTTGCGGTACTCCGACCCGGTCGAGATGATGACGGCGCGGGCTTCGTAGACGGCGTCGTCGGTGGTGATGCGCTTGACGTCGCCGGTGAGCTCGAGGGCCGTGACGTCCTCATAGCGGATGTCGGCCCCGAAGCGCTCGGCCTGCTCCTGCATCCGGGTCATGAGGTCGGGTCCCATGACGCCCTCGATGAAGCCCGGGTAGTTCTCGACCTCGGTGGTGTTCATGAGCGCGCCCCCTGCGGTGACGGAGCCCGCGAGGACCACGGGGCGCAGCCGGGCGCGTGCCGCGTAGATCGCGGCGGTGTACCCGGCCGGGCCGGAACCGACGATGACGACGTCGTGGATCATGACTCTCCTGACACTGACGAATGGGGCCCGCGAGTCGCGGATGCCTTGCGAGTCATAGAACAGTCCATGAAAAACAGATGTTCCCTAAGATATGCCTATTTAAGAGTGATCTCCGACACGCTCACCTTGGGCTGGCCGTCCGAGGCGGTCGGTAGCTCGGTCACCCAGATGACGATCGACTGGGTGGACGTCGGCGTGAAGTCGAAGCTCGTCGTTCCCGAGGTGAAGGCCCCCTCGGCCAGCATGGTGCCGCCGGTGGGGTCCTCCGGGCTCGTGGCCCGGATCTGGACGTAGCCGCCGCCGCCCGTCCCCTGGATGTCGATGCCCGAGACCTCGGCGGCCTGCTCCAGGGTCACGGCGATGCCCGTGCCGCCCTTCAGATTGCCGAACTTGGAGGTGCTGTAGTGCTGCGACTCCCACGTCGTGGAGGGGTCGCCGTCGACGGTCTTGCCCGCGTTCTCGGGATGGTCCCCCTCCCCCCCGGTCTCGTTGACCGCCCGCGCTCCGGTGATCGTAATGGGCACCTTGGAGGGCTCACTGGTCTGCTCGTCCTGCTGCTCGACCGGCGTGGGCAGCGTGCTGGCCGCAGGGATGTCGGGCTCGAAGAAAGGCAGGTTGAACAGGCCGAGAATGCTGTGCACCGCGTAGATGACGCCCACCAGCATGACCACGACCATGCCGCTGATAATCGCCATGGTGGTGCGCGACACCGAGCGCGCGACCTCCTCCTCCTCGGCGCGGAGGGCCTCGCCCGTGGTGAGCGGCGGGCTCGCCGGCGGCGCGGGGGCGGGCCTGGCACCGGGCGTCCAGCTCTGCGCGCCGCCCTGCCCCACGGCCGGCGCCATGGCGCCGGCCGGCGACGCGGGGTCCGGCGGCGGCGCGGCGGCCTGGGTGGCGGCCGGCGCGAAGCTCCGGGGCGCCTGGGCGACCGCGGCGGCCTGGGTGTCCGCGCCCGTCTGAAAGTCGTCTGAGTCCGGTTCGACGGCCGCGGTCGATGAGTCCGGGCGCGTCCCGGTCGCCCGGCGCAGGCGCGAGAGCACCCCGCGCGGGGCATCAGGCGCGTCCGGCGACGACGGCGAGGCGGCCTCCGAGACCGCCTGCGACAGGAGCGAGGCGTCCCAGGTCCCGAGCGCGTTGGCGACCTCGGCCGCGGACGTCGGCCCGGCGGCGGACCAGGCGCGGGCCACCAGCTCGTCGAGGTCGGCGTCGTCCGGACTCATGGTCATCGCCAGCATGGAGGGCGGCACCGGCACCCCGTCCGACGTCGTCGGGGCCGAGGGGAGCCCCGCGCGCTTGCCCGGCCAGCGCTTCGTCAGGCCGTAGTAGAGCAGCTCGACCAGGGCGCGGGCGTCGGTGCGGTCGGCCTCCAGCGGGTCGGCGTCGTCGCCCTCGTCGCCGGCGCCGTGAGGGTCCAGGCCGAGGATGGCCGCCTCGATGCCGACGCCGGTGACCTGGACGGTGCCGTCGGAGCGCAGCCGGACGGCCTCCGGGGACAGGTTCAGGTGGTGCAGGCCGCGGCGGGAGCAGGCGTCCAGCGCCTGGGCGACCTCGCCGACGATGGCGCGCACCTGGGCCGCGTCCAGGCCCTGGCTGACCAGGGAGGACAGGGGGCGCCCGTCGGCGGGCTCGGTGACGATGAAAGCGGGGTGATCCTTCTCGACGTCGAAGACCCGCTGAATGCGCTGGTCCTCCACCAGGACGGCGCGGCTGGCCGCTTCCAGGACCTCGGCCCGGTGGGGAGTCGCGTCGGTGAGCATGAGGATCGTCACCGTGCGGTCGAGAATGGTGTCCCGCCCGACGTGGCGGACCACCCGTGGGAGCGTCGCGGGCAGGGTGGCGGCCAGTGCGTAGCGCCCGGTGCCGATCGGGGTCGCATCCGTCATGAGGTTGCCTCCTCCCGTGCCGAAGAGCATGAGTGCGTGTGGAGCGAGTGTACCGGGCGTCAGTGCTCGGACAGAGGCCGCTTGGGCGGCCAGGTCCGCGACCGTGGGCGGCGGGGCCGGAACCGCGGGCGGCGGGGCGGGCGCCGGGCGCGGCGCGTCCACGGCCCGCAGCATGGGGCGGTAGGCCGGCGGGTACGACGGCGGAAGCTCGGTGCCCGCGCGGTCGGCGGAGGTCGGCGCCAGGACGTGGGCCAGGTGCAGGACCGCCTCGCCCGCCCTCCCCGGCAGGAGCCGCCCGATCTTGGCCACAATGCGCGACAGTGGGACGAAGAGCACACCGAGCTCCTCGACACGCAGCAGGCGCGCCGCCACCAGGTAGGTGACCGTCATGAACAGGGCCGCCACGAGGACGGTGACCATGGCGTCCGTCGGCCTGGTGCCGGTCAGGGAGCCGTCGGCCGGGCCCAGGATCACCCGGATGCCCGCCCCGACGAGCACCGTCGGCACCGCCGCCGCCAGCAGGCGGGCGTAGGTCGCGATGACGCGGGGGCCGTCGAGGTCGGGCAGGTGCCGTCTGATGAGCGGGATCACCATCGCCGAGCCGCCCACCTGGCTGAGCATGGAGCCCACCGCCGCCCAGGTCATCCAGTGGTTGGCCGGCGCCAGCACGTAGGCGGCCAGGCAGACGATGACCGGGACGATGCCGACGACGGTGTCGGCCAGGAGCAGCCGCTTGGTGTCCGCGTAGGCCAGCATGACGCGCTGGGTCGTGAACCAGATGCCCTGGAAGATGATGCCGACGGCCAGGACCGTGAGGATCGGGCCCGCGGCGGTGGCCTCGGCCAGGGACAGCGAGGGGACGAAGAGCTGGAGCGAGGGCGTGGCCAGGGTCCCGATGCCCGCGGCGAACAGGATGGTGAACACCGCGACGCTGCGCAGCCCCAGCGACAGGTCGTCGCGCACCCCCCGGCGGTCCCCGGCGGCGGCCTTCTCGCTCATACGCGTGAACAGGGCGGTGATAATGGATGTCGTCACCAGCGACTGCGGCAGCATGTAGACCAGCTGGGTGTTGTCGTACAGCGTCTTGGAGGGCACGACGACGCCGTCGTACTGCGGCAGGTAGGCCTCGGTGACGGCCCGGGCGCCCAGGTTCGCCGTCGCGATGTCCCCCAGCGAGACCACCGCCGTGCCCAGCAGCGCCCACAGCGCCACCTTCGACATCGTTCCCAGGCCCATGCCGCGGATCCCCCACACGAAGCGCGGGTGGAAGCCCGAGCGCACCAGGGGGATGTAGAGGATGAGGGCCTGGATGGCGATGCCCGCCGTCGTCGTGGCCCCGATCAGGGCGATGCGGCCCGCGTCCCAGATCTCCGGGCTCTGGCCGGTGGTGTAGCGGCCGTAGATGTGCAGGTAGGCCATGATCGAGGCGATTGAGATGACGTTGTTCAGGACCGGGGACCACATGTAGGGCCCGAAGCTCGACCGGGCGTTGAGCACCTGCCCCCACAGGGCGTACAGGCCGTAGAAGAAGATCTGCGGCATGCACCAGAAGGCGAAGGCGAAGGCCAGCGGCTGCCACTGGTCCAGGCCCGAGGCGTAGAGCATAATGACCAGCGGCGCCGCCACCGTTAGCACGGCCGAGACCGCGGCCATGGCGGCCGAGGCCGCCGTCAGCAGCCGGTTGACGAGCTCCTCGCCGTTGCGCCGGCGCAGCGCCTGCACGATCTGCGGGACGAGGATCGCGTTGAGCACGCCGCCGATCACCAGGTTGTACAGCTGGGTGGGCAGGTTGTTCGCAATATTGAAGGCCTCGGCGGCGCCCGACGCCGTCGCCCCCAGGGCGGCGATCAGCAGGGCGTTGCGCACGAGGCCCAGTAGGCGGCTGGCCAGCGTGCCGGCCGCCATGACGGCGCTCGAACGAGCGATCGACGAGCTGTTGTCCTTGCCGCTCATGTCTTCTCCTCGACGCGGTGGGGCGCTGTCGTGCGCCGCCCGCGACGCACGGTCCGCACGATGCCGCCGACGAGCAGGATGACGAGTCCGGCCCCCATGACCCGGGTGCCCCTGGACTCCCAGTCGGCGTGCACGCGCATGTGGATGGTCTGCGGGGCGCCGACGGCGGTGCCGTCGTTGGCCAGCAGCATGATGGTCAGGTTGACGTCTCCGCTGCCCACGGCCCTGACCGGCACGGTGGCGGTCGTCTGGCCGTCGGCCGGGACCGTGAGGATGACGTCCTTGATCGTCTGCAGGCGCGCCGAGCCGGACAGGACGCGCACAACGACGGTGGCGTCCTGGTTCAGGGACGAGGTGATGCGCACCGGCAGGTTGGCCTCGGCGGCGATCAGGTTGATCGTCCGCGAGGGCATCGCCGTGAGCCTCGCGGTCACCGCGGCGCCGCGCTCGCGGGCCGACTCCGCCATGGACGTGCGGCCCGGCGGATCGGACCGCCATGCGGCCGAGGCGGTGCGCGCCACGACATCGGAGGCCGAGCCGATCGCCGCCTGCGGATCGGGCAGGATCGAGGTCACCGAGCTGAGGTAGTCCCGGGTCGCCCGCGCGGCGGCGAGGTCGGCCGCCGAGGCCTCCTGGTCGCCGACGACCCAGTCGGGCGCGTCGGCGCGGTGCACCTTCGTTCCCTCGTCCTGCTGGGCGGCGGCCTCGGCGGTCAGGGCGCTGAGCCCCTGGGGCGAGGTCCAGGAGGACTCGCGCAGCGCCTTGAGGCGCTCGGCGAGCGCCTTGGTGTCGATGCCGGCCGCGTCACTCCGCTTGAGGGTGACGACGACGGAGCGGCTGAGCGCGGGGGCCTGGCGCGTCATGATCGCCGTCTCGGCGCGCAGCAGCTGGGTGGCGTCCAGGCTCGACAGGTCGGTGGAGGACTCGTCGGTCACCAGCGTGCCGCCGAGGGTGTCGGACAGGTTCGCGTCGGGCGTCAGCACCGTGCGCGAGCCGACGCTGGTGACCTGCGAGGGCGTGTACGTCAGGTCCTCCTCCACCGGCAGGTCCCCTGGGTCGGTGACGACGGTCTGCACGGAGTCGGGCAGTGCGTCCAGCGTCGCCGAGTCCAGGGCGCCGGCCGGCCAGGCCAGCGACGCGGGCGCGCCCGCCGCAACGGTCTGGGAGCCCTCGGTGCGGCTGTAGGCGTCGGCGAGCAGGTCGGTCTCCCCCAGGTGGGTCAGGGCGGCGATGTCCGCGTCGCTCCAGGGCAGGGCGACGACGTCGCCGGCCGCGACGGCCTCAACGAGCGTCTTGGTCAGGGCCTGGCCGGGCCGCTTGTCGGACGGGGACGGGGAGTCCGATGGGGAGGCGGTGGCCGACGGCCCTGCGGACTGCCCGGGCGAGGGGCTCGCCGAGGGCGTCTCGGAGGAGTCGGGGGACGACGTCGGCGCGGGGCTCTCCTCGTCACCGGCCTCGTCGCCCGTGGCGGAGGGGCTCGGGGAGGGCGCGGGCGAGGGCGTCGCGGCGGCCACCGTCTCCCTGGTGACCCCGAGGGCCTCCAGCAGCGCCGGGTCCACCGCCAGGACGACGCCGTCGCCGGCGAGCTCCAGCAGGGAGGTGATCCGCTTGCGCAGGCCCGCCAGAGCGGCGTCCGCGGGCGGCTCGGCGCCCGTGGTCAGAAGCTCCAGGTCCCCGGTCGAGGCCGTCACCGGGATCAGCGTCGTCACGTGCGACCGGCCGGCCTTGGCGCCCGTGTCCCACACGAGGAGCGTGCGGTCCTGGGCGACGGCGGTGCGGCCCTTGGACACCGTCACCTCCAGGCCCCGCGGGCCCCACTGCTGCTCGTCACCGAGGGGGAGGCTGTCGGCGGGGATGGTCACGGAGAAGGTCTTGACCTCGCCGGAGGCGATGCTCTCGCCGAGGTCGCCCTGGTGGACGGAGCGCATGGCGGAGTCGCGCTCCCCGGCCAGCCACGACTCCAGGCCGGTGACGGTCACCTCTGTGGAGCCCTCCATCTGGACCGTGACTGACAGGCCCTCCAGGGCGTCGCCGGTGCCGTTGGCGATGGTGCCGGAGACGGTGAGGTCCTGCCCGGAGGTGATGACCTCGGGGGCCAGGGAGTCCACCGAGAGCGTCGCCTGGCCGTCGATCATCTGGGCCTTCGCCGGCGGGGTCGTCGGGGCGGCGGTGCTTGCGGCGTCGGGCTGAGCGGTCGATGTGGCCTGGGTGGCCGGGGCGAGCAACAGCTCCGTCATATCCGGCCCGTTCGCCGCGTCCGTCACGGTGGCGCCGGTGCTCGGAGGAGGGCTCACGAGGGCGGCGGAGGCGGTCACCGCTGTCACCAGGGCGATCAGCAGGCGCGCCCGGGAGCGGGAGAGACGGCGACGGAGCTTGTTCGGGATCACCCGTCCCCCACGAGAATCTCGCGTGCAGCGGCGACAATGCGCCGCTCGTTGGGATAGGCCAGGCGGCGGGCGACGTCGTCCAGGCTCACCCACTCAACCTCCTCAGCCTCGTGATCCGGATCGTTCTCCGTGGTGAGGCTGCCACTGATCGCCTCAAGGAGAAAGTGGTGAACGACCTTGTGGACACGATGGTCGTCACCGGCGAACCAGTAGTCAATGGTAGCCAGGTGCCGCAGGACGCGGCCGGAGATGCCGGTCTCCTCGGCGATCTCGCGCACGGCCGCCTCCTCGGCGGTCTCACTGCCCTCGAGGTGGCCCTTGGGCAGGCACCACTCGAGGCGTCCGCCGCGATTGCGGCGTGCGATGACGGCGGTGACTGCCCGCCCGCCCTGGACGTCGATCACGAGCCCGCCGGCGCTGGTCTCATCGACCACCGGCAGGAAACGCGCACTCGCGCGCCGCGGCGATGAGCCAGCGCGGGGCTTGCGAGCGCGGTGAGAGGGCATGAGGACACTCTAGGCGGTTCGACTGGGTGGGCGCCGTTCGGGTGCTCGCGGGGAGTCCGCGTGGCAGGCTTAGACCAATGACTCATCCCGCCGCTCCCTCCGCCTCCTCCGCCCCTGGTGCCGCCTCGTCCTCCGGCCCCGGCTCGTCCGCCCTGTCGGGCGGGGCTCCCGCTGCCTCCGCCGTCCCCGTCGGCCCCGCGGCCCACGCGCTGCTCGACGAGGCCCCCGATGCCGCCGGCCTGACCCCCACGGCGCGCCAGGCCCTGCGCACGCTGCCGCCGTCGTTGGCGGCGCTCGGGCACATATTCGCCCGCGCCGGCCACGAGCTCGCGCTGGTCGGCGGGCCGGTGCGCGACGCCTTCCTCGGCGTCGTCCCCCACGACCTGGACTGCGCGACCTCCGCGCGCCCCCAGCAGACCGAGAGGATCCTGCGCGCCTGGGGAGACGCCTGCTGGGACATCGGCAAGGAGTTCGGCACCATCGGGGCGCGCAAGGGCGAGACGATCGTGGAGGCGACGACCTATCGCACCGAGGAGTACGAGGTCGGCTCCCGCAAGCCGGCGGTGGTCTACGGGGACACCCTGGAGGGCGACCTGACTCGCCGCGACTTCACCGTCAACGCCATGGCGCTGCGGCTTCCCGACCTCGAGCTCGTCGACCCGTTCGGCGGGCTGGCCGACATGCGCGCCGGGGTGCTGCGCACGCCCGTGAGCGCCGTGCAGTCCTTCGACGACGACCCGCTGCGCATTATGCGGGCAGCCCGCTTCGCCGCCCAGCTGGGGTTCGACGTCGAGCCCGACGTCATGGCCGCCATGGAGAAGATGGCGCCGCGCCTGGAGATCGTCTCGGCCGAGCGGGTGCGCGCCGAGCTGGAGCGCCTGCTGATCTCGCCGTGGCCGCGCCGCGGGCTCGAGCTCATGGTGCACACCGGGGTCGCCGACGTCGTCCTGCCCGAGCTGGCGGCCCTGGTCGAGACGGTCGATGAGCACAGGCGGCACAAGGACGTCTACGAGCACACCCTGACGGTGCTGGACCAGGCGATGGCCCTGGAGACGGGGCCCGACGGACCGGTGCCCGCCCCCGACCTCGTACTGCGCCTGGCAGCGGTCATGCACGACGTCGGCAAGCCGGCCACGCGCCGCTTCCTGCCGGGCGGCACCGTGACCTTCCACGGCCACGACCACGTGGGCGCCCGCATGACCCGCAAGCGGCTGCGCGCGCTGCGCTTCGACAGGCAGACCGTCAAGGACGTCTCCCGGCTGGTCGAGCTGCACCTGCGCTTTCACGGCTACGCCGACGCCGCCTGGTCGGACTCGGCGGTGCGGCGCTACGTGGCCGACGCCGGGCCGCTGCTGGAGCGCCTCCATCGGCTCACGCGCGCGGACGTCACCACCCGCAACAGGCGCAAGGCCCGCATGCTCGATGCCGCCTACGACGACCTCGAGGCGCGCATCGCCGCGTTGGCCAGGCAGGAGGAGCTCGACGCCATCCGCCCGGACCTCAACGGGGCGCAGATCATGGACGAGCTCGGGGTGGAGCCCGGACCGGTGGTGGGCGAGGCCTACCGCTTCCTGCTGGACCTGCGGATGGAGAAGGGGCCGCTGGGAGAGGAGATGGCGCGCCAGGCGCTGCGCTCCTGGTGGGCGGCGCGCTGAGCTCGCCGCGCCCCTGACTCGCTTACTACGCCTCTTTGTTCCTTACTACGCTCCTTTTCCTCGTACAGTAAGGGACAAAGGAGCGTAGTAAGCGATCGGTGGGGGCGGGGCTCCACAGTCACGGCTCGCGACGGCCCCGTCCACAGGGCTCGACGACGCCGCTCGCGCACGCGGCGTCCGGCGGTGAGCCTGGAACCATGCAGCGCTACCCGGTCCCGCCCGAGCCCCCGCAGGTCCTCTACACCGCCGACCGCAACGACCGCGACTTCTCCGGGCGTGACGATCTCATCCGCGTGAGCCGCGGTGCCTACATGGTGAGGGCCCCCGCGGGCACGCCGCTATGGCGCCTCAAGGAGATGGTGACCCTCGCCCGCTGCGAGGCGGCCCTGCGCGCCTACCCCTCCGCGCTGGCCCTCACCCATGAGGCGGCCGCCGTCGTCCAAGGGCTGTCCCCGATCGAGCAGGAGCCCGGCATACGGGTCGCCGTTGAGACCAACCGGTCCCGCACCACTCGTCCCCTCCCGGGCGTGGCCTACGGCCGGCCGGGCAGCGCGCCCGCCGCCCGGCCGGTGTCGGTGGCGCGCTCCCTCGTGGCGCCGCGCGAGGGGGAGATCGTCGTCGTGAGCGGGCTGCGCGTGACGACGCCGCTGCGCACCGCCGTCGACTGCGCCTTCGACATGCCGGTGCGCGAGTCCCTCCCGATCATTGACGCCGCCCTGCGGCAGGTGTGCCGGCCCGACCGCTTCACCCGGCGTTGCAACGGCGAGATGGACTTGGCGCAGGCGCGCGCAAAGCTCGCCGGCATGGTCGAGGAGCAGGGGCAGCGCAACGGCAAGCGCCGTGCCCGGGCGACGGTCGCCCTGGCGGACCCTTTCGCCGAGTCGCCCGGCGAGAGCGTGCTGCGGTGGGCGGCGGCCGCGGCGGGGCTGCCCGAGCTGGTGACCCAACTGCGTTGGGTTGATGAGGATGGACATGTGTACTACCTCGACCTGGGCTTCGTGGAGGAGGCGGTCGACCTGGAGTTCGACGGCTACGGCAAGCTGGTGACGGCGGAGGACCTGCGGGCGGAGAAGGCCCGCGAAATGGCCCTGCGGCGCGGCGGCTGGACGGTGGGGCGCACCGAGTGGAAGGAGCTGTTCGCCCCCGAGCGCCTGGTGCGGCGGATTGCGGACTTCTTCCCGCCCAAGGTGGCGGGGTGTGCCCGGCGGTGTCGGGATCTGTGGCTGTGAGCGCGCCCCGCCGCGCCCTCTTCTCGCTTACTACGCCTCTTTGTTCCTTACTGTACGAGGAGAAGGAGCGTAGTAAGGAACAAAGGAGCGTAGTAAGCAATCGGCGGGGGCTACGGGCCGAGCAGGGCGGCAGGAACGACGGCGATGCCGTGCCGGTCGCGGTAGGCGTGGCTGCCGGTGGTGACGACGACGGCATCGGCCAGGCGCTCTCCCAGCCGTTCGCGCAGCCACAGCAGATGGCGGGTGTCCCCGGGCCGTGGCGCGGCGGAGGCCTTGACCTCAATGGCGACGACGCGGCGGTCGGGGCCCTCGACAATGAGGTCGATCTCGTGCTCGCCTCCCTTGTCGCGCAGGTGGTGGACGGCGGCGTTGCACAGGGAGGCGTAGACCCGGACGCTCTGGGTGACCAGGGACTCGAAGAGGGGGCCCAGCATCCGGGTGCGCCTGGGGACCCCCTTCAGGGCTGTCTGGGCGGGCCTGCCCACACCGAGCAGGCCGGCGGCCCCGGTGCGCAGGAGGCGCGCCGCCAGAGCCGGGTCGCACAGCTGGTGCTTGTCACTCGTGGTGAGTCGTTTGAAGTCGTTCTCGGAGGGGCTCCAGCCGCGCACCGGCTCCAGGATCCACATCTCCTCCAGCAGGTCGCGGTACTGGCGCGTGGTGGAGGCCGCGGGCGTAGAGCCCTCTCTGCTGGTGGCGGCCGCGGCGATCGAGCCGTAGGAGGCCGTGGTCGCCACGCCGGCGGCATAGGCGCGCAACCAGTCCGTGAGGGTCCGGGTGCGCCGCGCGCGCCCGTCGGCCAGGTCGTGGCGGACAGTCTGCTCCAGGTAGGCGTCGAGCTGTGCCTCGCGGGCGACGGGCGGAAGGTCGCGGATGCCCGGGAAGCCGGAGCGGAGGATCTCATCGACGTACCGGCCCAGGTCGATCGGAGTGCTTCCCTCGATGGCGCCCGTCCCGTCCCCCGCTATCAGGGCCGCCAGTGAAATGGTGGGTGCTTCCAGGGAGCGCTCGGCCAGGCTGAGCGGCCACATGCGGATATTGACGATGCGCCCGGCCCCCGTGTGCACGGGCGCCTGCGCCGGCGAGGCGGAGCCGGTGAGGATGAAGCGCCCCGGTGCGGGGTCGTCGTCGACGGCGCGCCGCACCCTGTCCCAGGTCTCCGGCAGCCGCTGCCACTCGTCGAGGACCACCGGGTAGTCGAGGGACGCGGTGAAGCGCCTCCCCAGGTGCACGAGCTGGGCGCGCTCGTCCGGGTCGTCGACGGCGATGAGGGTCCGCGCGTGACGTGAGGCCGTCCAGGTCTTGCCGACGCCGCGGGCGCCCTCGATATTGACAGCCGGAAGCCCGTCGAGCAGCGTGGCGAGCCGGGTGTCGATGAGGCGGGAGTACGGCGGGCTCATGCGCCGCCCGGCTCCCGCCGCCCGCACCGCGCAACGTCCCCTCGGCGAGGGCCGCGCCCCTGCTGCCGACAGTGCCAGCCCCACGAAACACTCACAATCGTCGGGATCAAACACTCGCTTCCGTCGGTCATATGGACTCACTTTCGTCGCTTTTCATAGAAGAGACAGGTGACACGCAGATGGCGGTAGTGTAGCCTGCATCTCGATGCCCCGTGGTCTGCGCGAGCTCTCCGCCTGTGCGGATGTAGAGGAGTTCTCTTGGTTCGGCATGTTGACGAAGAGGACCGAGCCCCGAGTGATCGGGGGATCGAACGTTTTATTGGTAAGTGAAGGAGTTTGTCCTGTGCTGCCGGAGTTCCCGCCGGTGTTCCGCGCCGCCACCGGGTACGAGCCCCGCGCTTACCAGGAGCGGCTCGCCGAACGCCTCGCCGCAGGCGATGTTCCGCCCATCCTCGACGTCCCGACCGGCATGGGCAAGACCCTGGCCGTGCTCCTCTCCTGGCTCCACGCGCTCGCGGCCGACGCCGACAGCGGTGGCGCCCGGCTGGTCGCGCTGCGCCTGCACATCGTCGTCGACCGCAGGGTCGTCGTCGACGACGCTCACCGGAGCGCCTGCGACCTGGCGGACCTGGTCAATGGCGCCGTCGAGGGTCCGTTGGCGGCGCTCGCCTCCATCCTGCGCGGCCGCTTCGGCCTCGGCCCGGACGAACCGGTCCTCGAGGTGCGAAGGCTGCGGGGCGGCCTGACGCCCGACCTGACAGAGCACACCCGCAGCCCCGCCCGCCCCGCCGTCGTGGTCGGCACCCTGGACATGGTCTGCTCCCGTCTGCTCTTCCGCGGCTACCAGCTCTCCGCCGGGCGCCGCAGCATCGACGCGGCCCTGACCGGGCTCGACTCCTGGTGGGTGCTCGACGAGGCGCACCTGTCGGCGCAGGCGCGCACCACCCTGGAAACGCTTCAGACGTACGAGTCGGCGCTCGAGGACCGGTTCGGCGGAGCTGTTCCGGGGCTGCGGGTCATGGCCATGAGCGCCACCCCCGGCGGCGGGGCCGACGGCGCGCTCATCTGGGACGCGGACGAGGAGGAGCGGCGCGACCCGGCGCTGGCACGGCGTCGCCGGGCCCGGGACGCCATACCCGTCACGCTGACCGAGACCGGGGGGAGCAGTGTCAAGGCCGTGACCGAGGCGGCTGCGGGAATCGTGCCGGAGCTCGGCAACGGGAACAGCCTGGTCGTCTTCTGCACCACGGTCGCCGACGCCAAGGCTGTCATGACCAGACTCAGCAGGCCGTGCAGGCGCAGCGGCGTCGCCCTGGAGCTGCTCACCGGCGGCATGCCGGAGCGCTTCACCCGGACCGTCGTCGACCGGCTCGAGCCGTACCGCACCGGGAGCGAGAACCGGGCCCAGGCCGGGCCCGTCGTCGTCGTGGCCACCTCCACCCTCGAGGTGGGGGCCGACCTGGACTTCACCCACCTCATCACCCAGGCCTGCGGCGCGGACTCACTTACCCAGCGGCTCGGCCGCGTCAACCGCGTGGGTGCGCGCCAGGACGGTTCGGTGACGATCATCCGCGCGGCCAGCGGGTCCGATCCCATTCACGGGGACGCCGCCGACGCCGTCGCCCGGCTCATTGCGGACGCGCCCGTGCTCGGGGAGGCGGTGAGGCGTCTGCGCGAGGCGAGCGACCCCGCGGCGCTTCGCCGCCCCCAGCAGGTTCCGGTCGTCATCCCGCCGACCGTGCTGCGCGCCTACCTGCGCACGGCCGGCTCCAGGAACGACTCGCCGGTGGCGCCCTGGATCCGCGAGCTCGCCGACCCGCGGGCCGAGGTCACCGTCGTCGTCCGGAACCGTGTCGACCTTGTGGCCGAGGGGCCGCTCCTGGCCGATCTTGAGGACTTCCCACCCGACCTGCGGGCCGAGGGCTGGACACTGCGGATGGCCGACACGCGCAGGGCGGTTCAGGCCGCCCTCAGGACGGCCCCGGTCATTGCGCTCGACCCGGTCCGCGAGAAGCCACCCCGGGTACTGACGGAAGCGCGCGAGGCGGAGGCCGTGAGTCCCGGCGCCGTCCTGGTCATCGACTCGCGCGCGGCCGAGGGAGTCCTCGGGATCGCCGGCGCCGGGAAGGACCTGTCCGACCGCCTGCTCCTGCCGGGGGCGGACCTCGAGGACTTGCACGAGAAGGTGGAGGCCGAGGCCCTGTCCGGGGAGGGTGCCGGGACGCCGCGCGTCATTCTCACCGACCTCGGCGGGGAGGCCGACGTCGAGGGGCGGACGCGTGCCGACACCCTGCGCGAGATCGTCGAGGAGGTCGCCGCCCCCGAGGGCTGGGTGCTGACCGCCGACATCCTGGGCGAGGACTCCGAGTGCCCCTGGCTGCGCCTCTGCCTCGCCCGACCGGCGGGCCAGGAGCTGCTCCGCGCCGTCCCGCTGAAGGAGCACAGCCGTGACGTGAGCGAGTGCGCGAGGCGGTGGGCGCGCGCTATCGGCCTGCCCGAGGACGTGGTGGGCGACCTCGCCATGGCGGGCGCCTATCACGATGCCGGCAAGGCCGAGCTCGGCGCCTTCCAGTCCGCCCTGCGGATGAAGGAGGAGGACGGCTGGCTTGCCTTCGCGGAAGGGGACGAGGGCGGCGCGGCATCGGTGCCGCTGGCCAAGTCCGCGCTGCCCCGGCGCCTGTGGCGGCGCTCGACCGCGCTCGCCGGGGTCCCCCGGGGCTGGCGGCACGAGGCGGCCTCGGCGCGGGTGCTCGACGAGACGGTCGCCGCCGGGACCCTGCGGCCCCACGACGTCGAGCTGGTGCGCCACCTCATCCTCACCCACCACGGCCTCTACCGCGGGCCAGGGCCCATCTGCCCGCAGGACGACGGTGCGGGCGAGCCCTACCTGGATCCCGCCTGCCCCCGGTGGGCCGCGCAGATCGAGTCCTTCCACCGGCTCAACGAGCGCTACGGCCCCTACGGGCTGGCCCTGACCGAGGCCGTCCTGCGGCTCGCCGACTGGGAGGTCTCCCGGAAGGAGCAGGAAGACCATGAGCGAGATGAGTGAGATGTCCGCACCGGCTGAGCGGCCGACCGACCACCAGCACCCGCTCGCGGCCCTGTCTGGGCACCGCCCCGCCCACGTCCTGGCCTGCTGGGGGCTGGCCTCTCTTCTTCCCGGGGCAACGCTCCACTTCGAGGGCGACTGGGCGGTGCCGGTGCTCACCTGGGACGGCGATGCGGAGGCTCTGGCGCAGGTCGCCGCGGAGGCCCTGGTTGCCGGCACGTGGGACCTGGAGAGCCGGATGCCGCAAGAGCTCCAGGCGCTGAAGCCGAAGGAGTACCAGACGACGACGCCGAGCCGGACAGTCGCCAATGCGCTGGCCCGTGCGGCGTGGGAGGCCTGCCGGGAGCCGGCTGTGCTCGCCGGGTCCGGCATTGTCCAGACCTACGACCTGTCGGCGTCATCGGGGCCTGTCAAGGAGCCAGACGTCCGGGTGCGCTCCGCGGCGCTCACCCTGCTCAGCGGCAAGAGCTACACCGCCAAGTCCGTGCAGGACACCTGGGCCCTGCTCGGAGCGGAAACGCGTGAGGCCGCCCGGGATGCCGCCGCGGTTGAGATCGCCCGTCTGCTCGACGGGCGCCTGGCCGTGGCCGAGGCCAAGCCGGGGCTGCGGTTCTCCGCCGCCCAGCCCACCCCGCGGCTCACGAGCGGCTCGGAGAAGTGCGATGTCCACCCGCTCATCGATCTGCTGGCCTTCTGCGGACAGCTCCTCCTTCAGCCCGCACAGCAGGCGATGTCGGGCTCGCGCAAGGTGCTCACCTGGGTGCTCAACCCCGTGCCCCTGACCGTCACCACGATCGTCGACCTTCATGAGTCGCCGCCGGCTCACCTGCCCTGGCCGAGGTGGAGCTCGGCGATCCAGTCCACCAAGGGAACCGCCAGGATCACCTTCCTGGCTCCCGCGAGGCAGGAGACCGCCGCTGATGTCCGAGGAGGATCCCGTGCCTGACCAGATCATCACCCTGCCTCTGGCCCGGGCCTTGCCGTCCCTGGGCGGCCCCGACGGCATCCATCGTCTTGCCATGTCCTTCCTCCCGGACCTGGCGGGCGCCTCTCGGGCCGCCCGCGCGGACCTCGGCGTCCTCTACCGCCTGGCACTGCCCACCGACGTCGGCGGGCGCAGCGGGCATGCTGCGATCCTGTTCCGCGCCCCCTTCGATATCGACGGCGCCGAGCACATCGAGGCGCCGGACGCCTTCGCCGTCGGACAGCGCTTCACCGTGCGGGTCGTGGCCGAGAAGCGCCACCAGGACCCCGAGGGCCGTAGTCACTCCCGTCCCGTCTTCGACGAGGAGGCCGAGGCCTGGGCCCGGGGCCTGCTGGCCCGTCGCGGCATCGAGGCCGACGCCGTCGTCGCCTCCGAGCGGTGGAGGGTGGGATCGCCCGCCGAGCGGCCCCATTCGCGGCGCACTCGACGCACCGAGGCCGGTCGGAGGGCCGATCCGCCCAAGGGACGGTCCTTCACGGTGCGGGACCTCACCGCCACTATCACCGGTCTCGCTGAGGGCTGCGATGCCTACACCCGTGGGATTGGGCGCGGGAAGGCCTTCGGCTACGGCATGCCGATCGTCCTGTGAGCCTGCCCGCCTGCTCGATCTTCCTCTGCTCACCGCACTATTCCGGACCTCGTTGAAGGAGCCCATTCATGACCACCGCATCAGAGCTTCACAGCCAGCTCGTCGATCTCGCCTCCGATCCCGCGGTCGCGGGCCTGTCCCTCACCGGCCGGTACGAGTCCCTCACCGGGCCGACCGTCACCCCGCCGGCCGGGACGATCCGGCAGGACGGGAGGGTCGTCGGCATCTTCACCACCGCCGATGGCGAGCCGGCCGCCACCATCGACTCCTGGGGCTCGGTGGCCTCGCGCTGCGAGGCGCTCCTGGCGGGACGGTTTCGCGGTCAGACCCTCGCCGACTACCTGAACTTCCCGCTCGTGACCTTCGTCGACGAGAGAGGCCGGCTGCTCACCACCTCGGTCGAGCTCTCCCACCGGCAGGCCGATACGACCTGGCGGCTGGCGCGGGACGAGCTGCGGAAGGCCGGCGTCGATTTTGACGGGATCCAGCAGGCCACGCGTGAGAAGCCCGATGCCCTCCTGACCGGCTTCCCGACGGCAATCCCCTTCGGCTGGTGGCACTCGCAGACCAAGCGCTCCCAGAAGGCGGCCGACAAGGCCAACAAGAAGTCTTCCTCCGACGGGAAGGGCAACGAGATTGAGAAAGGGCGCGACGAGTACCTCGGCTACTACGTCATGAATCCCGCGGACTCTCGTTCTGCGCGCCTGTTCACCGCCGAGTTCATTGCAACGGGTGTTGAGGAGCGGCGCCGCATGGCCGGTAAGGTTGATGCCCTTTTTGCCGCCGTCGATGCTGAGACGAAGATCGGGGGAAACAAGCTTTCGACCGTGGGGCTGGGTTCCCTTCCGCCGACCGACCTGACCGGGAAGAAGAAAGACCGGCCGACGCCGTCGGACCTGACGTACCGCACCATTGAGAGTCACGCCTTCTTCTCCTTCACGGGACTGCGGACCTTCAGATTCAAGCAGCCGGAGCCGGCGCGCTCGCTCACGGTGGCCCTCACGCTCCTGCTCTATCTTCTGCACCACCAGAACCTCTCGCTGCGGGCCGGCGCGGAGCTGCGTCTGCTTGAGCCCGGGCTGGAGGCGCGGGTGGCGCGTCATGGCGCTGCTCCGGAGCCTCTGGGGCTGCCCGACGTCGACGAGCTGGCTGCCCTGGTACGTGAGCTCGGTGCCGAGGCCGGGTGGAAGAAGCCGGAAACGGCCCACATTATGGATGACTCCGCTCTGGGCAAGATCATTATCGCCATTGACGGCAGTACCGAGTCATGACGGCCTTTACTGTGACGGCGCGCTTCCCGGCAGGTGAGTTCAACGCCCACGACCGCGACGGGGGACCGGAGTGGCCTCCCGCCCCGGCTCGTCTGGCCGCTGCGTTTCTGGCGGCGGCCTACGAGGCTGGGAACGGGGTGGGCGCTGCGGAGAGTCTTTTCTTCTTGTCGCCCCCCAGGATCTCGGCGCCTCGCGCCGGAGTGCGCCGGGTCGGTTACGGACGCTGGGTGCCTGTCAACAATGAGATCAAGCTCGATAACCGAGGGAGGATGACCGGTATTATCGATGTTAACTCTCGTTTTGCGAGCAAGGACCTCAAGGATCCTGAGTGCGGCGCCCTGATCGGGGCGGGGCCCGACGACGTCGTGCGGTGGGTCTTCGACGACGCGCAGGACGTGGATGTGGAGGGATTGCAGCGGGTCGCCCGGAAGGTGGCCTACCTGGGCCGGCCGACGTCGCCGGTGATCCTCGACGTGGTGGAGGGCGTCCAGGAGCCGCCGGAGGCTCACGACCGGTGGATTCCCGATGAGAACGGGGAGTGTGCTTTGAGGGTGGCGACCCCGGAGCTGCTGCGCGCCCTTGACGAGCGCGAGGGGCAGCGCAGGCGCAGCCGCGTGACCGGTACCCATCCGCCTCTTGACGTGCGCCCTACTGCGAGGTATCGGCAGGCTGGTGCCGGCGCGCGGGTGATGGCCTCGGCGCCGTGGGATGTGCTCGCCGACGCGGTCCTGTATCGCTTTCCCGGGGGACGGTCGGGCGGAGTCACCGTGGGCGCGGCTGACGCGGCGACCATTGTCGATCAGCTGCGGGGGCAGGTGCCGGCTCTGGAGTGGGTGCTGCCGCTCTTCGGGGAGGTCGGACGACGAAGGGCGCCCGTGCTGCGCGGGTTCGTGCTGCAGGCGGGTGGAGTACCGGGCGAGATCACTCTGGCCGTGCGCAGTGGTGTTGTGAAGGTGCGGCCCTCAGAGCTGCGCGAGCTGGCCTCGCTGCCGAGGGTGGTGCGCGCTGCGACCGCGCCGACGTCGGCATGGACCTCGATCGTGCCCGTCGAGATGGAGTCGGAGGTTGCGGTCGAGCGGGTACGAGCGCTTGCGGACCGGCTGGGTGTGCGCCTGGTATGGGTGGGGCGTCATGCGCAGGCGCGAGCATCGGTCGGGCTTGATGCGTGCGAGCCGGGCGGCGCCGCTCACCTCACGGTCGTCTTCGATGAGGCTGTTGCCGGCCCAGTGGTCTTGGACGGCGTGTGTCTCGTTCCGGAGGAAGCCAGCGGGTTGGCAGTGAATGAGAAGCGAGGCGCGCGGGAGTAAGATCCCGCTGTATTGTACGGTTTCGCACGGTTTGCCCCGCGTGCGCGGGGGTAGAGGCAGGTTTCCGTCGGGGTTGGAGTAGGAGAGCTGGTTTGCCCCGCGTGCGCGGGGGTAGAGGCGCCGCCCAGGTCATCGCGGCCGGCAACGCCGCGTTTGCCCCGCGTGCGCGGGGGTAGAGGCGTGCTGAAGGTGTTCGGCGGTGCCCTGGCTGCGTTTGCCCCGCGCACGCCGGGGGTGTGAGGGCGCTCTCGTGGTCTCCGGTCGGGAGCGACAGAGTGTTGCGGTTGCGGTGGGGGCATGGCTGGGAGTGCGCCCCGCCGCGCCCTCTTCTCGCTTACTACGCTCCTTTGTTCCTTACTGTACGAGGAAAAGGAGCGTAGTAAGGAACAAAAGGGCGTAGTAAGCGATCGGCGGGGCCTACGGGTCGAGGAGGCCGAGCGCGCCTGGCGCGCTGCCGCTGACACCTCGCGCCATGCCGTAAGCGTCCTGCGCAGTCAGGGCCTCACCGTCCAGGACATCGCGACTCCGGGCGAACGTCCAGCGGCCCCACCCGGCCCGCCGGACGCGGCCTGCCCCGTGAGACGGCGCGGCTGCCCGCCCTGTGCACGGGTTATCGTGAGACATGCGCGTGTACAACTTCTCCGCCGGTCCCGCCCAGCTCCCCCTGCCCGTCCTCGAGCGGGCCGCCTCCGAACTCACAGACTGGCGGGGCTCCGGCATGAGCGTGCTCGAGGTCTCCCACCGCGGCAGGGACTTCGTCGAGTGCGCCGCCGACGCCGAGGCCGCCCTGCGCTCTGTCGCCGGCATCCCGGAGAGCTACCGCGTCCTCTTCCTCGCCGGCGGCGCCACCGGCCAGTTCTCCGCCATCCCCGCCAACCTCACCGCCCCCGGCGACACCGCCGCCTTCCTGAACACCGGCCAGTGGTCCGCCAAGGCCATCAAGGAGGCCCGCCGCCAGGGCGTCGTCGTCGAGGTCGTCGCCGACGAGGCCGCCTCCTCCTACACCACCACCCCCGCGCCCGGCTCCTTCACCGTGCCCGATAGCGCCCGCTACCTCCACTACACCCCCAACGAGACCATTGGCGGCGTCGAGCTCCCCTACATTCCCGACGCCGGGGGCGCGCCCCTCGTCGCCGACTTCTCCTCCGCCTACCTCTCGCGCCCCCTCGACGTCTCCCGCTTCGGCGTCATCTACGGCGGCGCCCAGAAGAACCTGGGGCCGGCGGGCCTCGCTGTCGTCATCGTCCGTGAGGACCTGCTGGGGCGCGCCCGCCCGGACGTGCCCGCTATCTGGGACTGGACGGTCATGGCCGCCAAGGACTCCATGCTCAACACGCCCCCGACCTTCTCCATCTACCTGCTGGGCCTCATCCTCCACTGGATCGAGGACACCGGCGGCCTGGCCGCCATGGGAGAGCGCAACAGCGCCAAGGCCGCCCTCCTGTACGGGGCCATCGACGCCTCCGACTTCTACACCAACCCGGTCGAGCCCCGCTCCCGCTCCTGGATGAACATCCCCTTCACCCTGGCCGACCCGACTCTCGACGCCGACTTCCTCGCTGGCGCCGCGGCCGCGGGCCTGACGGGCCTCAAGGGCCACCGCAGCGTCGGCGGCATGCGCGCCTCCATCTACAACGCCATGCCCGTCGAGGGCGTGACCGCCCTCATCGACTACATGGCCGAGTTCGAGCGCACCCGCGCCTGAGCCCGCCCGACCTGAACCCGCAACCCCGCACCCCAGCGAAGGACCCCATGACCACCCGCAAGCAGTTCCGCGTCCAGACCCTCAACGCCATCTCCGGCGCGGGACTCTCCCGCTTCCCCGACGACCTCTACGACGTCGGCGGCTCCCTGGCCGACCCCGACGCGCTCCTGGTGCGCTCGGCCAAGCTCCACGACGAACCCATCCCCGAGACCGTCCTGGCCATCGCCCGCGCCGGCGCCGGTACCAACAACATCCCGGTCGCCGCCATGACCGAACGGGGCGTGCCGGTGTTCAACACGCCGGGCGCCAACGCCAACGCCGTCAAGGAGCTGGTCCTGGCGGGCCTGTTCATCGCCTCGCGCAACCTCATTCCGGCCGCCCGCTTCGCCCACACCCTTCAGGGCGACGACGCCGCCATCGCGGCCGCCGTCGAGGCCGGCAAGAAGCAGTTCGTCGGCTTCGAGCTGCCCGGCCGCACCCTGGGCGTGGTCGGGCTGGGCGCCATCGGCGTCCAGGTCTCCAACGCCGCCCTCGGCCTGGGGCTTAATGTCGTCGGCTTCGACCCGGGCATCAGCGTGGAGCACGCCTGGCACCTGAGCGCGGAGGTCGAGCGCGCCGAGTCCATCGAGGAGGTCTTCCGGCGGGCGGACATCCTGACCGTCCACGTCCCGCTCATCGACGCGACCCGCGGGCTGGTGTCCACCCAGCGCGTCGCCCTCATGAAGGAGACCGCGGTGCTGCTCAACTTCGCGCGCGCCGAGATCGTCGACACCGACGCCGTCGTGGCCGCCCTGGACGAGAGGACCCTGGGCGGCTACGTGTGCGACTTCCCCTCCACGCTGGTCCACAAGCACCCCAAGTGCATCTCGCTGCCGCACCTGGGCGCCTCCACCAAGGAGGCCGAGCGCAACTGCGCCATGATGGCCGTCGATGCGCTGCGCGGCTTCCTCGAGGACGGCCAGGTCCACAACTCGGTCAACTTCCCCGAGGCCGTCATGGCGCGCCAGGAGGGCACGCACCGCTTCGTCATCGTCAACCGCAATGTGCCCAACATGGTCGGCCAGGTCTCCACGATCGTGGCCCGCCGCGGGCAGAATATCGCCAACCTGCTCAACAAGTCGCGCGGCGAGCTGGCGGTCACGCTGGTGGACGTCGAGGGCGGGATCAGCGTTGAGGTCCTCGAGGAGCTCCGGGCGATCGACGGCGTCATGTCCGCCCGCGGCATCTGAGGCACGGCGCGGGGCGGCCCGGCATGCCGTCACCCGCACGGCCGCGGGGCGGGGGCGAGATTCTCCAGGACTCGCCCAGCGAACATCGCCGTCCCGCTCTCGCGCGCCCGGGCCGCTCATGCGGCCGCTGGCGCCCGGAAGGTCGCCCCCGGGCTGCCGATGTTGACGGCCCACCTGATCCCGGAGGCATCGAGGCCCGCTGCGGACTCCCCGCAGCATCTCCCGAAGGGGCTCGAGGAGCCGGTTGGTGCGGTCAGCGGGCGCCTCGGACCGATCGCGGCGCGGAATACGACCGGTCTCGGTGAAGAGGGCTGCACCGCCCGCCGTCTCATGAGTCGGTGCCGACGGGCCGGTACTCAGGTCTTGCGCGCGGCGGTCCTGAGCAGGCCCAGCGTCCGTGCGGCGGGCGAGTGGGGGGCGACCGGGAGGACCACCAGAGTCAGCCCAGGGTCCGCCGCCAAAGGGGTGGCCTCCATGCACACCTCCAGGTCCCCGACGTCGGGGTGGTGCAGACGCAGGACGCCCGCCCGCTGCTCCATGACGTCCTGCGTCTCCCACAGCCCGCGGAAGCGGGGGTTGCCCGTGCACAGCTCGACCACCAAGTCGAGGAGGCCGCGGTCCCCGGGCACGCGCCCCGCCTCGGCGTGCATGGTGGCCACAATGTCGCCGGCCACCTTGTCCCAGTCCGTGTAGAAGGCGGGCGCGCGCTCGTCCAGGAAGACGAAACGAGCGATATTCGGCGCGCCGGGCGCATGATCGGGCGCGTCCTCCGGCTCGCCCGTGCTCTGCTGGGAGTCGAAGTGGGGCGAGTACAGCCGCCGTCCCAGCTCGTTGGCGCCCAGCAGGTTGAGGCGGCCGTCGCGGATGAATGCCGGGGCGCCCTCGATCGCGTCGAGCAGCCACTGCAGGCTCGGCCGGATGCCCGCCGTCGCCGGCCGGTCCGAGGCGCGCCGGCCCGTTGTGGTGCTGCGGGCGAGTCTGCGCAGGTGGGAGCGCTCGACGTCGTCGAGCCGGAGCACCTCGCCGATGGCGTCGAGCACCGTGTCCGAGACGCCTCCGGCCCGCCCCCTTTCCAGGCGGGTGTAGTACTCGGCGCTCACCCCGGCCAGCAGGGCGACCTCCTCACGCCGCAGGCCCGGAACCCGGCGGTGCCCTCCCGCCGCGGTCAGACCGACCTCCTGCGGGGACAGGCGGGCGCGCCGCGTCGCCAGGAAGCTGTGGAGCTCGGCTCGGGGGTCCACGGTCCCATTATTCCCGACGCCGCAGCGAGGGGCGCCCTGCGAGTCCCCCTCTCAGCAGGATCTGTCACAGGCCGCGGTCGCCCTGATTGCATGGTCGCGGCACGACGGACCGGCCCGCGTGGAGCCCCGCGGATCGCGGGCGCCGGGCCGCAGAGCTCCGCGAGAAGGAGGAAAGGACAATGAGTACATGGCGCGAGGACGCCATTCGGGCCATCGGTACCGCCGACGACTTCCATATTGCGCCGTTCCACCCCGACGGCGTCACCACCGGAACTCCCACATGGATCTGGTCGGTCATTGTGGAGGGCAGGCTGTTCGTGCGCTCCTACAGCGGCACCAGCGGCCGATGGTACCGGGCGGCCATTGAGCAGCGGGCCGGGATCGTCAAGTCCGGGGGCAGGACGTACAACGTCGACTTTGCCCCCGCCCCCGAGTCCTGGGCAGGCATCATCGACGACGCCTACTCCAAGAAGTACGCCGGCAGCCCGTACCTGCCGATGGAGCTGAGCGAGCGGGTGCGCGCCGCCTGCGTCGAGGTCATCCCCGTCAGCGAGGCCGGCTGAGGTCCGAATGAGAGAGGACGAGAGTATGAGAATCGCACTGATCACCGGCGCCGGGCGCAAGGGCGGACTCGGCTACGAGGCGTCCCGGCAACTGGCGGAGAAGGGCCATCACGTCATCCTCACCGCCCGGCGTCTGGAGCAGGTCGAGCCCCTGGCGCAGGAGCTCGTCGCGCAGGGCCTGAGCGCCTCCGCGCTGCGCCTGGACCTGACCGACGACGCCAGCGTCGTGGCGGCGGCGCGCGCCGTCGAGGCCGAGCACGGCCGCCTGGACGTGCTCATCAACAACGCTGTCCTCATGATCCCCTCGGGCACGATCGCCCAGAAGGACCTGGAGGAGTTGAGCCGGGAGCTCGAGACCAACGTGGTCGGGCCCTGGCGCGTCGCCAAGCACCTCTTCGGCCTGCTCGCCGCGAGCGACCACGCCAGGATCGTCAACGTCTCCAGCGGGGCGGGCTCCTTCTGGGACCCGGATTTCGGGCTGGTCAACTACCCCGGCCTGGCCCTGCCGGGCTCCGGCGATGCGTCGATCACCGCCTATGGGATCACCAAGACGGCGCTCAACGCTGTGACCATCAAGATGGCCAAGGACTTCCGCTCCAGCCGCATCCTGGTCAACGCCGTGTGTCCCGGCGTGACCGCCAGCCGTCCCGGGGCGGGATTCGGCCGCCCCGCCGCCGAGAGCGCCAAGGGCCTGGTCTGGGCGGCCACGCTGCCCGACGACGGCCCGACCGGGCTCTTCTTCCGCGACGGCAAGCAGCTGCCCTGGTGAGGCGCGCGGGAGCGGCCTGGAAATGATCGTACAGGTACGCAAGCACAGAAAGCAGGCATTAATGAGAATCGCAGTCATCGGCACTGGAATGGTGGGGCGCGTCCTCGCTGCCAAGCTCGCCGAAACCGGTCACGAGGTCACCATCGGCACCCGTGACGTCGAGGCCACGCTCGCCCGCACCGAGCCCGACCAGATGGGCGCCCCGCCCTTCTCCCAGTGGCGGGGCGAGCACCCCGATATCGGCCTGGCCACCATGCCCGACGCCGCCGCAGGCGCCGAGCTCGTCGTCAACGCCACGGCAGGTCGCGTCTCGCTGGAGGCCTTCCGGAGCATTGGCGCCGAGCGGCTCGACGGCAAGATCGTTCTCGATGTGGCCCAGCCGCTGGACCTGTCCCGGGGGCTGCCGCCCACTCTCACCGTGGTCAACACCGACTCCCTCGCCGAGCAGCTCCAGCGCGAGCTCCCGGGCGCCAGGGTGGTCAAGTCGCTCAATACCACCTACGCCGAGGTGATGGTCAACCCGGCGCGGGTGCCCGGCCACCACAACATCTTCGTGGCCGGGGACGACGAGGGCGCCAAGCGCGTCGTCCGCGGTATTCTCGGCGAGCTCGGCTGGCCGGAGGACCGGGTCATCGACCTGGGCGACATCACCGGCGCCCGGGCCGCGGAGATGTTCGCGCGCATGTACTTCACCCTCGTGGGCGTTCTGGGCACCTTCGACATCAATATCGCCGTTCTCGCCGGGGGCCGGAAGGAGCAGCGACCATGACGTCCATGACACGCGCGACCGGCCCGACGGCCGTGCGGACCGTCTCCCTCAACAGCGGCGGCGAGATGCCCGTCGTCGGGCTCGGCGTCTTCCAGATGGACGACGCCCAGGTCCGCGAGATCGTGCCGGCGGCCGTCGAGGCCGGCTACCGCCTCATCGACACCGCCTCGCGCTACTACAACGAGGAGGCCGTCGGCCGGGCCCTGGCGGAGCTGGACGTGCCCCGCGAGGAGCTGTTCATCACCACCAAGCTCTGGTTCAAGGACCACGGCGAGGGCATGACCCTGGACGCCCTCAGGGTCTCCCTGGACAACCTGGGCCTGGACTACCTCGACCTCTACCTCGTGCACCAGCCCTTCAACGACTACTACGCCGCCTGGAGGGACATGGAGAAGGCCCTGGGGGACGGGCTCGTGCGCGCCATCGGGGTGTCCAACTTCTACCCGGACCGCTACCTCGACCTCGTCACCCACACCGACACCGTCCCGGCGGTCAACCAGCGCGAGACCCACCCCTACAACCAGCAGGTCGACATGCAGGAGCTCATGGGCCGCCACGGCACCGTGCTCCAGGCCTGGGGCCCGCTGGGCCAGGGCAACACGGCGATCCGCGAGGACCCGGCCCTCGTCGCCATTGCCGAGGCCCACGACGTGAGCGTCCCGCAGGTCATGATCCGCTGGCTCGTTCAGCGCGGCACCGCGCTCGTGGTCAAGTCCACGCACGTCGAGCGCCTGCGCGCCAACCTCGACGTCTTCGGCTTCACGCTCACCGACGACGAGATGGCCGCCATCGCCACCCTGGACAGGAGGACCCCCAACGCCGGCTTCACCCACCAGGATCCGCGGATGCTCGAGGCCCTCATGCGCTTCGAGTAGCAGGCGGCGGGCGCGCCGGTGCTGGCCCGCCGCGTCGAGATAGACATTTTCGTACGAGGTAGACGGTGACACCGCCGACCTCGTACGAAAATGTCTATCTCGACGCAGGAGCCGCGCTGCAGGGGCGTCACCTCCTGGGGGCGGCCTCCAGGGAGTCCCCGAAGTACCGGTCGCGCACGTCGAGGGCGGCGCGCCGCGCGGCTCCGCGGACGACGGCCTCGCGCCCGAGCGTCGAGACCCTGACGACGGGCATGCGCGGGACGAGGCGCGCCAGGGCGCGCGTGAAGTGCTCCAGCCACAGGTCCGCGCTCGGCGCCATCTCGCCTCCCAGCACCACAATGGCGGGATCCACGGCGAGCACGAGCGCGGCGGCTCCGGTAGCCAGGTCCCGGGCGTAGGTGCGCACGCAGGAGGCCGCCTCGGCGTCCCCGTCTCGCGCGGCGCGCACGACCCAGGCGATGCGCTCGCCCGCATCCTCCAGCTCCGGCAGGCGCGGGTGCGCGGTCAGGTCCCGGACGGCGCGCTCCCACCGCAGGACCTTGAGCCCTCCGATCTCCCCGGCCGCTCCGGCTGACCCCTCGATCACCCTGCCCTGGCTCATGATTGCCGCGCCGGTGCGCCGGCCGGCGAGGATGTGGACGACGTCGGAGTACCCGGCCGCCTGACCGTGCTGCACCTCGGCCAGCAACGCGGGCCTGCAGCTGTTGCCGACCCGCACCGGGCACGCGAAGCCGGCCCTCAGGCGCGTCACCAGGTCGATCTCGTGCCACTGGGGCGGCGGCGTGCGGGAGGCCGTGCGCCCCGGCTCCTCGAGGGCGGCGGAGACGGCGACGGTCAGGGCGTGCACGTCGTCGGCGCGCAGCCGGGCCCGCGCGAGCGCTTCGGCGATGAGCCGGTCCAGGACCGCGAGCCGGGCCGGCGGGTCGAGGCCGGGCTCGACGTCCTGGGAGCACCGGGCCAGCGCCGTCCCCGCCAGATCCGCGAGCAGGACCTCGACGTGGCGCACACCGACGTCAGCGCCCAGGACGACGGCGCCCTCGCTGCGGAACCGGTATCGTCGCGCCGGTCGTCCGCCGGTCATGCCCGTGACCGCCTCGAGCGTAGTGATCCAGCCCAGCTCGCGGAGGTTGGCCAGAGCGGCGTTGACGCTGGTTCGGGACAGGCCGCAGTGATCGGCGATCTCAGTAGCAGTGGCCTCACCGCCATCGACGAGCCAGTGGAGGATCTGCAGGGAGTTGAGCTCCCGGATTCGCTCGGGACCAACTCCCATCCTGCCTGTCACCGTGTCCTCCGTCCGTGGGCGTTAGGGCCACGGTAACGGGTTCCACAGAGACGTGCGCTATGAGAATACTGCATGTTCGCATGCTTCGTCAAGAGCGTTGACAAACTTTTGTCGGGATGCGACTTTATCCATAGTGGGTCGCATTGGGCGCCCTCACGGCTCTGGCAGCGCAGCCAGTGGTGTCGAGCGAAGGGGAGTGGCAGTGAGCGCGACGTCATCGACGGCGGTTCTCGCGGGCGGATTCACGTTCCGGCCCCTGGGAGAGGAGGCCGGGCGCGAGTACCTCGCCGTCCAGCGCCGGCCTCCCGGCCGTTCCCGGTGCGGCCCGATCGCGCGGGCGCCCGCGGGCGGCGGGCCGTGCGTCATGGGCGCCCTCGACCCCGGCGGCCTCCCGGTCGCCATGGCCGGCTCCCTGCCGATGACTGTGAGGATCGGCGGTCGGGGGCTGCCCGCGCACGGCCTGCTCGATGTGGCCGTCGACCTGCGCCACCGGGGGCGCGGCGTCGCCCGCGGGCTCCTCGGCAGGCTGCTCACCGACGAGCGCGCGAGCGGCTCCGCCGTCTCCCTGGTCCACCCCGCTGCGCCCCTGTTCTACCGGTGCCTGGGGTACGAGGCCGTGGGCTGCCTGGAGCTGCGGGAAGTGGCGCGCGCCGTCGTCGAGAACGCCGCCGCGGACCCGACGGTGCGCCTGCGCGGGCCCCGCGTCGGCGAGGACGTGCTCGGCCCGCTGTCGCGCCATCTCGAGGGTGCCCTGAGCCCGGCGCCGCCCGCGGACGACGGCGTGCGCGACGTCGTGCTGGAGCGCGCCGGCCGGGTCGTCGGCATGCTGCGCCTTGAGCGGCTCCCCGGGCGCCTGGTCGTCCACTTCCTGCGCGCCGCCGACGCCGGTGCGTGGACGACGGCGCTGGCCGCGCTCGGCGCCGAGGCGGCAGAGGCCGGCGGGTCGCGCATCGAGGTGTGGGGCGGCGGGAACGACGACCTGATCCGCTGGTCCCCCGACCGGCTGCGGGTGCGGGAGTGCTCCATGCCCATGCTGCGAGTCATCGACGTCGTGCGGGCGCTGGAGGGCCGGGGGTGGCCCGACGACGTCGAGGGGCGGTGGTGCCTGGACGTCGCCGACCCCCTGGTGCCGGCCAATACCGGGACGTGGGTCCTGACGCTGGAGGGCGGCCGTGCCCGCGTGCGTCCGGGCGGTGCGCGTGGCGTCCCGGTGAGCCTGCCGCGTCTGGCCCAGCTCGTGGCCGGGGTCCCGCCGGTCTGCGACGAGACCGTTCCGGTGGATCTGGCGTGCGCGAGCCTGCTGCGCCCGTGGGCCGGGCTCATCGAGTTCTGAACGACCGGTAGATTCTCGGGCGAGCCCTCTTCCACCTGGGCGCCGATCGGGCTATTATCTAGTAAGTACTAGGTAAATGGCGACGGCGCCGCACAGGAGGCACTCATGATCCGATCCGACCGCATCCTCTTCGGCGCGGCCTACTACGACGAGTACACCCCCGCCTCCGCGGGCCCCGACCGCCTGGAGCGCGACATGGAGATGATGGCGGAGGCCGGCTTCACCACCATCCGCATCGCCGAGTTCACCTGGGGAACCTGGAACCCCGCCCCCGGCGTCTTCGACTTCACCCACGTCGACCGCACCATCGACGCCGCCGCCGCCCACGGCCTGGGCGTCATCGTCGGCACCCCCACCGCCGCCGTCCCCACCTGGCTGGCCGCCCGTCACCCCGAGGTCCTCGCCGTCACCGGCGCCGGCCCCGCCGTGTACGGCCCCCGGCAGAACATGGACATCACGGCCCCCGCCTACCGCCACTGGGCCGAGGCCGCCATCCGGGCGCTGGTGGCGCGCACGGCGCCGCGGGACGTCGTCGTCGGCTTCCAGCTCGACAACGAGACCAAGTACTACGACGCCGCCAACCCCGGCATCCAGCGCGCCTTCGTCGACTGGCTCAAGGAGCGCTTCGACGGCGACCTCGACGCCCTCAACGCCGCCTACGGCCTGAGCTACTGGGCCAACCGGGTGAGCGCCTGGGAGGACTTCCCGGACGTGACCGGCACCATCAACGGCTCGCTCGCCGCCGCCTTCGACGCCTTCCGCCGCGGCCTGGTCGCCGACTTCCTCGCCTGGCAGCGCGCCATCGTCGACGACTACCGGCGCGAGGACCAGTTCGTCACCCAGAACTTCGACTACGAGTGGCGCGGGCACTCCTTCGGCATCCAGCCCGCCGTCGACCACTTCCGGGCGGCGCGGGCCGTCACCCTGGCCGGCGTCGACATCTACCATCCCGGGGAGGACCACCTGACCGGCAGGGAGATCGGCTTCGGCGGGGACGTGAGCCGCTCCCTGAAGGACGGCGCGCCCTACCTCGTCGTCGAGACCCAGGCGCAGGGGCAGATGGGCTGGCTGCCCTACCCCGGCCAGCTCCGCCTCCAGGGCTACTCCCACCTGGCCTGCGGGGCCCGCGGCGTCATGTACTGGCACTGGGGCTCCCTCCACAACTCCTTCGAGACCTACTGGAAGGGGCTGCTCTCCCACGACTACTCCCCCAACCCCACCTACCTGGAGGCAGCCGGCTTCGGCCGCGAGATCGCCGAGCACGCCGCCGCCCTGACCGGTCTGACCAAGCGCAACCGGGCGGCCATCATGGTCTCCAACGAGTCGCTCACCGCCCTGGAGTGGTTCGCCCTGGAGTCCGGCTTCCCCCGGCGCTACTCCGGGGGCGGGGCGAGCTACAACGACGTCTTCCGCTGGGTCTACGACGCCCTGTTCGACCTCAATATCGAGGTCGACATCGTCCCCGCCGACGCCGGCGCAGAGCGCCTGGCCCGCTACGGGATGCTGGTGGCCCCCGCCCTGTACGTCACCCCCGGGGCCACGACACGGGCCCTGCGCGACTACGTGCGCGGCGGCGGGCACCTGGTCACCACCTTCCGCACCGGCGTCGCCGACGAGAACCTCCAGGTCTTCACCGATCGCCAGCCCCATGGGCTGAGCGACCTGCTGGGGCTCGGCACCGACCAGTTCACCCGCCCCGAGGGCGTGCGCCTGGCCCCGCGCGGGGCCCTGGCCGAGGCGCTGGGATCCGACAGCGCCGGCGCGGGCGGTGGGAGTGCGGCGGAGCGTGAGGGCGCCGACGGCGGGGGTGCGGGCGGCGGCGCTGGCGGCGCCGTCGGGCGCAATGAGGCGGACCTGGCGGCCTCCACCTTTATGGAGCTGCTCACCCCGGTCGCCCACCCGGCCGAGGGCGGCGACGTCGAGGTCCTCGCCGAGTACTCCCACCACGCCTGGTCCGGGCCCGCCATCGCCGCCCGCGCCGTCGGCGCCGGCTCCGTCACCCACCTGGCCACCATGACGAGCCCGGCACTGCTGCGCGCCGTCCTGCGCCTGACCGCCGAGCGCGCCGACGTCGCCGACTGGGCAGTGGGCCTGGCCGGGACCGTGACGGTCCGCAAAGGCGTCAACGGCCGGGGGCGCAGCCTCACCTACCTCCTCAACTACTCCCGGGAGCCGGTCGGCGTTGTCCTGCCCGTCGGCGGGCGCGACGTCCTGGGCGCCGTCGGCGAGCCGGGCGCCCCCCTCGCGGCGGGCGCGGCCGTGAGCGTCCCCGCCTGGGGGGTGCTCGTCGTCGAGGGCGACCGGGCCTGAGACCCGTGCGCCGCCTCCGGCACGGATACGCCCGCCGGTGGCGCGCACCGCTTTACGACAACCTGTCGCAGACTTCCTGATCCCCGTCATGGCAATGAGAGCAATGACAACCGACACGAATCCGAGGAGAGTCATGTCCGCTGCAGCTACCGAGCCGACCGCCGGCCCCACCTGGGTCGCCACCACCGAGGACAACCCCTGGTTCACCCCCGACGAGCCCGTCTCGATCGGGGAGATGACCGCCTTCCCCGGCGCCTTCCTCCGCCTCGACCAGCCCGCCCAGGAGGTGGACGGCTTCGGCGCCTGCTTCAACGAGCTCGGCTGGGTCGCCCTGTCCCGCCTCGACGAGGGCGAGCGCTCCGAGGTGCTCCGCCAGGTCTTCGCCCCCGGCGTCGGCGCCGACCTGTCCGTGTGCCGCATGCCTGTGGGTGCCAACGACTTCGCGGTGGACTGGTACTCCTACGACGAGGTCGACGGCGACTACGCCCTGGAGCACTTCAGCATCGAGCACGATGAGGCCACCCTTGTCCCCTACCTCAGGGCCGCCCTGGCCCACCGCCCCGACCTGACCCTGTGGGCCTCCCCGTGGGGCCCGCCCAGCTGGTTCAAGCGCAACAGGCACTACGCCTGCGCCGCCCCGAACCCCCTGAGCGAGCAGACGAGGTTCGACAACGGCCTCGACCCGGACAACCAGATCGCCGAGGGCACCGACGGCCTCATCCTCACCGACGAGGTCCTGGACGCCTACGCCCGCTACTTCGGCAGATTCATCGACGCCTACGCCGAGCGCGGCATCACGATCTCCATGGTCATGCCCCAGAACGAGTTCAACTCCGCGCAGATCTACCCGGCCTGCACATGGACCCCGGAGGGCCTCATCGCCTTCCTCAAGCGGCTCATCCCAGAGATGGACAGGCGCGGCGTCGCCGTCTTCTTCGGCACCATGGAGCGCCCCGACGACTCCATGGTGGAGAAGGTCCTGGCCGACCCGCAGGTCGGCCCCCGCATCGGCGGCGTCGGCTTCCAGTGGGACGGCAAGCGGGCCGTGCCCTTCGTCCACCACGCCCACCCCGACCTCAAGATCTACCAGTCCGAGCAGGAGTGCGGCGACGGGCGCAACGACTGGCGCTATGCCAGGTACGCCTGGACGATGATGCGCCACTACTTCACCAATGGCGCGAGCGTCTACGACTACTGGAACCTGGCCCTCGACGAGGGCGGGGTCTCCCGCTGGGGCTGGAGCCAGAACTCCCTCGTCGTCGTGGACCCGGCCACCGGCACGAGCCGCTTCAGCTACGAGTACTACGTGCTGCGCCACCTGTCCGGCTTCGTGAGGCCCGGCGCCCGCTTCATCCCGGCGCTGTCCTACACGGGGTATGAGAACCTGCTCGCCTTCCACAACCCGGACGGGTCCGTGGTCGTGGCCGCGCAGAACGACATGACGACCCCGCAGGAGATCGTCGTCGGGATCGGGCGGAAGAACGTGACCTTCACCGCGCCGGCGGACTCCATCGTCACCGTCGTCGTCCCCGCCGAGGAGGTCGAGGTCGCGGGAAAGCCGCTGGCCTGAGGCCGCCACGCGCTCCCGGCGCACCCTTGGCGTCGAGATAGACGTTTTCGGACGAGATCGACGGCGACACCGTCGATCTCGTCCGAAAACGTCTATCTCGACGGGGCGGGCCGCGTCAGCGGTAGTCGTCCCACAGCGGGGAGGGGAAGAGCAGCGGCTCCCACCGGGTCCACTCCTCCACGAGGCTGATGGCGGGACGCCGGAAGTAGCGGATCTGCGCGCCGTCCATGGCCTCAAGGGCCATCTCGACCAGGGGCCGCATGGTCTCCCAGCCGCCCGCCTCCTGGATCTCGGGAGGCAGGCGCCAGGTGAAGTTGGAGTAGTACTCCCAGACCTGGTTGGGGCGGTCGATGAAGTAGTCGTGGGCGGGGTGCCGGGGGTCGGTCGCCTCCACCCCGAGCGTCATGTAGAGCTCCATGAGCTGGGGGCGGGCCTGGTTGAACGCGACCAGGTACCGGAAGTAGGCGGGCAGGGATATTCCCTCAGGGTGGGTGGCTGCGGCGCTGCCGGAGTCGAGGAAGTCCTGCGGGGTTCCCTGCCTGTCGTAGCGGGAGTCCAGAAGAAGCTCGAGCAGGCCGTTCTTGGTGCCGATGTAGTGGAGGAGGCCGGCCTGGGTGATGCCGACGCCGTCGGCGACCTCCTGCAGGGATAGGCCGTTGAAGCCGTGCCGGGCGACGAGCTCGGTGGCGACAGTGACGATCTGTTCGCGGCGCTCCTCCGCGGAGAGCCGGACACGCTGCTTGGCGGCCGAATTGGAGGTCATGACTACAATCCTAGAGACAATCCGCTGCGACGGCGCGCCAGCCCCGCCTGCGGTTCGGGCGGGACTGGCGCGCGGACGGCGCAGCCGGTGCAGCGCGGCCGGCTGAGCGGACGGCGCAGCCGGTGCAGCGCGGGCGGCTGAGCGGACGGCGCAGCCGGTGTAGCGCGGGTGCCGCCGTGCTCAGCGGACCTTCCTGATCATGAGGATGGAGAAGCAGCCGAGGACGGCGCAGGTGATGGAGATGGGGAAGACGAGGGTGTACTCCCCGGTGCGGGTGACCACGAATGAGGTGATGATCGGGCCGCACATCTGGCCGAGGGTGGTGGACATGTTGAGGATGCCGAGGTCCTTGCCGGCCTTGTCCGGGTCGGGCAGGACATCGACGTTGAGCGCCTGGTCCACCGAGCTGTAGACGGCGTAGCCGAAGCCCGCGATGGCGGCGAACAGGTACATGCCCATGGTGGAGTGGATGAGCCACGGCATGGCCACGCCCACGGCGAAGCACAGGGACGAGATGACGACGGGCAGCTTGCGGCGGCGCAGCAGGTCGGAGATCGGCCCGCCGAGGAAGCCGCCGGACAGGCTGGTGACCAGGATGATGGTGTTGGTGACCGAGACGGTGGTGACGACCTCCGCGGCGGACAGGTGGAGGTAGTCCTGGATGATGTAGAGCTGGTAGGCGTTGATCATCTGGTAGGAGATGAGCATGGTGAAGCGGCCGACGAAGGCCTTGTAGAAGTCGCCCGCGTTCCTGGTCGGGGGGACGAAGGACTGCAGGAGGTCCAGGAGCGAGCCCGCCTCGACGTCGGCGTCCGTGGAGGGGCGCTCGCGGGGCCACAGGGCGACGGCGACAATGCCGGAGACTCCCATGAGCGCCCCGCCCAGGACGAATCCGGAGACGGACGCCGTGCCGCCGGCGATGAACCGGGCGCCGATAATGGCGCCGAGCGGGTACCCCATGGAGGCTCCGACGCCCCAGAAGGTGGACATGGTGCCGCGGATCGACTCCGGCACGCGGTCGGACAGCACGGCGATGGCGGGGGCCAGCATCATGTTGAGGCCGACCATGCACAGGCAGTAGTCGAGCGTGAGCAGGACGGTGCTGCTGAGGACGCCGACGGCGAAGAGCGTGATGCCGCCGAGGACGCCGCCGCACACCACCCAGGGGGTGCGCCTGCCCAGACGCGAGCGGGTGCGGTCGGAGAAGTTGCCGAAGACCAGGTTGGAGACCAGGGACACGACGGCGGTGATCGCGTTGATCGTGCCGAGGAGGGCGTCGGGGCTCGCCACGCCGAGGTCCTTGAGGCGCTGGGGCAGGAGGACTGAGGCGATAATGCTCAGGCCGATCGCCCACAGGACGGAGATGAGGAGGAAGCCCGCTCCGAAGCGCACCATGGTGCTCCTGGGCAGGGGCAGTCCCGTGTCGGGCGCCAGATTGGAGGGAGCCGGGGCCGCTTCCTCGGCAGCGAGGCTTGCTGGTGTCGGGGGCATGTGTGTGACCTATTCGTCGAACGGCGGTGTCCGTCAGAACTGACTACTTACTGATTAGTAAGTACAACGGCGATCGTAATCGCTTCGCACCGTTGCGTCAACAGGTTGCTCATCCGATTTGCCAACGACCGACAATAACGATTACCGCAAGTTAAAATCGTGCCAGGACTGCTCCACATGCGCGGCGGCGCCGTCGTCCCCCGCCCGCGCTGCCGCGCTGCCGCGCCCCGGCCCACCCCGGCCCGCGCGTACCGGCCGCGACCGGCGTCGGGGGTCCGCCGTGGCGACCTCGACGACGAGCCGCCCCCGCCCCGATTCCCCACCGGGGCGCGAGTAGGCCAGTCTTGACCCATGCGCCTGACCGCCGACCTCAGGGACCTCGCCGCCGTCCCGGCCTTCCGCACTCTGCTCGGCGTCCGCCTCATCTCCCAGACCGGCGACGGGATGGTGCAGGCCGGGCTGGCGACGCTGTTCTTCTTCCGCCCCCAGAACATGACCGACGCGGCCGGCGTCGCCGCCGCGCTGATCGTTATGCTGCTGCCCTTCTCCGTCGTCGGCCCCTTCGTCGGGCCCTTCATCGACCGCTGGCGGCGCCGTCAGACCCTCCTGGTCGGCAACCTCGTGCGGGCCAGCCTGATCGCGGCCACCGCGCTGCACCTGGGCGCGGCAGGGATCGGGCCGCTCGTCTACGTCCTGGTCCTGGCGGCCCTGGGCGTCAACCGCTTCCTGCTGGCCGTGATGTCGGCCGGGCTGCCGCAGATCATCGGCCGCGAGCGGCTGCTGGTCGCCAACTCCATCGTGCCCACCCTGGGCGGCACGGCCACCGCGGCGGGCGCCGTCCTCGGCCTGGTCCTGCGCCTGGCGCTGCCGGCGGGCACCGCCCAGGACGCCGGCAGCCTCGTCGTCGCCGTCGGGCTGTACGCGCTCGCGGCCGGGGCCGTCACGCGCCTGGGCGGGAACGAGCTGGGGCCCGAGCGGATCGACCGCCGCACGGAGGTTGCGACGGCGCTAGCCGCGACCGCGGGCGACCTGGCCGCCGCCGTCCGCTACCTCGTGCGGCGCGGGACGCCCGGCCTGGCCCTGACCACCATGGCCCTGCACCGCTTCGTGTACGGCATGGAGCTGATCACGCTGATCCTCATGTCGCGCAACCTTCTCGCGGCGCCCGAGGACGCCGACGCCGGGCTGGAGGTCTTCGGTGCGCTCATGGGTGCGATGGTGGCCGGGCACGGCCTCGCCGTCGTGCTCACTCCCCTGGCCCGCGAGAGGGTGGCGCCGTCGGCCTGGATCGTCATGTGCCTGATCGGCGGGACCGCGGGCCAGCTCGTCCTCGTGGCCACGCACATGTGGGCCGCGGTGGCGGCGGGGATCTTCCTCTTCGGCGTCGGGGTGCAGGGCGCCAAGATCGCCGTGGACACGATTGTGCAGGCCGACACCGCCGACGCCTACCGCGGGCGCGCCTTCTCCATCTACGACGTCCTGTTCAACAGCGCCGAGTGCGCGGCGGCCGGAGCGGCCGTGCTGGTGATGCCCGCCGTCGGCTGGTCGCGGGGCGTGCAGGCGGCGCTGATCGCCTTCGTGTGGGCGGTCGCGCTGGTCTACCGCGGCCGGGTCGGGGCGCTGGGCGGCCGGCCCCGCCCGGTGGGCGGGCCCGGGGCGTGAGGTCCGGCGGCGGTGAGGGCGGTCGGGGACGACGGCGGTTGTGAGGCGGTTATGAGATGCTGTTGTCTGAGAAGACGCCGCCCCAGCGCAGACCGAGTGCCGGCCTCCGCCGCATTCTCCTTCGCCGGGGCGCGTGTGTCCTGCGCGCGTCAGTACCCCGATACACCGCAGCGCCGAGTCCCAGGGAGGTCGGATGGCCGTCGACATGGTCGCCGGAGCAGTGAAGAAGATCCTCGACGCCGTCGTCAACGGCACGTTCGTCGAGGAGGAGCCGCTGCCCGCGGAGGCGGACCTGGCGCGCTTCCTCGACGTGTCGCGGCCGACTATGCGGGAGGCGGTCCGCACGCTGTCGCTGGGCGGCGTGCTCAATGTCGTGCACGGCCGAGGCACGTTCCTGCTGCCCCGGTTCCGCTGGAGCGAGCTGCGGTACCTGATGTACGTCTCGGCGCACGAGGGCAATGCCGTCGAGGTTGAGGTCCAGGTGCTGGGCGTGGAGGAGATGATCGAGGTGGGGGCGGTCCGCCTGGCGGTTCGCAATCGCACCGAGGAGGACCTCGCCGAGATGCGGCGCAGCGTCGAGCAGTATGCGGTCGCGGACCGCGCCGACGACGTCCAGGCCCTGGTCGGTCTCGACTACGCCTTCCACGATGTGATTCTGCGGACCGCCGGGAACCAGTTCGTCTCCTCGGCGGTGCACCCCTACCGGGACGCCCTGCTCGGGGTGCGGTTCCGCGCGACTGAGTCCAAGGAGGTGCGCAGCCGTGTGGACGCCCAGCACAGGGAGATCCTGGCGGCGGTGGAGAACCAGGACGAGGACCTGGCGGTCTCGCTGATGCAGGCGCACATGGCGCAGACGCGCGAGGACATCCTCGCCGCCCGTCAGCGCCGCCCCGACGAGGTCTCGGAGAACCTGTAGGTGCCGAGGGCGCTGGTGCTGGCGCGCTCGTGATAGAAGCGACATACCTCAGTGCTCTGAGGTGTTGTACGGTGAATGCAGGTCTGATTTGAAGGGTGCCACGCCACAGCCGTGCGGAGTGCGGCTGCGCTCCCGCACCTTCGTCCACGAAGAAAGCAAGGAACCATGTCCGTCGTTGCCCTGGACGTCGCTACGCGCCGCCCCTCCTCCGCCCGTCTTCGCGCCGTCTCCTCGAAGAGCCCGACCGATGAGGCCCCCACCGTCGCATGGCAGACCGACGCCACCGTCGTCTCGGTCGCCCTGGCGGTGCTGGCCGTTCTCGGCATGTTCACGGTCTTCGCCGCCATCGCCGACTCGAAGCCGGTCGTAGTCGGCTGCGCCGTCGTCTCGGTGGTGGTCTCCGTTGCGACCGCGTTCTGGCAGCTGCGGCGCGCGGGGCTCTGAGACCTGCGAAAAGCTCCGGCGCGGGCGGGTCGCGACACGCGCCCTCCGCCGAGGGCGGCGCCAGGAGGCGCCACCCTCGGCGCGTCTGCGGACTGTCTGCGCCCGCCGCGGGGCGACAGGTTGAGCCGGGCAAGCCCCGACGTTCACGGAGCTTCGTCGCGTGAACGCGCCTTTCTCCCGTCCTTCTGGGGGTAGACCCCAGAAGGACGGGAGAAAGGCGCGTTAGTGCTGCGAGGGTGCGTTCACGTTCCGGCGCGTTCCGGCCCGCTCCGTGCGGGCGCCCGGGCCGCACGCCGGCGCGCAGCCCCACCGCCCGTCCCTCGCAGTCTCCGCCTCCCCTCTTCGCCGGGACCGGTCCGCGGTGACGGTGGGGACGGGCGCCTGGGAAATGTGATCTGGGTCTTGCCAAGAGCGCCGTGGTGAGGTTCAATTGAGATACCTCAGACCTCTGAGGTCTATGGACCGCAGCGCTGCGGCCCGAGCCGAACCTCATGTGGAGGAGCGCGGAATGAAGATCCTCGCGGTGAACGTCAACACCACTCGGACGATGACCCACTCCATCGCCGAGGCGGCGCGCGCCGCCGCCCGGCCGGGCACCGAGATCGTCGAGCTCACGCCGAGCTTCGGGGCGGACTCGGTCGAGGGCAGCTTCGAGTCCTACCTGGCGGCGGTCGGCGTCATGGACGCCGTCGTCACCTATGACGGCGACTTCGACGCCGTCATCCAGGCCGGCTTCGGCGAGCACGGCAAGGAGGGGCTCATGGAGCTCCTCGACGTGCCCGTCGTCGATATCACCGAGGCGGCCGCCCACCTGGCCATGCTCATCGGCCACCGGTTCTCGGTGGTCACCACCCTGGACCGGACCGTTCCCGGGATCGAGGACCGCCTGACGTGCTTCGGGCTGAGCGCGCACTGCGCCTCAGTGCGCTCCTCGGGGCTCGGCGTGCTGGAGCTCGAGGACGCCGGAGCCGCCCGCCGGGCGGTGGCCGCGCAGGCGCGGCAGGCGGTCGAGGCGGACCGCGCCGAGGTCATTGTCCTCGGCTGCGGGGGCATGGCCGGGCTGGACGCCCAGCTGACCGCCGACCTCGGTGTCCCCGTCGTCGAGGGCGTCACCGCCGCGGTCAAGCTCGCCGAGGGCCTGGGCGACCTGCGCCTGAGCACGTCCAAGGTCCGCGCCTTCGCCCCTCCGCGCCCCAAGAGGGTCAGCGGCTGGCCGCTGTCCGCGCGCTGAGCCCCGGCCCCGCCGGCCCTCGTCGAACCCCCACCACCCACCGCCCTCGCCGGAAGGACACTCGTGATCACCAAGGGAATCGTCGTTGCCGTGGGCGGCAACGCACTCATCAAGGACAAGCACCGGATCTCCGTGAAGAGCCAGGGCGCGGCCGTCCTGGAGTCCTCGCAGCGCATTGCCGCGCTCGTCGACGCCGGATACACCCCGGTCGTCACCCACGGCAACGGGCCGCAGGTCGGTTTCCTCCTGCGCCGCGCCGAGCTGGCGGTCGGCGAGCTCCCCCCGCTGCCCCTCGACGTGCTCGGCGCGGACACGCAGGGAGCCACCGGGTACCTGTTCGCCAGGAGCCTGAGGGGCTGTCTCGCCGAGCGGGGCATCGACCGCCAGGTCGTCGCCGTCGTCACCCAGAGCCTTGTCGACCCCGACGACCCCGCCTTCGCCGAGCCCAGCAAGCCGATCGGCTCCTTCATGGACGAGGCCGAGGCCCGCGAGCACGAGCAGAGGGACGGCTGGGTCCTGCGCGAGGACTCCGGGCGCGGGTGGCGGCGGGTCGTCGCATCCCCGCAGCCCCTCGACATCCTCGAGCGTCGCGTCATCGGCTCGCTGGTCGACTCCGGCTGCGTCGTCGTCGCCTGCGGTGGCGGGGGCATCCCGGTGCGTCGCGAGGGCGCCGGCTACGTCGGCGTCGAGGCGGTCATTGATAAGGACTTCGCCTCGGCGCTGCTGGCCAACCAGCTGGGCGTCGAGGACTTCGCCATCTGCACCGCCGTCGACGCCGTCAGCCTCGGCTACAACACCCCCGCGCAGGTCGACCTGCGCGAGCTGACCATCCAGGAGGCGGAGAGGCACCTGGCCGAGGGGCAGTTCGGCAAGGGTTCCATGGCCCCCAAGATCCAGGCGGCCATCAGCTTCCTGCGCAATGGCGGCCGCAGGGTCGTCATCACGTCCCTGGCAAGGCTTCGGGACGCCGTCGACGGCAGGGCCGGCACCGTCATCACCCGCTGATCATCCCCGCGCGCCGGGCGAGGGAGCCCGGTCCTCACCCACAGGAGAACCCATGACCGCACAAACGCAAGGCCGACCGCCGATGGTCCCCGAACCGGCCGCCGGCATCGACCCCCGCCTCATCAATGACGACCTCGCCCCCGCCAGGAGCCGGGACTGGGGATTCTTCTCCCTGTTCGCCATGTGGATGAGCGACATCCACTCCATCGGCGGCTACACCTTCGCCGCGGGCCTGTTCGCCCTCGGGCTCGGCGCCGCGCACGTCTTCGCCTCGCTGAGCATCGGCATCATCATTGTCTTCCTCCTGATGAACCTGGTGGGGTTCGCCGGGCAGAGGACGGGCCTGTGCTACCCGGTGCTCGCCCGCATCACCTTCGGCACGATCGGCTCGAACCTGCCCGCGCTGCTGCGCGGCTTCGTCGCCATCTGCTGGTACGGCATCCAGACGTGGCTGGCCTCCAGGGCCGTCATCGTGCTCGTCGCCGGCCTGTGGCCGGGCGTCGTCGAGATCGGCCGGACCCGCCTCCTCGGGGAGAGCCTGCTCGGCTGGGCGGCGTTCATCCTCATGTGGGCGCTCCAGCTGCTCCTGCTGCGCAAGGGCATGGAGACCATCCGCAAGTTCCAGGACTGGGCCGGCCCGGCGGTGTGGGTCGTCATGCTCATCCTGACCGTCTACGTCCTCAAGCTCGCCGGCTGGCACGTCTCCTTCGACCTCGCCACCGCCCCCTCCCAGTGGGGCACCGCCCACGCGGTCCTGGCCGCCATCTCCCTGACCGTGGCCTACTTCGCCACACTCATGCTCAACTTCTGCGACTTCTCGCGGTTCTCCCCGACCCGCAGGGCGGTGTGGCTGGCGAACCTGTGGGGGCTGCCGGTCAACTTCATCGCCTTCTCGGTCGTCTCCGTGCTCGTCACGGCGGGCTCGATGCAGATCTACGGCGAGTACATCTTCGACCCCGTCGACCTGGTGGCCCGCCTCGACCACCCCGTCGCCATTGTGCTCGGGGCCGTGACCTTCACCGTGGCCACCCTGGGCATCAACGTCGTGGCGAACTTCGTGTCCCCGGCCTACGACCTCGCCAACGCCTGGCCGGAGAAGATCAGCTTCCAGCGCGGCGGCCTCATCTCCGCCTGCATCGCCCTGGTGATGACGCCGTGGAACCTGTTCAACAGCCCCTTCATCATCAACGTGTTCCTCGCCGCCCTCGGCGCCGTCCTCGGACCCCTGTTCGGCATTATCATCGCCGACTACTTCATTCTGCGCAGGCAGCTGGTCCAGGTCTCCGAGCTGTTCAGGGCGCGGGGGGAGCACGCCTTCGACAACGGCTGGAACATGCGCGCCGTGTGGGCCTTCATCATCGCCTCGATCCCCTCGATCCTGGTCGCCGTCGTGCAGGTCGACTTCTGCAGGTTCCTCAGCCCCTTCTCCTGGTTCATCGGGGCCGGGCTCGGCCTGATCGCCCACCTGGCCATCTCGCGCAACGACCCCCATATCGCCCGGGCCCTGGAGAAGGCGGCGGCGGTGGACCTCGACGCCGACCGCGACTCGGTCGCGCGCTGAGCCGCACCCGCGCCACCGCACCACTTCACAGACGACATCACGAGGACGTGAGGAAGCCATGACCGCAGACACCCGCAACACCCGCGAGACCCACCAGCTCGTCCTGCGCGCCCGGCGCGCGGTCCTCCCCGACGGGACGCGCCCGGCCACCGTCGTCGTCGACGACGGGCGCATTACCGCCCTGCTCGGCCCCGGGGCCGACGTCAGCGCCCGCGAGGAGATCGTCGTCCCCGACGACCAGGTCCTCATGCCCGGGCTCGTCGACTCCCACGTGCACGTCAACGAGCCCGGCCGCACCGCCTGGGAGGGCTACGAGAGCGCCACCCGGGCGGCCCTGGCCGGGGGCATCACCACCATCATCGACATGCCGCTGAACTCGAGCCCGCCCACGACGACGGTCGCCGGCCTCGAGGCCAAGGAGGAGGCCGCCCGGGGCCTGCTCTCGGTCGACGTCGGCCTCTGGGGAGGCGCCGTCCCGGGCAATATCGACCAGATGGCGCCCCTGTGGGACCGGGGCGTCTTCGGGTTCAAGTGCTTCACCGCCCACTCGGGCCTCGACGAGTACGGCTACCTCGGCTACGACGGCGTCAGGGAGGTCCTCGCCGAGCTCGCCGCGCTCGACGCCGTGCTCATCGTCCACGCCGAGGACGCCCGCATCCTGGCCGAGGCGCCCCAGGGCATCACCGACCGGTACGCCACCTTCCTGGCCTCCCGGCCCCGCGCCGCGGAGAACACCGCCATCGAGCAGGTCCTCGTCGCCGCACGCGAGACCGGCGCCCGGGTCCACATCCTCCACCTGTCCTCCTCCGAGGCCCTGCCCGCCATCCGCGCCGCCAAGCGCGACGGCGTCAGGGTCACCGTCGAGACCTGCCCGCACTACCTCACCTTCGCCTCCGAGCTCATCCCCGACGGCGCCACCGAGTACAAGTGCTGCCCGCCGCTGCGCGAGGAGGACAACCGCCGGGCCCTGTGGGAGGGCCTGAAGGACGGCACCATCGACCACATCGCCTCCGACCACTCGCCGTGCACCATCGACCTCAAGTGCAAGGACACCGGCGACTTCGGCAGGGCCTGGGGAGGCATCGCCTCCGTCCAGCTCGGGCTGCCGGCGGTGTGGAGCGCCGGCGAAGAGCTCGGCATCGACCTGGGCGACATCGCCCGGTGGTTCGCCGCGAACCCCTGCGCGAGCTTCCGCATCCCCGGCAAGGGCGCCATCGCCGTCGGGAGCGACGCCGACTTCGCCGTGGTCGCTCCCGAGGAGACCTTCGTCGTCGATGTCGAGTCCCTGGAGCACAAGAACAAGATCTCGCCCTACCAGGGGCGCGTCCTGCGCGGCGTCGTCAAGCGGACCGTGCTGCGGGGGCGGACCGTCGACCGCGACTCCAAGGCCGGCCGCATGATCCGCCGCCCCTGACCCGGGCGGCGGCCCTGGGGCCCCGCTCCGGGGCCCCACCCGTCCCGCACCTTCACCACCACCCCATCTCGAAGGAGAGACACCATGTCTGAGTACATGCGCTCGATGAAGGGCCTGGTCGACGCCGTCGACCACGTCGGCAAGGACTTCATCTCGATCACCGACATGACCAACGACCAGCTCTACTCGCTGTTCGAGCTCGGCAAGAACCTGGAGCTGTTCAACCGCTCGAGGGTCGACCTGCTCGGCGACCGGATGCTCGCCCTCATGTTCTTCCAGCCCTCGACCCGCACCCGCATGAGCTTCCAGACCGCCATGGAGCGCCTGGGCGGCCACGTCATCGTCGAGGCCAACCCCAAGGTCACCTCCTCGGTGGCCAAGGAGGAGAGCATCGAGGACACCATGCGCTGCGTCTCGCAGTACGCCAACCTCATGGTCATCCGCCACTACGACGCCGAGGAGGCCCGCCGCGGCGCCCGGGCCGCCGAGTGCCCGGTCATCAACGGCGGCTGGGGACACTGGGAGCACCCCACCCAGGCCCTGCTCGACCTGTACACCATGTGGCGCCGCTTCGGGCGGATCGAGGGCCTCAACGTCGCCGTCGTCTCCCCCGACATGATCGAGGCCCGCACCGGCCACTCCATGGCCGCCGGCCTGGCCCGCTTCGGCGCCAACGTCACCATCTGCTCCGACTCCGACCGCCGCACCCCCGCCGAGGTCAGGGAGCGGATCCTCTCCCACGGCGAGGTCAGCCTCAAGGAGGAGTTCGACTTCGAGCAGGACACCTTCAACGAGTTCATCCGCACCCAGGACCTCATCTACCTGCCCGGCTGCTCCGCACCCGCCGGCGCCAAGGCCGAGGAGTTCAAGACCCTCATGGACCGCTACCTCGTGCGCTACGAGACGCTCCAGGAGGAGGCCGCCAAGGGACACCAGATCTACGTCACGCACACCCTGCCGCGCCGCGCCGGCGAGATGGACCTGCGGATCGACGACACCCCGCACCAGCTCTACTTCCGGGCGATCCTCCAGTCCGTCTCGATCCGCATGGCCCTGGTCACCGCGATCCTCGGCCTGTGAGCGCACCGGCGGCAACCGCATTACAACCCAGCACCGCAAGAGAAAGGACCTGCACCATGCTCGAGATCAAGGCCGGCGGCCTCACCTTCCTGGCCCGCTACGAGGAGGAGACGGCCCCCGCGACCGTCGCCGCCTTCCGGAAGAAGCTCCTGCCGCTGGACTCCAAGATCATCCACGTCCGCTGGTCCGGCCAGGCCGGCTGGATCCCCATGGGCGACCTCGACCTGGGGATCGCGCCCGAGAACGGCACCTGCTACCCGCACCCCGGTGAGCTCGTCATCTACCCCGGCGGCGTCTCTGAGACCGAGCTGCTCATGGCCTACGGCTACGTCAACTTCGCCTCCAAGGCCGGCCAGCTCGCGGGCAACCACTTCGCCACCGTCGTCGAGGGGGCCGAGAACCTCCCCGCCCTCGGAGAGAGGCTCCTGTGGGACGGCGCCCAGGAGATCACGTTCCGAGAGGCCTGACCCGCCACGAGCCGGCTCCGCCTCCCGCCCGGCGGGAGAACCCGCCGGGCGGGAGGCGGAGCCGAGAAGGAGGAAACCATGCTCAATGACCAGGAGCTCGCCGAGCTCGAGGACGTGGCGCGCCAGTGCCGGCGCGACATCGTCCGCATGACCCACAAGGCCGGCAGCGGTCACCCGGGAGGCTCCCTCTCGGCCGTTGACGCGCTCGTCGTCCTCTACCTGCGGCACATGCGCGTGCGGCCCCAGGAGCCGCTGTGGCACGGGCGCGACATGTTCTTCCTGTCCAAGGGGCACTGCACGCCCGCGTACTACGCGGTCATGGCTGCGCGCGGCTACCTCCCCCATGAGGAGCTGCTCACCTTCAGGGCCATGGGCAGCCGGCTCCAGGGCCACCCCTCCAACACCCACCTGCCCGGCGTCGACTCCTCGTCCGGCTCGCTGGGCCAGGGGCTCTCCATCGCCAACGGGGCCGCGCTCGCGGCCCGCTACGAGGGCCTGAACGCGCGCTACTACGTCATGATCGGCGACGGCGAGAGCCAGGAGGGCCAGATCTGGGAGGCGGCCATGACGGCGGCCGCCTGGGGCCTGGACAGCGTCTGCGCCATTGTCGACGTCAATGGCATCCAGCTGGACGGGACCGTGGAGTCCGTCAAGTCCCTGGGCGACCTGCCGGCCAAGTGGCGGGCCTTCGGCTGGAACGTCATCGACGTCGACGGCCACGACCTGCGCGCCGTGGACGACGCGCTCACCGAGGCCTCCCGCACCAGGGGCGCCCCCACCACGATCATCTCCCGCACCGTCAAGGGCAAGGGCGTGTCCTTCATGGAGAACACCGCCAAGTACCACGGGCTCGCCCCCACGGACGAGGAGCTCACCACCGCTCTGGAGGAACTGCGATGACCCAGCGTCACGAGCCCCGGGAGCCCCGCGAGGGCTACGCCCGGGGGCTGGTGGAGATCGGCGTCGAGCACGACGACGTCTTCGTGCTCGACGGCGACTGCGCCAAGGCCAACTACACCGACCGCTTCGGCGAGAGGTTCCCGGACCGGTTCTTCAACCTCGGCATCGCCGAGTGCGACATCGTCGGCACCGCGGCCGGCATGGCCGCCCTGGGACGGGTGCCCTTCGCCAACGCCTACGGCAACTTCCTGACCGGACGCGGCTTCGACCAGGTGCGCGTCTCGGTGGCCTACTCCCGGCGCAACGTCAAGATCGTCGGGCACAACGCCGGCACCACCGCAGCCCAGGAGGGGGCGACCCACCTGCCGCTGGAGGACGTCGCGATCATGCGGGCCATCCCCGAGATGACCGTCGTCGTGCCGTGCGACGCCGTCGAGATGCGCAAGGCCGTCCACGCCGCCCACGCCCTGGACGGGCCCGTGTACCTGCGCGTCGGCAGGCTCCCCGTCCCCGTGGTCACCGATGAGGACACTCCCTTCGAGATCGGCAGGGCGGTCCGGCTGCGCGAGGGCGAGGACGTCACCCTGCTCACGACGGGCTGCATGGCCTCCGAGACCCTCGGCGCTGCCGACCTGCTCGCCGCCGGGGGCGTCGAGGCTGACGTCCTCCACCTGCACACCGTCAAGCCCCTCGACGTCGAGGCGGTCGTCGCCTCGGTGACCAGGACCGGCTGCGCCGTCACCGCCGAGGAGCACTCCGTGCTGGGTGGCCTGGGATCCGCCGTCGCCGAGACCCTGGGCGCCCGTCTGCCCGCCCCCCTGGAGCGGGTCGGCACCAAGGACGTCTTCGGGGTGTCCGAAACCATGGACGAGCTCTTCGACTACTTCGGGCTGCGCGCCGCCGACATCGCCCGGGCGGCGCGCACGGTCCTGGAGCGCCGTGGCTGACCGTCCCACCCGCGCGGCCCGCCGCGCGCACCCGCCGCACACCACCCACCACGCGCACCCGCCGGGCGCGCGGCTACGAGAAGACCGAGGAGACACAGCATGAAAGAGTCACTGCACGACTACATGAAGGTCGGGATCGTCCACTTCATGGCCTACCCCTTCGCCCAGAGCGGCCAGGAGCCGGTCGCGGACGCGGTCGCCGAGATCGTCGAGGACGACTTCTTCGACGCCATCGAGGTCACCCGCATTGACGACGACGCCGAGCGCCGGCGCGTGGCGGACCTCCTGGACAGCGCCGGCGTCGCCGTCGGCTTCGGCGGCCAGCCCTACGTCCTCAAGGGCCGGCTCAACCTCAACTCGCCCGACGAGGAGGAGCGCGCGCACGCCATCGACGTCCTCAAGGGGGGCATCGACCAGGCCTACGAGCTCGGCGCGGGGAAGTTCGGCTTCCTGTCGGGCCCCAGGCCGCCGGCGGGCGAGCGGGACCGGGCGCTGGAGCTCCTGGCCGACTCGATCGTCCAGCTCGGCCGCTACGCCCGCTCCAAGGGGGACCTCGTGCTGTCCCTGGAGACCTTCGACGACTCCACCGACAAGAAGGCCCTCGTCGGCACCAACCGCATGGCCTGCGAGCTCGCCTACGAGGTGCGCAAGGCCATCCCGGACTTCGGCCTCATGGTCGACCTGTCCCACCTGCCGATGCAGGGAGAGACCCCGCACCAGGCGCTGAGCGCTACCCGGGAGTTCATCAACCACGCCCACATTGGCAACTGCGTCATCAGCGACCCGAGCCACCCCGACTACGGGGACCTCCACCCGTACTTCGGCCACCCCCAGGGCGAGAGCAATGTCCCGCAGGTACGCGAGTTCCTCCGCGCCCTGCTCGACATCGGCTACCTGCGCCCCGACGCCCCCGAGCGCAGCATCGTCGCCTTCGAGGTGCAGCCCCGCGGCGGCCAGCGCAGCCGCGCGGTCGTCGCGGACGCCAAGCGCGTGCTGCGGGAGGCCTGGCGGACGCTGTAACACCCGCGGGCGGCCCCGCACGGGGCTGCCCGGCGGCGCACATCCCACCGATTGGAGCAGAGAACCATGACACTCATGAGAGCAGTGGACGCCATCGTCCTCATCCTGGAGAAGGAGGGCGCCACCCAGGCCTTCGGGGTCCCGGGCGCCGCCATCAACCCCCTGTACTCCGCGATGAAGAACCACGGGGGGATCCGGCACGTGCTCGCGCGGCACGTCGAGGGCGCCTCCCACATGGCGGAGGGGTACAGCCGGGCCGGCGCCGGGAACATCGGCGTGTGCATCGGCACCTCGGGCCCCGGCGGGACCGACATGGTCACCGGCATGTACTCCGCCGCCGCCGACTCCGTCCCGATCCTGTGCATTACCGGTCAGGCGAGCGTGCCCATGCTGAGCAAGGAGGAGTTCCAGGGCGTCGACATCTCCTCCATAGCGGCGCCCGTGACGAAGATGGCCGTGACCGTCCTGGAGGCCGCCCAGGTCCCCGGCACCCTCGCCAAGGCCTTCCAGCTCATGCGCTCCGGGCGCCGCGGCCCGGTCCTGATCGACCTGCCCTTCGACGTCCAGGTCGCCCGGATCGACTTCGACATCGACTGCTATGAGCCGCTCCCCGTCGCGGTCCCGGCGATGTCCCGCACCCAGGCCGACCGCGTCCTGGACATGCTCGACGCCGCCGAGCGTCCGCTGCTCATCGCCGGCGGCGGGATCATGAGCGCCGACGCCGCCGGGGACCTCGTCGCCCTGGCGGAGTACCTGGACGTGCCGGTCATCTCCACCCTCATGGGCTGGGGGTCCATCCCCGACGACCACCGGCTCGCCCAGGGCATGGTCGGCATCCAGACCTCCCAGCGCTACGCCAACGCCACCTTCCTGGAGTCCGACCTGGTCATCGGCGTCGGCAACCGCTGGGCCGCCAGGCACACCGGGAGCCTGGACGTCTACCGCAAGGGGCGCCGGTTCGTCCACGTCGATATCGAGCCCACCCAGATCGGGCGCGTCTTCGCCCCCGACCTGTGGTCCGTCTCCGACGCCGGGGTCGCGCTGCGGGTGCTGCTGGAGGCGGCCGAGGAGCGCTACTCCGGCCCCCTGGAGCGGTACGGCTCCTGGGTTGAGGCCTGCAACGAGCGCAGGCGCACCCTGCTGCGCAAGACCCACTTCGACGACGTGCCGCTCAAGCCCCAGCGCGTCTACGAGGAGATGTGCCGGGCCTTCGGGCCGGAGACCCGGTACGTGACCACCATCGGCCTGTCCCAGATCGCGGCGGCGCAGATGCTGCACGTCTTCCGGCCGCGCCACTGGGTCAACGCCGGGCAGGCGGGCCCGCTCGGGTGGACCATACCCGCCGCGATCGGCGCGTGCGTCGCCGACCCGGACACCCCCGTGGTGGCGCTCTCGGGCGACTACGACTTCCAGTTCCTCATCGAGGAGCTGGCCGTGGCCGCGCACTTCCGCATCCCCTACGTCCACGTCGTCGTCAACAACGCCTACCTGGGACTGATCCGCCAGTCCCAGAGGAGCTTCGACATGGACTACCAGGTCCAGCTCTCCTACGAGAACATCAACGCCCCCGAGACCGAGGGCTACGGCGTCGACCACATCGGCGTCGTCAAGGCCCTAGGGTGCCACGCCATCCGCGCGCGCACCCCCGACGAGCTCGGGGACGCGCTGGCGCGGGCCCGCGGCCTCGCCGAGCGGGACCGAGTGCCCGTCGTCGTCGAGGCGATCCTCGAGCGCGTCACCAACATCTCCATGGGCGGCGCGATCGACGCCGTCACCGAGTTCGAGCCGATCGCCGAGGACCCGGCCGTCGACGCCCCGACCGCGGTCGGGCTGTCCGCTTGAGCGGCCGCAGAGCCGCCGGCCGCTTCGCCCGGCGGCTCCGCGGGCCTCAGCGCCTCCGCGCTCCCGCCTCCGCCCCCGCCGGGACGCCGGCGGGGCGGGGCCACCGGGGTACCGCGGCCTCCGACGTCGGAGACCTTGAGGCCGACCGCCGGTGCGGGGAGGCCCGTCGGCTGCCGGCGGGAGCGGCGCACTGCCGATCGCGCGCCCCGGGCGCGGGGCGCCCGTCGTCGTCACGGTGCGGGCCGGTGACGACAGCCGGCCACCGCGACGGCGGTGAGCCGAGCCCTCAGCCAGGCCCGCGCTACCTGACAACGGTGTGAGGAGAAGAAGACATGAAAGCACTGGACGTCCGCCACGACGAGCTGCGCCGCGGCGACACCGCGGGACGATTGTTCAACGACGACCTGGCCCCGGCGCGCGCGAGCGACCGCAGCTGGAACAGCTACTCGCTGTTCTCCCTGTGGATGAACGACGCGCACAACGCCTCGAACTACACATTCGCCGCCGCCCTGTTCATCGGGACGGGGACGCTCATGGGCATGACGCCGCTCGCGATCGTCATCGGGGTGCTCGTCGCCACCGTGATCATCTTCGCGGCGTGCTGCGTCTCGGGGCAGATGGGCTACGAGACCGGCGCGCCGTACCCCGTCATCAGCAGGGTGACCTGGGGCGTGTGGGGCGCGAACTTCCCGGCGATCGTCCGGGGCGTTGTCGCCATCGCCTGGTACGGCATTCAGACCTACCTCGCCTCCATCTCCCTGGAACTGCTCCTCATGCGCATATTCCCGGGCATGCTGACGTGGAGCGCCTCGTTCCTCGGCCTCCGGCTCTCCGGGTGGCTGGCGTTCCTGATCCTGTCGGCCGTCCAGCTGGTCATCGTGTGGCGCGGGATGGAGGCGGTCCGGCACTTCCAGGGGGCCGCGGGCCCCACCATCTGGGCCATTATGATCGGCCTGGGCCTGTGGATGCTCTCCCGGGCCGGATGGCAGTTCCACTGGACGGTCAACGCCGACGGCGTGGCGCCGCCGGCGGGCACGCAGGTCCACCAGGTGCTGGTCACGGTGGGCCTGACGGTCGGCACGCTGGCGACCCTCATGCTCAACTTCTCCGACTTCGCCCGCTACGCGCCGAGCTCGCGCTCCATGGTCATGGGCAACCTGCTCGGCCTGCCGCTGAACTGGACCGCCTTCGCCATGACGTCGGTCCTGTGCTCGGCGGCGGCCATCGAGGTCTACGGAGTGGCCATCCACGACCCGGGCGAGCTGCTGTCCCTGGTCGACAACGACATCGTCTTCTACGTGGTGAGCATCGGGTTCATTGTGGCCACCATCGGGGTGAATATTGTCGCCAACTTCGTCTCGGCGGCCTTCGACCTGTCCAATGTCAACCCCAAGCGGATCTCCTTCCGGGTGGGCGGAATCGTCGCCGTCGTCGCCTCCATTGCGGTCACGCCCTGGAACCTCTACGGGAGCCCCGCGGCCATCACCTACTTCCTGGGCTCGCTGGGGGCGCTCCTGGGCCCCTTCTTCGGGATTCTCGTCATTGACTACTTCTACTTCAAGCGCGCACGCGTCGACCTGCGGGACCTGTACTCGCCGGCGCGCGACGGACGGTACTACTACCACCGCGGAGTCAATATGAATGCGCTGATCGCCTTCATTCCGGCGGCGATCATCGCCCTGTGCATCGCGCTCGTCCCGGTGCCGCTGCTGCAGACCCTGGCCCCGTTCTCCTGGTTCATCGCCGCCCCGCTCGGATCGCTGTGCTACTGGACGGTCATGCGCGTGCGCGGGGTCGAGGAGCGGCTGGTGCCCGTGCCGACCGCCGAGGAGCGGAGCAGGACGGAGGCCGCATAGAGTCCGAATAGATCGTATAGATCATGCGGTCCGTGCGGTCCGTGCGGGCTCCTCGTTCGGGCCGGGCGGCGCGGGTCGCGCCGTGTGGACTCCGAACAGGTCCGGTGCGGGGTGCGACGGCGGCACTGAGCGCGCGGCCGCGGAGGCGCTTGGCGCACGCCGTCGTGCCCTGCGGCCGCCGGCCTGAACCGATCTCGACGCGGAAGTGAACCGATCTCGAGCCGGAGTACGACCGATCTCGGCGGCGGCACACACGACTGCGGCCCGCGGAGCCGGGTTGTCTCTCCCGGCCCGCGGGCCTTTGTCGTCGAGGGGCTCAACTCCGGGTTCCCAAATCCGGAGGAGCGCGCCTCCTTCGCCAGAGCGACCGGTGCCGGGCTCCCTAAGACCCGACTCCGTCTCGGCAGCGAGCCGGTCACCGGGTTCCCCAACCCTCGCGGCCCGCTCCGTCCAGCGGCAGTCACTATGTAACCCGACCCGCCTGGAAACTCACCCCTATGAACCCTGGCAAGTTCCTGTGAACGTCAGATTGTGGTGCTCGTGGGATCCAGCCGGCCCGCACCGACCTGCGCCGGCCCTCGTCTTGACCCTCGCGCTGCGTGAGGGCCCATGCTGTCGGGCGTGAGAGATGCTGTGCTCATGGAGCTTGCGGACACCGTGCGGGGCCGGGCCGAGGGGCCCGGCGAGATGACGGTCGGGCGAGTCGCCGGGCTCGTCGGCGTCAGCGTGCGCACCCTGCACCACTGGGACGAGATCGGGCTGGTCGTCCCCTCGGCCCGCTCGTGGGCCGGCTACCGGCTTTACAGTGCCGAGGACGTCGCCCGGATCCACCGGGTGCTCGTCTACCGGGAGACCGGGATGCCGCTGGCCGAGGTGGCCCGGGTCCTGGACGACCCGCACGTCGACGCCGTCGCGCACTTGGCCCGCCAGCGCGAGCTGCTCCGGGCCCGCATCGCTCACCTGACCCGGATGCTCCGGGCAGTGGACACGATGATGGAGAGGAACAGTATGGGGCAGAACCTGACTCCGCAGCAGCAGGCCGAGATCCTCGGCGCCGAGTGGGACCCCGCCTGGCAGGAGGAGGCCGAGGAGCGCTGGGGCGGCACCGAGGAGTGGGCGCAGTCGTCCGCCCGCAAGGCCGCCATGACCCGGTGGGACTGGGCGTGCGTCGCCAAGGAGACGGGTGCCCTCGAGGCCGACCTGGCGGCCGCCATGCGCGAGGGCGTCGCCCCCGGCAGCGAGCGGGCCAACGCCCTGGCCGAGCGGCACCGAGCGAGCATCGACCAGTGGTTCGACGCGACCTATGCCAAGCAGGTGCTCATCGCCCGCGGCTACGTCGCCGACCCGCGCTTCACCGCCTACTACGACAGGATCGAGGACGGCCTGGCCGCCTGGCTCAAGGATGTCGTCGACGCCAACGCCGCCGCCCACGGGGTGGACCCGGCCACCGCCGTCTGGGAGTGAGACGGCGCCGGCGCTCTGCCGGCGTCGAGATAGACATTTTCGTACGAGATAGACGGTGACACCGCCGACCTCGTACGAAAATGTCTATCTCGGGGGGTGCGGCGCGTCAGCGGGCGCGCATCCGGCGCACCGCCTTGCGGGCCTCGTCGAACCACAGCACCAGGGAGGCCATCGCCACCGTCACGCCCCAGTGCACCGCGTCCAGGCTCGACGTCGAGAACGCCGCCTGCAGGAGGGGCACCTCCACCACGGCGATCTGCGCCGCCACCCCCAGCGCGATCGCGCCCCACAGCCACCGGTTGACCAGCAGGTGGCTGAAGGCGCTGACCGTCTCCGAGCGCGAGTTCAACGTGTTGAACAGCTGGGCGAGCACGAGCGTGGTGAAGGCCGCCGTGCGGGCCGTGGCCAGGTCGTCGGTGGACACCCCCGTGATATCGACCAGCCCGCCCGGCAGGAAGATGTCGAGGGTGCCCAGCGTGGCGGCCGCCATGACGGCCCCGATGAGGAGCACTCCGCCCCACATGGCGGCATCCACGACGTGGTCCTCGGGCCTGCGGGGCGGGCGCCCCATGACGTCCTCCACGCTCGGGTCCACGCCCATGGCCAGGGCCGGGGCGGAGTCGGTGATGAGGTTGATCCACAGGATCTGCGTGGCCATGAGCGGCAGCACGACGCCGGAGGCCGACTGCCCGCTCAGGCCGATGACGCCGGCCAGCACCACCCCGCCGAAGACGGTGAGCACCTCGCCCATGTTCGACGACAGCAGGTAGCGCAGGAACTTCTTGATGTTGTCGAAGATGCGCCGCCCCTCGCGCACGGCGTCGACAATGGTGGCGAAGTTGTCGTCCGCCAGCACCATGGCGGCGGCCTCCTTGGTCACCTGGGTGCCGGTGACGCCCATGGCGACGCCGATGTCGGCCGCGCGCAGGGCCGGGGCGTCGTTGACGCCGTCGCCGGTCATGGAGACCGTGTGACCCTGCGACTTCAGGGCGCCGACGATCCGCATCTTGTGCTCCGGCGCCACCCGGGCATACACGTTCGTGGACGCGACGGCGTCGGCCAGGGCGCCGTCGTCCATGCTGCTCAGCTCGCCGCCGGTGAGCACGTGGGCCCAGCGCTCGGCAATGCCCAGGTCGGCGGCGATGCGCCCGGCCGTGGCGGGGTGGTCGCCGGTGATCATGAGGACCCGGATGCCCGCCCGGTGCGCCTCGGCGACGGCGGCGGCCGCCTCCGGGCGGGGCGGGTCGATAATGCCGACGACGCCGGCGAGCACGAGGTCGCTCTCCAGGTCGGAGAGGTCCGCGTCCCCGCCCCCGGTGGCGAGGGCGACCCGGCGCGCCTCGTCCTCCTGAAGCACCCGGTAGCCCACCCCGAGGGTGCGCAGCGCTCGGCCGGACATGTCCTGGATGTGCTCGACGAAGGAGCCGCGCCGCTCCTCGGTGAGCGGGACGGCCGCCCCGACGACCCCGCCGGCACCGTCGTCGGAGCCGCCGACGCCGGAGCCGGCGCCCCCGACTGGGCCGCCCTCGCGGACCCGGGTGCAGCGCTCGAGGAGGACGTCCGGGGCGCCCTTGGACACGATGATCGTGGTGCCGTGCTTGGCGTCGGTGTACAGGACGCTCATGAGCTTGCGCTCACTGGTGAAGGGCACCTCGCCGACCCGCTCGAAGCGGCCCTCCCGGCTCCCCTGTGTGCCCAGCTTGCGCTCGGCGACGAGGAAGGCGCCCTCGGTGGGGTCGCCGACGACGCTCCAGGCGCCGTCGTCCACGGCCAGCTCGGCGTCGGAGGCCATGGCCCCGCCGGACAGGACCACGGTGACCTCGTCGCGCAGGGCCCCGGCCAGCGGCTCGGGGTCGGGTCGCCCGTCGCGGTCGGCGTCGGGGGCGACCTCGCCGTGCGGGGCGTAGCCGATGCCGGTGACCACCGTGGTGCCCGAGGCGGTCGCGACCTCCTGGATGGTCATCTCCGAGCGGGTGAGGGTGCCGGTCTTGTCCGAGCAGATGACCGAGGCCGACCCGAGGGTCTCCACGCTCGTGAGCCGCTTGACCACGGCCTTGTGGAGGGCCATGCGCTGCACGCCGAGCGCCAGGACGACCGACAGGATCGCGGGCAGCCCCTCGGGGACAGCGGCCACGGCCAGCGAGACCCCCAGGAGGAGGGCGTCGATGAAGGTCTCGGCGGTGCGCTCGGTCGCCAGGAGCAGCAGGGTGGCCACGACGACGACGGCGATGACGACGACGATCGCCCCCAGCGTCTTGGAGATGACGTGGATCTCCTTCTCCAGGGGCGTGTCCTCCTCATCGACGGCCTGCAGCATACGGGCGATCCCGCCCATCTCGGTGCCGGCGCCCGTCGCCGTCACGACGGCCCGCCCGGTGCCCTGGGCCACGGAGGTGCCGCGGTGGACCATGCAGGAGCGGTCGGCCAGGTCGGCGTCGGGGGCGACGGCGTCGACGGTCTTGGCCACGGCGTCGGCCTCGCCGGTCAGCGAGGACTCGACGACGCGCAGGGAGGCGGCGGACAGGAGCCGGGCGTCGGCCCCCACCTGGTCACCCTCGCCCAGGACGAGGACGTCGCCGCGGACCAGGTCGGCGGAGGGCACCGTGAGGCGGCTCCCGCCGCGCAGGACGGTGCTGGTGGCCCGCGTCATCTCAGACAGGGCGGCGACGGCGTCGGACGCCCTGCTCTCCTGGACGAAGCCGAGCACGGCGTTGAGGGTGATGACGGCCAGAATGACGAGCGCATCCACGGGGACGCCGTGCGCGCCCTCCAGGACCCAGGCGATCGCGGAGACGACGATGGCGACAATGAGCAGGTAGACGAGCGGGTCCTGGAACTGGGCCAGGAGGCGCCGCCAGGCGGGGACCGGCGGCTCGCTCGGCAGCTCGTTGGGGCTGTCGGAGCCGAGGCGGCGGGCGACCTCGGCCTCACTCAGGCCGGCGTCGGGGCTGGTACCGCAGGCGGCGGCGACGGCGTCGGGGCTCTCGGCGAAGGGTGCGGGTGGCTGGGCACTGGGCGTGTTCGTGGGTGCGGTCGGCGCGCTCATGAAGAGACTGTAGCCGCAGCCCCATCTCGTCGAGAGAGACATTTTCGTACGAGATAGACGGTGACACCGCCGATCTCGTACGAAAATGTCTCTCTCGAGGGGCGCCAGCGTGAGGGACGTCCGGGGCCTCAGGCCAGGGAGGGCTGGAGGCCGAGCGTGCCCACCAGGTGCGCCCGGTAGGCCGGCGAGGTGACCTCGTCGAGCCAGGCGCGCGCCGAGGCCAGGCGGCCCTCGATATCGAGGCGCTCGGTGACCTCCTCGTTGCCCTGGGTCGTGGTGAAGCGGGTCAGGGCCGCGATCGCGGACTCTGCCTGCTTGCGGTCGCGCTCGACCTTGGCGTCCACGCGCTCCGCGTACCAGTCGGAGGCCAGGATGTTCTCCCGCTCGAACAGGGCGCGCAGCTCCGGGCTCGACAGCGTCCACCCCTCCTCGGAGCGCCCGGAGTACATGATCTCCAGCAGCGCCTTGAGCGGCGGCACGGCCCACTGGATGGAGCCGTCGTCGACGTAGTGCTTGGCCACGGCCCGGTGGGTGGCGACGATGACCTCCACGGAGTCGGCGAAGATCGCCGGGTCCTGCAGCTCGGGCCGCAGCATCTCCTCGGTGAACACGACGTCGGGGTGCAGGAAGATGCGCCCGAAGTAGGCCGTCGCGAAGGCGGCGTTCATGCGGTAGCCCAGACGCGAGGCCTCGATGCGGCGGCCCTCGTGGTCGAAGTCCTCCAGGCGCTCCAGGTAGCCGGCCTCGATCAGGGCGCGGGCGTCGCGCTCCTGCGGGGTCATGCGCGAGAAGATCTCGGGCACCAGCAGGGAGATGTCGTGGGCGACCTTGACCTTCGGGCCGATGTAGCCCGCCGAGCTCAGCCAGCCGTCGTAGCCGCCCAGCGCGTAGGACAGCAGCGCGGCGTTGAGGTCGTAGACGGGCGGCAGCGCGTTGAAGGGCGACTTGGTCAGCGCCCCCTCGCTGCCCGCGCCCGTGGTGGAGGGCGACTTGCCGGTCATGGAGGAGATGAACTCCATGAACAGCTCGGGCAGCTCCATGTAGTGCAGCGGGTTGTAGGCGCACAGCGCGGGCACGCCCGGCTCGGGCGGGTTGTTGCGGCGTCCCGCGGCGACGACGTCGACGCCGTGGCGCGCCGGGGCGGCCAGCGGCGCGTCCCGGTACAGGTGGATGGACAGGTCGGCCAGCGCGACGTCCCGGGGGTTGGCGATGTCCGGGCGCACCTGCAGGTAGCGCGGGTTCCTGGTGGGCGCGCCGCCGACCAGGCGCGGGTTCGCCGTCGAGGTCCAGTAGGTCTCCTCGCGCGGGTCGGCCGCCTCGGGGATCGCGGCCGCGCGCCGCACGAGCTCCTGCATGGGCTCGGTGAAGCGTGACAGGCCGGGGGCGTCGGCGACCATGGCGCGGGCGTCGGCCGGGGTCAGCGGCTGGTAGTTCGAGATGAACAGACCCGTGCCGGACATGTCCCGCTCGGTCTGCTTGTCGTAGCCGCGCACAATGGCGTCGTCGGGGCGCTGGAAGAGCAGCGACTCACAGTTGGTGACGAACTTGCGCGAGACGCTGGAGCCGGCCGTGGACTCCAGGCCGCCGGGCGCCACGATCGAGGAGGTGATGTCGTCCTCGGTCTGGACCTTGGCGGCCGGGGAGAAGTCCGGGCGCAGGGACAGCAGGCGCCAGGCGCCGTCGTCCTCGAAGCCCACGCGCAGCATGTTGACCTTGATGACCTCGCCGTCCAGGCGCAGCGAGTTGCCCTTACGGCCGTTGATAATGCCGACCGAGAAGTGGCTGCGCCAGTCCGCGCCCCAGCCGGGCTGGTAGTAGCGCTTGACGGTGAAAATGAGCTCCTTGATGTGGGCCGGGATGGACTCCAGGAAGGCGTTGTACTCCTCGGTGTACATGCTCGAGGGCGTCAGCAGCTTGATGACGCTGCCCAGCGAACGGCGCTCGGACAGGATCGGGCGGTGGTGGGCGCTCTTGTTGGCCGGGTCCACGAAGCGGTCGGCGTAGTTGCCGTCCAGGATCTTCTGCACGGCGTCGAGGTCGGCGTCCACGTCGCCCACGTAGGCCTCCCCGAACACGAAGGCGTCCAGGAGGGACTTGGAGATCTCCGACTTGCCGCCGCCGGAGACGGTGGCGGGCTTGTGCGCCTGGGTGGCCCACGGCGCGGTGCCCACCAGGTGCCACTGGGTGGCGTCGCCCTCGCGGTGCTTGGCGTGGACCCGGTAGCCGCCGGGGGCGATGTAGACCCGGTCGGCCAGCAGCGGGATGGAGGCCTCCCGGCCGTCCGCGCGGTCCCAGGTCACTGTCTGGGTGCGCATGGAGAAGTGCGCGCCCGCGGGCACCAGGACAATCCCCTCGTCCGGGCGGCCGTCGTCGTCGAGCAGGACCGCCGAGCCGTCCGCGCGCGCCTCGAAGCGGCCGGGGTTGCGCGCGAGCACCCGCTCGACGGTGGCGCCGGCGGGGGTGTGGACGTCGGTGTACTCCTGGCCCAGGTTGTAGCGAGGGAAGGCCAGGGCCCCGCCGGAGTGCTCCTCCTCCACGCAGCCGAACAGGTTGGCCGAGTAGCTGATCTGGGTCTTGACCTCCTTCTTGCAGTAGCCGTAGTAGTTGTCGGCGATAATGGTGACGATGACGCCGCGCTCGTCGCGGGCCACCAGCTTGAAGGCCTTGCCGTCGTTGTAGAGCTCGTCGGCGCCCCGCCAGCACATGCCGTCGCGGCGCTGGCGCTCGGTGGCCTCCTCCCAGGCCGGCAGCCCCAGCTCCTTCTTGGTCAGGCGGGTCAGGTGCGGGGCGAGGATGACGCAGCCGGTGTGCCCGGTCCACGACTCCGGCGCCAGGGAGGCGTCGTTCTCAGGCAGGTAGGGGTCCCCGCCGTTGCCGAAGATGCCCTCGACGAAGTCGAGGTTGGACACCAGGCCGCCGGGCGCGATGAAGCGGATCTCCATGGAGCGCTCGGCGGAGAAGCCGGGTACCTCGGGCACGACGACGGGGCGCAGCAGCAGGGAGACGAAGCAGCGGGCCGGATCGGCCTGGGTGGAGGCCCACGGCAGGGTCATGAGGTCGTCGGGGGCGTCGACGGCGGCCGCGAGGACGCGGGCGAAGACGTCGCGGGGCACGGCCTTCTTGTCGTCCGGGATGGGCAGGCCGCCCTCGGCGACGTGGAAGACGCCGGCGGTGGTGCGGCGGTCGTTGCGCGGGTTGTGCAGGACGCCGGAGAGCACCCTGTAGCTCTCGACGTAGTCGGAGGTGAAGCTGGTGGCGTCCACCGGCAGGGACAGCGCGCGGGCCAGGCCCGGCTGGTCCAGGACGAGGGTCGCCCCGGGCAGCTTCGGCTGCGCGGCGGCGCCGTCGAGGTAGGAGTCCAGGAAGGCCTGGATGCGCCGGTCCGCGGCGCACGGGCGGTTGGCCAGGCGGCGGGTCAGCTCGCGCTGGCGGGCCAGGATCGGCGCCACGAGGCGGTCGGTCTCGCGGTCGAAGTCGGAGCGGGCGGCGTGGTCCGGGACGGGGGCGCCGAGCAGCTCCAGGCGCAGCGCGATCGCTGAGTTCGCTGAGTTGGTGGGCGCGGCAGGAGAAGAGCTCATGGCGCCGAGCCTATGGCGGGACGCGACACACGCCGGTCTCATTGGCCCGCGGGGAGTGTCGGCGACTCCCGGCGACTCCCGGCATCCGTGACGTGCTGCACACCACGAAGAGGGCGAGCGGGTCTCCTTGGTCACGGAATCGGTTACTGATTGCCACCGGGCGCATGGGGCGACGACGACGCCGGGGCGGCAGGCCCGGGCTCGGCGGAGAGGGGGAACCGCGCCGTTCTGCGCGATTGCCGGCAGCGCCGAGGCCGGGTGGACGGTGGGGCGCCCGCGACCCGACGGCGAGGAGGGGCGCGGGTCATGGGTTTCATTCGGGAGTCTCGCAGGCGCTTCCCGCTGTTCATGGCACGCCGAAGCCGCCATACTTGACGACAGTCCGTGACGGCAGTGCGCCGTCGTCCGCACAGAAATGAGGACCGCGTGGCAGACTCCGCTAACAAGGGCAAGCGACCGAAGGGCACGAAGCTGGCTCAGGCCGCGAGCCGCTACACCGGCCAGGGCGGTGCTCGGCAGACCGGGCCCGTCCCCGTGGGCGGCGCCCGCGGGAAGAAGGCGGGCGGGCGGCCCGGTGTCCGGCAGGAGGCCACCAGGCGCCGTCGCTGGATCAACTACCCGCGCGCCGGCAAGGGCCCGGTGATGCGCTGGATCCCCGGGTGGCGCTTCTACCTGGGGAGCTTCCTGCTGCTCATCATCCTGGCCGTGGGGGCGTTCGCCGTCGCCTACGCGATGGTCAAGGTCCCCGAGCCCAGCGAGTTCGCCCAGGCCCAGACGACCACCGTCTACTACGCCGACGGCACCACCAAGATGGGCGAGTTCGCAGACGTGGACCGCACCATTATCGATACCAGCGGCTTGCCCGACTACGTCGGCAACGCCGTCGTCGCCAGTGAGGACCGCACATTCTACTCCAACAACGGTGTTGATCCCAAGGGCATTATCCGCGCCTTCGTGAACAATATGCGCGGCGGGGACCGCCAGGGAGCGTCCACCTTGACGCAGCAGTACGTCAAGAACTACTACGTGGACACGACGTCCTCCTACTCCGGCAAGTTCAAGCAGGCCATTATGGCCATCAAGATCGACCGGGAGATGAATAAGAAGAAGATCCTGGGCTCCTACCTCAACACGGTCTACTTCGGGCGGGGCGCCTACGGCATCGAGGCTGCCTCCAACGAGTTCTTCGGGCACCCGGCCTCCGAGATGACCGTCTCCGAGGCGGCGCTGGTGGCCGGCATCCTGCCCGCGCCGTCCACCTGGGATCCCGCCATCAACCCTGACAAGGCCAAGGAGCGATGGCAGCGCGTCCTCGACTTCATGCTCGAGGACGGCTACATCACCCAGGAGCAGCACGACTCCGCGACCTACCCCCAGACCGTGAGCTCGGAGAGCACCGAGACCTACGAGGGACCGAACGGCTACCTCCTCCAGATGGTGCGCAACGAGCTCCGGGACGAGAACGGGGCCAACCTGAGCGACCAGCAGATCGATACCGGCGGCCTGAACATCGTCACCACTATTAACAAGGACGACCAGGATGCCGCCGTCGAGGCCGTCAAGAACCTTCCTGAGGGGCACGCGGACAACCTGCACGTGGGGCTGGTGTCCGTCGATGCCACGAACGGCGGCATTCTGGCTCTGTACGGCGGTTCGGACTACCTGACCGACCAGGTCAACTCCTCGACCCAGGCCGTCGCCCAGGCGGGCAGTACCTTCAAACCCTTCGCGCTCATCGCCGGGCTGGAGGGCGGGCTGACCCTGTCCAACAGCTATGACGGGTCCTCGCCCATGCAGATCGGCGACGGCACCTTCACCAACTTCCAGGGCGCGCAGTACCCCCGGATCAACCTGATCCAGGCCACGACCGACTCGGTCAACACCGCCTACGTCCAGCTCAACCGCGACGTCGGGCCCAATGCCACCAACGAGGTCGCCACACGCGCGGGATACCCCGACGACACGGTCGGCATGAACTCCTACCTTCAGAACGTGCTCGGATCGGCCTCCCCGCACACCCTTGACATCGCCACCGCCTACGCCACCTTCGCCTCGCAGGGGACGCGGCGCGACACCCACATCGTCTCCACGGTGACCAACGGCGCGGGATCGGTGTCCTACACGCCCTCCACTGACGGGGAGAAGGTCTTCTCCGACGGCGTCATGGCCGATGCGACCTATGCCATGCAGCAGGTGGTCAACAACGGCTCGGGCAAGACCGCCCAGAGCCTGGGGCGCCCCGTTGCGGCCAAGACCGGCTCGTCCAGCGACAACAAGTCCGCCCAGTTCGCCGGGTACACCCCGCAGATCGCCACCGCGGTCACCCTCTACCAGGCCGGCGCGAACGGTGAGGAGGAGTCGATCACCCCGTGGGGCAAGTACGACGAGATCACCGGATCGACCTATCCGGCCGACATCTTCACCGACTACATGACCACCGCCCTGAAGGACCTTCCGGTCGAGGAGTTCCCCGATCGCACCCAGGGGTCCTACCAGGCGGGTGCCCTCGACAACGGGACCCCGGCGCCCGCCGAGGTGGACAACAGCACTCCCGAGCCCCAGCAGCCGCAGGCTCCCGAGCCCACGACCGTCCCCGAGCAGCCCGTCGGGCCCGGGCAGGGCAACCAGGCCGAGACCCCCGGCAATGGCGATAGCGGTGGCGATGGCGGCGGCGGCGGGCTGAACCCAGGCTCAGAAGACCGGACGCAACCAGCGAATCCGCAACCAACGGCCCCACAGAAGGATCCGGAGCAGCCGAAGAATCCCGATCCTCCCAAGCAGCCAGACCAACCTCAGAAGAAAGACAACGGCCGCTGACGACGTCGCGGGGCGGGCCCCGGCTCCTGCCCCGTCGTCGTGAGTTGCCCCGAGCCGCGGCCGGGCGCTGCGCTCCTCGCGCGCCCGCGGTCCATCGTGGCGCACCGCACGCCGCCCGGAGGGGTGCCCGCCTTCCGGGCGGCGCACCGTCTCCGGTAGTGTGCGGAAGTCAGCCCCGTCGTCGGGCATCCGGTCGGCGGCGCGGCCACACGCATCACCCTCCTGTCACGGAAAGGCCGTGACCGCTTGAGTCCAGAGGAGGTGGGTACCAAGCATGCGTCATTACGAGATCATGATCATTCTCGAGCCCGAGACGGATGAGCGCACCATTGCGCAGTCGCTCGAGAAGCTGCTGCAGGTCGTCCCCAGCAACGGGGGCACGGTCGACAAGATCGATATCTGGGGCAAGCGCCGTCTCGCCTACGACATCAAGAAGAAGTCCGAGGGCTTCTACGTCGTCGTCGATATGACCACCGCGCCCGAGACCGCCCAGGAGCTCGACCGCCAGCTCGGCCTCAACGAGTCCGTTCTGCGCACCAAGCTCCTGCGTCCCGAGGCCTGAGACCGACCGGGAACGGAGAGAAGCATGGCTGGCGAGACCACCATCACCGTCATTGGAAACCTCACCGCGGACCCCGAGCTGCGGTACACCAGCAGCGGCATCCCCGTGTGCTCGTTCAGGGTGGCCTCGACCCCGCGCGTCCGCAACCGTCAGACGGGCGAGTGGTCGGACGGCGACCCGCTCTTCCTGGGGTGCGAGCTGTGGCGCGAGGCCGCCGAGAACGCGGGGGAGTCCCTGAAGAAGGGAATGCGCGTCATCGTCCAGGGCAACCTGTCCCAGCGCTCCTACCAGACCCAGTCCGGGGAGCAGCGCACCGTCTACGAGCTGAAGAACTGCGAGGTCGGCCCGTCGCTGTTCCGCGCCCGCGCCCAGGTCACGCGCAATGAGCGCGGCGGCGGCTACGGCGGCGGTTACCAGGGCGGTGGCGGCCAGGGCGGCTACCAGCAGAACCAGGGCGCCCCCAGCCAGGGGGGTTCCGGCGGCTACAACGGCGGCGGCCAGGGCGGCTACGGCGGGGGCGGCGGCCAGCAGCCGACGTACAACGCTCCGGCCGGTGGCGCCTCGGACGACCCGTGGGCCACGGGCGGGGCGACCAGTTTCGGCGACGAGCCCCCGTTCTGATCCTCCGGGGGCGCCGCGGGTCGGGCCGACGACGGCTTCGGTCCGCCAGGCCGGCCCTCATTGCGCAGTGCGCCGCCGGCCGGCGCCGCGCACACATCACATCTCGCATGAGCGCATGGAGCGCTTGGCACCATGAGCGCCCGAGGCGCTTGAAGCAAGGAGTACCGAACTATGGCGAAGCCCCAGCTTCGTAAGCCGAAGAAGAAGATTGGCCCCATCAAGGCCATCAAGGTCGGCGCTATCGACTACAAGGACACCGCCACGCTGCGGAAGTTCATCTCCGACCGCGGCAAGATCCGCGCGCGCCGCGTCACCGGCGTGTCCGTCCAGGACCAGCGCAAGATCGCCAAGGCCGTGAAGAACGCCCGCGAGATGGCGCTGCTGCCCTACTCAAGCTCTGCTCGCTGACGGGAGGAGGAAGGAATGACCACCAAGCTCATTCTCACGCACGACGTGTCTCACCTCGGTGAGGCCGGTGAGGTCGTCGAGGTCAAGGACGGCTACGCACGCAACTACCTCATTCCCCGCAAGCTCGCGACGCCGTGGACCAAGGGCGCCCAGCGCCAGATCGACCAGATGGCCGAGGCCCGCCGCAAGCGCGCCATCGCCTCCCTGGACCAGGCTCAGGCCGCCCGCGCCTGGCTGACCGAGAACGTCGTCACGGTCACCGCCACCGCCGGCGCGAACGGCCGCCTCTTCGGCGCCGTCACGACCGCCGACCTCGCCCAGGCCGTCAAGGATGCGGACGGTCCGGCCCTGGACCGCCGCAAGATCGAGGTCGTCCCCCCGATCAAGTCCACCGGCCGTCACAGCGCCTCGGTGCGCCTGCACCCCGACGTCGTCGCCCCCCTCGAGGTCAACGTCGTCGCCGCGCGCTGACGGCCGGTTTTCCGGCCTTGCTGGCGTCCGCGAGGCCGTACCCCCGTACCCCTGCGCGCCCGGTCGTCTCAGGCGCCGCGGCCGTACCTTCAAGGTACGGCCGCGGCGCCCCGTCGAGATAGACATTCTCGTACGAGATCGGCGGTGACACCGTTGACCTCGTACGAGAATGTCTATCTCGACGCAGGAGGGGGCGCAATGCAGAGGCAGAGGGAGTGGACTGCTGCCGGGCGTGCTTCGACGGCGCGGTTTGTATGGCACGACGACGCTGACGTCCGGCTCCTGCGCGCGTACAGTCGGGCCGTGCACGAGGGCGGCCGGCTCGTGGCTGAGGCAGTGCGCGGAGGACGCCCGGGCAGGTGCTGCCGCGCACCGCGCCATCCCGACGAAGAATCAGCACCAACCAGCAAGTCCCGCCAAGCCGTCGTGAGTCAGGTCTCAGGACCGGCGGAACCCCTTCTCCGTGGTCACGAGGAGGCGCTGACCGCGCGTGTCCGGGTTCTCGGCGGCCGCGAGGATCTGGGCCGCGGCATCATCGAAGGAGAGCGTCGGCAGGCCCGGCACCTTGGCGACCCGGTCCAGGGGCAGGCTCACGGCCGCGCCGGTGGCGGCGGCGTCCTTGAGGTTGACCGGGTAGAGAATCGTCCACGGAAGGCCCGAGGCCTGGAGGAGCCTGTCCGAGGCGTCCTTGTCCGTCATGAAGCCGCCGAGCACGTGGCGGTAGACGAACCGCATGTACCAGGAGGCCTTGCCCGCCGTGTCGCCCGCTCCGAAGGCGGAGACGAGTACGAGGCGCGGCGCCCCGGCACTCTTGAGGCCCTCGATCACCCCGGGCAGGTTGGTCTGCATGAAGGACTTGTCCGAGGGCTTGCCGGTAATGGCCACGACGACGGCGTCGGCGTCCCGGGCCGCCTGGGCGATGGTCTCCGAGTCGGTGGCCGACCCCCGGATGACGGACAGGTTCGGGGCGGCCGCGATCGCCTCGGGGCGGCGGGCCACGACCCTGACGTCATGACCGGCTGCGAGGGCTCGCGACAGAATGCGGGAGCCGACGTTGCCCGTGGCTCCGATGATGGTGAGCTTCATGGTGTTCTCCTTAAGGTGCGCGAGTATCGGGCCCGACGCTGTCGGGCGGGAGGTGGTAGTCGCTCTGTGAATGGGCGGGCGAGTGGCTGTCGCTGGGACGGGGCGGCTCAGGAGCCGGTGTCGGTCGCCTCGAGGTCGCGTCCCAGGACGGTGGCCAGGACGGACAGGCACAGGTCGATGGCCTCGCCCTGCTCGGCGGGGCCGGCGTCGGCGATGTCCTGGCCGATAGCCGTGACGAAGACGAGCCAGGCGTGAAGGCTGCGGCGCGTTGCCGGGGTGTCCTCCGCCCCCGTCAGAGCGAGGATGCGCTCGATATGCGTGCTTCGGCTGCGCTCGACGACGGTGCTGATCCCTGCCGGGTCGCCGGTCGCGTAGAGCTCGCGCAGGCCTCCGCTGGCGGAGTGGAATCGGGCGAGGTAGGCGCGCAGGGCCGCCTCGGCGTTGTCCCGCGGGCTCAGACTCGGGTCGATGTCCGTGTCCGCGAGGAGCTGGTCCGCCTCGGACTCGAGGACGGCGCGCAGGAGATCCTCCTTGCCCGGGAAGTAGTGGTAGACGAGGGCGCGGGCCACGCCCGCCGCCTTGGCCACCGCGCTCACGGAGGTGCCGATGACGCCGTAGCGGGCGAAGTGCTCAGCGGCGACGCCGAGGATCTGGCTGCGGCGTTCCTCGGGGGCAAGACGCGAGCCACTCTTGTTGGACATGTGGCCAACATAGATGGAAGTTAGACACGTGTCAATCAAGGTGATGGTGAGAGCTCCCGCAGTGGTGGATCCCGCAGGGTGTCGGGCGGGGCCGGGCGCGCGCGGCTGCTCGCCCCGCACACGCCTCCCGCCCCCTGCGGCACTTACTACGCCTCTTTGCCCCTTACTACGCTTCTTCTCCTCGTACAGTAAGGGACAAAGGAGCGTAGTAAGCGTTCTGGCGCTACCCGGGCACGAGCCGATCGCCGCCCCCGCCCAGCCGCTCACGCGGGCGCCCGCGTAACGGGGCGGCCGTCCTCCCCGATGAGGACGACGTCGTCGGCGGTGACGACGGACATGAACTCCGGGCGCTGACGGGGCGGGAGGAGCCGGATGATGACACGCCCCCCGTCGGCCCCGTCGAGCGCCTGAACGGCCCGGGTCATGACGGCGTCCCGGATCCGGCCCGCGGCCTTCTCGGCCGGCCCCCGGTCGTCGAGGAGGGTGACGTCGATGCCGCGGGTGCGGGCGGCGCGCGCGGCATCGACGACGTCGGTGCCGGTGAAGACGTGGGCCCGGCGCTCGTCGCGCAGCTCGGCCTCGAGCATGCGCGCCTGCGCGCACAGGGCGGGCGTGCTCGGCCGTCCGGAGGAGACGGCGGTGAGGACGGGCGTGCTGCGTTCGCGGACCGAGTCCATAGCCTGTCGCATGAGCCTCTGGCTCTCCTGCTCGGCGCGGCGACGGGCGGCCGCCTCGGCCCCGATCGTCTCGTTCTCGGCGGTGGCTGCGGTGAGAGCGACCGACAGGCGCGCGATCGCGCGCCACAGGCACACCGGGATGATCTGCCCCGCCATCCAGGTCAGGATCATGGTCGGGTCCCAGCCCGTCGCCAAGGTCCAGACGCCGGAGGTGGCCACGAGGAGTCCGAGGCCGGCCCACGCCTCCCGGATCCGATCCCGCGCCAGGAGCCCGCAGCACAGGGCCGCCCCCGCACCGGTGCACCACGCGGCGCAGCCGGGCCACCCCGCGACATCGATCTGGAACAGGACGGCCGAATTCGCCGCGCCGATGAGGACCGCCGCCCATGCGGCCGCCCGGCGCGGCATGCGCTGCTTCGGCCATGCCCTGAGCATGAGGAGCGCGGCAGCCGACATGGCGCCGAGTCCCCCGATGACCGGCGCGGGCCGTCGGTAGGATCCCGCCCGCACCTCCAAGAGAAGGACGTAGGTGCAGATGGCGAGCACGCACACGGCGATGACCCGCGTGATTGGGGCCTCCATGCACGCCGACAGGGACAGCGGCGAGGCCGCGGCCGGCGCCGGGCCGGCGGGGCGTCCCGGGCGCGAGCCGGCGGGCTCCGGCTCGGCCGGGCGCCGGGTGGCGTCCGTCCAGGTGAGGGTCACGGTGGTGCCGGCGCCCGGCGCGGCGTCAATGCGGGCGGTGCCGCCGACGTCGTGCATGCGCGCCACGATCGATCCGGTGATGCCGTGCCGGTCCAGGGGCGTGCGATCGGGGTCGAAGCCGCGGCCGTCGTCGGAGATGGTGACGACGACGCCGTCCGGGTCGCTGTGCAGCGTGGCGGTGCGCGTGACCCCGTCCGAGGCTCCCCGCTCCGGCGCGGCGCCGGCGGCGTGGGCCAGAGAGTTGCGCAGCGCCTCCGCCGCGGCCCCCTCGAAGGCCTGTGCGACGCTGCGGGGTACGGGCGGGTCCCGGTCGATCGAGCTGGAGACGACGACGCCGTCGCCCCCGATCGCCCGCAGCCGCCCGCTCAGAGCGCCGAAGAGCCTCGAGGCGCTGCGCGTGGCCGCCTGCCGGTCGGCGGCCACGTCCAGCGAGACCAGGGCCTCACGGGCGCTCCGGCGCAGCTGGGGGGAGGTCGCCGGCACGGTGGGGACGGACTTCAGGACCGACAGGATGTGGTCGTGGACGAAGTCGTCGCTGAGCCGGCGCGCCTTCGAGCGGGACTGCTCGGTGCGCAGGTCGATGAGGAGCGCGCGGCGCCGGGCATCGGCCTCGTCCAGGGTGTCCGCCTGGCGGAGCAGCCACGTGAGCACCCCCATGTCGCCCAGGCAGGTGGCCAGGTAGAGGGCGACCTCCTCCACCGCGATGTGTGTCGGGCCGGCCCCGCTCGGAGGGTAGGTCGCCAGAAGGAGCGGCGCGAGCATGATCACGTAGGCGAACCGGCCCCGAGGGGGCAGGACGGCGGTGGCCGCCACCGCGGCGGTGACGTAGTAGTCGACCAGCGGGTTGGGGGCGGGCGCGGTGTCCGACCGGTGGTAGGACGGCAGCACCGGGAGCCAGGCCGCCAGCAGGACGAGGGCCGCGTAGCCGACGAGGAGCGCCAGGAGGGCCGTCTGCCATACGCGGTCCGTGCTGGTGACCGCGGCGGCCGCGGCCGTGGGGCGGAGCGCCGGCGTGGTTGCGGGGCGGGGTGCCGGCGTGGCCGCCGGTCCCGGTCGGCGTCGGCGGTTCACCGGGCGGGCCAGCACGTGGGCCAGCACTGCGCCCCCGGCGACCAGCGGCGGGACCAGCAGGGCGGGCAGCAGGGCCCAGAAGAGCGGCCGGTGCGCGGTCTGCGCCATAATGCGGATCGACGGCGTGATGAAGCAGGCCGACATGAGCGTGGTGGCCACCGCCATGGCGACGACGAGTCTGCGCATCCGCAGGGAGTGGGGGCCGGTGGCGAGCCACGGCGGCGAGCTGGTCAGAGCACTCGTTGGGGCGGACATGGGGGTGATCACTCGTCTTCGTTGATCGGGCCGCGGCTGCTGGTGCACCCGGTATCCATAGCGTCTCCTCGCGGGCCCCGGGCCCGACGGCGAGATGGTGCTGCGGGCATGGGTGCATAGCGTCAGCAGAATCGAAACAGTATAATTATACTAAGGTTTCTCACATTGAGGTCACAGACTGCGACGGGAACGCGATGGCGCTCCGTCCTCCCTCCCGGCGCTCTTCTGGCGTCCTCCCGCCGTTCTTCCGCCGTGACGGGCCTTATGCCCTCGCCTTCGCCCTCGACCGGTCGGCGATCGCAGTCTCATAGAGCTGGATGTAGGCGCGGGCGGTGGCCTCCGGGGACAGCTCGGCGAAGACCGACGACGTGCCCGCCGCCAGCGCCCGGCGTCGACCGCTGTCCGCCAGCGCCACCATGCCGTCGGCCAGTGCGGTTCGGGACGGGCCGACCAGCAGGCTGTTCGTCGGGTGGAGGCCGACGTCGAGGCGCTCGTCGCAGTACAGCACCGGAACGCCGGCGGCGAGGGACTCGATAATGGAGATGGGCTGGTTGTCGAATCCGTGCGAGGCCAGAACGAACACGTCGCTGTCGCGGAGGTGCTGGATGAGCTCCGCCTGGTCGCCGATGTGCCCGGTGAACACGACCTGCGGCATGCTCCGGGCGCGCGCCCGGAGGGACGGCAGCTCCGCGCCGTCGCCGACGATGATGAGCTGGCTGTGAGGGATGTCCGCCTGACGGAACGCCTCGATCATGACGTCGAGTCGTTTCTCCCTGGCGATGCGGCTGACGCTGATGAAGCGGATGGCGCCGTCGTGGCGCTTGCGGTGCGTGTCGGCGATGATCGATTCGAGCGAACGGCTGTAACCGGTCGGTATGACTCGGCCCGACAGCGGCGTGCGGTCGGGGGCCGCCGCCCGGATGTAGCGCTGCATGAAGCCCGACGGCGTGGTGAACGCGTCAACGGAGGCGGCTATCAGGGCCTGGGTGCGCCAGTCGAAGCGGCCGATGGCCGACTCGCCGGACAGGACGCCGCCCGATGGTCGCGGGCCGGGGCGAGGAGAACGGCCGCGGAGCGACGCCAGCTGGTGCGCTCTCAGCCGGTACCCGAGGCTGGCCAGCAGCGTGAGCGCCTGCCTGGTGTGCGCGCCGGCGATGTTGGTGTGAAAGGTGTGGACGTGGGGGATGCGTTGAAGCCGCGCGATCCGCGCCGCTAGGATGACCGCGCCGACGTCGGTGTGGCTGTGAATCACATCGAGTCGCTGCTGCCCGCTGATTTGTCTGGCCAAATGCGGGCTGCTCGATAAAATGGTCGTGTGCGGCGGCAGCCCGGGCGGCCGGTGGAATGGCGCGGCAATAGTACGCGCATTCTCCGGGGGCTCCAGCGGCGTCCGCGGCGCGATCAGGGTCACACTGTGCCCGGCGCGGTTCAACTCGACGATCTGAGTTTGCACGGACCTGCTAACCCCGCTAGAGTCCGGGTATGTGTCGTCGAGCACGAGGGCGATATGCAGTACCTGCATGCTATCATTATAGGGTGACCGTCAACCGGCACGCGACCCTGTTGCTAACGAGGTGCATACATGTGGAGAGTCGACTCTCTTCAGCAGATAGCGCTTGAGCTCGACTGCCGAGAGCAGAGGAGAAGCGGTATCGGCTGGCTGGAGTGCGACACGGGTGCGCCGCGCACTGCGGTGATCTTTCACGGCGTGACGGGCGGCAAGATGGACATGCTGCCGATTATGCGCGCATATGCGAGATGCGGTTATGCCGTCTATGCGATCGATCTTCCGGGTCATGGCGGGTCCGATTTTCTGGAGGCGAAGAACTTCGATGATCTGGCCGGATGGTGCGATCGGGCGCTGCGGAGGATCGGCCGCACCCCCGACGTCATCGTCGCCAACTCCTATTCTTCGTCATTGCTGTACTGGTATATGTGCCGGGGATTCCTGCCGACCTGCACGCGAGTTATCCTCGGGTGCCCGGTGCCACGGGTCTCGTGGTTGTCCAATGCTCTGCACCTGCTGTCCGTCCGGGCACCCGAGCGGTTCTTCTGGCCGATCTACAACTCCAGCGGCATCCGGGTGGCCAGGACCGCGCTGCTCCTGTCGTCCCTCGATCGGAGCGCCTGGGCCTGGACGCTCGAGTCGGAACGGAGGAAAGAGCAGTACACGAGTCAGCGGGCCGCGAATACGCTGACGGAGCTGATTTATCGACGAAACCCGTTCGAGACGACGCTGCCGGAGGACGTGCAGCGGCGTGTGACGGTGGTGATGGGGGAGAACGATCTCCTGGTCAACCGCAGGTCCCGAGAGCTGATGCACCAGCTGCTGCCCTGCTCGTTGTTCCGCAGCGTGCCGCACGCGGGGCACCTGCTGCAGTTCGAGGCGTGGTCGCGCCTCTTGCCGGAGTAGCTGCACAGAGCCGCTGGGGGAGTGGGTCGCCTCAGGATCCGGCGGTCGGGCGGCCGGTTCCGCGATACTTCTCCCTGATCCGCGCGATGCATGTGTTGACGGTGGGGACAGACAGACCCAGGGTGCGGGCGACACGGGACGACTTCATCCCGCCGGCGTACAGGGCGAGGACCCGGACCTCCTGGTCGCTGAGGCCATCGGCGGCGGGGCTCTCGTCCCTCTCCGGGGCGCGCGCCCAGTCGTGGCCGGCGCCGGGACAGCCCTCCAGGGCGGCTCTGACGGCGTCGATGAGGTCCTGGTTCGCGGCGCCCCTGCTGACGACCGACGCGGCCCCGGCGGCGATGGCCTCGCGGATCGGGGTGGGTCGTCGCAAGAGGTGTAGACGACGACGGGGATGGAGCGGCGCGTGAGCTCCCCGATGATCTCTGCGGGCCGGCTGCCGTCGTCGAGGTGCAGGTCGAGGATCGCGAGGGTGCGGCCCTCGGGCCATACGACGTCGCGCAGGCGTCCGAACCGGGTGACCGTCCACGGCAGTCCGGCCTCGTTGAACATGTGCTGACAGCTGTGCGCGACGAGCGCGTTGTCGTCAATGACGATAACGGAGCAGACGTCATCCATGGTGCCTCCTCGGCGGGGTCCCGACCCATCATTGCACGGCGCGCGGGCGACGTCGTCAAGGTCTAAGAATTGAGACTGGCGATCCGAGGCGCCCCGGAGGCGGGTCCTCAAGAGATGTGTATAAGAAATGAGACTCGTGGATGAGCGGGGTGCGACGTAGATTAATGGCCGTCCCAATCGCCGGCCCCTGAGCGGGGCGGGTCCTGTGGTTGAGAGGAAAGTGATGTCGTGGAAGGCGTAATTGGTGTCATCGTCATTTTTGGTGTGTGCTTCGCCGTGGTGCACTTCTATTCGAAGTTCCTGATGTCGGGAATGGCGAGCCGTACAATTGTGACCAGCGCCTCGCCGGCTCAGGTTCGAGACGCGTTCGTGCGCAAGGTGGCGGGGAGCACGTGGAAGATCGTCGATGACGGGAACCCGATGATCGCGCAGAGCCCGCTGGTGACGGGTATTCGCCAGCAGATCGGGCTCGAAGTCAGGCAGGAGGGGGCAGGTGCAGGGCCTGTGTCGAGGTGCTGCGCTGGACCGAGAAGCACGGCATGCCGAACAAGGCATACACCCTGCGCATGCGCCTGAGCTCCTTCGTCAACGAGATGCAGCGCCTCGACCCCGGTGCCAGCGTCACCACAACCCCTCTGAAGGGTTGACGCCGTGGTAGCCGTCATTCTGGTCATCGGTCTGGTCGCCCTGGGAGTGCAGGTCTACCTCACCATGAGAGGATTCGGTCCGCCGTGCTCTCCGGACGGCTTCGACCCGATGCATTATGAGGAACGGGTACTTCTGGCGCCCCCGGCGACGGTTCTGGAGGCCTACGGACGGGCTGCGGCGCAGACTGGGGGAATGCGGGTCTATGCCACCGGAAGCAACTGCCTGTTCATTGACTCCCGCCCGTCGGCTCTCGTCCTGGACGGAGACTACGGATCAACCATCCGGGTGCAGGTCGCTCCCGCCGAGAACGGCGCGAGCGCTGTGCGGGTCGAGTCGGTGCCGAAAACTCCCTGGGTGGCGGCAATCGGCCGCGTGGGCGCCGGCTTTGTGGCCAAGGAACGCGCCCTCAGAATGACCGCGAAACGCCTGACCGGCATCTCCGAGAGCCTGTAGAGCGAGACGTATCGAAGGCAGGGCTCTTGAGCAGGAGCCTTCGGGCCCGGGTCTGCGGGACGGCCGCATCCGTCCCGCAGACCCGGGCCTCTTATGCGCGGGCCTCGTCGTCCCGGCCCATCGCACGCAGGACATGACGGTACTTCTCCAGGCAGTCGGCCTGATCCCGCCGGGCGCCGATCTGACGGTGAAGTTCCAGGGCCCGCCGGAATGCGGTGAGCGCCTTCGTGTGCCGGCCTCGTAGACGAGGGACTCGCCCTCGACGCGCCTGTGCGACGCGTGGTTGAGCTTGTCGTCATCCTTCTTCTTCATACTCCGATCCACCTACTCCCCTCCCCCGTCTCCCGTGCGCCTTGCCCCTGCGCCTTGAGGCGACCGGCGGGGCGCACGGGCGCATCCGGTTCTCACCGCCCCGCGCGCTCAGTGGCGCCAGGCGCTGCCGCGGGCGCGCAGGCCGGTGGTCAGCGCCCGCATCCCCATGAACACCCAGGCGAAGGCTACCCACAGCCAGGCGAGTCCGACGCCGGGCGTGATCGCTGCGGCGGGAAGAGCCTTGGCCACGACCACCGTCAGGGGCAGGTACGGGACCAGGGTGATGAGCCCGGCTCCCGCCAGGTAGCGGCCGTCGCCCGCTCCCGTGAGCACGCCGTCGAACAGGTAGACGGCGCCTGCCAGGGGCATGGCCGAGGCCGCCACGAGCAGCGCCGGAGTCGCCGTCGTCACCACAGCGGCCTCCGAGCTGAACACGCGCGGCAGCCAGGGGCTCGCCGCCGCCAGCACGACGCCGATCACCGCGCCCACCGCGACGCCCCACGCCAGGCACCGGCGCAGCACCGCGTCCAGGGCGCACCTCGGATCGGTGCCGGCACCGCCGACGACGGCGCCGTCGGACGCCGGGAGGGCATCGGGTCGGCGTCGGGAACCCGCGTCTCCGGGGGCCGCGCCGGGCCGGCCGGGCGTGCCGTCGTCGTCGCTGGTCTCCCGCTCCGCGTCCGCCTGGCCCAGGGCGGTGCCGACCAGCGCCTGCGCCGCGATCGCCAGCGCGTCCAGTGCGAAGGAGGAGAAGCTCCACAGCGAGTTGACCACCTGGTGGGCCGCCAGCGGCAGCTCCCCGAGCGACGTCGCCGCCCACACTGTCGCCAGGATCGCCGCCCGCAGCGACAGGGTGCGCACCAGCAGCGGCGTCCCCGCCCCCAGGGACGCCCGCAGGCCGCGGCGCCGCGGCGCCAGACCCACGCCCGAGCCGCGTGCCGCCCGGACCACGGGAGCCATGAGCGCCACCGCCATGACGCTCTGGGTGATCGCGGTGCCCAGGCCCGACCCGGCGATCCCCATCCCGACGCCGTACAGGAGCACGGCGTTGAGCCCCACGTTGAGGGCCGCCCCGGCACTGGCCACGACGAAGGGCGTGCGGGTGTCCAGCAGGCCCCGCAGCGTGCCGGTGGCGGCATAGACGACGAGCATTCCCGGGATACCGGGGGCCGAGGCCCGCAGGTAGGCGCATGCCGCTTCGGCGACGTCGCCGCCAGCGCCCATGGCGGCGACCACCCGCGGCGCTCCCGCCGCCAGCAGCGCCGCCGCCCCCAGCCCGAGGAGCGCCGCCAGCCAGGCGCCGTCGATGCCGGCGCGCAGGCCGCCGCGCCGGTCGCCGGCGCCGAAGAGGCGGGCGGTGGTCGCCGTCGTGGCGTAGGCGAGGAAGACGAACAGGCCCACGGCCGTGGTCAGCACCGTCGAGGCGAGCGACAGGCCCGCCAGGCTCGTGGCGCCCAGGTGTCCGACCATGGCGGAGTCGATGAGGACGAACAGGGGCTCGGCGACCAGGGCGCCGAGGGCGGGCACGGCCAGGGACAGGATCTGACGGTCCAGGGCGGGGCCGGGCGGTCGGGTGGGCGAGGCGCTGGCCGGCTGGGCGGCGGGCGATGAATCAGCCGGCTGGGCGGACGGCTGCCCGGCCAGCGGGTCGTCGGGCGATGCAACGGGGCGGGTCACGATTTTCTGGAGTCCTCCACGGTCTGGGGCCCGGCCAGTGTCTCACGTGCGCCGCGGCCCGCCGCGCTTCGCGTCGTGCCCCGCGCCGCCCGGACGGGTTCGATCCCCAGGCAAGCCACAGACCTCAGGGTGAGGTAGAGGTTCATCCACAGGTTTACCCACTTGTCCACAGATTCTTCCGGGGCGCCCAGGGTTCGTGCTGTGAATCGTGACTCCGCGTGAAGAATCCCGTCGTTCCAACGCTTCTGCCGCTGCATCCAGCTGCGCGGCCACCAGTCTGGTACGGCTGTGCACAAGCGGCACGGCGCGTCGTCCACAACCGCGGAGGAGTTATCCACAAGGCGCTGCGGATTGTCCACAGGCGGCGAGTGGATACCGGCTTGCGAGCGGTGTGGCCGCCCGCTATGGTCGCGCGCGCACCCGGCCGGGTGCACGGCAGGGGAGGCGCGCATGAGAGACATCGACCCCGGCCCGGGCTTCGAGTCCGGCCGGTCGGGCGCCGACGACGGCATCAGCGGCTCGGTGCGCTACGACGACGCCTTCGACCGCATCCCGCCCCAGGACCTCGAGGCCGAGATGGCCACGCTCGGCGGAATGCTCCTGAGCAAGGAGGCCATCACCGACGTCATCGAGGTGCTGCGCGGCACGGAGTTCTACAAGCCGGCCCACGAGTCGATCTACGACGCCGTCGTCGAGGTCTACAACCGCTCCGAGCCGGCCGACCCGCTCATTGTGGCCGACGAGCTGGCCAAGCGCGGCGAGCTCGAGCGCGTCGGCGGCGCCCCCTACCTCGCCTCCCTCATGGCGACCGTGCCCACCGCGGCCAACGCCGCCTACTACGCGCGCATCGTACGCGAGAAGGCCCTCATGCGCGGGCTCGTCCAGGCGGGCACGCGCATCACCCAGCTCGGCTACTCCACCGACGCCGGCGACATCGCCGAGCTCGTCACGCTCGCCGAGGCCGAGGTCTACTCCGTGGCCCACTCCGAGGGGGAGAAGGAGGACTACGTCCCGGTCGGCGAGCTGCTCAACGAGGCCAACCTCCAGATCGAGGCCGGGCAGGCGCGCGAGAACGGCCAGATGACGGGCGTGCCCACGGGCTTCGTCGAGCTCGACGAGCTCACCGGCGGCCTGCACCCCGGGCAGATGATCATCGTCGCCGCGCGTCCCGCCATGGGCAAGTCCACCCTCGCCGTCGACTTCTGCCGCTCGGCCTCCATGCACTCCCGGCGCGCCGACGGCTCCCTCATCCCCAGCTGCTACTTCTCCCTGGAGATGGGGCGCATGGAGCTCATGATGCGCATCCTGGCCGCCGAGTCCGGAGTGGACATGAACAAGCTGCGCGGCGGGCGGCAGATGACCGAGCGCGACTGGGAGGACGTGGCGCGCGCCTACAACCCGGTCAGCGAGGCGCCGCTGTTCATCGACGACTCCCCGAACCTGACCATGCCGGAGATCCGCTCCAAGGCGCTGCGCCTCAAGCAGCAGGGCGACCTGGGTCTCATGGTCATCGACTACCTGCAGCTGATGACCTCGGGCAAGCGCGTGGAGTCCCGCCAGCAGGAGGTCTCCGAGTTCTCCCGCTCCCTGAAGCTGCTGGCCAAGGAGCTCGAGGTCCCAGTGGTCGCCGTCGCCCAGCTCAACCGCGGCCCCGAGCAGCGCACCGGCAACAAGCCGCAGATGTCCGACCTGCGCGAGTCCGGCTCGCTGGAGCAGGACGCGGACATCATTATGCTGCTGCACCGCCCGGAGTACTACAACCAGGACGAGCGCGCGGGCGAGGCGGACATCATCGTGGCCAAGCACCGCAACGGCCAGACCCGCACCATCCCGGTCGCCTTCCAGGGGCACCTGTCGCGCTTCGCCAACATGGCGCGCGACGTGAGCGTCGAGCCCGCCTACGAGTGAGGGCCGGCTGCGGGGCTGCGAGCAGGGGCCGGCTGCGGGTCCGCGGGGCCGGGCGGGCCCGCAGCCCCTCGGCGACCCCGCCGCTCTCGGTGAAAGGGGGCGCCGGCGGTCTCAGCGGACGTCGTCGGCGGACAGGTCGATCTCTGCCAGCGGGAGCGGGCGCGAGCCGCGCGCCCGCCTGTAGCCGAGCCACAGCGCCACCGCGATCGGCAGACCGATATAGGCCAGGAGCAGGCCGTACCAGCTGAAGCCCGAGATCGCCAGGTTGACGCCCTGCCCGATGATCACGCCCACGAAGACGATGAGCGCGAACCACGTGCCCACCGGGAAGAACCTGGCGCGGTAGGGCAGCTCGTCGGTACTGCGCCCCTGGGCCCTCCAGGCGGCGCGGAACCGCAGGTGGGCCAGGCACACGCCCACCCACACGATGAAACCGGTCAGGCCGGTCGCATTGTAGAACCAGGTGTAGGCCACCGAGTCGCCCACGCGGGAGGACAGGAAGCCGAGCATGGAGATGGCGACCGTGGCCAGTACGCCCCACACGGGCACGCCGTGCGCCGTCGTCCGGGTGAAGAGCCTCGGTGCGCGTCCGGCGCCCGCCATCGAGTACAGCAGGCGGGAGCCGACGTAGAGCGTGGAGTTGCCGGCCGAGAGCACGGAGGTCAGCACGACGGCGTTCATGAAGGCGGCGGCGACGGCCAGGCCCGCCCGCTCGAAGACGAGCGTGAAGGGGCTGGCCGCGATGTTCTCCTCCGAGGCGCTCAGAAGGCTGGGGTCGGTGTAGGCCACCAGGGTCGCCACGACGACGATCGCCCCGATGTAGAACAGCATGATCCGGATGAACACGGAGTTGATGGCCCGGGGCATGGTCCTGCGGGGGTTCTCCGCCTCGCCGGCGGCCACCGCCGCGGACTCCACGCCGACGAAGGAGAACCCGGCGACCATGAGCACCGAGAACGTGCCCGACCACCCGCCCACGAAGGGGGCCTCGCCGGTCGTCCAGTTCGACAGGCCGTCCTCGTGGCCGCCCATAATGCCCACGATCATGGCCACGCCCATGACGAGGAAGACGATGATGGTGATGACCTTGATCCCCGCGAACCAGAACTCGGACTCCCCGAAGATGCGGGCGGAGAACAGGTTGAGGGCGAGGATCGTGCCGAGGAACAGCGTGCTCCACAGCAGGGAGGGGGAGTCGGGGAACCAGTACTTCATAATGATGGAGGAGGCGACCAGCTCGACGGCGATGGTCATCGCGCACGAGTACCAGTACATCCACCCCACGGTGAAGCCCAGCGCCGGCTCGACGTACTCGCCCGTGTAGGTCTCGAAGGCCCCGGCCACGGGCCGGTGGGTGACCATCTCGCCCAGCGCCGCCATCATGAAGTAGATGGCGATGCCGATGATCCCGTAGGACACGACGGCGCCGCCCGGCCCGGCGGTCGAGATCGAGGCTCCCGTGCCCACGAACAGCCCGGTGCCGATCGCTCCGCCGATGGCGATGAGGTTGACGTGCCGGGCCTTGAGATTGCGCCGGAGGCGGCCCTCGCCGGGGCTGTCCCCTGCGGTGACGGCCGCGGTCGTCGGCGCCCCGGCGGGATCGCCCTCGGCGGAATCGCCCGCGAGCGCGGGCGCCCCGTCGGCGCCGTCTGCGGCGGGGCCGTCCTCGGGCGCCTCGACGGTCGCTTGAGCGGGTGACTCTGGGCGGGAATGACCGCCGTCGGGATGTCCGTCCTGTCCGTCCATGGGTGCCTCGTTCGTCGTGTTGGTTGTGTGCCGCGCCTGTCGAGAAGACCTGTTGAGCCGCGCTGGCAAGTGGGTGGCTCGCACCGAGTGAGCCCTCACTATAACGTTGGGATGAAGAGCGCTCGATATACCGTTGCGAGCCATCCCCGAAGACCGGAGTCATCACATGGAGATCACTAAGGCACTCGTCCGCAGGCCCAGCCCCCGACTCGCCGAGGGGCTGGTCACCCACATCGAGCGCAGCGCGGTCGACCTGGACCTGGCCCGCAGCCAGTGGCGGGACTACGTCGACGCCCTTCACTCCCGGGGCTGGGAGACCATCGAGGTGGACCCCGCCCCCGACTGCCCCGACTCGGTCTTCATTGAGGACGCCGTCGTCGTCTACGGGCGCACCGCCGTGATCACCCGCCCCGGCGCCGACTCGCGCAAGCCCGAGACCGAGGCCGCCGAGCGGGCCGTGGCGGCGCTCGGCTACGACGTCAAGCGCATCACCGCCCCCGGCACGCTCGACGGCGGCGACGTCCTCAAGCACGGCGGGAGGGTGTGGGTGGGCCAGGGCGGCCGCACCAACGCCGAGGGGCTGCGCCAGCTGCGCGAGCACCTGGCCGCCGAGGGGGCCGAGACGATCGGCGTGCCCCTGACCAGGGTGCTCCACCTCAAGTCAGCCGTGACCGCGCTGCCGGACGGCACCGTCGTCGGCTACGAGCCGCTGGTGGACGACCCCTCGGTGTGGGACTCCTTCCTCGCGGTGCCCGAGGAGAGCGGCGCGCACGTCGTCCTGCTGGGCGGCAACCGGCTCCTCATGGCCGCCGACGCGCCGCGCTCGGCCGAGCTCTTCCGGTCGCGCGGCTACGAGGTCACCGAGGTCGACATCTCCGAGTACGAGAAGCTCGAGGGCTGCGTGACCTGCCTGTCGGTGCGCCTGCGCGGCTGCCCCGCCTGAGGGCGCAGGGCGGCGCGGGCCGGCCGGTTCGCGACGGCGGATGGCGCGGCTAGCCCGCCTGAGCGCGCTGGGGCAGGTACTTGCCGTCGAGGCCTGCCGCGCGGCCCGGCACGCTCAGGGCTCGGGCAGACGGATCGTGCGCAGGCGCAGTACCCCCAGCAGCCGGCTGGTCGTGCCCAGCGCCGGACCGTAGGCCGCCCTGTGGGCCGGCCCGTGGTACAGGTAGTCGCCCGCTTCAGGGCCCAGTGGCCCCACGGCGTCGGCGACGTCCAGGATGTAGCTCGCCGGCTCTCGGGCGGACCACAGCGGCAGGGCGAGGGTCCGGCTCTTGTCCGGGGCGACGAGCACCTGGACCGCCATGACCGCCGGGAGCAGGGGCGCACCCTCGAGGTCGCGGGGGACGACGGCGGCCACCAGCGCCCCCAGGGCCAGTGCGAGCAGGCCGATGCTCCAGCCCGGGCCCATGGACAGCAGCCGGAGCGCCGTCCACGTGTTCAGGCGGACCAGGAAGAAGGTCGGCGGGAGGAGGGCGAGCGCGAGGACCCCGCGCCGTCGGGCGAGCTCGCGCAGGGCGATGAGTGCGACCAGTCCCAGGGTGCCCGCACGGTGGCGGTTGCGCTGGCGCGCTCCGCCGGGGGCGGGGCGGGCTGCGTCGAGGGCCGGGCCCGCTGTTGATGCGCTGCTCATGCCGTCTCCTTCGACGTGTGCTCGGGGGCGGGCGGTTCGACCACCCGGTCGACGAGGTCGACGTCGCGCAGGAGGTGGGTGACGAGCGGGACTCCGGCCCCGGAGTCCCGCTAGGACGAGATCAGCGTCCACAGGTCCTCGTGGGCCAGGGCGTCGAAGCCCTGGTAGGGCTCGTCGAGGAGCAGCAGGTCCGGGGAGTCGAGCTGGGCCAGGCGACGTTGAGCTTCTGCTGCGTGCCGCCGGACAGGGCTCCGGCGGGGCGCCGGTCGCGGCGGGCGCTCACGCCGCTCAGCCGGAGCATGACCGGACCGGACTGTGGGGGCGCAGAGGACTTCGAGGTCCCGTCGGCGCTGTCGAGCGGGGCGCCGACGTCCTGCAGGGCGGAGGCGAGCTCGCGGGCGTACAGCACCGCCGGGCCCGGAGCCCGCGCCCGGACTCGCGGCACCCTGGCACGCCTCCGCCCAGCTCGGCGACCACCCGGAGGATCACGGAGCTCGCCCTCCGGGCGGGAAGGACCAGGGCGTGCTGGGCGGGCGCCCGGGCGGAAGCCGGCGGGCGCCACCCTCAAGGAACGAGAGGGTCTACCAGATGGTCCACCACCGCAAGAAGCAAGACCACCCGGGACACCGCCCCCCTCAGGCCGAGCCCGGAACAAGCCCGGAACACACGAACAGAGACAGCCCCACCCCGCCCCGAGGGCACCGGACACCCGGCGAAGCCGACCAGAAGCACCGAGCAGCAAGACAAGCAGCTTGAGACACAGCCTTCAAGGCCGTCCAAGACACGCCCGGCAGCCCAAGCCCCGCCGGCAACCCTGCCGACCCCTGCCGAGAGCAAAGACATCTCAGCCAATAGAATAAATCTATTCATGATCCAAGAAAAATTGATTATGTTTACACTCTGGGAGTGTTCTGACATTCCTCTGAAAATATCTACCGCAGGGTAGACGTCCCAGAAAAAAAGATGCATACTATACACGACGGCCCTGGAAGCGCAATCGAGTACCTTTGGAGGTTGTCGATGAAGAGAAGATCAATTTTGTTGTGCGGGCTCGCGCTAACGCTCTCCTTACTTTTGCGCTCGCATTTCACCTGTCGTCGCCGGCGTCAAGCGTGCAAAGTGAATTGAGCAATGACGCAGTGTCCGTGGCCGTAAATGAGTACCAGGCCGAGCTTGATGCGGAGTGGACAGATCCGAGCAATTCAAGCAGGTCAGTGCTCACTTCGGCGGAAATCGCCAACAACAATATTCGAGACAGGCTCATCGCCATTGGTGAGCCAATTGTGTCGGCAGAAAGTGCCGTGGAGATTCTCGGTACCGAGCAGGACGGCGACAGAATTACTGTTTCTGCGAGGATCTCAACCGCCTTTATTTACGGAGGAAAACAGGGGAATAGTTCTCCGGGCGTGGTGACCGATAATCACACAATAGTTCTCTCGTCCAGCGGAGACGAGACATACTCCGTTATTGAGGATACTGTCACCAACAAGAACGAGGATGGGTCTCCGGGCGGTGTTCCTGATGGGTACAACCCACATAAATCATCAAGCGAGGAGACTTCGCCAAGCACCTCGGACGGCGGTATGGCTGGAATTAAACAAGATCGGTGTGTGGCGGTGTGACTGGGAGGTGCTCGAAGTCGTAGTCGAAGGTGCGGTTGGTGATGTAGGCGGTGAAGGCCGCGAAGGTGTTCTCCGGGGCGACCCCCCGGAGGTTGGCGATATTGTTCTTGGCGGCGTTCCACACGTGTTCTGTGGGATTGTGATCGGGGGCGTACGGGGGCATGTAGATAGGCATGATGCGCTCCAGAGCCTGGCCGGGGGCATAAAGATCGTTCAAAGCCTTGGCGTGGTGGAACCTGGCGTTGTCCAGGACGACCGCGATCT